>DATIYM010000001.1:0-82500 GCA_035517615.1 Gemmatimonadales bacterium
CGCGCCCTGGCCAAGGCGCTCGAAACCGGAGCACCCGCTCTCGCGTCGCCATGAGCTTCGCCCGTCCGCTGGTCTTGCTTGCGCTCCTCGCCATCCCCCTGTGGTGGTGGCTCAGGGGGCGGCGCCTCGCGGAGCTGCCGGGCACGGTGATGAGCGACGTCCGCCCCGCCGCCGGCGTGGCCGAGCGATTGTGGATCGCGCGGCTGCCGCTCGCACTGCGCAGTGCCTGCATGGCCGCGTGGATCCTGGCGGCGGCCGGTCCCCGAATCGGGGGGGCGAAGAGCGAGGTGCGGAGCGAAGGAATTTCGATCGTGCTGTGTGTCGACGTATCGAGCAGCATGCTCTCCGAGGACTTCGCCCCATCGAACCGCATCGATGTCGCCAAGCAGACCGCGATCGATTTCGTCCGGGCTCGCTCATCCGACCGGATCGGGCTGGTCGCCTTCGCGGCGCAGGCCCTCACCCAGGTGCCGATCACGACGGATTACGCCGTCCTCGATGAGGCGCTCCAGGGGCTGCACATCGGCATGATCGAGGACGGCACGGCCATCGGCACCGCGGTCGCGACCGCCGCCAACCGGTTGCGCCGCGCGCCCGGCAAGTCGCGCGTCATCATTCTCCTCACCGACGGGGTCAACAATCGCGGAACCGTAGACCCTCGCACGGCCGCGCAGGCGGCCGCGGCATTCGGGATCAGGATCTATGCGATCGGCGTCGGCACGGAAGGCGAGGCGCCCGTACCCACGGGAGAGGGGCCGGAGGGCCTCAGGTACGAGTCGCTCCCCGTGGAAATCGACGAGCGGCTGCTCACGGACATGGCGACGCTCACCGGAGGCCAGTACTTCCGTGCCACCGATAGCGAAACGCTGAGAGACATCTTTGCGCAGATCAATCGGCTCGAGAAGACCGCGGTCCAGCGCGTGATCTACCGCCGCTTCGACGAGGCGTATCGGCTCCCGCTTGGACTCGGGCTCCTCGGACTGGCGCTCGAGATCGTGCTGTCGGGAACGTTCGCGGTGCGCGTGCCATGATCACGTTCGACGCGCCGTTCGTGCTCGCCCTCGCGCCCCTGGTGGGTGGCGCCGTCTGGTTCGGGGCGGCCTGGGCGCGCCGCGTTCGCATTCGCCGGGCGGCGCTCTGGTCGCAGCAGGCCGCGAGCCTCGCGCGCCGTTCCGGCCGGGGTGGCCCGACGGCTCTCTCACTGGCCGCGTTCCTCGGCACCGTCTCGCTCGCCGGCCCACGCTGGGGTCAGGAGACCGTCGTCACCGAGACGCGCGGTCTGAACGTCGTGATCGCTCTCGACATCTCACGTTCCATGCTGGCGGAAGACGTTCGGCCCAGCCGTCTCGGGCGCGAGGTCCGCGAGGCGCGCCGACTCGTGCAGGACCTCGATGGCGACCGCCTGGGGCTGATCGCGTTCGCAGGCTCGAGCTATATCCTTTCTCCTCTTTCGGTGGACGGGTCGGCGTTGATGTTGTATCTCGACGCGCTCGATCCCGACGTCGCGTCGGAAGGGGGGACGGACGTCGCGCCCGTGCTCGCGCAGGGTGCCGAGCTGCTGCGCGCCACGAACGATCTCGCGGATCGGGTGCTGGTCGTGTTCACGGATGGAGAGGCGCACGATTCGGTGTCCAAGATTGTCGAGCAGGCCCAGAAGCTGAACGGTGCCGGTGTGCACCTGATCCTCGTTGCCGAAGGCGGCACCGCACCCGCGCGCATCCCCGTGCGCGACGATCGCCACAATGTCGAGGGATTTCAGAAGGACCAGGACGGCGAAGTGATCGAAACGGTCCGGCGCGACGACATTCTCGGCGCGGCGGCGAATGCGGCGCAAGGTGTCCAGGTTGCCGCCGACCTGTCGGATCAGGCTGGAGCGGTGCGAGATCTCGTCGCGTCCTACAAGCGGGCCCGCTCGACCGAGACGCACACCGACCGGGGGCGTCCGCGCGCGTGGGTGCCGGTGCTCACCGCCGTGGGTCTGCTGCTGTTTCAGGCACTCACGCGCCGCACCGCCGCGCTGCTCTGCCTCGCCGCGTTGACCGGCTGGGCGCCGGCGCGAGCACAGGACTCGCTCTATCCGCGCAGCACCGCCGAGCGAGCCTGGGATCAGCATGATCTGAGCCGAGCTCGCCGGGCCTACCTCGCGGAAGCCGCGCGCCGCAAACAGGACGACACGGCCTGGTACAATGCGGGGGCCGCCGCGCTCGCCGCGGGAGACCATGACAGCGCTCGCGCGCTGCTCTCCAAGGCAGCCACATCGCTCGACCCCGACGTCCGCTTCCGTTCGCTCTACGATCTGGGCCTGGTCGCACTGCGGGAAGCGGAGTCGGACAGCGTGCATCGCGACGCCCGCCTCGCTGAGGCGGTCCGAGCCTACCGTGAAGCGTTGCTGCTCGAGCCCCGTGACAGCGCGGCCAAATGGAATCTCGAGCTTGCCGTGCAGCGACGGTCAGGGGGTGGGGGAGGCGGGGGTGGGGGCGGGGGCGGGGGCCAGGGTGGCGGCGGAGGGGGTGGGGACTCGGGGCAGAATAACAGCAAGCAAAACGCGGAGCCGCCGAAACCCCCGGAGCCGCCAGACGACACCCGGCGGCCGCAGGGGCTCACTCAGGGCGAGGCGGATCAAATACTCTCTTCGATTGGACGCGAGGAATTGCGGGCGCGGCGCGATCAGAATAGTCGCGTGCAGCGTACCGCAGATCCCTCAATCAAGGACTGGTGATTCTCCCGTTCATTTTGCTCGCGCTTCAGCATAGTGGTCCGCTTCGCGCGACCGCTACGCTGGATCATTCGCACGTGGCGGTCGGGGATGTCGTGACGCTCACGATACGGGTGCGCACCGAATCATCGCGTCCGGTAACCTACGAGCTGCCCACGCTGGGTGGCGTCAGTCTCGTGCGCACGCGTGAGACGGCCGATGTGTCCGTGGCGAGCGGCGGGGTGCAGCGCACCGTGACACGCGAGCTCATGCTGCGCGTGCTGCACCCCGGATCGATCGCCATTGCCCCCATCAAAGTGCACCAGGGAACGGCCCAAGCCGTCACACGCGCGCTCGCGATCATCGCGGATCCCGCCACGGGTCCGGCGGCCGCGCTGAGTCCACGGGCCCGCGATCTCGTGGACCGGGCGAGCGTCCCCGCCCGCAATGACGACGTGTCGGTGGCCCTGCTGGTTTTGAGCGACACCGTACTCGTGGGTGAACAGCTCGACGTGCTCGTCGCCGCGTGGTTCCCGAGGGACTTGCGGCTGCGACTCCGCGCGCAGCCGCGCATCACGCTGCCTGTACCGGTGGGTGGCTGGTCGTATCCCGAGGAGCGCATCGACGAGCCGGTTGGTTCGAAGCTGGTCCAGGGGCGGTGGATGGACCTGTACGTGGTCCACGGCATGCTGTTCCCGCTCGTGCCTGGTCGTCTCGTTCTCCCTCCCGCCTCGGTCGAATACGGCCTGCCCGTATCGTTTTCGATTTTCAGCCGCGAAGAGCGCTACTCGCTGCGTACCGATTCGCTGGCGGTCATCGTGATTCCGCCGCCGCGAGAGGGACGGCCCAATTCGGATGATCTCGTGGTGGGGAGTGGATTCACGCTGCTCTTGACCGCTGCTCCGCTCGAGATTCGCGTTGGCGAGCCCATGACGGTCACGGCCACGGTGCACGGCGTCGGCAATGCATCGCTCTGGCCCGCTCCAGACCTGCATTGGCCGACGGGCTTCCGCGCCTATCCGGCGGAGACGAACGTCGCGCTCGAACCCCAGGACGGGTTCATCGCCGGCACGAAGACGTTCAGCTATCTCGTGGTCCCGGATTCGGCCGGTGCGTTCACGCTCCCCGAGGTGCGCTATTCGTATTTCGATCTCGCAGCGCGTCGCTACGGGGTGGCGCGGACCGCGCCGCAGCCGGTTACGGTGCTCAGCGAACCCGAGCAGCGCGCCGCGCGGGCTCTCCCGCCGCTGCTCGAGGACCGCGGTATTGGCTGGCCCGATCAGATTGCCGGTGCGCTTGGGCCATGGGGATGGGGCGCCCTTGTGCTCGTACCACCGCTCGTGGCGCTCGCGATCCGGGCCCGCCGGCGCGGCCGCGGGGCGCCCCCGGCGCCGGTCGAGGGGGGCGCGCGCTACCGCTCGCGGCTGGGCACACTCGAGCGTCGGTTCCAGACGCTGCTCGCAAGCCACGTCCCCGACGTCGCCACCCGCGACGGCGACAGTCTGGCGCGCGCGCTCAGAGCGGCCGGAATCGAGAGCGCGGTCGCCGATCACGTCATGCGGCTGCGCGACCGGTTGCGGGCCGCCCGGTACGGGCCGGGTGGCATGGGAGATCCCGCGAGCCTCGTGGCCGAGCTCGAGCAGGTGCTTCGGGGGCTCGGCGCCGATCAACCCAGACGCAGAAGGCGATTTGTCGCCGCGCTTGGAATCGGGTTCATCGTGGTGACGCGCTGCACGCAGGCGCAGGCGCCGACCGCGGAAGCGCTGTACAGCGCAGGCGCGCTCCGCGCCGCGGCGGACTCGTTCGCCGCCCGGGCCGCGCTCGAGCCCGACAACCCGGCCCATTGGTACAACCTGGGCGCGGCGCTGTACCGGGCGGGCGAGGACGGCCGGGCGGTTGCCGCATGGACCATGGCAGCGCGCCACGCGCCGAGAAATCCGTTCATCGAGCGGGCCCGCCGCACCATTCCGGCGCCCGATCTCACGACCGAGGACCTTTTGGTGGTGAGCGTCGCCACGCCGGCGGAATGGGCGCTCGCGTTCGGCCTGGCGTGGCTCGGCGTCTGGCTATCGCTGGCGTTCGGGCGGCGCGCCGTCACGCTCGTGCTGGTCGCGATCGCCGTCGTCGCCGCGTGGGGTGGAGCCGCGGAATGGCAGCGGCGAGCGAGGCCGCTCGCGGTCGTGATCGATCCCGCGACCTCGGTGCGCGTAGCGCCTTACGGCACCGCGTCGGCGGCAACCACGCTCGACCCCGGGTCCGCGATTCTGGTACGGCGGACCTACGGGCGCTGGCTCGAGGTGTATCGCGACGACGGCATCAGCGGTTGGGTGCTCGGGTCCGAGGTAGTGCGGTTATGAGCGGCCGGATCGCCGTGCTTGCGAGCCAGGTTGCCGATCAGATCGCCGCGGGGGAAGTCGTCGAACGACCGGCATCGGTCGTGAAGGAGCTGGTGGAGAATGCACTCGATGCCGGCGCACGCACAGTTCGCGTAGTGATCGAAGATGGCGGCAAAGCGTTGATCCGAGTCAGTGACGATGGGGAAGGGATGAGCGCTGCCGACGCGGCGCTGGCGCTCGAGCGGCACGCTACCAGCAAGATTCGCGACGCATCGGATCTGATTGGAGTCGCGACGTTCGGATTCCGGGGTGAAGCGCTGCCGGCGATCGCTTCGGTGTCCCGCTTCGAGCTGGAAACTGCGGGCGCGGACGGGACGGGAACGCGGCTGCGCGTGCTGGGCGGTAAGCGCGACGCGAGCGAGTCGGCCGTGCGGCAACGGGGCACGACCGTGCTCGTGCGCGGGCTGTTTTTCAATACGCCGGCGCGGCGGAAATTCCTGCGCGCGCAGGTGACCGAAGTGCGGGCCGTCGTCGACGCGCTCACGGTGCTCGCACTCGCGCGGCCGGATGTCGCCTTCTCGCTCGAGAGCGATGGTCGCATGCTGCTCGAAGCCCCTCCTGCCGCCCGGCACATCGATCGGATCGCGGCGTTGTGGGGCCGCCCGTTCGCCGACACGCTCGTTCCCGTCGCCCACCGCGAGGGTCCCCTCGAAATCCGCGGCTTCATCCAGCGTCCCGCGCAGGCCAAACCCACGGGCCGGAAGAGCTGTGTCGTGGTGCATGGGCGACCAATCCGTGATCCGTTCATCATTCGCGCCGCCGAGGCCGGATATCGCTCGACGATCGCGCCCGGTGACCGCCCATCGATTCTGCTCTTCCTCGAGCTGCCGGGTGACGCGGTGGACGTGAACGTGCATCCCGCCAAGCTCGAGGTGCGCTTCCGCGAAAAGTTTTTCGTGGAGCACGTGGTAGAAGCGGCGGTGCGGCGCGCGCTGGCGCCACTTGAGGCGGCATCGCCGGTCGGGGCCGGTGCGGGGAGCGCCCCCACGCCGCAGGGCTTCCCCGGGTCCGTGCCGAGCTGGGATTCCGACGCGCCGAGTCTGTTTCCTGCGCCGGAAGCGAGTGATGCGCGGTTCGCCGGGCCGTCGAGCCTGCTGCAGGTGTTCGACTCCTATATCGTCTTTCAGTCCGATACGTCCGTCGCCATCGTCGATCAGCACTCGGCGCACGAGCGCGTGTTGTACGAAGCCGCCATGCGGCAGCTCACGGGCGATGGCGCGCCGGCTCAACGTCTGCTCCTGCCCTTGACGCTCGAATTCACGGCTGCCGAGCTCGATGCCATCGAACGTCACCGCCAATTGCTGACCCGCGTCGGATTTGAAATCGAGCCATTCTCCGGACGCTCGATCATCGTGCACACCGTCCCCAATCCGCATCCACGGTTCGATGCCACGCGCTGCCTGCAGGAGCTGGTGGCGGATCTCGCGGGCGATCGATTCGGCACGCTGGCGAATCGGCTGGAGCGGTTCGCGGCCACGTACGCGTGTCGCGCGGCGATCAAGGCCGGTCAACGCCTCGATGCGGACGAGCTCCGGGAGCTGGTGACGCGCCTGCTTGGCGCCACGCTGCCCGCGCATGACGTCCACGGGCGCCCGAGCATCGTGCAGCTGCCGCGTGAGGAGCTGGAGCGAAGGTTTGGGAGGAGCTGACGCAGCTGCGCCGGTCCGGCCTCTGGTTCCCGTGCTCGTCGGCCCCACGGCGGTCGGGAAAACCGCGGTCGCGCTCGAGCTCGCGCGCCATGCTGCCGTATCGATCATCTCCGCGGACGCACGCCAGGTGTACCGCGGTCTGGATATCGGCACCGCGAAGCCCGATCTCGCTGTACGCGCGCGCGTGCCCCACTATGGCATCGACCTCATTGATCCCGGCGAGCGCTACAGCGCGGGGCGGTTTGCGAGTGATGCGGTGGGGTGGCTCGACGAAATCCAGCGCGCCGGCAGGCAGCCGCTTGTCGTCGGCGGGACGGGCTTCTACGTCAAAGCGCTCGGTGACGGGCTGTTTCGGGAGCCTCCGCTCGATCTCGCGACGCGCGAGGCGCTGAGATCGTGGACGGCCGAGCTGCCGCTTTCGCGGGCCGCGCATTGGGCGGCGAGACTCGACCGCGGATTTGCGGGCGGCGGACGCCAACGCGCGGCGCGCGCCATCGAGGTGGCGCTCCTGACCGGCCGGCCGCTCTCCTGGTGGCAGCGGAACGCGCGCCAGAATGGCGCCATGCGGCCGTGGTACATTCACCTCACGTTGCCACGGGACGCGCTGGTGCGGCGAATCACCGAGCGGGTCGATGGGATGCTCCGGGCTGGGTTCGTGGCCGAGGTCGCTGGTGCGCTCGGGCGCGGCGTCCCGTCGCACGCACCGGGGCTCGACGGGATTGGGTATCGCGAGGCGGGGCTGATGCTCGAGGGCAGTCTGCCGGAGAGCGAGCTGCGCGATGCCATCATCCGATCCACCCGTCGCTACGCAAAGCGGCAGGAGACGTGGTTTCGAAATCAGCTGCGGGGAAGCGGGAAGGGGGAAGCGGGGATCGTGTGGGACTTGGACGCGACCAGTGCGCCTGACGTGCTGGCTGCCCGTATTCTCGAACGCTGGAATGCGTCATCGCCACCGGCTTCCCCCTTCCCGCTTCCCGCTTCGTGAAGATCGGCATCACCTGCTATCCGACCTACGGCGGCTCCGGCGCGGTCGCGACCGAGCTGGGACTCGAGCTCGCGCGCCGTGGCCACGAGGTGCATTTCATCTCCTACGCGAGCCCGTTCCGGCTGCGTGGATTCGTGGAGCGTGTGACGTACCACGAGGTGGTCACGACGGAATACCCGCTGTTCGAGCAGTCGCCATACGCACTCGCGCTCGCGGTGAAGCAGCACGAAGTCGCATTGCGGGAGGGCCTCGAGATCATGCACGTGCATTACGCCATCCCGCACGCCGCGACGGCGTGGCTCGCGAAGCAGATGCTCAGGCCCGACCACGATCTCCGGGTCGTGACCACGCTGCACGGCACCGATATCACGCTCGTGGGCCAGGATCCGTCGTACTACACGCTGACCAAGTTCTCGATCGAGCAGTCCGATGCGGTCACCGCCGTGTCGAATTACCTGCGCGAGGAGACCTATCGATCGTTCGGTTGCGTGGGGTGCGATGTGCGCGTCATCCCGAATTTCATTTCAACCGCGGAGTACCATCCACAGCCCAGCGGATCCCGCCGCACGCCACTGGCGCCACCGGGCCACAAGGTGCTGATCCACATCTCGAATTTCCGTCCGATCAAGCGCGTGCGCGATGTGATTCGCATCTTTGCCGGGGTGCGCAGCGCGATGCCCGCCACACTCGTGCTGATCGGTGACGGTCCGGAGCGCGACGCGGCGGAGCAGGAAACCGATCGCCTGGGGCTGGGGCACGACGTGCGGTTCTTCGGGAAGGTCGATCAGGTCTCCGACGTGCTGCGGTCGAGCGATCTCTTTCTCCTTCCATCGCAAACCGAATCGTTCGGCCTCGCGGCCCTGGAGGCGATGGCGTGCGGCGTTCCCGTGATCGCCTCGGATGTCGGCGGGCTTCCGGAGGTCGTCGTGAACGGTGAAACCGGCTTTCTCGCACCGGTCGGTGCGGTTGACGAAATGGTCGACCGGGCGCGCTCGATCCTGAGCGACGCTGCCAGGCTGGCCAGGATGCGGGCGGCGGCATCGGAGCATGCGCTGGTCTTCTCCGCCGAGCGGATCGTGCCCGTGTACGAGAGCCTGTACCAAGAGTGTCTCGGGCGCTGAGGCGGGCTGCCGTCCCGGCGCTGGTGCTGGCCGGCGGGGTGATCGCCCGAGGCCGGCTCGAGATCCCCGCACTGCTTGCGTGGGCCGCCCTCGCGAGTGTGGGGTTCTCGGTTTCCGCGGAGGCCGCGCCGGACCTGATCGTCTACGCGGGATTCGTGTTCGGCACGGCGCTCGCCATGCTCGTGAGCGGCACGGCCGTGGTGATGGGGATCGTGGGCTTTGCCGCGGCGGTCTCGGTTCGGAAGCTCGATCCCGGTCGTCTCGGGACGCAATGTGTGATCGCGGTCCTGCTTGGCTTTCCCCTGATGTACGGAGCGATCGCGGTGGGCCTCCCGGCGGAAGGCGCGCTTCCGTGGACCCTCGCCGCGTGGCTCGCCCTCGTGCTCCAGCTGACGTCGCGGCTCGAGCAGGGCGTGCCAGACTCGAGCTCGCGGCGGCTCACGATCGGGACGGCCGCATTGAGCATCGCGCTCGTGCCGGCGAGCCTCGTCTGGCCCGCGCACGCGAGCTATCACGGCGCCTATTTCCTGATCGCCGTGTTCGCCGAGTTGTTCCTGCTTGCCGCGGCCACGCGCGTGCTCGTGGGTCGCACCTACCGGGTTTCGCTGCTGGTAGAGGGCGCGATGCTCGTCGGCCTCATCGCCCTCGTGGCCGGGCGCATCGGATGACGCATTCGTGCCGCTGATTCTCGATGGCGTCCCCGCGGCGCATCTCGCGCGGCGCTGGGCCGTGCCGCAGGTAGCAGCACTCCGTCTCGTCGCATCCACGCTCGACACGGCTCACGAGCTGGGCGCGTCAGGGGCGGCGCACGGCACAACCGTGATTGCGGAGGAACAGACGGCCGGCCGCGGGCGTGACGGACGTCGCTGGCATTCTCCGGTTGGTGGCGTGTGGCTCAGTATGCTCGTCCGCTCGCCGCACGCGGACCTGAGAATGGTGTCGCTGCGCGCCGGCTTGGTCGTCGCCGACGCGCTCGATGAGCTGCTCGGCAGCCCGAGGGCGCGGCTGAAATGGCCGAACGACGTTCTGATCGACGACCGGAAGATTGCGGGCGTGCTGTCCGAGGGGCGCTGGCAGGGCAACATGCTCCAATGGCTCGCCGTGGGGATCGGGATCAATGTCTGGAATGACATCCCGCCGCAGTTGGCGCACCGCGCCGTTTCGCTCCGTGAGTTCTTGCCCGACATTCGCCGACTGGACGTACTCGATCGCCTGGTGCCTGGCATCACCGCCATTGGCGCCAGCGCGCCGCATCTCTCAGAATCCGAATCGCGGGCCTTTGCGGAACGCGACTGGCTGCGCGGCCGCGTTCTACGGGCGCCGGTGGCGGGGAGGGCGTCGGGGATCCGCGGGGACGGAGCGCTGCTCGTGGAGTCGGGCGGAGCGATCACGCCCGTGTTGGACGGTCATGTCGATATCTGAAAGTCGAATTTCGCAATTGGACATTCGATATTCGCGATTCGAAATTGCCTCATGCTGCTAGCACTCGACATCGGCAACACCGAAACCACGATCGGTCTGTTTCAACGTCAGCAGCCTTGCGGATCGTGGCGACTCACGACCACTCCGTCCCGCACGCCCGATGAGTGGGCGTCGGCGCTCACGGCCTATCTGGCGCAGGCCGGCCACTCGACGCAGGAAATCCGTGCCGCCATTCTGGCCTCCGTCGTTCCACCGGTCACACTCACGATCAGCGAAGCAGTGGAGCTCGCGACCACGGTCCGGCCCGTCGTCGTGGACGGGCGTTCGCCGTTGCCCATCCGCCTCGATGTCGCCGAGCCACTCACGGTCGGGGCCGACCGCATCGTGAACACGCTTGCCGCAGCCCAGCTGTTCAAGGCCGATACAGTGGTCGTCGATTTCGGCACCGCAACGACGTTCGACTGCATCACGGCCGACGCGCGGTTCATTGGCGGTGTGATCATGCCCGGCATTCGCACCGCCGCGGACGAGCTGGTACGCAAGACGGCCAAATTGCCGGCGACCGAGCTCAGCCCGCCCTCGCAGGTGATTGGCAAGCGCACCGAAGATTGCATTCGGTCGGGAGTGCTGTTCGGGACCACCGACGCGGTCGACGGACTGATTCGACGCATCCGTGCGGAGTGGCCGGGTGCACGGGAGGGGGGGGCAGCTCCGCGCGCCATCGCCACGGGTGGGCTGGCGGGGCTCATCGCGCCGCTCTCCAGGGAAATCGAATCCGTCTACCCGGACCTCACGCTTACCGGTCTTCGGTTCGCGGCGACCGCGCTGGGGCTCATCTGGTAGACGCGCGCTCGCTCAATTCCTGGCGGCGCTGGGGATACCGGGTCCTGCCCGGTGACACATTCTCGTACGTGCTGCACCTCCGGCCGGCCGAATGGTTCATCATGGCCGCGCACACGGTGCTGGGCTATGTGCTCGCGGTTGGAGTGCGAGGCGTGGTGCGCGGCGCCGCGCTCGGTGCCGCGCTCTACGGGCTCGCGCTCTGGGTCGTCTGTCTCAACGGCGGCACCCTCGCGCTGAACAGCGTGTTCGACCGCGACGAAGGGGATATCGGATACCTCGAGGCGCCGCCCGAGCCGCCGCGTCATCTGCTGGCGTTCAGTCTCAGCCTGCTGGTGCTGGGGCAGCTGCTCGCGCTTCGTTTGCCGATCGCCTTCCAGCTGGATTACGCCATTTGTTTCGCCCTGACCATTCTCTATTCGGTGCCGCCGTTTCGCTTCAAGGCCGTTGCGGGGGTTGACTGGCTCATCAACATGTGGGGATTCGGAACGCTTACGCCGCTCGCGGGCTGGACCGCGACGGGTTATCCCGTGGACCCGCCGCATACCCTCGTGCTCCTGGCATTCTGCCCGCTGTTCGCGGGACTCTACCCGCTCACCCAGCTGTATCAGTTCGAGGAAGACCGCCGCAGAGGCGACCGCACGTTCGCGATTCGGATCGGGTTGCGTGCGAGTCTGGGGCTCGCCATCGTCGCCACGCTGCTCGCGTTCGCGCTGTTCGGCTGGGCCGCGGTGCTCGCGGGCGCGCCGTCGCGTCTGCCCATCCTGCTGGTGCCACTCGTGGCCTGGCTCGTCGTGCTGGTTCCCTGGTACCGCCGCCGCGATGCAGCCGCGCCCGCCGAACACCAACGCGGGATGTACCGTGCACTCGCTGCCTGGGCCGTAACGGATGCGATCGTCGTGCTGGTGTTTGCCGCCTGAACGGGGATCAGTAGATTTGCGTGACCATACGTCCATCACACTTCGCGGGGAGTCGTCGAGCATGGCTGCGAGTCTCGCTCAGGCCGAAAAGGATCGTTCGGATTTCCGGACGGTAGTCATTGGGGGTACGAAGCTCGGACTGCTCGTGAGCGCCGCGGTCGTGCTCTATCTGTCCGTCGCGCGGTATGCGCCTGACGGTGGCGTCCGCGTTGGTCTCGAAGCGTTGCTCGTGATCGCTGGAGGAACCGCGGCCGCGTTTCTCCCCGGCTTCTGGTGTGCCGCCCGGAGCGTGGAGGGTATTGCCGGGGCGGCAGGGCTCGGGTTGTGGGGGGCCGTGGTGTTCGCCGTGATCGACATCGCCGTGCTGCGTCCCTTGAACGCATATCCCTGGACCTGGGACGACGTCGGCGGAGGGATGACGTGGTGGTATCTCCCAATGTGGTGGATGCTCGGAACGTTTCTCGCGTGGATTGGCGGGCTCGTGGTCGCGGGGCACGCAAAGCACCGCGAGCCATCGCTCGTCCGTGTTGCCGCTCCAGTGGTCGTCGGCGCCATCGTGCTCGCCGTCATCGCTCGGCTGGCACATCTCCCCATACTGCTTCCGGTTGCGGTGGGCGCTGGCTTTGCTCTGACGCTCGTCGCCTCGGGTCTCACCACGCTCGTTCGCAGGACCTGACGGCACGGTCGCGGGAAGGGGGGCAGCGTGCCCCGCTGGCTGGCACATCTGCTCGTCATCTCCGGCTGGTTACTCACTCCTGTACTCGCCTGGGCGGCGTCGTACGTCGGGCTCTGGGCCGGAGCGCTTATCTGCATCCGACTATCCCAACCGGCCGCGATGGTTGGTATGGCCCTCGGCATTTCGGCGCTCGCGGGTCTCAGCGTGCTCGCGTTTTGGGTCAGATTCATGCGACGGGTGCCGCACCTGCTGTCGCATCACATGGCGCCGCTCGAGCCTCCTCCGTCCGTCGCGACATCTGATTAAAGCGATTGTCCCACTCCTCGCACTCGCTCCCGCGCTCTTATCGGGCCAGGGCTGGGGAGGCGGGCGTGCGGTCGAGTTCCATCTTGGCGAGTGGTACAACGGCAACGACGCCACGATCTACGAGCTGCGCACGATCCGGCCGAGCGGCGTGTGGCAGCACGGTTTGGTCGCGACGGCGCTGGTTCACGACTCCCTCGGGCGCCGGCGCGCATTTTACGGCGCTGGATTGGAGTTCGAGGCCATGCGCGGCGGGAGCGGAGGACAGCAGCGGGTGGGCCCGTACTTGCTCGCCGCGATCGAGCCGGGACTTTCGACCGACACGGCATCGCAGGCTGTCGCGATCCTGTGGAGTATCGGGGCCGGTCTCGAGTGGCGCGCGCTCCCCTGGCTCGGCGTCGGACTCGAGACCCGCTACCGTCTCGAGGATCGCGGGCCGCGTGGATTCTGGCGCGCCAGTCCGGGATCACGTGAAGGGATGAGCGCCTCGATTGGCATCTCCCTGGGTGGGCACGGGAAGCGCGCGGCGACCAATCCCGTCTCTCCAGCTCCCTTGCCGCTCCCCCCCCCCGAGCCTCCCGCGACCGTGTCCGGAAACGCGGCGGATGTGGTCGAAACGGCGATCTCCGTACTCGGTACCCCGTATCAATGGGGCGGTAATGCGGAAAACGGGTTCGATTGCTCCGGCCTGATCCAGTATGCGTATGGCCAGCACGGCATCCGGGTGCCGAGGAAGGGGGAGGACCAAGCGCATGCGGGCGCCGAAGTGACGCCTGTCCCCGAGGCATTGCGACCTGGTGACATCCTGCTGTTCTCCGCGCATGAGAACGGTGGCGTCACGCACGTGGGGATGTACGTGGGTGAATCGAAATTCATCCACAGTGCCTCGGGCGGCGTGAAGTTGTCGCGTCTCGATCCTCACGATCCCGATGGCGCGTACTGGATGGAGCGGTGGGTGGGGGCGCGAAGAGTAATACCGTAATCGGGGAGGCGACTGATGATACGGCGACTGAGGGTGAGGTGGCTGATGGTGAGGCGACTGGTCGCCGTTTCATCAGCCGCGTTATCATCAGCCGCCTCGTCGTGTTCTTCTTCTAGGCCCGCTCCCGTTTCCGGCTACCGCATTCTTATCGAGCCGCGCGATTCGCTGTGCGAGCATTTGGCGAAGGCGCTCGAGAAGCGCGGCTTCGATGTGCGGCGCGAAGTGAGCGGAGGAAGCAGGCCTACGGCCGCGCTCATCACGTTCACATTTCAGTCCAATCAGGCTCCCCATGGCCGCTGGTTTGCCGCCCGCCTGGCCGATACGAGGACCGGGGTCGTGGTGGCAAGCATTTCCCTGCCGCTCGATTCGCTCGGCGCGACGCCGGAGCGCCAGGCCACCCTCCTGGCCGACTCGTTGACCAAGCATCTCGCCCCTTGACACTGCCGCGAGGCCTGGAGAGATTCCCGGCCTGGCTTAGCACTCAACTCATCAGAGTGCTAATTGCATGTACGCACAATGAGTTAGCCCACGAAACAACGAGGTGGAGGCATCTGACATGGCAACCGCAACCGCAAGCAAGAGCAAACTGAAGGTTTTCCCGCTCGCAGATCGCGTCGCGATCAAGCCGCTCGAGGAGTCGGAGAGCATGCGTGGCGGTTTGTACATCCCCGACACGGCCAAGGAAAAGCCGATTCAGGGAGAGGTCATCGCCGTCGGACCAGGGCGGCGCGAGAAGGGCGAAGTCGTGCCGATGGAGTTGAAGGTTGGCGACCGGGTCGTCTACGGGAAGTACTCGGGCACCCAGGTCGAGCTGGGCGGTGAAGAAGTCATTCTGATCAAGGAAGCCGACGTCATTGCGAAACTCGCCTGACATCAATCTCAGGCTCTGGGAGGATACTGGAGATGGCTGCAAAGCAATTGGAGTTCAACACTGAGGCCCGGGCGCGGCTGAAGCGCGGGGTCGATCAGCTGGCCGAAGCCGTCAAGGTGACGCTCGGCCCGAAGGGGCGGAATGTCGTCATCGACAAAAAGTTCGGCAACCCGACGGTCACCAAGGATGGCGTCACGGTAGCCAAGGAAGTCGAGCTCGAAGATCCCATCGAGAACATGGGCGCCCAGATGGTGAAGGAAGTGGCGACCAAGACCTCGGATCTCGCGGGCGACGGGACCACGACTGCCACGGTGCTGGCGCAGGCAATCTTCCGCGAAGGCTTGAAGTCGGTCACGGCCGGCGTCAACCCGATGTCGCTCAAGCGCGGCATTGATCGGGCGGTCGAGACAGTGGTCGACGAGCTGAAGAAGATCTCGGTGCCCACGGCCGGCCGGAAGGAAATCGCGCAGGTGGGGACGATCTCGGCGAACAACGACAATGAGATCGGCAAGATCATCGCCGACGCGATGGAGAAGGTCGGGAAGGACGGCGTGATCACGGTCGAAGAGGCGAAGGGCCTCGAGACCACGTACGAGACCGTGGACGGCATGCAGTTCGACCGCGGCTATCTCTCGCCCTACTTCATCACCGATCCCGAGAAGATGGAAGCCGTGCTCGAGGACGTGTACATCCTGATTCACGACAAGAAAATTTCCTCGATGAAGGATCTGCTGCCGGTGCTCGAGAAGGTGGCGCAGGCCGGCCGTCCGATGCTCATCATCGCGGAAGACGTCGAAGGTGAAGCGCTCGCGACGCTGGTCGTGAACAAGCTCCGCGGCACCCTGAAGGTCTGCGGCGTGAAGGCCCCCGGCTTCGGGGATCGGCGCAAGGAAATGCTGCGCGACATCGCCATTCTCACCGGCGGCCAGGTGATCTCGGAGGAAGTCGGCTTCAAGCTCGAGAACGCGGTGCTGAACGATCTCGGTCAGGCCAAGCGCGTCGTGATCGACAAGGACAACACCACGGTGGTGCACGGCAAGGGCAAGCAGGACGCCATTCAGGGTCGCATCAACGAGATCAAGGCCTCGATCGATAAGTCTACGTCGGACTACGATCGCGAAAAGCTGCAGGAGCGGCTCGCCAAGCTCGCCGGCGGAGTGGCGGTGATTCATGTCGGCGCGGCCACCGAGACGGAAATGAAAGAAAAGAAGGCCCGCGTCGAGGACGCGCTGCATGCCACTCGTGCCGCCGTCGAAGAGGGCATCGTGCCGGGCGGCGGTGTCGCGCTGCTCTGGTGCCAGAAGGTGCTCGACAAGGTCCGCGGTTCGGATGACGACGAGAAAATCGGCATCGACATCGTGCGCCGTTCGCTCGAGGAGCCGATCCGCATGATCGCCCAGAATGCGGGCGCGGAAGGCTCGATCATCGTCGGCAAGGTGAAGGAGTCAAAGGATAAGAATTTCGGCTACAACGCGCAGACCGACACGTTCGAAGATCTCGTGGCGGCGGGGGTCATCGATCCCACGAAGGTCACGCGCACCGCGCTGCAGAACGCGGCATCGATCGCGGGGCTGATGCTCACGACCGAGTGCGTCGTGGTGGAAAAGAAGGAAAAGGAGAAGGCTCCGCCCATGCCCGGTGGGGCAGGCGGTATGGGAGGCATGTACTAAGGGCGTAAGACGTCAAGAAAAAGGCGTCAAGAAGCAACGTCGAGGAGCACCGTCGAGCAGCACCGCCCCGGGGGGGCCCCCCTCCCGGGGCGCTTTTTTTGCGCCGATGCTTAGTTTGGTGGGCGTGGGTGTCACCCCTTCACCCCCCCCATCGCCGCGCCCTGAGCGCGCCAGCCTCTCGCGCGATCTGTCCGACTTCCTGATCGAGTTGTCCATCGCCCTGCACAAGCACTCCATTTATCCGGGAAGCCATCCATCCCTGGCCCCGGCCGCGCTCACGGTCACCCGCCGCGCCGAGCTGCTGCTGCAGGACCGGCAGACGCTGTCGCTCGGGGTGGCGCGGCAGCAGCTCGTGATCGAAGGCGTGGCCACCGACCCGAAACACCCGGTGCTGCGCGAGCTGGCGGAGCGCCTGCACCGACATCACCTCGGCGCGATCACCATCAGCCGTGAGGTTGGCGTGGAAGAAATGCGCGACGCGCTGGCCACGCTCGCCATCGAAGCAGACCGAACCGGCGCGCCGCTCGGGCTCGGGCCCGCGGAGGGTCTGCGTCGCTGGGCGCACATTCGCCTGCACCCGCTCACGTATGAGCGGCTGGAGCTCGTCGACGAAACCCCCGCCGATGCGTCGGGCACCCCCGAGCAGGGTGCGTCGCGCGCGAGAGGCGCGCAGCTCTGGATCGGGCTCGCCCGGGCCGCCCTCGCCGCCGAGTCGAGTGACGAGACTCCCGCCTCGACCGAGCCGGCCGTGATCGCCAAGGCGATCGACGAGCGCGCGCCGGCGTCGGCGATGGCGTACGACCAGGCGATCGTCGGCTATCTGCTGCAGATCGCGGAAGAGCTCAAGGTGGCCGGGGCGGCCGAAGCGGTGCCGCTCAGGCGCCGGATGTCGCGGTTGATTCGCAATCTCAAGCCCGAAACCCTCCGGCGGCTGCTCGACATGGGCGGCGATTTCGCGCAGCGGAGCAAATTCGTGGCGGACGCGGCGGAGGGCATGGCCGTCGATGCCGTGATCGAGATCGTCCAGGCCGCGGCGGAGACTTCGCACCAGAACGTGTCGCACGCCCTGGTTCGCCTGCTCTCGAAGTTCGCCGCGCACGCCGAGCGAGGCACGGAGACCATGCGCCCGCAGGCCGACGCGGCGCTGCGCGACCAGGTGCGCAAGATGCTACAGGGCTGGAATCTCGCCGACCCCAATCCGGCCGCGTACGGCGGGGCACTCCAGCGCATGGCGCAGTCCGCGCCGGTCCACGCCGTGCCCGCCGCGCCGGTGTACGCGCCCGAGCCCGACCGGATCGCCGCCATGGCGCTCGAGCTCGACGTCACGAGCGATCTCGTGTTCCGCTCGGTCGAACGCCTGATCACCGAGGGACGGATCCCGCAGCTGCTCGACGCGCTCGAACAGACGAAGGACGAAGCATCGGCTCGACGCATCGCGGAGCGGATCGACACGCCCGTCGTCGTGGAGCGACTCTGCACGGCCAATCCACCGGATTGGAAGGCCCTGGAGCGCCTTGCGCCGCGGGTCGGAACGGCCGCCGTGGCGCCGCTCGTCGACGGACTCGCACGCGCGGAAAATCGCGGGGCGCGCCGCGGATTCCTGAGTATCCTGGTGCAGCTCGGACCCGGCATCGCTCCGCTGATCGCGGAGCGGCTGACTCACGATGTACCATGGTATGTAACCCGGAATCTGCTGACGCTGCTCGATGAGCTGCACCAGCCTCCCCCGGGTCCGCTGCTCGAGCGGTTCACGAGCCATGCAGACGCGCGGGTGCGCCTGACCGCGTTGAAGCTCGAGCTGCAGGACTCCAGCCGACGCGAGCGGGCGATTCGTGTCGCGCTCGCCGATGCCGATGAGCGCGTGATCCGGCTCGGCCTCGGGGCCGCGCAGGACAAGTGTCCCGATTCCGTTGTCCCGCTGTTGGCCGAACGCGTCGCGGCCGGGGCAGGGGGGTGGGGCGATGACCCGGCGGCGCGCCTCGCGGCTATCCGGGCGCTGGGCGCTGCGCGCGCTCCACTGGCGCGCGAAACGCTGCTCGCCGTAGCCGATGGCGGCCGAACGCTGTTTGGGCGTAAGAAGCTGCCACCCCGCTCACCGGAGCTGCTCGCGGCGTTGTCGGTTCTGGCGAGCCGCTGGCGCGACAACCCAAACGTGCAGCGCGTGCTCGACCTGGCAGCAGCCGCGTCGGACCCTGAAATCCGGGCGGCCGCCGGCGTGACGGTCGCCCGACGAAAGCCAACGCGGTGAGCGAGGCCGTCCGTTTTCTCACCGCCTTCGCACAGGCGCTCGCCGGCATGACGTTGTACGCCGAGGGGCACCCGGCCCGGGAACGGGCCATCGACGCGGCGTACCAGTCACTCCACGATCTCGAGGCCGCGGCACCCCATCCGTTGTTCACGTTTCTGGGTGACGAAATCGTATTCGGTCGCCTGCCGCTCAAGGAGCTTCGTGGTTGGGACTGGTCGGTACGCCTGTCGGGCGCCGGCGTTCAGCGGCTCGAATTCGCGGCGCGCGTCACGCGCGAAGAGTTCGAGGGGTTTCTCGACGAAGTCCTGGCGCGGCTCACGCTTGCCGCCATCAGCACGGCAGAGGCCCGCCAGCTGCGGCCGTCAGGAATCCGGTATGGGGCGGTCGGTGTCCGCGGTGACGCCGAGTTGGAAGACACCACGCTGCCCACCGCCACGATCAGCTACTCGTTGAGCGAGGAAACCGACGCCATCCGCTGGATGCAGGATGAAGTGAAAGCCACCGGTGTCTTGCCGCTGGTCGAGGCCGAGGCGGTCATCAACTCGCTGGCAGTCGCGATGCACGCCGGCCAGCGGCTCATGATCCCGTTGCTCGAGCTGAAGGAATTCGACCAGTACACGACGACGCACTCGCTCAACGTCGCCGTGCTCGCGATGGCAATGGCCGAATTTATCGGACTCGGAGCGAACGACGTTCGGTCGTTCGGCATTGCCGGCCTGCTCCACGACCTCGGAAAGATCCGCATTCCGCTCGAAGTGCTCACGAAGCCCGGGAGGTTCACCGACGAAGAGCGCGCACTCATGAACCGCCATCCCGCGGATGGCGCGCGCATCATCCTGACGGCCAAAGAGGCGCTCGATCTTGCCGCCGTGGTTGCCTACGAGCACCACATCATGCTGGATGGCGGCGGATACCCGACCATGCGATTCCGGCGGGATTGCCATTACGCCAGCAAGCTGGTGCACGTGGCCGACGTGTACGACGCGCTGCGCACCACACGGCCCTACCGCGAAGCGTGGCCGCAGGAACGCACGGTTGCCTACATCGAAGGGCGCAGCGGCGTCGAATTCGACCCCGAGCTGGCGTCCGCGTTCGTTCGAATGATGCGCGCGTGGGAATCGCAGCTGGCGGTCGTGCGAGATCCGGGGGCGCCGCTTCCCGGCGCTCCGGCTGCGGCCGGGTAGTTCCAACGCTCGGAGCTATGTAGTTTCGGGGCGTGCAAAACGACCCTGCGCTGCTCCTCGCCGTGCAACGGCTCTGTGCGCTCGAGCCGCCCGACTGGAAGGCGCTGGAGCAGCTCGGGCCCGAGCTGGGAACAGCCGCGATGGCGCCGCTGCTCGACGGCCTGGCCGCAGCCGAAACCCGTGCCATGCGCCGCGGCTTCCTGAGCGTGCTCGTGCGGTTGGGCCCGCGCGTGGCGCCACTCGTTGGGGAGCGGCTCGCTCACGAAGCGCCTTGGTACGTGACGCGCAACCTGCTGACGCTGCTCGACGAGCTGCACCAGGCTCCACCAACCCCCGTGCTCGAGCGGCTCACCGCCCACGCCGACCCGCGAGTGCGAATCGCGGCACTCAAGATCGAGCTGAAACTCCCGGCACGGCGTGAGCGCGCAATCCGCGTGGCCCTGGACGACCCCGATGAGCGCGTGGTCCGCATCGGTCACGCAGCCACGCATGGGGGTACGAGCGCGGGACAGCGGCCGACCAAGTGATCCTGTGCCCGAAATCAGGGTACATGGGACAGGAATGGGAGGGAGAAACGCGTGGGGCAGCTGATGCTTCAACTCATGGCGGCGGTCGGTGTCGTGGCGTGTCTCAGTGGACAGGGCACGGCTCCGCCAGGAGCCAAGCGTCCGCGGCTCGAGGGTGATTGGGTGGCGAAAGCCGATTCGGGTCTGCGCCACATCATGGTGCGGCCGGACAGCTCGGCGCAGTTCGGCGATCAGGTGGCACGCTGGCGGCTCGTGGGGGACAGCATCTGGCTGACGGTCGGCGACGGGGTCTGGATGGTGTACGGGCTGAAAGTGCAGGCCGATCGACTCACGCTCTCGGGAGGCGATCTGCAGAAACCGGTGGCGCTGCGCCGCGTCGGACCGCCGACACCGAAACCCGACACCCTTACCATGCCATCGAGCCCGCCCGATACCGCGCGGGCGTGGGACTAACCGTCTACTTCCCGAGATCCCGGACGCTGTCGATGCGCCACCCGCCGGGTGTACTGATGAACGACATCGCGAGCTTCGTTCGCTCTTCGTGTTGCGCGCCGCCGCCCCGCGGGACGAAGCGATAGACCGCGAGCACATTCGCATTCGCCACCCGGTTCTCCACCGTAATTGGCTCGGGCGTGTAGCTCGCCTGGAGCCGTGTGGCACGCTCGAAGAATGCGCTCCAGCTCGCCCCGTCCGCGGTACTCATCGAAGGAAATAACAGCCGCAAATTCTCCACGTGCTCGCTCGCGACCGCGCGCGACAGGTCGGTGAGCAGCACGCCGATCGCCGCCCGCGGATCGGCGGGTTGGGGAGTGGGCGGCGCCACGCCCGTTGCCACGCCGACTTGCTCGGCGTCTTGCGCTGCGAGCTTGGCCAGCGGGTAGTCCATTGCGGCGTACAGCGACTCGGCGCGGGCCAGCGACGTGGCAGCGCGGGCCGCGACGGGCCGGGTGGCGAGCGCCTTGACGATCGGGGTCGCCCGCTCGATGGCGTTGTGCGCTTCCGCGCGAAGCGCGATCGCCTGGATGCGCGCCAGGCGGTACTCCGGCACCGCTCCCACATAGGCATTCGACGCCTTCGCTTGATTGCCACCCCGGCGCGCCTGCTCCGCCGTGAACAGCATTGCCTCCGCGAGCGCCAGCGATCGCACGTTGTTCTTCATGGCTCCGGCGCGCCGCGCGCGCTCGCGCGAGGCAAGCGCGGAGTCGCGCAGCGCGATCAGCGCCGGGTTCGTCCCACGGGCGACCGGCGCGGCGATCATTTCATCCAGCGTGCGGGGATCCGGCGCCGGTAGGGGCGGAGGCGGAGGGGAGGGGTGGGTCACGACGATGCGCGGCGGCTCCGGTGCCGGGCTCATGATGGGACTGTACGACACGAACGCGAGGATCAGCGCAACCACCGCGAGCGCCGACAGCACGGCAACGCGCCAGCGGAGTGGGGTGTGCGTGACCAGCCGCAGGATCGGAGCCGGCAGCGTGGTCCAGCGCGGGGGAAGTCGCTCCGTCGGCTCCGCGCCCGAGAGCGCGGCGCGGATGCCGAGCACCGCCTGCTGCATCGGGCGCGCCGACTGATAGCGGTCCTCCGGAACCTTGTTGAGCGCCTTCGCGACCACGCGCTCGAGCGCGGCAGGAATCGAAGGCGCCATGGTTCGGAGCGGCTTGGGCTCGGTCGTGAGCACTTGATAGAGTACGCCGTGCACCGTTTCGCCTTCGAACGGCTTGCGGTAACTCAACAGCTCATACAGGAGGCATCCCACGGAAAACAGATCGGTGGCCGCGGTAATCGCGCCATTTGTCACCTGCTCGGGGGCCATGTAGTTCGGTGTCCCGACGATCGCGCCCGAGCCCGTCATGTCGGCCGTCTGCAGCCGCGCGATTCCGAAATCCATGATCTTCACGCGGCCGTCCGCGGCGATGCGGATATTCGACGGCTTGATGTCGCGGTGGATTACGCCGCGCTCATGGGCATAGGCGAGTCCCTCGAGCACTTCCACCACGATATCGAGCTTGCGCTCCAGGGCGAGCGGATCGTTCGCAGCGATCATGGCGCTGAGGTCGCGGCCCTCCACGAGCTCCATGGCGATATACAGCTGTCCCTCGGCTTCACCGAGGTCGTAGAGCGTGACGAGATTGGGATGCTGGAGCACCCCCGCGGCCCGCGCTTCGCGCATGAACCGCTGGCGGGCGTCGGACGTCTTGCCGATCCGGGTGGGAAGGAGCTTGAGCGCCACGTAGCGGCGAATGACCGTGTCATACGCCTTCCACACGACACCCATGGCACCTTCGCCAATCATGTCGTGCAACTCAAACTTGCTGACGCGACGGTATCGCTCGGTTTTGGTCATGCGGAATTTGGCTCGCTACCGTCCAATGTGCGTATTGCGCACAGTCACAGCAATATCGGAGGGCGGGAAAAAACTATCGAATGGACCAGTCGTAGATGCGTTCGAGCGTTGCGCGTGTCGCACTATCGAACGCCACGTCGCGGCGCGGCAGAACGCGTTCGGCAACTTTGAGAAATCCCTCGCGACTCATGCGCGCGCTTTCGGTGCTCCCACCCCACGCGAACGGGGGGATGTACTTGGGGGGCCGCACCGCGTCGAACACCTGCGCCCCGGCGCCGATCACGGTGCCGGTTCCGAGCAGCGTACCGATCGCCGTTTTCGCGTGGTCCGCGATGAGGCTGCCCAGGTTGATCATACCGGTCTCGATCTCGTCGCTTTTCACTTCGAGCCGTATCGGCCCATACGTGTTCTTGAGATTGGACGTGGTCGTTCCCGCCCCAAGATTCACCCACCGGCCAATGACGGAATGTCCGACGAAGCCATCGTGCGACTTGTTCGCGTAGCCCAGGAAAACGGCGGCCGCCACTTCGCCGCGGACGACTGAGCGTGGGCCGATGGCGGACCCTTTCACGGGGCCGCCGAGCAGCCTGCTCCCGGGACCCGCCCAAAGCGGCCCCTCGAGGCGCGTGCCGCCGCGGACCTCGACGCCGGGCTCGAGCACGATCGGGCCGTCGCGCGTGTCGAACACCACGCCCGGCTCGATCGACCCGGCGTGAACGGCGACCGCGGCGGGATCACCGAGCACGACACTGCCGTGCGGCACGGGGTCCGAGTCGCCGAGCAGAGCCAGCAGATCTTCCTTCAGTAAGGATTCAAGGACCCGGACCACGTCGTGCACCCCGTGGAGTACGATGCCCGGCACCTCGACGGCCGTCGCTCCCGGTTTCGGGCCGGTCCACTGCTCGCCGGCGCCCACGCCCCAGCCCACGGTCACGCCGCCACACACGAGGCGAAACGGACCCGCGGGAAGGCGTGGCGCGGTGCCGCGGGGAGCGAAGGTGGAGGAGGCAATGATGGCGGGACCGGCGGCGGGTCGGGATGCCGATACGGGCGGCACGCCGCTTTCCGCGAAGCCCGACAGATGAGGGAGGGCAAAGATGCCCAGGGCGCGCGTGCCGGTGAACCGTTCCCAACGTTCCCGAATCAGATGGGCGCCGGCGCGGAGCTCGCAGAGAGGGCGAACGCCTGCGAACGGCGCCCAGGCGGGGGAGGGATCGGGATCGAGGAGGTAGAGCGCGTGCGTCACAGCCGCTGGACGAGCTGTTTCAGCTCGTCGGCGCGACCGGTCGGCATGACCAGCGTATGTCCGTTTGCGCGCACGATCACGTGGTCTTCCACGCCGGTCACGAGCACGTGTTCGTCTTCGGACCAGATCACCGAGCGTTTCACATCGTCGCCGACGGTGACGTTGCCGACCACCACGTTGCCACGGGAGTCGGTTCGCCGAATGCGCAGCAGCGCATCCCACGATCCGATGTCATCCCAGCGGAACGTGCCGGCGACGACGGCGAGCCGCTTCGTGCGCTCGAGCACCACGACGTCCACGGGCGCGGGCCGAACCAGAGAGAAGAATGCCTCGGCGTCTCCGGCGGAAAGCGCGGACCACCCGGACCGCAGCTCGCGGGCGTACGCCCCTGCTTCTCCGAGAAATCGGGCCACGCCCCAGGCGAATAATCCCGTATTCCAGAGGGCACCGCGCCGGCGGAGCAGGGCGGCGCGAGCGGCGCTGGGCTTCTCGACGAACCGCCGGACGGCGCGAGCGGTGCCGAGCGGCTTGCCCGGCACGATGTAGCCGTATCCGGTCTCATTGCGACTCGGTTTCACACCCACCGTGACGAGCACGTCGTAGTCCGCCGCAATGCCGAGCGCCGTGCGTGCCGCGCTGCGAAACGCGCGGTCGTCGCTCACGGCCCAGTCGGCATGCATCGACAGCATCTGCGCGCCGGGATCGCGCCGCGAGATCCAATGCGCGGCCCACGCGAGCGCCGGCGCGGTTGAGGCGGCGCGCGGTTCGGCAAAGATCTGCGTGCGGGGGATGCTGGGAACGAGCTCGGCCACCTGATCGACGAGAAACGGACCGGTGAGGATCAACATGCGCTCGGGCGGCACGAGTCCCTCGAGACGCTGCACCGCCTGCGCGAGCAGCGGTCCGTCGCCGACGAGTGGCAGCAGCTGTTTCGGCCGCTGCGTCGTGGACAAAGGCCAGAATCGCATCCCGGATCCACCGGCCAGGATGGCGGCCCACGTCGTCACGGGCTCGACCTGGCCCGGGGCGGCGGCCGGTGCAGAACTTTTTCGAGCGAGGCCATGAGCTTGCTTGGGCTGAACGGCTTGGTCATCAGGGTGGCGTCGAGTTGGCGGGCGGCATCATGGATGCGTTCTTCGCCCTCGGCGGTGATGACGACGACCGGGAGCAACCGTGTCGCCTTCGTGCTCCGCAGCTCGCGCAGCAGATCCAGGCCCGAGCCATCGGGAAGGTGCAGGTCCAGGAGGAGTCCATCCACCGAGCCCTTGGATGCGGCAAGCGCGGCGCGCGCGCCGTCGAGCGTTCGCGCGAGACTCACGCGGTACCCCAACTCTTCGAGCTGAGGGCGAAGCAGGAGCCCGATGTGCGGCTCGTCGTCGACGACGAGCAGGTGCCGTGGGCCGGTGGAGTCCGCCACGGAACGCTAGAGGAGTCCCGCGATCGCCGAGCGGTGGCGGCGCAGGTCGTAGAGCAGCTCGCCGACGTTCGTCGCGGGCTGCACGAGGATCACGAGCAGCGCGTCGGCGTGAAGCACGGACACGACCGCCAGCCCAGAGCCGAATTCGAACACGGCGGCCCCGAAGCTGCCGCGGCCCGATGCCTCACCGAACTGTGTCACTCCGTTGATCATGGAGGGCACGAGCGCCGCGATGTTCTCGGCGTCGACGCCATTTTGCGTGCGAGAATCGATTGGCAGACCGTCACGTCCCACCACCACCACCGCGTCGACACCGGTGCGCCGGCTGAGTGCCTCCACGACGTCCCGGATCGTCGTCACGGCGGCCAACCTAGGACGCGGCTAAGGCGAAGTCAAGCAGCGATATGGGTTGACCCTTTTCGCGGAGTCGGGGTATGTTGATGCCCCAATGACACGGCTCGCTCGACGTTTTCGCGTTGCGCTCGTGCTTGGCGACGTTGGCGTCGCCTTGCTCGCGGCATGTTCGAATCCACTCGGTCTCGCGCCGGCCACCAGCACCAACCAGGTTGACACGGTCACGCTGTACGCGGTCCAGGGCACCGGCCTCAACTCGCCCTCGGCGTACGCGATCATCGGCCGGACGGCGATTCTCACGCAGCAGACCGCTGGCTGGGATTTCGTGTTCAGCTACGATTCGCTCAATCGTCCCGCGTTCTATCCCACGGGCGCGCTTCCCAAATACGCCATCGTCGATTCGGTGCTGGCACCCGGGTTTCAAGTGTCCAACGCGAGCTTCGACAACACGTCGGAGGCGCCCGTCGATGGATACGTCACCGACAAGCCGGCGTTGCTCTCGTTGCAAGCCGTGCTCCTTGCCCGTTCGAAGTCAGAAACGTGTCCCGACGGAACAGTGTACCCGCTCTACGCCAAGATTCAGCCCATCGCCTTCGATTCCGTGGCGCGTTCGGTCACATTTCTCGTCCTGGCAGATCAGAATTGCGGTTACCGCAGCTTAGTGGCCAACAGCCTCCCTTCCCAGTAACGCCGTGATCGATCTCAAGCTGTTGCGCGCCGCGCCCGAGCAGGTGCGGGCGGCGCTCGCCCGTCGGCAGGATCCGTCGGTGCTCAAGATGCTGGACGAGATCGAGGCGCTCGACAGCCGCCGGCGGGCGATCGTCACCGAGCTCGACACGCTCAAGGCCGCTCGCAATACGGCGGTTCGCGAAGATGCCCGGCTCATCAAGGAGCAGGGGAAGCTCCCCCCCGAAATCGTGCAGCAGCGCAAGGAGCACACGTCGCTCATTACCGAGCGCGAGGCCGAGCTGCGAGACGTGGAAGCGGTGCTCCAAGGCAAGGCGCTCTTCATTCCCAATCTCCCGCTGCCCGAGCTCCCGGACGGCGATGCCAGTCACAACACGGTCGTGCGCAGCTGGGGTGAGCCGCGGCCAGCGGGCGGGCCGCCGCACTGGGAAATCGCGGAGCGCTTGGGCTTGATCGACTTCGCCCGGGCGGTGAAGCTGTCCGGATCCGGATTCGTCGTGTTTCGGGGCGTCGGGGCGCGGTTGTGCCGCGGCTTGATCAACTTCATGCTCGACCTGCACACCCGCGAGCACGGCTACGTAGAGATCGAGCCGCCGGTCCTGGTGCGGCGCGCGTCCATGGAAGGGACGGGCCAGCTCCCGAAGTTCGGCGACGAGGCCTACGTGACGGCGGGCGATGACTTGTTTCTCATCCCGACCGCCGAAGTGCCGGTCACGAACCTGCATCGTGACGAAATCCTCGACCCGGGCGCGCTGCCGATCGCGTACACCGCGTACACCCCGTGTTTTCGCCGGGAGGCGGGCGCAGCCGGGAAGGACACGCGGGGGTTGCTGCGCGTGCATCAGTTCGACAAGGTTGAGCTCGTGCGCTTCTGTCAGCCCGCAGAGTCGCCGGCCGAACACGAACGCATGACCGGACACGCGGAGGACGTGCTCCGCCGTCTGGAGCTGCCGTACCGCGTGGTGTTGCTTGCCGCGGGAGACGTGGGATTCTCGAGCGCCAAGACCTACGACCTCGAGGCCTGGGCCCCCGGGGTGGGTCAGTGGCTCGAGGTTTCGAGCTCGAGCACCTTCACGGATTTTCAGGCGCGCCGCGCGAGCATCCGCGTACGGCGCCCGGGTGACAAGCCGGACTACGTGCACACGCTGAACGCATCGGGAGTCGCGCTGCCGCGCACCATCGCCGCTCTGCTCGAGACCCACTGTGAGCCGGACGGCGGCGTGCGCGTGCCTCCGGCGCTGGTTCCATACCTCGGCATCGCTCGGCTCGCGCCGACACACGGTGGCGCGTAGCGATCCACTCCGCCGCGCGGGTCCGCTCACGGTCGTAGGACTCGCCCTCCTGCTCGGCGCCCTGTCGGCCGGTTATACCTGGATCATGGTACGTCATCTCCGCAACGAAGCGCGCGACACGAGCCGGCTGTTGGGCCGGGTCTTCGCGGGCTTGAACGATCCGGGACCGGAGGCAGTCACGGGCACGCTGCTCGATCTCGCGGCCCGGGTCCGCGCCCTCGGAATCCCGATTGTCGTCACCGATACGAATGGCCACGTCACCGCCATGGATAACGTGCCGCCGCGGTTTTCCGGCGACACCGCGCGCATGCACACGTGGATTGCGAGCCTCGACCTCGTCAACCGGCCCATCGTGCAGCCGGGGGTGGGCACCATTCATTATGGAGAGCTGCCACAGACCGAAGAGTTGATCCTGCTTGCGGCGCTCCAGGCCATTGCGTTCATCTGCCTGGTGGCGCTCGCCGCGCGAGCCTACCGCGCGCAGGTCGCGGCGGCGCGCGACCGGCTGTGGGTGGCCATGGCGCGCGAGTCGGCGCATCAGCTCGGGACCCCGCTGATGGGACTCACGGGATGGATTGATTACCTGCAGGAAAATCCGGATACCCGCGGCAAGGACCTGGTGGAGCATCTTGAAGCCGACGTGGATCGACTGGAACGGGTCGCGCGCCGCTTCGAGCATATCGGTCGCCCGGCCAAGATGGAGGCGGTGGCGCTGGGCGCGCTCGCCGAGCGGGTCGTGACGTATTTCCGCCCCCGGCTCCCGACGCTCGCGAGCCCCGTGACGCTGACGCTCGCCGCACCAGATACCGGACCCACCGCCTCCGCCGATCCGGTGCTCGTCGAGTGGGCCCTCGAGGCCCTGATCAAGAATTCCATCGATGCGCTCAGCGGCCGCGGGGGACGGATCGACGTGCGGCTCGAAACGGCCGGCCCTGTGGCCCGCGTCCGCGTCCGCGACGACGGACCGGGAGTCCCGGCGCAGGTGCGCGCCCATCTGTTCGAGCCGGGCGTCACGTCCAAACCTGGAGGCTGGGGCATCGGCCTTGCCCTGGCGCGGCGCATTGTCGAGCAGCAGCACCGCGGCCGAATCTTCTATCATCCCATGCCCGCGGGCAGCGAGTTCGTGCTGGAGTTTCCGCTGGCTGCGCCTGGATCCATCGCCAGCACCCTCCCGGCCTGATGTCACTCGCGCTCAATCCGGCTCAGGAAACCGCGGTGCTCTATCCCGGCGGCCCACTGCTCGTGCTCGCGGGAGCAGGCTCGGGAAAAACGCGCGTGTTGACCGCCCGCATTGCGCATCTGATCCGGGAGCGCCGCATCGCTCCCGACCGCATCTATGCGGTGACCTTCACCAACAAGGCGGCGGCCGAGATGCGGGCACGAGTGGCCGCGTTGCTGGGCGCCGATCCGCGCGGACTCTGGATCGGCACGTTTCACTCGCTCTCCGCCCGGCTGCTGCGGCGGGAAGCGCCCCGGCTTGGTTTCGGACCGAACTTCACGATTTACGATTCCGACGATTCGGAGTCCTTCATCAAACGCCTGCTCGAGCAGCGCGGCATCTCGCCCAAGACCAATCCCCCGCGGGCCGTCCACTCGCTCATTTCCGCCGCCAAGAACCGGATGCTCTCGCCGGAGCAATTCGCAGCCGACGCCGAAGGCGCCCTGGCGCGCGCCGCCGCCGAGGTGTACGGGATGCTCGGCCCGGCGCTGAAGCAGGCGAACGCGATGGATTTCGACGACCTGCTCCTGTTTCCACTCAGGCTGTTTGCCGAGTTCCCCGATCGCCTGGCGTATTGGCAGCGCCGCTTCGAGCACGTCCTCGTCGACGAGTTTCAGGACACGAACGCGGCGCAGTACAAACAGGTGCAGCAGCTCGCGCTGCAGCACCGCAATCTCTGTGTGGTGGGCGACGACGATCAGGCGATCTACGGGTGGCGCGGAGCCGATGTGCGGCACATGCTCGCGTTCCAGAAGGATTTTCCGGGGGCGATGCTCGTCAAGCTCGAGCAGAACTACCGCTCGACGCAAATCATTCTCGATGCGGCGAACGGCGTCATCGCCGAGAACCGCGAGCGCCTCGGCAAGACGCTGTTCACCGAACAGCAGGGTGGCGATCCGGTGACGCTCTTGACCGCCGCCGACGAACGCGACGAGGCACAGTGGCTCGCCGGCGAGTTGGCCCGCCGTGCGGCGGAATCCGACGTGCCCTACACCGGCATGGCAGTGCTCTACCGCACCAACGCCCAGTCCCGCCCGCTCGAAGACGCGTTCCGGTATCGCGGCATCCCGTATCGCCTGGTCGGCGCCGTGAGCTTCTACGAGCGGCGCGAGGTCAGGGACGTACTCGCCTATCTCCGCGTGATCGTCAATCCCGCGGATGGCGAGGCGCTGCTGCGGATCGCCAACGTGCCGCGCCGTGGGATCGGCGACACCTCACTCGACCTGCTCTCGCGAACATCGGTGAAGTGGCAGCAGTCGCTGTACGAGACCGCGCGCACGGCGGATCGTGTCGTTGAGCTCCGGCCCAACGTGCGTGCTGCCCTGCAGGACCTGATCGCGCGCTTCGACCGCTGGCGCGAGGAGCTCGGCGCCGCCGACCCCGCCACGGTGCTCGAGCGCGTCGTCAAGGACATCGGGTACGAGGCGTACCTCGCCGACGAGGGCGCGGACGGAATCGAGCGCCTGGACAACGTCGCCGAGCTGATCGCTGGAGCCGCCGAGTGGGCGGAGGAGGTCGTGGCCGGCGACGACCTGAGCGTCGAGGGAAACGGTGAGGGTCCGCCACCCGCTTCAAGCCTGCTCGAGCGTTACCTCACGCAGGCGGCGCTGCTCAGCCCGGCGGACGACGCGGGCAGACGCCGGGGACGCGGGGACGCGACCGGCGACGAATCCGAGACCGGTGTCACGCTCATGACGGTACACATGGCGAAGGGGCTCGAATGGCCCGTCGTCGTGCTGGCGGGGCTCGAGGACGGCTTATTCCCCCTGGGACGCTCGGCGGAAGTCCCGGGCGGGCTCGAGGAAGAACGCCGGCTCTGTTACGTGGGACTCACGCGCGCGCGCGAAAAATTGTATCTCTCATGGGCTCGCACTCGCTATCGCAACGGCCGACTCGAGCTCGCGGCGCCGTCTCGCTTTCTCGAAGCCGTGCCGCCGCACGTAGTAGAAGAGCGCGGCACGTCGTCCCGCTGGGGCGGCGGAGACACCCGAACACCGCGGTTCTCGGATCGCGGCGCGCGGGATCGTGCGCCGTCGGCCGGGCGCGTGCCGGTGTGGGAAGAGGCGGAAGAGTCGCAAGACGCACCCCGGTATGTCACGGGCGAGCGCGTGCGCCACCGCAAATTCGGCGGTGGGGTGGTTCGCGGCGTGGCCGGCGCAGGACGGGCCTTGAAGGTCACCGTGGAATTCGACGATGCGGAAATCGGCACCAAGCAGCTGCTCGTAGCCTATGCGGGACTCGAGCGCGAATGGGAGGGTGGATGAGCGTATCGCGTGAAGAAGTCATCAAGATCGCCCAGCTCGCCGAGCTGCAGGTAGACGAGGAACGGCTGCCCGAGCTGGCGGAGCAGATGTCGCGGATTCTCGACTATGTGGCGCAACTCGCCGGCCAGACGAGCGAAACCGGGAAGCCCTTCATTCCCGGCCCCGACGCGCTGCGATTCCGCGCCGACGAAGTAAAGCCGGCAGCGCTCGCGTTCGGCCCCGATACGTTTGCGCCCGAATTCCGCGACGGCTTCTTCCTCGTGCCGAAACTCGGGCAGTTCGGCGACCCCGGTGAACCCGAGTGAACGATCCGAATGAAGCGTTGGTGAACGCGAAGACCGCCGCCGACCGCATCACGAAAACGCGGCGTCTCAACGCGTGCCTGACTCCGCCCAAAGAGCTCCGGGCTTCGCTAGTGCAGCAGGCCGCCATGGCGCATCCGTCGGGGGTCCTGTACGGCATGCCCGTCGCGGTCAAGGACAATATCTGCACGCTCGAATTCACCACGACCTGCGGCTCGCGCATTCTCGAGGGATACCGATCCCCGTACGAAGCCACGGCGGTCGCACGGCTGAAGACGGCGGGCGCGCTCATTGCCGGCAAGACCAATTGCGACGAGTTCGCCATGGGGTCGTCCACCGAGCATTCAGCCTACGGTCGCGCCGTGCATCCGCACGACAAGACGCGCGTCCCCGGAGGCTCCTCGGGGGGCTCGGCCGCGCTCGTGGCGGCCGGGGTCGTGCCGGCGGCGCTGGGCTCCGAGACGGGAGGGTCGGTGCGGCAACCCGCTTCGTTCTGCGGCATCGTGGGCATCAAACCGACGTACGGTCGTGTGTCGCGGTACGGGCTCGTGGCCTTCGGTTCGTCACTCGACCAGATCGGCGTGTTCGGGCGGAGCGTCCACGACGCGGCACGCGTCCTGTCCGTCATTTCGGGCCGGGATGCGCGGGATGCCACCTGTGAGGACCGGGATCCGCTGCGGTTGCCCACCGTGCCCGAGTCGCTGCAGGGGTTCGTGATCGGCGTGCCGCGGGAGTATTTCCCCTCTGACCTCGACCCGGCCGTCCGGCGCGCGTGCGACCGGGCGATTCGCATGATGCGCGACCTGGGCGCCGCGGTGCGCGAGGTCTCCCTGCCGCACACGGCGTACGCCGTGCCTACGTATTACATCATCGCACCGGCCGAAGCGTCGTCCAACCTCGCGCGCTACGATGGTGCGCGCTACGGGCCGCGATTCAACGGCAGCTCCGATGTGCGCGCGCTCTATCGAGAAACCCGGGGTCAGGGGTTCGGTCCCGAGGTCCGCCGCCGGATTCTCGTGGGCACCTACGTGCTGTCGTCCGGCTACTACGACGCGTACTATCGGAAGGCGCAGCAGATGCGCGCGCTCATCGCGCAGGACTTCCGCAACGTGTTCGATCGCGGCGTCGACTTGTTGTTCACGCCCACCACGCCCACGCCGGCGTTCAAGGCGGGGGAGAAGGTCACGGATCCCGTGGCGATGTACCTGTCGGACATCTTTACCGTGACGGCAAATCTCGCGGGCCTTCCCGCGCTGTCCCTGCCCATCGGGAGAATCAAAGGGTTGCCGATCGGCGGGCAGCTCATCGGCCAGGCGTTCCTCGAAGACGAAATGCTCGAAGCGGCGTACGCGCTCGAGCGCGTGGTACCGGCGGCGGGGGAGGTGTAATGGCGAGCGGCTGGGAAACCGTCATCGGCCTCGAAACGCACGTGCAGCTGCGCACCGTCTCCAAGATGTTCTGCGGCTGCTCGACGGCGTTCGGCGCGCCCCCCAATACGAACGTCTGCCCGGTGTGCCTCGGATTGCCCGGCGCCCTCCCCGCGGCCAACGAGATGGCGATCAAGCTGGCGCTGCGTGCGGCGCTGGCGCTGGGCTGCACCGTGCACGCGCACAGCGTGTTCGCGCGCAAGAATTACTTCTATCCGGACCTGCCGAAGGGATACCAGATCTCGCAGTTCGAGCAACCGCTCTCGACCGACGGTTCGGTCACGTATCTCTCGCCCGACCGCGGTCTCCTGAGCGCGACCATCGCTCGCCTGCATCTCGAGGAAGACGCCGGGAAGTCGCTCCACGATCGGTTCCCGCGGCGCACCGCCGTCGACTTGAACCGCTGCGGTGTGCCGTTGATCGAGATCGTGACCGGTCCCGATTTCCGTTCTCCCCAGGAAGCCCGTGCGTACCTGCTCACGCTCAAGCAGGTGCTCGAATACAGCGGCATCTCGGACGTGGACATGGAGAAGGGCAGCCTCCGGGTCGACGCTAACGTCTCCGTGCGGCGATTGGGTGAGACCGCACTCGGCACCAAGACCGAGGTCAAGAACATCAACTCGTTCGCGTACGTCGAGAAGGCGCTCATGGTGGAGCGCGATCGGCAGATCGCGCTGCGGGAATCCGGCGGGACCGTGGTGCAGCAGACCATGCTGTACGATTCGAAGACGAACTCGGTGCGTGCCCAGCGCCTGAAGGAAGAGAGCCACGATTACCGCTACTTTCCGGATCCCGATCTGCCGCCCCTTATCCTCTCCCCCGAGTTCATCGCGGAGCAGCAGACCGCGCTTCCCGAGCTGCCGGCTCGGAAGCGGGAGCGGTTCGTGGCGGAATATGGATTGAGTCTCGCCGACGCCGCGGTGCTCACGGCGGAGCGGCCGGTGGCCGACTATTTCGAAGGCGTCGTGCGCGCGGGCGGCGCCGACGCCAAGTCGGCCGCCAACTGGGTGATGGGCGAAGTGCTGGGCGACGCCAAGGACCACGGTGAGCAGCTGCGGGTGACGCCGGTCGCGCTCGCGCAGCTCATCGGCCTCGTCAAGGGCGGCACTCTCTCCCATCAGGCCGCGAAGCGCGTGTTCGCCGATCTCGCCGCCCACGGCGGCGATCCGCGGGCCATTGCCGAATCGCTGGGACTGATCCAGGTGGGCGATACCGGCGTGCTCGCCGGCTGGGTGAGCGACGTGCTGGGCACGCACGCCAATGAAGTGAGTCGCTATCAAAAAGGCGAGACGAAGCTGCTACAGTTCTTCGTGGGTCAGGTCATGAAAGCGTCGCGCGGCAAGGCCGATCCCAAGCTCACTCAACGCCTGCTCGAGGAGAAGCTTACTCTCTAGGAGCCGTGTTCGGCTTCAACCCGGTCCCGTTCCGGTCTCGCCACGGCCGCTGCGCGCGCGATTCTTTCCAATAGGAGAGCGAGGCCGTCGGAAGGCCGAAGTGACCTTCCGCGGTTCGCTCCAACCGCTCGGCGTCACCCCGCGCTCCCTCGCTCAGCGCGTGCCGCCGCATGCGCTTCGCCAGCCCCAGCGCCTGCGCGCCCGCGGGATCGAGCCGTCGCGCCGCCGCGTCGCGCACACCGAGCATCTCCATGACGTACTCGAACGCCAGGGCCATGTGGCGCTCCACGTCGTCATCGGGCAGGTCCCAGCGGCTCGCTTCGCGCAGCGCCTGAAACGCCCACTGCCAGCTTTGCGTCTCGGTAAGGTGCACCATCCCGCGGAACAGGCGGCGCGACGTGCGCACGCTGAACAACGTGGGAGACAGAATGCCGTCCAGGTGGGCGTCGCTCGCGCCATGGTCCTGGAGGATCACCTCTTTTGCCGTCGAAGCGTAGGCATCGCCCAGATGGGTCTCGAACCGGCTCTCCCAATACGAGTGGCCAAGTGCGGTCGTGCTGGAGGTCAGGACCAGCTGGCGTGGAACGAAGTAGTTATGAGCGACGGTGTCGGCCGCGAGATGCGAAAGGTAGCCGAGTCCAAAGGCCCGCAGTGGATCACTCGGCGCGAGATCGAAGATCTCCTGGCCCACGTGCCAGGCATGACAGTGTCGTCCCACCGGCGCATACTTTTTCGCGAGCGACGTATCGGCCGCGATGTTGCCGTAGAGATAGTCGTACGGAAAGGCGCGGATGACGTCGGCGACGGCCGTCGGCAGTTGATGCAGGTTTGTGAGCACCGACTCGCCGAGGTAGATGTGGGTGCCGGGGGTCCACGCGTGGGCCACTCCGGGGAACAGCACCAACGCCACGAGCGCGAGCGCCGCGGCCACCACCAAGGTGCGGCGAGCCGGAATCAGCGTTTTCTTCGCCCCTTCCTGATCAGCTGTCGGCCCCAATCGACCAGCAGGCCGGAGCGCCGGATTGCGCGAATCATCGCTCCCACGGCGAGCGTCCCGGTTTCGACCTCGCCCTGAACGAGCTTCACGAGCGTATTGAGCTCCGTGAGCCGCGCCTCAGCGGCGTCGGCCGCCCGCACCACTCGGGTCCGGAGGTCCCGTGACGTTGCCGCCACGCCTTCGACCTCGGTGCGAATCGTCCCCAGGATCTGACGCACGTCTTCGATGGCCGGGCCCACCATCACGCGCAAGGCGGTGATGAGCGCGCGTAAGCGCAGGAACACGCTCGCCGCCGCGGCCGCTACGGCGATCGTAGCCAGCGCGATGATTGCGAGCGACACTGCCGTCACCACCCCCACCCACGTCGGTATCACCGCGCCCGTCCCAATGAGGAGCTAGCACCTAAGCTCTGTCGTCACGGCATCCGGTGTCAACCGAGCGGAGGGGGGATGCACGTGCTCGAGCCATGGCGCGGCTGCCATGCTCGCCACGAGCAGCACGATGATGGTCGTGACCACGCCTCCCGCCAGACCGAGGGCGGGATCACTACTGAGCATGAAGTTCAGCCCGAGAACCGGCCCCAGCGCGTCGGGCGTGTACCGCGCGGGGGGCCGCGTGTCGAAGCGCCGGCCGGCCAACCAGACGGCAGCGCGCAACACGGCCAGCGCCACGGCCGCGGGAATAATCCACCACCGCGGCACGCTCGCGAACACGCCGAGCAGGACCCACACGAGCCCGTGCAACCCCGGCACAGGGCGGGTCACGATCGCGCGCAAGCCGGAACGGCCCGCTCGATCGAGCTGCCATGCGGCGACCGCGGCTGCGCCCGCGCAGAGAAGGAAAGGAGAAAAGCCCGTCGCCACGCCGACACCGGCCGCGAGGCTCGTGAACGCGAGTATCCCGAGCGCGAATTCCGCATCGTTCCGGGCGCGCGCCGACACGACGGCCGTACAGAGACCCACCATGCCCATCGCGACCCCATTGAGCCCGAGCCAGACCACCAGGCCCTTCAATCCGGAAAAGTGAGCCAGCGGCCGCGTCAGCATGAAGGCCATGAGGGCACAGAGCAGCGCGATACTCAGTTGCACGCCCGCCGTTCGGTAGCGCGGCTGCCGCGTGGTGACCGCGGCGATCGTCCCCAACGCGAGTGCCACCGGACCGGCCGGGTGCCACGCGGCGAGCTGAGGATTGCGGCCGGCCGCGAGCCACGCCGCGACCGACACCGCCGCGATCGTGCCTGCGGTCACTGCGGCCACCCGGCGCCAGCTCGAATCCCGCACGCGAATGAGCAGGCGTGGGGTGAATCGCGCTCCTTCGCTCGCGCCGACCCAGCCGACGACCAATCCGGTGAGCGGCGTCAGAGCTCTGAGCAGGCCCGAATCGAGAATTCCCGCGATGGGCCCGAGCAACACGCCCATGAATACGAGCGCCAGGGCATTGAACGCGGCCTGGGGAACGGAGCCAGGAAGCACGGGCCGGGGAAGCCGGGTGGCCAGTACCCCGGCAACCGCGAGCAGCGCGAGCGCGATGGCGGGATGCACGGATCAAAGTGTCGCGAGCGCTTGACGCGAGCGCAAGCCGCGCCCTAGCTTGGCCGACCATGGCTGCGATGTTTTGTGTTTCGGGCGGCCGCCCCTTGAAGGGGACCGTCCGTCCTGCGGGCAACAAGAACGCCGCGCTTCCGATTCTCGCGGCGACGTTGCTCGCTCCGGGTCCCTGCCGCATCGACAACGTTCCCCGGATTCGTGACGTCGAGATCATGCTCGCGCTGCTCGAGCGCCTGGGCGCGCGGGTCGAGTGGACCGGCGCGAACACGGTCGATATCGATACGGCCCGGGCGGAGCCGCGTGAGCTCGATCCCGCGCTCTGCGCCCGGGTGCGCGCATCGATTCTCCTCGCGGGACCCATGCTCGCGCGGTTCGGCCGGGTGAGTTTGCCGCCGCCCGGTGGCGACGTCATCGGCCGACGCCGGGTCGATACGCACTTTCTCGCCCTCGAGCAGCTCGGCGCGGAAATCACGGTGGGCGACCACTATCGCGTGGAGGGCAGGAAGCTCGTCGGGCGTGACATCTTCCTCGACGAGCCGAGCGTAACGGCGACCGAAAACGCGCTCATGGCCGCCGCGCGGGCGCAGGGCACCACGGTGCTGCGCAACGCGGCCAGTGAGCCCCATGTCCAGGATCTCGCGCGCTACCTCGTCGCCTGCGGCGGCAACATCACCGGCATCGGGACCAACGTGCTCACGATTGAAGGCGTCCCGAATCTCGAGCCGGCACCGTTCACGATTGGGCCAGATCACATCGAAGTCGGCTCCTTCATCGGACTCGCGGCCGTGACGAACGGCGAGATCACGATCGATGGCGTGCGCGGTGACGATCTGCGGGCGACGTTGTTCGGCTTCGAGCGGCTCGGCGTGCGCCCGCGACTCGACAGCACGAAGCTCGTGGTGGACGCGGATCAGGAACGGCGGGTCCGCTCCGATCTCGGTGGGCATGTTCCCAAGCTCGAGGACGGACCCTGGCCCGCGTTCCCAGCGGATCTCATGTCCATCGCGATTGTGGCCGCGACGCAGTGCGACGGCTTGCTGCTGATCTTCGAGAAGCTGTTCGAGTCGCGGCTGTTTTTTGTCGACAAGCTGATCGGGATGGGCGCTCGCATCGTCTTGTGCGACCCGCATCGCGCCGTGATCGCGGGACCCGCGAAGCTCAAGGGAGGAGTGGTGGAGAGTCCCGACATTCGCGCCGGCATGGCCATGCTCCTCGCGGCGCTCGCGGCACACGGCGACTCGGTGATCCACAACATCGGACAAATTGAACGCGGCTACGAGCGCATCGACGAGCGGCTTCGCTCGCTCGGAGCGCAGATCGAGCGGATCGACGACGGCCGCGAGCCAGTCCGGCGCACGAGCGATCAGTGACGCTCGGCGTCGCGTCACCTCTGCTACGCGAGGCGCCGGGAAGCGATGATTCCGTGCCGCGGCTCGAGCTCACCGAGTGGCGCGAGCGCTTCGGCGTGATCGCCGGGATCACCACCCGTGAGCAGGGCTTCGATCTGGGACTGTGGGGCGAGGGTACCGCGGGCGACGCTCTGGCCCGATGGCGGGCGTTTCGGCTTGCGTTCCAACCATCGTTCCGGGTGTCGCTCACGAGCCATCAGGTGCACGGAACCGACGTCCGCTGGCACGACGACGCGGAAGGGCGGGGATGGACGCTGCAGGAGAACGTGGATGGTCACGCGACACCGGCCGCGGGAATCCTGCTGAGCGTCACGGTAGCCGATTGCGTGCCGGTGTACCTCGTCGCCCCGGAGCACGGCGTCGTCGCGCTGCTGCACGCGGGCTGGCGCGGAGTGGCTGGCGGTATTCTTCGGTCTGGTGTGGCGTTGTTGGAGCGGCAGCGGCGCGTGCGCCCCCACGACCTGGTAATGCATTGCGGGGTGTCGATCTGCGGCAGGTGTTACGAGGTGGGACAGGACGTGGCGCTCCGGTTTGGGGAGTCGGCGCGCACGGTCGACCTCCGCGCGATTCTCGCGGGCCAGGCGGCCGAGCTCGGGATTCGGGACGTCACCATCTCTCCGTGGTGCAGTGCGCACGATCGCGACCGGTTTTTTTCGCATCGCGCGTCGGGCGGGAGGGACGGGCGAATGGCCGCGTACATCGGCCGTCCCGTCGCTTGACACTGTCCTGAGGCCGGGTAGATTCCAGCTTCGAAGCGGGCGAAGTCTGGCCCGCGATTTTTTTTATGCTCTCCGACAGTCTCATCGAGACGTTCCGAGCCAAACTCGGCGAAGCCGGTCTGGAATTGGCCGACCTTCGCATCGGCGGCACGCCCAATCGGCCGCTCGTTCAAGTGCGCATCGAGTGGCCTGACAGCGATCCGCCGCGCGGCGTGAGCGTGGCAGATTGTGCTCATGCGAGCCGGCTGCTCGAGTCATGGCTCGACGCCTCGGGTCCGCTGGGCCGGCACTACGTGCTCGAGGTCTCGAGCCCGGGGCTCGACCGCCCGCTGCGCTGGCCGGGGCAGTGGCAGCGGTTCGTGGGCCGTGAGGTGAAGGCGACGGTGAGCGGCATGGGGCGCGTGCGCGCCCGCATTGTCGCCGTACCGGACGCGGAGACGGTCGTTTTGGAGCCGTCCGGCGCCGGGCAGGCAGCGAAGACGGTCCGATTTGCGGACGTCCGCGACGCCCGCCTGGCCGTGGACTGGTAACGACGCACAAGAGGAATCCTGGATGACGCAAACACCGGATGTGGTCTCCGCCTTTCGCGAGCTGACCAACACGAAGCAGCTCGATCGCGGAGAATTGCTGGACCTGCTCAAGGACGGGTTGCACGCGGCGTTGGTGAAACGCTACGGACCGAACGTCCGGGCCGAGATCGGGATCGACGAGCTCAAAGGCACGATCCGGATTATCGTGCTGCGCACCGTGGTGGAAGCGGTCGAAGACCCGGGCAGCCAGGTGTCGGTGGAAGAGGCGCGATTCGAGGATCCGGATTTCCAGGTCGGCGACGTGCTCGAGGAAGAAGTGCCGTTCGATGCGTTCGGCCGGACCGCCGTGCAGGCGGCCAAGCAGCGGATCATCCAGCGGGTACGCGAAGGCGAGCGCAGCCGTATTCGCGAGGAGTTCTCGAGCAAGGTCGGCGATCTGCTGCCGGGCGAAGTTCAGCAGATCGAGCGCGGCAAGATCGTGGTGATGCTCGCCAAATTCCGCGAAGCCGAGGCGATCATTCCCTACCGCGAGCAGAATCACCGCGAGCACTTCCATCAGGGCGACACGATTCGTGCGGTCTTGAAGCGCATCGAGGAAACCCCCAAGGGGCCGCGCCTCATCCTCTCGCGCGCCGATCCGCTGTTCGTCAAGGCGCTGTTCCGCCTCGAGGTGCCCGAGATTCAGCAGGGCGTGGTCGAGATCCGCGCGACGGCGCGCGAGGCGGGGAGCCGCACCAAGATCGCGGTTTCTTCGCGTGATGATTCCATCGATCCCGTAGGCGCCTGCGTGGGCCTGAAGGGATCCCGCGTCCAGGCCGTGGTGAACGAACTGGGCGGCGAGCGCATCGACATCGTTCCCTGGTCCCCGGACCCGGAGCGCTTCGCCAAGCTGGCGCTCGCGCCGGCGCGTGTGGCGCGGGTCTTCTCCGACCCGGACTCGAAGACGATTCAAGCCATCGTCGACGAGGACCAGCTCTCGCTCGCCATCGGTCGGAACGGCCAGAACGTACGGCTCGCGTCGGAGCTGACCGGCTGGAAAATCGATCTCTACTCGAGCCGCGAGTGGCTCGAGCGCGGCGGTGAGGGCCCGCTGTTCGCGCCGCTGCCGCCTGAGGAGGAGCAGGTCACGAAGGTCGCGCTCAGTGAGATGCAGGGGTTGTCCCCCGAGCTCGTCACCGTCCTCGAGCGGGCCGGCAGGAAGACGCTGCAGGATGTGATCGATCTCGAGCGTGATGATGTCGAGCGCATGGCGGGCATGACTCCAGAGCTCGCCGACAAGCTGATCGCGTTTCTGAACGAGCTCACGGAAGAGGGCGGAGAAGAGGAGAGTGCTCCAGCGCCCGCCCCGACGAAGAACGGGAGCTAGGGTCACGGCGTTGACGGATCGGATGATCCGCCTGCTTGGATTGGGCATGCGCGCGGGTCAAGTGGTGGTTGGCGTCGCGGGAGTGCGTGCGCGCCTGCAGCAAGGCGCGGTTCAGTGCGTGGTGCTCGCGGCCAACGCGAGTGATCGCACGCTCGAGAAGGTCGAGCGGCTGGCGCGGGCCCGTGGCGTGCCCGTGCTGCGGGGACCAGACGCTCGGGAGCTCGGCCAGCGTCTAGGACGCGATGCCGAGGTCCAGGCCGTGGGCGTGGAAGACAATGCACTCGCAAGAGGCGTAGTGGAGTCTATTGGAGGAGCGCAGTGACGACGACCCGGATTCACGATTTGGCGGCAGAGTTCGCCATCCCCTCTGAGCAGCTGATCAACATGCTCAAGGAGATGGACATCTTCGTGCGCAGTCATCTGACGCCGCTCAAGCCGGAGCAGGTGGCGCTGGTGCGCGCGCGTTGGGAGCGCGACAAGCGCAAACTCAAGGAAGCGCCCGCGCCTCTGAAACGGCGCCGCGTGGTGAAGGCGCCGGAGCCGGTGGCGGTCGTGCCGGATGCGCGTCCCAAACGGCGGCGCCGCACGGCGGCTGAAGTGGCCGCCGCCGAAGCCGAAGCGCAGGCGGAGGCGGCCGTCGAGGCGGAACGCGAGCTGAAGGCCCGCGAAGCCCTCGAAGCATCGAGGGTCATGGACGACGTCGAGCGTCCGGTGATCTCGCTCGAAGAGCGGGCGGCCGCCCTGTTCAAGGAGCTTCCCGCCATCGAAGAACCACCGCTCGCGGCCGCAGCGTCGGCGCCGCCCGGCGCTTCCCCTGCTCGGATCGACCAGCCGGTCGCCGCGGCTCCAAGCGCGCCGTCCGTTCCAATCCCCGCGCGCCCGATTCCCACGCCGGTGCGCCCCAAGCCCGTCGCGAGCGCCGCGCCGGGCGGCCCAGTGCCGCCGCGCCCCGTGGCGTCCGCCGCTCCCGGCGCATTCCCCGTCGACGAGCGCCGGCGCGACAAGGGCAAGAAGCGGAAGAAGGGCCGCAAATCACTCGTGGATCAGGAAGCCGTGGCGCAGAACATCTCGCGCACGCTCGCGTCCATCAAAGGTCCGGTGGGAAGAAAAGGCCTTCGCCCGAGGGACGAGGGCCCGAGCTTCCGCGAGCTCCAGGAAGAGAAGCGCCGCGAGGAGAAAGAGCGCGAGAAGACGCTCGTGCGGGTCACGGAATTCATCACCGTCTCCGAGCTCGCCAACATTCTCAAGGTGCCGCCCACACAGATCGTCTCTTTCGCCTTCAAGGAGTTGGGGCAGATGGTGACGATCAATCAGCGGCTCGATTTCGACATGATCGAGCTGATCGCCTCCGCGTTCGGATTCCAGGCGGTGCGTGAAGAAGAGTACGTCGCGGCCGCGCCCGAAGAGCGGGAAACCGAGGCCGTGGAGGACCAGAAGCCACGCTCCCCGGTGGTGACCGTCATGGGCCACGTCGACCACGGCAAGACGTCGCTGCTCGACTCCGTCCGGAAAGCCAACGTGGTCGCGGGCGAGGCGGGAGGGATCACTCAGCACATCGGCGCGTATCGGGTGACCACGAAGGACAACCGCGCGATCACGTTCCTCGACACCCCGGGCCACGAAGCATTCACGGCCATGCGCGCCCGCGGCGCCCAGGTCACGGATATCGTCGTGCTGGTGGTTGCCGCGGATGACGCCATCATGCCGCAGACCATCGAGGCGATTTCGCACGCCAAGAACGCCGGCGTTCCGCTCGTGGTGGCGATCAACAAGATCGATCTCCCGACGGCGAACGTCCAAAAAGTCAAACAGGACCTGCTGGCGCACGGCGTCGTGCTCGAGGAGTTCGGCGGCACGACGCTGGCCACGCCGATCTCGGCGAAAACCGGGCAGAACGTGGGTGAGCTGCTCGACCAGGTGCTCCTGCAGGCCGAGCTGCTCGACTTGAAGGCCAATCCCGATCGACACGCGCAGGGCACGGTGCTCGAGGCCACCCTCGATCCGGGCAAGGGTCCGCTCGCGACCATCCTGGTGCAGAACGGCACCCTGCATGTGGGCGACGATTTCATCAGCGGGCAATACGCGGGTCGGGTTCGCGCGATGTACGACGAGCGTGGTCAGGCGGTCGATATCGCCGGCCCGTCGGCGCCGGTGCAGGTCCTTGGCTTCGAGGGCGTGCCGGAAGCCGGCGATTCATTCCAGGTGATGGGTGACGCGTCGGCGGCGCGGGACATCGCGCAGAAGCGCCAGCGCCTCGAGCGCGAGGCGCAGCACCGGCGCACGGGCCGCGTGAAGACGCTGGAAGACTTCATGGCCGAGCACGCCGAATCGGGCGTAGCGACGCTCAAGATCATCATCAAGGCCGACCAGGGTGGACCGGCGGAAGCGCTGGCCGACGCGCTGGCCCAGCTCTCGACCTCCGAGGTCAAAGTCGAGGTGGTGCATCGCGGCGTCGGCGCGATCACGGAAAGCGACGTGCTGCTCGCCAAGGCCTCGGGCGCGATTATCGTCGGCTTCCACGTGCGTCCCGACTCGAATGCCCGTGCCGCCGCCGAGCGCGAACGGGTGGAGATCCGCACCTACCGGATTATCTACGAGGCGGTCGAAGAGGTTCGCGCGGCGATGGAGGGCCTGCTCGCGCCCGAGAAGCGCGAAGTGGTGCTCGGCGAAGCCGAGGCGCGCCAAATCTTCAAGATCGCGAAGGTCGGGACGATTGCCGGCAGCTTCGTGCGGAGCGGGGTCATCCAGCGCACGGCGCGCGTCCGCGTGATTCGCGATGGCGTCGAAATCTACGACGGCACGCTCTCGTCGCTGCGCCGCTTCAAGGATGACGTGCGCGAGGTTCGCGAGGGCTTCGAATGCGGTATCGGGATCGAGAACTTCAACGATCTCAAGGTGGGCGATCTCATCGAGGCGTACCGGGTCGAGGAGGTCGCGCGCTCACTCGATGTGGGGAGCGCGGCCAAGGGCGCCTGAGCAGTGATCGTGGGCCTCATGACGTGGGAGCTCCACCTTCCAGGGTGCCAGTCCCTCAAAGACAAGCGACACGTGTTGAAGAGTCTCAAGGACCGGCTGCATGACCGCTTCAACGTCTCGGCAGCCGAAACGGATCACCACGATCTCTGGCAGCGTGCCGAGTTGACGGTCGGGGTCGTCAGCACCGACCGCGGGCATGCCGAGCGCGTGCTCCGGGAGGCCGACCGCCTGATCGCGGGCCATCCCGAGGCGCGCGTGATCGACACCAGTGCGAGCTACCTCTGATGCGCGCGCGACCGAGCCATCGCCCCGAGCGACTGGCCGAGCTGATTCGCGAAACTCTCGCCGCGATTCTCACCGGGGGAGCCCAGCTCCGCGATCCACGGATCGGGTTTGTCACGGTGACCGGTGTGGAGGTGTCCCCCGACCTCGCGCACGCGCGCATCCGCGTGAGCGTGATGGGGACCGAAGCAGAACGGGCCAGCACGCTCGAAGGCCTCGCGAGTGCCGCGGGGTTTCTGCGCTCGCAGCTCGCGCGCGAGCTGTCGCTGCGGACGAGCCCCGAGCTGCGCTTCGAAATCGACCGCGGTCTCGATCACGCGCGCCGGATCGATGCGGTGCTGCGTGAATTGAAGGGGGATCAGGGCTGAGCGCCGTGCGATCGGCGAAGGACCTGTCCGGAGTCGCGCTCGTCGCGAAGCCGGCCGGGCCGACTTCGCACGATGTGGTCGACGTCGTTCGTCGTGCGCTCGCCGTGTCTCGGGTCGGGCATCTGGGCACCCTGGACCCGTTCGCGACCGGATTGCTGGTGCTCGTAATCGGCCGCGCCACCCGGCTCGCCGCCTTTGCCGGCGGTTGGCGGAAGCAGTACTCGGGCGTCATCCGCCTCGGGAGCGGCACGACCACCGACGATGCGACCGGAGCCGTCGTCGCGACGTCCGAGGCGTGGCGTGAGGTCGACCCGACTTCGGTTGCCGCGGTACTCGAACGATTTCACGGTGCGCTCGATCAGGACCCACCCGCTTACTCCGCCGTGCACGTGGACGGCGAGCGGGCATACCGCCGGGCCCGGCGAGGAGAGCACGTGGCCGTGCCGGCTCGGCGTGTCGAAGTGCACGAGCTCAGCGCGATTCGTGTCGCGCTTCCCGACATCGAGTTCCGCGCGGTGGTGGGCGCGGGGACGTATCTCAGAAGTCTCGCGCGCGACATCGGCGCGGCGCTCGGGACCGAGGCCCATCTCGCGAGCCTCCGCCGCGACGCGGTGGGGCCGTTCCGGCTCGAGGACGCGCTCGCTCCAGAAGCCGTGACTCCGAGCGCGGTGCGCGATCCCGCCGCCCTCGTCGCGACGCTGGCACGGCGAGATTTGAGCGAGGCCGAGCGGGCGCAGGTGGTCCATGGCCGCGCCCTCGCGGCGGCGGGTGAAGTCGGCGAGGCCGAGCAGGTCGCCCTGTTCGCGGGGATCGAGCTGATCGGAGTGGCAGTGCGGGAGCGAGAGCTGCTGAAGCCGCGCGTGGTCGTGGCGGAGCAATAATGGCGACAGCGGTCACGGTCGGTTCATTCGACGGTGTTCACTCGGGGCATCAGGCCGTGCTGGCCGAGCTGATCCGTCAGGCCAAGGCGCGGCAGCTCGAGAGCGTGGTCATCACGTTCGATCGGCACCCACTGGAAGTGGTCAACCCGGAGGCGGCGCCCAGGCTGTTGACGCTCGCCGGCGAAAAACACGCGCTGCTGCTCGAGGCTGGCGTCGACCGCGTGGAGCTGCTGCCGTTTACCGCCGAGCTGTCGCGGCTCGCGCCGGAAGAGTTTACCCGCGACGTGCTGCTCGCGCGCTTTGGCATGCGGTACCTGGTGCTCGGGTACGATCACGGGTTCGGCCGGGGACGGAGCGGCGACGTCGAGTTGTTGCGCTGGCTCGGCGCGAACGAGCGGTTCTCGGTCGACGAGGTGGAGGCGATTCGCGACGGCACGGAGCCGATTTCGTCCTCGCGTGTGCGCACGGCTCTGGCCCACGGTGACCTGGCGTCGGCCGCGCGCTGGCTCGGCCGCCCCTACAGCTTCATGGGCACGGTCCAGCGGGGGGCGGGGCGGGGGCGGACGATCGGCATTCCGACGATCAACCTCGCGTCTCCCGATCCGCGCAAGCTGCTTCCGCCTGACGGCGTGTACGGCGTTCGGGTCAACTGGCGCGGAACGCGCTACGGCGGCATGATGAACCAAGGTCCGCGGCCCACGTTCGGGGTCGCCGAACGGGCGCTCGAAGTGCACCTGTTCGATTTCGACGGCGACCTGTACGGCGAGACCGTAACGGTCGAATGGATACGGCGGCTCAGGGACGTGCAGACGTTCCCGTCGCGCGATGCGCTCGTGGCCCAGCTCGGCCGCGACGCGCAGGCGGCGCGCGCGAGCCTCAACCTCTAGGACATCCGGCATGCGGAAGATTCGATCGCGGTTGTTGCTCATTGGCGTTCTGGTGATCGGCGCCATCTGGGCGCTCATTCCCACCAATTCCACCATTCGTGTCCGCGATGCCACGACGGGCCGGATGAAGGACTCCACCGTTCGCCGGGTGCCCATCAATCTGGGCCTCGACCTCCAGGGCGGCATTCATCTCGCGCTCGAGGTCGATCAATCGAAGGGGCAGGTGCCCGATCCCGCCGAAGCGATTCGTCGGGCCGAGCGCGTGGTCCGCACGAGAATCGACGAGTTCGGGGTCACGGAACCCGTCGTTCAGGTGGTGGGCGGCAACCGCCTGATCGTCGAGCTGGCGGGCGAGAAGGACCCCTCACGCGCCAAGAGCATCATCCAGCGCACCGCGTTTCTCGAATTCCGCATCACGGATATGAAGAACCTGTTCCGCGACGCCATTCCGCAAATGGACGGGGCCCTTCGCGCCGCGGGGGTGAGCCCCACGACCGGGGGGGGGGGCGCGGCCACTCCGAGCGCCGTCTCCCAGCTGTTTGGCGGCGATACGAGCAAAGCGAAGCCGGCGCCCGGGAAGAAGGGCAAGACGCCCGCCGCAGCCCCCCCCAAGCCCGACACCAGCTTCTTGAACCAGCCGGGTGCGCTGTCCGCGCTGCTGTTCCAGGGCTCGCTGCCCGGAGAGTTCCTGGTTCCCGAGGAGCAGGTTCCCGTGGCGGAGAGCCTGCTCGCGCGTCCTGAAGTGCAGCGACTCATGCCGCGCGGCTTCGAGCTGCGCTGGGGAACGGAAGTCGAATCACGCGGAGCGCGCCCCTATCGCGCCCTGTACGCCGTCGAGGAGAAGCCGATCATAACGGGGGAGGAGCTCGAAAAAGCGTCGGCGCGGCGCGACCAGCTCACGAACCAGTCCGTGGTCGATTTCGTGCTGTCGCGCCGGGGCGGACGGATCTTCGAGCGCGAAACCGCACGCCATGTGAACGACTACATGGCGATCATCCTCGACGGCCGTGTTCAGGGACAGCCGCCGGTCATCAAGAGCGAGATCGGCCAGCGGGGGCAAATCGAGCTGGGCAACAAATCGCTGCAGGAGGCGAATGATCTCGCGCTCGTGCTGCGGGCCGGCGCGCTCCCCGCGCCGCTCACCATCGTCGAGGAGCGTACGATCGGTCCGACCCTCGGCCGCGATTCGATCAACGACGGCATTCGCGCGGGCGCGGTCGGCGTCATCCTCGTCGTGCTCATCATGGTGATCTACTACCGGACGTCGGGCATCCTGGCGGTCGCCGCGCTCGGGTTCTATGCGCTCTTTACCCTCGCGGGGCTTGCGGGCTTCGGATTCACCCTCACGCTGCCCGGCCTCGCCGGGCTCGCGCTGTCGGTGGGAATCGCGACCGACGCCAACGTCTTGATTTTCGAGCGTATCCGCGAAGAGCTGCAGCATGGCAAGCTCGTCCGCACGGCGGTCGATGAGGGATTCAAGCACGCCATGAGCGCGATCGTCGATTCGAACGTCAGCACGGCGCTGACGGCATTCATTCTCTATCTCGTGGGCACCGGTCCCGTCCAGGGATTCGCGATCACGCTCATCATCGGCATCATCGCGTCGATGATCACCGCGGTTTTCGTGGTCCGCACCTTCTACATGATCTGGCTCGAGCGCCGGCCCGACATGGTCACCCTGAGCATCTGATGCTGCGACTCTTCGCCAACGCCAAATACGATTTCATCAAGTGGCGCCGCTGGGCGTACGCCCTGACCGCGGCCATCATCGTTCCCGGGTTCCTGCTGTTTCTGGTGCACGGGCTCAACTACTCCATCGAATTCACGGGCGGCACGCTGATCCAGGTCGAAACGCATACCGGCGTGGGGACGGGCAAGATCCGCAGTGCGCTCGACGCCGCCGGGATCCACGACGCGGAAATTCAGACATTCGGGGCCGACAGCGTGTTCGTGATCCGTGCGCGCCTCTCCGGCGAATCGCGCTCGATCGAGGGCGGCGGCACGCAGCAAACCGCCCAGGCGGTCTCCCGGGCGCTCGATGCCGGCATTGGCGCCGGACAATACCGCATCGATCGCACCGAGGCCGTGGGCCCCAAAGTCGGGCGGGAACTCCAGGGCAAGGCATTCCTCGCGATTTTCTTCTCGTTCCTCGTGACGCTGGTCTACCTCGCGATCCGGTTCGAATGGCGGTTCGGACTCGCGGCCGTGCTGGCGACCTTCCACGACATTCTCACCACGATTGCGTTCATCCGGTATTTGAACCTCGAGGTGAGCCTCATCGTGGTCGGCGCCGTGCTGACGATGGTGGGATACTCGCTGAACGACACGATCATCATTTTCGACCGTGTGCGCGAAAACCTGCGGAAATTCCGGCGTCAAAATCTGTACGAGATTCTGAATCTCTCGATCAACGAAACGCTGCCGCGCTCGGTCCTGACGCACGGGACCACGATGGCCACCACGCTGGCGCTCGTGCTGCTCGCAGGCGAAGTGCTGCGACCCTTCGCACTCGTCATGACCTTCGCCATTTTCACCGGGACGTTCTCCTCCGTCTACATCGCGGCTCCCGTGCTCATGGCGATCGAGAAGCGCTGGCCCGGAAAGGATGCGCGCGGCGCGCGGACGTTGCGGCCCGCGGGCACGGCCGCGCCGGAGACCCCTCCCCGGTCGCCCGAGCCGCAGCCGACGCGCTAGCGATGACCGGGCCTCCGGGGCCCGCGCTCGTGGACTCCCACTGCCATCTAGCCGATCCAGCGTTCGCGGCCGATCGGGATGGCGTGCTCGAGCGTGCCGCCGCGGCGGGAGTGACGCACATGGTGGTCGTCGCCTCAAGCTTGGACGACGCGAGCCGCATCGTCGATCTCGTGCGGGGGCGCGGACAGCTCGCGGCCACCGCGGGCGTGCATCCCCACGAAGCTCGGCACTGGAGCGCCGCTTCCGCGCGAGTGCTGCGCGATCTGCTCGATCGTCCGGAGATCGTTGCCGTCGGCGAGACGGGGCTCGACTACCACTACGACCACTCCGACCGCGAGAGCCAGCGCGCCGCATTCGCCGAACAGCTCGCGATCGCGGGCGAAGCCGGCAAGCCGGTGGTCGTGCACGCCCGCGAGGCGGATCAGGACATGGCCCGGGCGCTCGCGGACGCCGCAGCCCGGACGCCCGTGATCCTGCACTCGTTCAGCTCCGGCCCCGCCGTGTTCGAAGCGGGAATGGCGATCGGCGCGTACTTTTCGTTCAGCGGCATGATCACGTTCAAGAATTGGCAGCATCGGGCGAGCGCCGCCGCCTGTCCATCCGACCGGCTGCTCGTCGAAACCGATTCCCCGTACCTCGCGCCCGTGCCGCACCGGGGACGCCGCAACGAGCCCGCGTTCGTTCGAGAGGTGACGGAGGCGCTGGCACGGGCGCGGGGACAATCGTTCGCCGATGTCGCGCGACTGACCACGGAAAACGCGCACCGTGTGTTTGCTGCGCTGACGCGCGCAGGAGATCGCGCATGACCGCGCCCCCCATGCAGGTTCCTACCGATATCGCCATCGCGCAGGCCGCGAAGCTGCGACCCGTTCACGACATCGCCGCCGAGCTCGGTCTCGCGGACGATGAAGTCGAGCTGTACGGCAAATACAAAGCGAAGGTCTTGCTCAACGCGCTCACCGCGCGTCGCTCGACCGGCCGGCTGGTGCTCGTCACCGGCATCAACCCGACTCCGGCCGGCGAGGGAAAGTCCACGGTCACCGTGGGCGTCACACAGGCGCTTAAGCGGCTCGGCAAGAACGCCGCGGTGTGCATCCGCGAGCCGTCGCTCGGGCCGGTCTTCGGGGTGAAGGGCGGTGCGTGCGGCGGGGGGTACGCACAGGTGATCCCGATGGAAGACATCAATCTCCACTTCACCGGAGACTTTCACGCGATCGCGAGCGCGCACAACCTGCTCTCGGCGCTGCTCGACTCGCACCTCCATCACGGCAATACGCTCGGGCTCGATACGCGGCGCGTCACGTGGCCGCGCACGATCGACATGAACGATCGCGCGCTGCGCAACGTGATCGTTGGGCTCGGAGGATTGAACGGCGGCCCCGCGCGCGAAGACCGGTACGTCATCATTCCGGGCTCCGAGATCATGGCCATCATGGCGCTGGCCGGCGGGTTGGAAGATCTGGAAGCGCGTCTCGAGCGGGTTATCGTGGGCCTCACCCATGCCCGGCAGCCCGTTCGGGCGCGAGACCTGAAGGCGGGCGGTGCCATGACGCTGCTCCTCAAGGACGCCATTAACCCGAATCTGGTGCAGACGCTCGAAGGCGGGCCAGCGTTCATCCATTGCGGGCCGTTCGGCAACATTGCACACGGATGCAACTCGGTCGTGGCCACGAAGCTCGCGCTGACGTTGTGCGATATCGTGCTCACCGAAGCCGGATTCGGCGCCGATCTCGGCGCCGAGAAGTTCTTCGACATCAAGTGCCGGATGGCGGGACTCAACCCCGAAGCGGCGGTGATCGTCGCCACCGTGCGCGCGTTGAAGATGCACGGCGGTGTGGCCAAAGACCGGCTCCGCGACCCCGATGTGGCGGCGGTGCAGCGCGGCGCGGCGAATCTCAGGCGGCATATCCGCAATGTGAAGCAATTCGGCGTTCCCGCCGTCGTGGCGCTGAACCGCTTCCTGACCGACTCCGACGCCGAGCTGCAGGCCGTGCGAGACGAGTGCGCCGCGGAAGGCGTGGGCGTCGAGTTGTGCGAGGTGTGGGAGAAGGGCGGGGACGGGGGAATCGCGGTTGGCCAGGCGATCCTGCGGCTGCTGGAGCAGCGCACCGCGAAATTCAAGCCGCTGTACGACGAGAAACGCCCGATCCGCGAGAAGATCGAGACCATCGCCACCCGCATCTATGGCGCGGCCGGCGTCGCGTTCAGTCCCGCCGCCGAACGGGCGCTGGAACAGCTCCCGGGACTGGGGCTGGGCGAGACTCCGGTGTGTATGGCGAAGACGCAGTACTCCTTCAGCGACGATCCGGCAAAGCTGGGCGCCCCCACCGGGTATACGCTCCAGGTGCGGGACATCCTGCCGTCGGCCGGCGCCGGCTTTGTGGTGGCCCTCGCGGGCGACATCATGACCATGCCGGGACTGTCCAAAACGCCCGCGGCCGAGAAAATTCGCGTGCATCCTGACGGGACTATCGAGGGACTGTTTTGATGGCCAAAGACGCGGTAGGGATCGTGGCCGCCGACGGCGCCCCCAAGGCGATTGGGCCGTACAGCCAGGCGGTGATCTACAATGAACTCGTATACACGGCCGGCCAGCTCGCGCTCGATCCGCACACCAATGAGCTCGTGGGTAGGACCACTGCCGAGCAGACCGATCAGGTGCTTAAGAACCTCGCAGCGGTCTTGAAGGCGGCCGGCTCCGGGCTTCCGTTTGTCCTCAAAACGACCGTGTATCTGCTCGATATGGGGGACTTCCCGGCCATGAACGAGGTGTACGGGCGGCATTTCGGGCCCCACAAGCCCGCTCGCGCCACCCTCCAGGCCGCTGCCCTTCCCAAGGGTGCCCGGATCGAAATCGAAGCGGTCGCGCGCCTGGCCTAGATCGGCTGCAACTTTTCTCGATGCCGACGCGTCCTAGTCGGGGATGGGGGCATCATGCGCCAGAAGGTAGTCCTGTCGCCGACCGACAGCATCGTCAGGCCACGGTACGAGCCTGCGGTGCTGTCACTGACGTTTCTCGAAACCAAGCCCACTCGCCGCAAGCGGCACTCGGTCGAGCGCGGCGCCGTCTCGCTCGTGATTCATAGCCTGATCATCGCGCTCGCCTTGTACGCCACCCATCACGTGATCCACGCGGACGATACCGTCAAGGCTGACACCACCGTGGTGTTGTTGACGGCACCGAAAGCTCCCGAGCCGGCGCCAGCGGTACTCGAAGTGCCGGTAAAGGGATTCCAGAGTATCGTCGTGCCGACGGTCATTCCCGCCAACATCCCGCCGGTCAATCTGGCCGAGCACTTTGATCCGAACGATTACACCGGGAAAGGCGTCGAGGGCGGACATGCCGATGGCGCGGCGCCCCTCGCGAACCAGCTGTATGCGGAAGCCGTGGTCGAAGAGAAACCGCTCCTCGTCTCCGCACCGCCGCTGCCGTATCCCGAGACCATGCGCCGGCTCGGCATCGAAGGCCGGGTGCTGTTGCAGGCGGTGGTGGACACGACCGGACGCGTCGAGCCGGGATCGATCAAGATCATGAGCAGTTCGAATTCCGCGTTCGATCAGCCAACCAGACTGTGGGTGCTCAAGGCGTTGTTCCGGCCGGCGCGGCTGCATGGCGAAGCGGTCCGGGTGTTGATCAGCCAACCCGTGGATTACCACTTCGCGGTTTCCCGCTCGGGAGGTTAGGCGCGCTTCAGCGCGAGCTGACGATACAGGACGACTGCCCCATGACTTGCTGCAGCAATCGACTCCAGCGCGCGGGGTCTCGGTACCAGTCCCAGGCACGCCGTACCAACCTGCCAATCGATCGTAAGAGCTCCGGGTTGTACGGACGTCGCGCGCCGCGTAGAGTTCAGCCACACGACGATTACAGGGGGGCGGAGCGGGCCTGGTGGTCCGACTCGTCTTCAAAACGAGCTGGAGTCCCAATGGACTTCGGTAGGTTCGATTCCTACACGCTCCCGCCAGGTGACCTCGAATCGTTTGCACCGGCGGCAGCCGGCGGGCAAAGCAGATGGAAACCACCCAGCCGTGCTCACGGTAGGGCCTGGACCGGGGGAGCGTCAACGGGATGGACTTGAGAGCATTCTGGCTGGCCTGGAAGCGCGACATTCTGCGGTTCGCCGTCGCGTGCGTGGTCGCGCTGCTGCTTGGCGTGGCGGTGAACAAGGTGGTTGCCCGCACGCATTCGGCCGTCGAGCACGGCCTGCCGCGGCAGATCGAGGGCATTGTCGGCGCCATGGATGCCGACTTCCTGTCAGGCTCGCGACACACCGCCGAGACCTGGACGCACCGCGAGCATCTCGGCCGGGGCCAATCCGTCTGGATTCGGAACATGAACGGCGGCATCTCCGTCACGCCCGCGTCCGGCGATTCCCTCGAGGTCGCGGCCGTCAAGACCTATCACGCCGACAATCCCGCAGCCGTGAAAATCGTGCGCGTTGCGGTGCCGAACGGCGTCGTACTCTGCGCGCTGTGGGAGGGCTCCGGTGCCCACTGCGGCAGCGGCGCCGAGTACAATCAAAAGAACCTCCGCCATGACGACGTCGCCGTGGACTTTACCGTACGCCTGCCGCGGGGAACCCTCCTCGACGCGAACACCGTCAATGGCTCGATCCACGTCACCGGGGCGACCGCGCCGGTCACGGCTGCGACCGTCAACGGGCACGTCGAGATCGAGGGCGGCTTCGCTGGACCGGTGAACGCGACCACTATCGATGGCAATATCCGGGTGGCGCTCCGCGCTGCAGAGCGTGCCGACACTGGGGCCGTGGTCCTGCGGACGATCAACGGCTCTCTGACGCTCGAGCTGCCCGCACGCGTCGACGCCTCCGTGGAGGCTCGGACGTTGAACGGCGCGATCGAAAGTGATTACCCGCTGGAGGAGAGCGGGCGCTTCGTAGGCCACCATTCGAAGGGAACCATCGGGACCGGAGGACGGCGCATCGAGTTGAACGCGGTCAACGGGTCGATCCGCCTCGCGAAAGCGGGCGAGATACGTGCGGTGCCGCCTACGCCGCCCACGCCGCCCGCGCCGCCAGCGCCTCCCGACCCACCCGCGCCGCCTGGCGCGGCGGAGTCCATTCCCCACTCCTGAAGCACGCCGTCATCGTTCTCAATCCCGCGGCGGGCCGCGGCACGCTCCGTCATGAGGCGGCGGTGGTCAACGCATTCGAAAATCGTGGGTGGTCCGCGGAGCTGCATCGGACCGAGCGGCCCGGCCACGGCAGAGACCTCGCGTGCGCCGCGGCCCGGCGTGGTGAGTCCTGCATCGTCGCGATGGGCGGCGACGGCACCGTACACGACGTCGCCAACGGCATCCTCGCGAGCGGCAGGGATGCGAGCTTGGGCGTGATCGCCGGAGGCACGGGGAACGATTTCGCGAAACTCGTCGGCGTGGACCGATGCGCGCCCGCTCGTGCGGTCGACATCATCACCGCCGGAACGATTCGCCGCTTCGACGTAGGCCGCGCCGGGGAGGAGTACTTCTGCAACACGCTCGGCCTGGGACTTGGTGCCGAGGTCGCGCGAGTCAGGAGCGGGATGCCCCGTCTTCCCGGAATATTGTCTTATCTTGTGCCCGTGGTTTCCGCGTTTTTCAAGTATTCGCCTCCGGACTGCGAGCTTACCGGTCCGGACTGGCGGGTTCGAGGCAAAGTCATGATGGTCGAGTGCTGCAATGGCACGACCGCGGGCGGATCGTACCGGTTTGCGCCCAACGCCGATCCGACGGACGGGTACCTCGATGTCTGCGTCGTGCGGCAGGTGTCCCTGCTGCGCTTCTGCACGGCTGTGCCGCGCGTCATGCGGGGCACCCACGGCTCGCTGCCGGAGGTGGCGATCTTCCGGGTGGCGAGTCTTACCGTGCGGTGGGAGGACGGGCCACTGATGCTGCACCTGGATGGCGAGCTGCGGCTCTGGGAAAATGGCGAGTGCGTCGTGCAGCTCGAGCCCGAGCGCCTCGCGGTTCACGTCGCATGAGGCATCCGCGCATGCGGCATCCGCGCATGCGGGCGTCGGCTGTGATCCTCGCGTGTCTGGTCGTGCCGCTGGCCGGCGCGGCGCAGCAGCTCGACACGCTGCCCGCGGCGGCGAAGACAGCGGCCGCTCCCGACAGCGCGAAACAGATACGCCCCGCGACCGCGTTGTGGCGATCGCTGCTCATTCCGGGCTGGGGGCAGGCGAGTACCGGCCGGCATGTGACGGGTGCCGCGTTCGTGCTGTGGGAAGGCGTGACGATCATGATGACATTCCGCGCCATTCAGGAAGAGAACTACATGATCGCGGCGCAGGCCGATTCGTTCGACTTGCAATCGAAACGCCAGCAGGTCCAGGATTGGACGGTGTTGTGGATCTTCAATCATTTCTTCGCCGGCGCCGAAGCGTATGTCTCGGCCCACCTGATGGACTTCCCCAAGGAGCTGAAGCTTGAAGCGCTGCCGCGCGGCCTCGCCGTCCGAATGTCTTTCTAGGTCTCGACGCTGAAGCGCTTCAACTCCACGGCATCGCGGGTAATGACGGCGTAGCGATAGCCGTCGAGCCACGCGCCCGGGTTGAGATAGGCACGTCCGTCGGGGAGCTGCTCGAGGCGCGGACGGTGCGTGTGCGCGAGCACGACCAGCTCGAGCTCCGGCCTTCGTGCGAGCAGCGCCCGGGCATAGTCCGTTTGCGCGCGCGCGGCGCGTTCGAGGACGGCAGGATCGTGGGTATTGTCGGCCAGTCGGTGGGATAGCTTGTCGGCGAGCCAAAAGCCTACGTCGGGATGCAACGCCCGGAACAGACGAATGGTGACCGGATGGCGCGTCACGCGGTGCATCAGCTTCGCGCTCCAATGTTGCTCGGTCAGGCCGTCGCCGTGCGCGACGAATGCCGCGCGTCCCGCGAGCGTCAGATCGGCTTCCCCCGCGTAGAAGGCGATCTGCAGGTCGCGGGTGAAGAATTCTCCGCCCCAGCGGTCGTGATTCCCGCCCACGAAGGTGATCGGAACCCCGCCGCGCCGCAGCGCATCGAGCTGCGCGACGACCGCGAAATGCCGTTTCGGGATGACGTGACCGTATTCGAACCAGAAGTCGAACAGATCACCGGCGATGAGCAGGGCGTCGCCGGGCTGCGGGACCGCACGGAGGAACGCGGAGAACGCTGTCGACACCGCCGGCGGGGCCTGCCCGAGGTGGGCATCCGCGACGACGACGACGCGCGAGGGGAGCGCCGGCACGGCCCCAACCTAGAAACGGCGGAATTGACCCGCAAGCACCGCGCCATTTGACATTTCCCCGGCCGATGTCGATGTTGCCCTCGCGTGATCAGTACCATCACCTTGCGCGTCAACTACTCCGAAACGGATCAGATGGGCGTTGTGTACCACGCGAATTACCTCGTGTGGTTCGACCGGGCGCGCACCGAGCTGATGCGGACCACCGGACTCACGTACCGAGAGCTGGAAGAGCAGGGCGTGTACCTCGCCGTGTCCGAAGCGCGTATCCGCTACACCGCTCCCGCCCGGTACGACGATCTGGTCGACATCCGCTGCTGGGTGCGCGAGCTGGCCTCCCGTCGGGTGACGTTCGGGTATGCGGTGACCCGCCACAGCACCGGCGAGCTGCTCGCGACCGGTGAGACGGCGCTTATCTCGCTCACCCACGAACACACCCTCACCCGCATTCCAGCGCATGTTGCGAAGCTGCTCGTTCCGGTCGCCGATCCGGTACGCGTCTAAGCGTCTCACGCTGCTGGTGTGGCTCGTCGCCACGCCGAGGCTGTGGGCGCAGATCCCGGACGAAGCGAGGGTCGGCGATTTCGCGCGCCTGTTGTCGGCGAGTGATGCCCGCGTCTACGACGGTGCGCTGCTCAGCGCCACGCTGCGGTCGGAGGATGCCAAGCTGCGGCGCCAGGCCGCGCTCGCCGCCGGCCGCATCGGCGATCCGGCGGCGCTCGAGCTCCTCGTCGCGGCGCTCGGTGACTCGGACATTGGCGTCCGGGCGGCCGCCGCGTTCTCGTTGGGCCTCCTCAAGGACGGGCGCGCCGTACCCGAGCTGTCGCGGTTCGTGGCGTCGGTATCCTCGGCGACGCAGGATGCATCGCACGCGGAAGCCGCCGTCGCGCTCGACCGCATCGGAACCGCCGACGCGGCCACCGCGATTCGCGAGGTTCTGGGGAGCGGCGCGACGCCCGGGGTGGGGGCGAGCCCGGCGCAGAGCGCCGCCTTGCTCGATGCCTGGAGACTCGGCGCGCGCGCGCCGATTGCATCGCTCGTCGCATATGCCGACGATCCCGATGCGACCGTGCGCGCCCACGCGCTCTACGCCCTGGGACGGCTCCGCGCCGCGCGCGGAGCCGCGGCGCTCGTCAACGCGCTGGAGGACCAGGACCCGACGGTACGGGCGATTGCCGTCAAGGGCATCACGCCCGCGCTGCTCGACAGCGCGCGTATCGCGCGGCACGCGGTTGCCGATCGGATGCGTCCGCTGCTTGCCGACACCAGCGTGGCGCTCCGGGTCAACGCCCTTCGCGCGCTCGCCGCGTTCAAGGACAGCGGTCTCACAGCCATCGTCGCGCCGCTGGCCAACGATGCCAACGCCAACGTCGCCGTGCAGGCCGAGACCACGCTCGGCGTGCTGCGCGGCAGCATGGCCGTGCAGGTCCTCGAGGGAAAACTCGCAAACGCGAGCTTCGCGCGCCGGCGGCAGGCGGCAATCGCCCTCGCCGAAGCGGACAGCGCGCAGGGCGTCGCGAGCGCGGCTCCGCTCGCGGGCGATCTCGATTGGCGCTGGCGCAGCGTTGCCGCCGAGGCTTTCGGAGCGGCGCGCGATCGCGCGCATCTCGAGGCGCAGCTCACGGATCCCGACGGGCGCGTCGTGGCGCAGGCGCTCCAGTGCCTGATGCGGATCGTCCCCGAACGCGATACCGCGCTCGCGGCCCGGGCGCGCGGTCTCCTCGAGCATCCAGACGCCGCGGTCCGCAGTACCGCCGCGGACATCCTGGCGCGAGTGCCGCGAATCGACGACGTCGAGCCGCTGACCCGGGCGTACCTGCGGGCGAGCGGCGACGCCTTCAACGATGCCCGCTTGTCCGCTGTGAGCGCACTCGCGGCGATCGCCCAGGCGAGCGCCGAGGGCCGGGTCCGGGTCGCGAGCCGGTTCGTGGGCAGCGTGCCGCGACCGGATGATTATCTGGTGCGGCGTATCGCGGCGGCCCGGCTCCCCGATGCCTACGCCGCCTGGGGCCCGGTGTCGCCCATCGCGACCGGTCGTACCGACGCCGATTATCGCGACATCGTGCGCCGCTACCTCCTCCCGGCGCTGGACGGCTCGAACCCGCGAATCACGATCGAAACGGACGCCGGCTCCCTCGAGATCGAGTTGCTCGCGGCGGAGGCGCCCGTGACCGTGGCGGCCTTCCTGTCGCTCGTGGACCAGCGGTATTTTGACGGGTCACGCTGGCATCGCGTGGTTCCCAATTTTGTCGTTCAGGACGGGGATCCCCGTGGTGACGGATGGGGTGGACCAGGGTTCGTGCTGCGCGATGAGCTGAATCTCGTGCGCTATGACGTCGGAGTGGTGGGCGTGGCGCTATCTGGTCCGGACACCGGCGGCAGCCAGTTTTTCATCACCCATTCCGCCCAACCGCACCTCGACGGAACGTATACCGCGTTCGGCCGGGTTGCGCCCGGTGGAGGAGGGGCGGCGGCGCTCGCCGGCATCGCTCAGGGTGATCGCATTCGGAGCATTCATCGGTGAACCGCAGGTTCGTCTGGTGTGTGTTGTTCGTAGGGCTCGTCCTGCCGGCCGTGGCCGTGGGACAAACCGGCTCCTTCGGTGAAAACAAAATCCAGTACCGCGGCTTCGATTGGCGCGTGCTCCGGGGCGAGCACGTCGATCTCTACTGCTATCCCGAAGAAGAAGAGCTGGGGCGCGTGGCGCTCGCGTATGCGGAGGAGAGCTACGGCGTGCTCCAGCGGCGCTTCACGCACCACCCCACGCACCGCATCCCGCTCATCGTTTACGCGTCCCACACGGACTTCGAGCAAACCAACGTCCTGCCCTTCATACCGCCCGAAGGCCTGCTCGGCGTCACCGAATTCCTGAAGCAGCGGGTCGCGCTGCCATTCGACGGCAGCTACGCGGATTTCCGGCATACCATCCGCCACGAGCTGGTCCACGTGTTTCAACTGAGCCTCACCAATGAAGTGCTGGATCGTTATCCGCGGTTCCGGCACACGTCGTTCCCGCTCTGGTGGACGGAGGGGCTCGCGGAATTCTGGTCGGCGGGTGAGGACACACGGTATCAGATGGTCCTGCGCGATCTCACCGTCTCCGGACACCTGCCGTCGCTCGGCGAGCTGACGGACGCCACGGGCGTTGCCGTCTATCCCCTCGGCGGCTGCATTCATGCGTTCCTCGCCCAACGCTACGGCGAATGGCGCATCGTCGAGATGTACCAGGAAATGTGGAAGTATCCCATGTTCGAGGACGAGATGCGGGCGATCTACGGCCGCAGCCTGCGTCAGCTGTCGGAGGAGTGGCAGTTCTGGATGCGGCAGCGCTACTACCCGTCGGTCGCGAGCACGCAACCCTTGTCGCTGCACGGGCGACTGCTCACGCGGATGGCCGTGAAACCGGCCGCCTATCGTCTGCCATCGGACAGCACGGACCGCATGTTGTTTTTCTCGCCGTCCAACGGCTACACGAATATCTACACGCAGCTCCTGGACGGAGGCTCTCCGCACGTGCTCGTCAACGGCGAGCGAACCGATCAGTTCGAGTCGTTCCACTTTTTCGAGTCGCGACTCGACGTGTCGCGCGACGGCATCGTCGCGTTCGGCAGCAAGTACCTGGACCGCGACGCCTTGTTCCTGTGGGATGTCACGAAGCACCGCGTCGTGGGACGCTATCAATTCCCCGGACTCGTGTCGATCTTGTCTCCGTCATGGGCTCCCGACGGTCAGAGCATCGTCTTCTCGGGGCTCGCGATCTCGGGATACAGCGATCTGTATCGCCTCTGGCTTGCCGACGGCCAGCTCGAGCGGCTCACGTCCGATCGCTATCAGGACATCGATCCCAGCGTGAGTCCCGACGGGAAGAGCGTCGTGTTCACGTCCGATCGGACCACGTTCGGGCCCGCGGGCGCGCGGAATCTTTTCAAGCTGGACTTCGCCACCGGCCAGATCGAGTATCTCACCTACGGCGCCTGGCACGACGACCAGCCGCGCTGGTCGCCGGAGAACGGCCGGATCTATTTCTCTTCCGACCGGAACGGATTCCTCGAGCTGTACTCGATCGACTCGATGGGGGAGGGTAGGCAGGAGACCAACGCCCTGAACGGCGCGTTCGATCCGCAGTGGATCGCGTCGCGTCACGAGATCGTATTCGGCGGATATGCCGACCAGAGCTGGAATCTGTATTCCGCCGCGCCGCTTCCCGATTCCGCGGGCGCGCGCGTCGCGCTCGAGCCGGATCGGGCTCCCGCGAGCTGGACGTGGGGGGAGCTCGCCGACCCGCAGTACGCCCGTGCCGACCCGTCCCGCTACGGCCAGAAATTCACGCTCGACTTCGCCGCGGGCGACGCGTCGGTGGCCCCCGGCTTCGGCTCGACGCAGGGCGCGGTATTCCTCTTCAGCGATCTGCTCGGGGATCATCAGATGCTGTTCACCGTCTCCTCGTTTCAGGGCGAGGGTCTCGGCAATCTGCTGGACAATGTGAATGGCTCGGCGCTCTACCTGAACCAATCGCATCGACTGAACTGGGGCATCGGAGCATTTCGCCTCCGTGGGCTGTTTTACGAGGGCGACCTCTCGACGATTTACCAGGAGACCTCCGCAGGCGTGCTCGCTGAGCTGCGCTATCCGCTTTCGCGCTTCCGGCGGATCGAGCTGGCCTACAGCATGGAGCACTCGGACCGCTACGACGCCTTCGGGACCTACTCCACCGGAAACGGCGTGAACGATCTGCATCGGGTGGGTTGGCTCGCGTCGAACTACCTGAGTTACGTCAAGGACAATACCATTTGGCTCGCCACGGGGCCGATCGATGGCGAGCGCTTCAACCTGACGGGCGGCCTCGTCAACGACATCAGTCACGGCCGGTTCGATTCCTGGGTGATGAGCGCGGACTGGCGCCACTATGCGCGCACTTCACTGCGCAGCGCGTTTGCGTTGCGTGGATTCGGCTATTACGCTGGAGGCGACCGTCCGCGCCCGATCAACATCGGTGGCTCGTGGGACGTGCGCGGCTATCCGATTTCCGGCTATATCGCGGGCACCAGAGCGTGGCTCGTCAATACGGAGTGGCGATTTCCGATCGTCGATTTTCTCTCGTTGGGATTTCCATTCGGCGTCATGCGCTTCCCGGGTGTTCAGGGAGCGTTGTTCGTCGATGCCGGACGGGCGTGGAACGCCGTGGTGGAGAGCCGCGGCATGGTGGGCAGCACGGGCCTGGGTCTCCGAATGCCGATCGGGCCGCCGCTCGTGCTGCGGCTCGATCTGGGTTACCGGTTTCATTCCGGCGACGTGAGTGGTTATGGGCTCCCGTTCAATTCTCAGGGGACGGGCTTCGTCGACTTCTTCTTCGGCTTTAACTATTGAAGCCACAACATGTTTTGCTTGACCGCCTCCGGACCCTCCTCTACATTGCCGCCGGCCTCCTGCTCGCGGGGTGTCCGCCCTCGCTCAAGCCACTGGTCAGCACGACGCTCGCACCGTCTGATCGCGCCGCGGCGATGTCCTGGGTGGAGCGCACCGTACCGCGTCACAATACGGCGATCCGGTTTCGCTTCCAGTACGAGGATGCGCACAAACACTGGACGGGGCGGGGCACGGCGCGGCTCGCACCGCCCGATTCGCTGCGATTCGATTACTCGGGGCCGCTGGGGCTGGGCTCGGGTGCCGCGGTTGTCGTGGGCGACTCGGAGATCTGGGCCGAGCCACCCGAGAACTTCCGGTCGCTCGTGCCCGCAGTCCGCATGTTATGGGCGGGGCTCGGCGTAGTCCGGCCGCCGGCTCCGGACGCCAGCGTGTCCGGGATCGAAGGCCAGAGCCAGCGCGTATGGCGGTTCGCCGAAGGATCGGACACGCTCGACTACGTGGCGTCGGACGGCACCACGCGCGTTCTCGATGCGGAGTGGCGGCAGGCGGGCAGAATCGTTGCGCGCAGCCGGACCGAGCTCGATGCTCAGACCCGCCCCACCAAGTCCAGCATTGTGTTTCCGGAGGCAGCGGCACGCCTTGAGCTCACCGTGGATCGGGTGGATACGGCGGCGGTCATTCCCGCTGACGTGTGGCGCAGTCGCCGTTAGTCTCGGCCTGCTCGTCGCGGGGTGCCTGTACCGGTTCACGGGTGGCGGCCTGCCGAACATCCACACCGTGGCCCTCCTGCCATTCGATAATCTGACGCCCGAACCCGCGCTCACGAAGGAGGTCAACGACGCGATCCGTGACGCGATCGAGGGGCGCTTGGGATTGCGGCCGTCCGGAGAAGCGACCGCCGACGCCGTCGTTCGAGGGCGGGTTTCGCGCTACGACCCCGAGATTCCCGTCGCGTTCCAGCCGGGCATCGGCACCACGAATGTGACGCAGCGACAGGTCCAGATCACGGTTGACGTGGAGATCGTGGACCAGCGCTCGGGAAAAGATCTCTGGCAGCGGCAGGGCTTGAGCGTTGTGGGCGAATACACGCCGCCGCAGGTCGCGGATGGTCGCAAGATCGCGCTCCAAAAGCTCGAGAATGAAATCGTGGATGGGGCACAATCGCAGTGGTAAGCGGAGCCGCGGCGACGCGTGTCCGAGGCGCAAGCTCCTTCGGCTGCCTGCTGTCGTTGCTCGTGTTCGTGGCCGCGCTGTACTATGGCGTCAATGTGGGCGAGGTATTCTTCCGCTACTATCGCCTCGTCGACGCAATGGACGAGCAGGCGCGGTTCGGGGCGGCGCTCGATAACGGCACGATTCAGCGGCGCATCCTCGAGGCGGCGGGGGAAATCGGCGTGCCCGATTCCGCCGCGCGCGTCGTCATTCGGCGCAGTTACACGCCGCGACAGATCAGCATCGAGTCGGTGTATTCCGAGACGGTCGACTTACCACTGTTCCAGCATACGTTCGTGTTTCATCCGCTCTCCGTTCAGGTGCTGTAGCCTCCCATCGTGAATACAGCGGCGAAGGTCCACGACCGGGACGCGGCCGTGGCATGGCGTGCGGCGCAGCGCGGGCCCGTCGTGTTCACTAACGGGGTCTTCGATCTGCTCCATGTTGGACATGTCGCGTTGCTCGAGGCGGCGCGGAACGAAGGTGCGGCATTGATCGTCGCCGTGAACAGTGACGGCTCGGCTCGGAGGCTTGGCAAGGGGCCCGAGCGGCCCCTCGTCCCGGCCGGCGAGCGGATGCGCGTCGTGGCGGCGCTGGCATGCGTGGACGCGGTCGTGCCGTTCGACGACGACACGCCGCTCGCTCTCGTGCGCGCACTCCGGCCGGACGTGCTCGTCAAGGGCGCCGATTACCCGCGGGCGAGCATCATCGGCGGCGATGAGGTCGAAAGCTGGGGTGGGCGCGTCGTCCGCATCCCGCTCGTCCCCGGCTGGTCGAGCACGAGTCTCGCCGATCGGCTGGGCGGCGGCACGCGGCCCCGAGGCGTTGGGGATGGCGCGTAAGCTCCTGGTCGGAACTCGCAATCCGGGCAAGGAACGGGAGATCAGCGACATTTTCGCCGGCCTGCCGTTCCAGGTGGTGTTCCCCTCCGACCAGTTTCTCGAGCGGCTCCCCGAAGAGGCCGATCTCGAACGTGGCGTCACGTTCATCGAGAACGCCGTGGCCAAGGCGCGTTATTTCGCCAAGCGCTCGGGGCTCGCGACCCTGGGAGAGGACTCGGGGCTCGAGGTCGATGCGCTCCACGGAGCTCCCGGGGTCCATTCGGCGCGGTTCGCGGCGCTGTACGGCACAGCCGGCGCGGGCACGGAACCCGACGTGTCCAACAACGCGCTGCTCCTCGAGCGGCTCGCGGAGACGCCCGAGGCGGGGAGGGGCGCGCGCTACCGCTGCGTCGTGGCGTTTGTCGAGTCGGCGGGCGCATCGCCCCAGCTGGTCGAGGCGACCTGTGAAGGCCGGATCCTCACCGCACCTCGCGGGAGCGGCGGATTTGGCTATGATCCGCTGTTCTTCTCGACCGACCTCGGCGCGACCTTTGCCGAGGCGCCGCTCGCCACGAAACAGCGTGTCTCGCATCGCGGGCGTGCGCTCCGTGCGTTGATCGAGGTCCTGCTGCGTCGCTACACGTAGGCTCGAAGAGGATTAGGCATGCCACACTCGACCGCCGTACGTCTCGCGGCTATCCCGCTGCTCATCATGTGGCGTACGGCCCCCGCGCAACAACTCGTGCCACCCGCGCACGCACCTCGCTCGCGGAGCGCCGCGGACGGCCAGTGGCTCATGCCGGCGCACGATTACGCCGCGACCCGCTTCAGCGCCCTTGGCGAGATCACGCCCGCGAATGCCAAGCAGCTCCACGCGACCTGGAGCTTCTCGACCGGCGTGCTGGGTGGACATGAAGGTCAGCCGCTCGTGGTCGGGCACACGATGTACGTGGTCACGCCGTATCCGAACGTCCTCTATGCATTCGATCTCACGCGCGAAGGGTACCCGCTGCGCTGGAAGTACCGGCCCTGGGTCAATCCGGTCGCGATCGGAATCGCGTGTTGCGATGTCGTGAACCGCGGCGCCGTCTTCGCCGACGGAAAAATCATCTACAATTTGCTCGACGGATTCACGGTGGCGATCGACACGGCGAGCGGACGTGAGGTCTGGAAGACCCAGGTCGCCGACGTCAACCGCGGCGAGACGACTCCGATGGCTCCGCTGGTCGTGAAGGATCGGGTGCTCGTCGGGACGTCGGGCGGGGAATACGGCGTCCGCGGCTGGATCAAGGGCCTCGAGCTCGCGACCGGCCGTGTGGTATGGACCGGCTACAGTATCGGTCCGGATTCGGACGTGCTCGCGTCTCCCGCCACGTTTCGCCCCGCGTACGACAGCGGCGCGAATCTCGGACTACGCAGCTGGTCCAGTGATTCCTGGCAGCATGGCGGCGCGCCGGTGTGGGGCTGGCTCTCGTACGATCCGGCGCTCGATCTCGTGTACTACGGCACGGGGAACGCCGCGCCGTGGAACACGGATCAGCGTGAGGGCGACAACAAATGGGCCGCGAGCGTGCTCGCGCGCTCCCCCGGCGACGGAACGCTCCGGTGGGCGTACCAGTTCACTCCGGGCGATGCTTGGGACTTCGACGCGACTCAGGAAATGATCCTCGCGGATCTTTCCGTGGGCGGGCGGACGCGAAAAACCCTGGTGCACTTTGACAAGAACGGATTCGCGTACACCCTGGACCGCGGCACCGGCCAGGTGCTCGTCGCCGCTCCGTATGTGGCGACGACGTGGGCGACCGCCGTCGATCTCACGACCGGACGGCCCAGGGTGAATCCGGCCAAGATCACCGGCGCCTCGAAGGGAAATGTGACGGACATCTGTCCCACGCTCGAAGGCGGGAAGAATCAGCAGCCCGCCGCTTACTCGCCGATCACCGGCCTGTTTTACGTCCCGACGAGCAACATGTGCATGGATTTCGCGGCGAACGCGGTTACCTACATCGCCGGGACGCCATATATGGGGGCCACGACTCCGTATCGGGCCGGCCCGGGTGGCAACCTCGGCGCGTTCATCGCCTGGGACGCGGCGCGCGGTAAACGGATCTGGGAGATCAAGGAGCCGTATCCCGTGTGGGGCGGGGCGTTGGCAACCGGGGGCGGGGTAGTCTTCTACGGCACCCTGGACGGCTGGTTCAAGGCGGCCGACGCGCGCACCGGGGCGGTCCTGTGGAAATTCAAGGTCGGCTCCGGGGTGGTCGGCAACCCTGTAACCTTCCGCGGTCCCGATGGTAAACAATACGTTGCGATTTACGCTGGAATCGGGGGGGACTGGTTTCTCCTGTCGGGTGATGTGCGCTCCGACGATCCCGCTGATGTGCGGCCCCCCGCCTCGTTCATGCCGGATATAGGTCGATATACGAGCCAGGGAGGCATCGTCTGGCTGTTCAGCCTCTAGGGTGGCTGGCGCTCGCAAGCGCGCTGGCCATAACGCCTGGCGTCGCGGCGCAGGACGGGGGCAACGCGCCGCTCCCCGCGATCCGGTACGACCAGCACGTGTGGGCGGGAGGGAAGGCGCCTCCCGCCGGAACGTTCGTGCGACCGACGCCGTCCAGTCAGGAGACCATCAAACAAGGTGAGCAGTTCTTTGCTTCCTTCAACTGTGATGGCTGTCACGCGGGCGGCGCCGTTGGCGCGGTGGGCCCGAGCCTCGCGGACGGTCGCTGGCGCTATGGCGGCACGGACGCTGCAATCTTTTATACCATCTTCTACGGACGTCCGCGTGGCATGCCGGCCTTTGGCGGACTGTTGCCCGCGGAGGTCATCTGGAGCCTCGTGAGCTACATCCGTTCGCTCGAACCGCGTGGCGATGTCGCCACAGTACGCTGGGATCCATGACCCGCGGGTGGCACTGGAGCGAGCGTCGGCAGCGGCATAGGTTTGGTGCTCCGCTGTGGTGTCCGGCTGGGGCCGCGACCCAATCCCGCAGAACAGGAGTTGCAATGCTCTATCGGAGCATGGGCGTGGTATTGCTGACCGCCGCGTTCTTCGCGTGTGGCAACGACTCGCCGGGCCCGACCATCACCTGCACCGCTTCCCAGACGAATTCGATCTCGCTTGTGGTGGGTGGCTACACGTCTATCGACCAGCCGTGCATCAGTTTTTCGGCGAATCCGTCGACCACCGACACCGGCGAGTACCTCGTGGTCGCGCACTCGGCCGGCGGCTCACCGGGCGTAACGGCGTCATACCAGCTCACGTCGACGCACGCGAATTCGTCGGCGGCAGCGACGCAGATGGTTGCCCAACGCATTAGCACGGCTCGTCCGGGAGGTCTCGTCGCTGCGCAGTTCGACCAGCTCATGCGGGAGCGGGCACGGGCGTCGGTCACCGCGGTGCCGGGCGGTGTAAGCGCGAGCACGATGTCTCCGGCGGCCGCACCGTACGATAGCCAATACGTTGGAAAAGTCCGAATCTTTCCGAAGGTGTGCGCCAACCTCGGGTGCACCACCTATCGGTCCGTGACTGCCCACGTACTGGCGGTTTCGGGCCACGTGGCGATTTATGTCGATGACAATATGCCGGGCGACATCAACACCGCGGGCGACTCGGGCATCGACTCCCTCGCGCTGACCTTCGACCAGCATGTGTACGCGGTCGACAAAGTGTCCTTTGGCGACGAGCCCGACATCGACAACAACCATGTCATCATCGCCCTGCTCACCGGACAAGTAAATGCGCTGATCACCGATCGCTCGAGCTGTTTCACGACGGGGTATGTCGCCGGATACTTCAATTCTCAGGACCTCGACCTCCAGGTGGCCTCGCTCTACAACAATGGCGAGATCATGTACGGTCTCGTTCCCGACGCGAGCGGCCAATACAGCTGCCCGCATTCGCGCGCGTCGGTGCTGCGGATTCTGCCGCCCACGTTCCTGCACGAATTCCAGCACATGATCAATTACACGGCGCATGTCCGGGTGCGCCGCGGGAATGCGGAAGACATCTGGCTCGACGAGGCGCTCGCGAATTTCGCCGAGGAGCTGGGAGGCCGCTCGTTCCTGCCCGGCGGTGTGCTCGGCGTCAATCCGAGCGCGGACAGCATTTTCTATCGTTACGCGCTCGATGACTTGAACGACGCGTATATGTACCTCGAGGATCCGCAGGATCATTTCCTGTTGAGCCCCACCGACGCCAATCTTCCCGACAACGGGGGCGCCTGGATGTTCGTTCGCTATCTTGTGGATCAGACCTACGATTCGATCACCCACAAACTGGTGAACACGTCGCTCACGGGGACGAGCAACATCACCTCGGCAACCGGGCAGCCATGCACGAATTGGATCGCGGGATGGTCGCTCGCCAATTGGATTTCGGACCTTCCGGGCTTCTCGGCGCCGCCGCAGCTATCCTACAAGTCGTGGCAGTTCAGGCAGGCGTTCCCACTGCTGCGCACGCTCAATCCCGGCGGAAGCTATCCGTACGACTTCCCGCTCGTGCCGCTCGTCAGCATGGGGTCGCAGGTCAACGTGGTGGGCATACTGCACGTGGGGTCAGGGCTCTACATTCGCGTGAAACAGCCGCCGTCAGGCGGGAGCTTTACACTGGCGCTGACGGGCCCGTTCGACGCGCCGCTCCCCCCGGGGATGACTCCGCGGCTCGAGGTGATCAAGATTCACTAGCGGGGCGCTACGGCAGCTTGACGGCGCGTGCTTCACCGCGCCATTCGTCCTTGATCCGGTTCTTCTCGTCGAGCACCACGATACGGGGGCGGTGCTCCTGCGCCTCGACGGGAGTCATATGCGCATAGGCGATCACGATCACGGGATCGCCCACCTGCACGAGGCGAGCGGCCGCGCCGTTCACGCAAACCGTTCCTGAGTCGGCCGGCCCCTCGAGCGCGTACGTCTCGAATCGTTCTCCATTTGCCACGTCGAGCACATGCACATGCTCGAATGGCACTATTCCCGCTGCCTCCATCAGGCGACCGTCGAGGGTAATGCTGCCTTCGTAATCCAGCTCGGCCTGGGTGACTATCGCGCGGTGCAGCTTGGACTTGCAGAGCGTGAGCAACACGAGCACTCCCTTTCCTCGCTCCTGGTGACCCCGGAAATGTAATGAATTGTGGACGCCGCCACCGGCACCGCGCGCCGTAACGCATTCCCCGTGCCGCACTTCCGGAATGGCATTCCGCTTGCATTCTCACTGCACCGCCGTGGTTTTCGTCCCAAGGAGTGAACGACCGTGGTCCGTATGAGAGGCGTCCGAATTCTGCCGCGCCCCCTGACTCTCGAGCAGGTCGGGAAGCGGCTTGGCTGCACGTTACTGGAGGCCACCGCATTGCTGCACGCCAAGTCCTTTCCTCATGCCTTTCTCGATTGCGACAATCACTGGCGCGTGCCGGTCGTGGATGTGGAGGCGTATGCCGGTCGAGCGTCAAACAGCAAGCGACACCGTTCGCTTTAAATGAGATCCCCAGCCGGCGTCTCCGCGGTTCGGGTGCTCTCGGGCGCGATGTATCTGCGGAGCCTTCGAGTCCTCGGCGCCTGGTGGTGCCGAGGCTCGAGCGGCGTGGGACCTCATCATCTCCTGTTGGGGCAGGACTTCGAGCCTGTCGCTATCCCGATCGAGGCGAGCCGCAGCGATGCGGCGCGCAGCGATCTTCCCAGACTGTAGTCGCTGGTTCCGCTACCCGGCGCCCGAGCGGGCCGCTATTTTGCCGTGGCATGATACTGCACACCGGGGCGTAGCGCAGTCCGGTAGCGCGTCTGGTTTGGGACCAGAAGGTCCCGGGTTCAAATCCCGGCGCCCCGACTCTCATCTCGTTGCTGCCACAGCACGCAAACGAACCTAAGGCGGCCTTTTGGCTTGAGCGCGCTCGGCACGGGTAGTATTGCGGCGGGCTGCGTGACCTGATTGAGGGAAGCGGACCGGACTGTTACCCGGCGGAGTCGATTCAACGCCCGCGTGCGAATGCGACTTCGATTCGACCTGCTGTAATTGAGGCGTCGAGTAACCGTAGTCCCGAAATGGCGCTGGCCATCCTCGCCTGGACCGGTACACTTGAGGGGCCATGGCCGTCCGCACGGATACGCGCTTGCTCGCGGCTGCTGTACTGCTGTACGGCGTGATCGCCATTCCGACCGGCGTGCGCCGCGGAACCGATTTCGCGATTCACGTTCCGGTGGCGCAGGCGTGGCTCCGGGGCTCGCCGCTCTACGACACGCCGCCGCACGTGGGCATGTGGTGGCCGCCGTTCGCGATCGTGCTCGTCGCGCCCTTCGCCGCACTGGCGGCGGTCGCCGGACTCGCCTGGACAAAAGCCGTGTGGGGCAGCGTCAGTCTCGTGTGTCTCGGCTGGGCCCTCGATCGTCTGCCGAAAGACAGCTGGCGCACCACTGCGCTCGCAGTGCTGGCTGTGGTCGTTCCCCTGCATCGCAATTTCGAAGACCTCAATCTCAACGCCTTTCTCCTGGCGCTGTGGGTGGCGGCCGCGCGCGATCTGATGCAAGCGCGTGAGCGCCGCGCGGCGATCTGGATCGGCACGGCGGCCGCGATCAAGGTGTTTCCGGGTGTTCTGCTCGCGTATTTCGCGTTGCGACGTCGCTGGGCGGCGCTCGCGGTCGGTCTCGTTACCGCCGGCGTGCTGACCGTGCTGCCGCTGCTACGCTCCGGCGTGAGTGGGGCGGAGCAGAGCGTCGTCGCGTGGACGGCGAACGGGTCCGCGGTTCAGGGGGCGCTGCGCGGCAGCAACCAATCGCTCGCAGCCCTGGCCGTTCGGCTCCACCTGCCGCTGCCCGGACTGATCGTCCTCGATCTGAGCTGCATCGGCGTCGCGCTCGTCGCGATGCGGCGCTGGAGCGACGAAGCCAATGCCGGTCATGCGTTGGGCATTCTCGCGCTCGTATCGGTGCTGTTGTCGCCTATCGCCTGGGTCCACTATTTCCTGCTCGCGCTTCCCGCGTGGCTCACGGCCCTCGAGCGGGGGGGAACCGCTCAGTGGGCCAGGGCCGCGCGGCTGGTGGCGGCGGTGGGGACTTCAGGAGTATTGACGATCTTCTCGTTGACACTGCGCAACATCATCTTCGATCTCTCTCTGTACACGTGGGGCGCTCTGGTCCTGCTCTTGGTTCTGGCATTCGTGCGGCCTAACAGCGCTCGATACCGGGTGGCGGCCCTGAGCGGGTAGATTTACGGGAACGTGGTTTCGTGCCTGACACGGGAGGGCGGGATGAAAAAGCGAAAGCCGAGTGAATACGAGCAATTTGAGCGCACACTCGATCCGCACCGAGCGGAGGAGCAACGTGCCGCCGCGCGCGAGACGACCGCTCGCCTGCGGGATCGGGGAGTCGACATCAGCGAAAATGAGGCGCCCGAGGATCTGGCGTTCCTGCTCGAGGCAGTGGAGCGCTTCGAGACCGAGGTCGAGTCGCAGGGCGGCGATCTCATGATGGATGACCTCAGGAGCTCCGAGCCCGACGACCCGCGCTACGTACTGCCGGCCCGCGCGCCGCACGAGCGCCTGCGCGACTATGCAGAGCGAATCGATGCAGCCGCGGCGCGGCTGCGCCACCACCCGCCGCGGCCAGACTAACCGGGGTCAGTGGATCGTGACGTAAATCGTGCCCGCCATTCCGCTGCCGTCCGGGCTGCCATGCCGGTTGCAGTAGTATGAGTAGGTCTTATTCGTATCGGCGCCGATGTAGATCATGTATGGCGAACTGCCGGGCCGTCTGCCGCCGGAACTGTCGCCGGCGGAGTATCCCGGTGGTGGGTTGATCCAGGTGACGTCGTGCGTTGCGGTGTCCGTCGCGGGAAAGAGAAATGAGATGTTTTGATTCGGCGCGACGGTGTCCGTCGCGGGCGCGAACTCGAAGTCGGTCGCGGCGATCTGCGTGCTGCGTCCGGCGTCCACCGCGGCCGGATTGCCGCACCCGAAGAGCAGCCCTACACCACCGCTCACCAGCAGTGTTCCCAAACGACGCATGAACGTCTCCGATCGAGAGGACGGTAAAAGGACGGGTGTTCTACACCACAATATGACTATGGTTGTTCGTGCCGTCTCGATCCGCTCGAATCGGGCTTCTGATGGCCCTGCGATCCATTGCCGCCGCCGTTTCCATTGTCACCATGTGGCGGAGGCGGGTTGTGTGACGTCGTGTCACCGCTCCTCCCCTGAGTCCCGGATCCGGCGTTATTGCCATACTCCGGATACGTCCGCCGCGGCGGAATGATCATGGGAGGCTTCGCGGGCTGGGTCGGCTGAGTCGAGGAAGGCTGCGCCGCCGGGGGCGGACCCGACGGGTGCTCGCCCAGATGCCGCACCCGGCGGTCGAACTCCCCCTGCGGAGCGCGGGCGCGAATCGTATCGATGGCCCGCGGATCCGCGGGATGCCCCGGACGCTGCTGCAGCACCTGCTCCCGATCGCCGAACGGCACCGGAGCGGGCGGGGGCTGGCGTTTGACGACCACGCGCCGCGTGGCGATGTCGTCTGGTGGACGGCGGCTACGGGTTTCGTCCTGGGGCGGCCACACGCTTTCGCGGGTGGGAGCGACGGGCGGCGCCACCGCTACTCCGGCGCGATGCCAGGCGTCGAAGGCGGTGTGCGCGCTGTTGCCCCGATCCTGCTGCGCCTCCTCGACCGCACCGCGATCGATCGGCCGAGCTCGGACGAACGTTTCCCGTGAGACGATCGTGACCCCACGCGGAGCGTCGCGATTCACGTAGTGTATGCGCGTGACGTCGATGGTCGTGACGTTCAGGTTCGTCACATTGGCGCTCGTAACGTTCACGTTCCGCACGTACGTATTACTCACGCGATAGGCCGGGACGTACACTTCGCCGGGCCCGAGCGGGAACCAGGCGACGTGCTCATCCCCGCCGCGATTGACGTCGCCGCCGAGCGACCCCCCGAGAAATACGACGAGCGCGGGCGCGTACACGGGACGGACCGCAACGACTCGTCCGGGGACCCACCCCCAAAAGCCGCGGGAGTAAATCCAGCGGCCATAGTGGAACGGCGCGAATCCCCACGGAGCGTCGTCGATCCAGGTCCAGCCCCATGGATCGATCCAACGCCAGTGGCCCGACCGGTACGGCGCCCAGTCCGCGTCGACGTGCTGCGGAAACCACACCTGTCCGTACCCGCCGACGAAGCGCCAGTCGCCGTAGTCGTCCAGATCCTCGTAGCCCGGCATATCGCGCGAGACATAGCGTGCGGACGGGGACGTATCGGCGCGGCGATCGCGGGCCGCGCACCACTGATCCCAGCGGTCCAGCAGCGCCGGCTGCCCGATGCGGAAACGGGTTTGATCGAAACCCATGAGGCGAGCCGCCTGTTGCCGCCGAACGGTGAACGTCGAGCTGCCCGTTGCCACTTCCGCCGCTCCGTCACGCACCGTGATGGTCGTGCCCGTACCCGTGGAATCCGTATCGATGCGATAATTGCCGGCCAACAGCAGCGTGACCGCCCCGTTGGGCGTGTCAACCTCGATATTCTCTCCGGGGTGAAGCGCGCGCACGCGCAGCTGCACCGACCCCTGCGACAGCCGCAGCTGGATCGTGGAGTCGTCCAACGACAGCAGCTCGACCCCCGTATAGGGCGCAAGGCGGAACGCGGTCGAGCCAACGCTTACCTCGGCGCGCGAATCGTCATCGGTCCAAAGCTCGTCACCCGTCGTGAGCGGGTAGTTGAGCGCGGCCTCACCCCAATCGTCCACGCTTCCGGGCCGCAACGAGACGCTGCCGGACGCATAACTCAGCCGGCCCACGCGCGCGGGGGGATCACCCTGATCGATATGCCCGGTGCGCGAGGCAGCGGAGGCAGAAAGGGAAGACGTGCTGATGACGACGGCCGAGGCGATGCGCAGCAGACTCCACATGGCGTGCTCCTGGTGAGAACCCGTTTTGAGGCCCCAACAGTAAGACACGACGTTCCAGGCTCCAACGAACGTTGCATAATGAACCGCTCGGGGGCACCGGACGCAGGTAAGTAGAAAGGCAAAGGGAGGGGGTGGGGAGGCGGTGATGCAGTGGGTCTCGGAGGGTCGCGCACGCTGGGCGATCTGGCTGTCCTGCGCCATGCTGGTCGGGGTTTCAGTCTCGTTGTTCGCGTGGTACTGGCCCGGAGCACTCCCGGAAGACAACGCCAGCGGCGTTTGGACCGCGCTGGCGCAGGATTTCGCGCACGGCGTGTTCTACCGGCCCCCGGCCGACGCCTTCGGATTCGGCGGCACGCGATACATGCCGCTGTTCTTCATGCTCCACGCCGCGTTGATTCGCTACGCGTGCGATCCGGTCACCGCGGGCGTGGTGCTCACGCTGTTGTCCATCCTGCTGCTCGACGTCGGGACATTCGTTGCGCTCCGCGAGTTGGGCCTGGACCGGTCGCTGGCCCTGCCACTCGCGCTCCTCCCACATGCGGCTGTCGCGTTTCAAGTCCTGAGTGTGCAGATCAAGGGCGATTTCCTCGCGGCTGCGTGCGTCATGTGGGGAACGGCGGGGGCGCTGCGCTATCAGCGGCGACCAGGGAACATCGTCCTGGCGGCGGTCATCATCGCGTTCTTCGCGGCCTTTCTCACGAAATTCACGGCGTTCGCGAGTGGCTTGATCGTGTGCGTCTGCCTGTATACAGGGGGTCGCCGGCGTGCCGCCATTGTGTTGATGACGATGCTTGCAGGGCTGGCCGCGCTTGCGTCGTTCGTGATCGGCGCCGCGAGCGACGGGCGGTGGTTCACGTCGTTTGCCGCGGTGGCGGGCGGCGGTTCGCGCCTGATCTACGCACTCGCCGCACCGATCTGGCTGCTCCACTCGGCGCTCCAGGACCCCGTGTTCATCGCGATCGTCGTGGTCGCCGCGCTGTACGCCGGGGTTCGACTGGTGCACGGGCCGCGCGGCTTCGTCGAGCGGTACTTCGCCGGCACCGCGCTGCTCACGCTCGCGATTTTTGCGTCACCCGGGACGGACTGGAATCACTTGCTCGACCTGCTCGGGGCATCCGCCCTCGTTCTGGGCGCGACGCTCGTGGATCGGCCCGCCGACGTGCGGAAGATCGCGTTCCTGCCCGCGGGAGTGGCGGCGGTTACGTTCGTGTCGCTCTTGCCGGGGATGGTCTCGGTGAAGTCGGTGATCGAGCGGAACGGCAAACCGGAACGCTGGCAGGTCGGGGCGATCGCCGCGCGCCTGGGCGGCGGAGCGCACGAGGTGTTGAGCGAGGATCCCATCGTGCCGGTGGTCCTGGGCGAGCGGCCCGTGGTGCTCGATCCGTTCAACCTCCGGCTTCTGGCCGCGCGGCGCCCCGAGGTCGCTGCCTCGTTCGAACAGCGCATGGACACGCATCGGTTCGGCGCGGTAATTCTCGTGGATTACTCGGCCTCGGATCGGTTTCACCTGCCTCACGCGCTGGCCGCATGCGCGGCCAGCAACGGAGCGCCGTGCTACGGCGGCGTGGTCTTTCCCGCGGGATTCCTGCGCGAGCTCGAGCGCGATTACGTGTTGAGCTTCATCGAGCGACCGTTCGTCGTGTATACGCCGCGGCCGATGACCATTAGTTTGTCAACGGGTGCCGCGCGCCCGTAGCTCAGCTGGATAGAGCAACAGCCTTCTAAGCTGTGGGTCGGAGGTTCGAGTCCTCCCGGGCGCATCCGGACTTCGCTCAATGACTCAAATGCAGATAGATCCCGTACCCCGCGCAAGCGACGCCGCCGACGATCAACGCGGTACCGCCGCCCCCGCCCGCGACTGCGCCCGTGGCGATCGCGCCGATGCCGATGAGGATGAGCAAGCTCCCGATCTGGCGTTTGTCGGACTTGCCAGCGGCCGGCTGCATCGTCACGGTGAGCGGCTGGGCGTCCGGAGTGGGAGTGGCGGCGAGTCGCAACGCCGCGCCCGCGCGGATCGACTGTGCGTACGCGCTTTCCTGCGCCCGAGCACGTACCGCAACAGCGCAAAGCATCAGTAAGATTGCCAGAGTCCGCACCGCTCCTCCTCCGTAATGGGGGTCTCCCTGCCCGCAACGCGCGACCATCGGACGCAAAATATAGTCCGCGTTCCGGTCACGCGTGCCTGGGCGAACAGGAGGGTTTCATGACCACGATCGCAGATCAGCTCCGCCGCATTGTTGACGATGCCGCGCCCCGGCTCGGGCGCATGAGCGAAGCCGACGTTACGCGTGAGCGCGGCCCGGACAAATGGGTCAAGAAACAGATCCTTGGCCATCTGATCGACTCCGCCATCAACAATGACGTGCGCTTCGTGCTGGCGCAGCTCGCCGATCCGTTCGTTGGTCCCGGCTACAACCAGAACGTGTGGAACGCGGCCCACGGCTATCGCGAACGGCGCTGGACCGAGCTGGTCCACTTGTGGGTGGCGATCAACGAACATCTGGCGCACGCGATGGCGCGAATCCCTGATGCAAAGCTCAACGTCCGCTGCGTGATTGGCGCTGCGGCGCCCGTGACGCTCGAGTGGCTCATCAACGACTATGTCGAGCATCTCGAGCATCACCTCGAGCAGATTTTGGCGTAATTTCCCCTGGTTGCCGCACTCGCATCCGCCGCCTTTTACCGCCAACGGAGGACGTCATGCGAATCATGGTGTTCGCACTGCTGCTTGCCGGCTTCGCTGCCGCTCGCGCGGACGCGCAATCGGCCGAGTTCGTTCCTGCCATCCACGCCGCAGCGGCGCTGCGGGCTCTGTCGGCACCCACCGCGCTCGCGCAGCCAGTGGCTCCGACCCTCGAACCTGCGGTTCGAAAGAACAAGAACCGCTCGCTCAGCGCTACGCTCATGTTGATCGGCGCAGGCGCCATCCTGGTGGGTGCGATCGCGGGCGGGGGCGGCGGCACCGTGTTGATCGTAGGGGGCGTGGTCTGCGCGGGCTACGGGGTATATCTGTACGCTCAGTAGAGCGAGCGCCCGTTCTCTTTCGCAGGCGAATTGCTCCAACGTATCGCTGCACGCTGTGGTGGAGGCTCGTTCGAGCTGGATCGTGCCGCTGTCCATATCAGGGAGGTTGTGATGCGGATCGTTACACTCGCGTTGCTCATGGCGATGGTGGGGATGGTTCAGGCGCAGGCGCAAACACCGCAATTTGCTCCCGCGGTCCGCGCCGCGGCGATGCTCCGGGCCGCGGCTCTAACTCCCTCGAACGCTGCGCGCCTCGAGCCGTTCGGCGGCGCGGGAGCGCAGGCCGGCTCGAACCGTCATGAGATGGGCACGACGCTCATGATCGCCGGAGGTGCGGCGGTGCTGATCGGAGCGATTGTCGGTGGTGGTGGCGGCGCGGCGCTGATCGTCGGCGGCCTCGCAGCCGGCGGATACGGATACTACCTGTTCCAACAGAAGTAGCTGCTGTTGATCACACTTTAACATTCCGCCCCGTTGCGGGGTGCACCACGCTGTCCCAACAAGCCCTCCGTGTGACGATGCAGTTCACGACGTGCGGCAGCTTGCCCACGTGACGGTCAGCATCTCAAGAACGCCGAGCGTATCGGGAAACAGTTGCCCGGATGTCCTCACGCCGCAGCCCGGGCAGACCGAGTGCGGCGCGAGGCTTCCGCACCGATCCCCGGACCTCTGTGACCCGATCGTCGGATTCGCTCCTCAGCCGTCACTCCCGCTGCTTACCGCTGTTGCTGGTTGCATTGGTCTTCATCTGTCCCACCGCAGCCCGCGGGCAGGGCGGCTCCACGACGGATATTCTGACCGGCGTCGTTCGCGGACCGGACGGCCAGCCGATTCAGGGCGCCACGGTGGTGGCGACGTCGTTTCAGAACCAGTTGCAACGTGAAGCTCGAACCAACGCGCGCGGCCGGTACACCATCGTTTTTCCGGACGGCGGCGGGCAGTATCGTCTCGACGTGCGGTTCATCGGGCTCGCTCCGGCACAACTCATCCTCATGCGCCAGGCGGACGAGGACGAGTTGGTGGCGGACGTCACGCTGTCGAATGCGTCGGTCGCCCTCGAACCAGTCACCGTCACGGCACGCCGCGCGCGCCCCGAGAGCGGCACACAACCGACGCCGGGGGAAGCAGGGCGGAATCTGAACCCGGAGGCCGTCGCCCGGCTGCCGCTCGACGCCTCCGATCTGAACGTCGTCGCGACGCTCGTGCCGGGCGTGCTCGGCCTCGCGGGTACGGACTCGACCGAGTCCGCGTTCTCGGTCGCGGGACTCCGTCCCACCGCGAACGCCGTCACGCTCGACGGACTCACGTATGGATCGGGCAGCGTTCCTCAGGATGCGGTGCAGAACACGCGCGTCGTGACGAGCACGTACGATGTCGCCCGCGGCGAGTTTTCCGGCGGCCTCGTCGCGTCGACGACGCGCAGCGGGACGAATACGCCGGCGGGTTCGTTTACCTACACGCTGCGTGACCGCAATCTCGCCTGGGGTGGTCCGGCGGCGAGCGCCTTCGAGCAGGGCTACACACAGCAACAGCTCGGCGGCGGCTTCGGCGGCCCGCTGGTGCGCAACAAACTGTTCGCGTTCGGCTCGCTCCAGGGTCGCTGGCGTACTCAGGCGCTCCCATCCCTGCTCTCCGCCGATCCCGCGACGCTCTCACGGCTCGGCCTCGCGGGCGATTCGCTGAGCAACTTCCTCCAGACGCTCGGATCGCTCGGCGTGCCCATGAACGCGCCCGTGGTTCCCGCCAATCGTGTCAACACCCTGGACGGCGCGGTGCTGCGGATCGATTGGATGATGGCGAACGCCCAGACGCTCATGCTGCGCGGCGACTGGCGTCTCAATGATCAATATCCCGCCTCGGTGGGATCGCTTGCGCTGCCGCAGAACGGCGGGAACCGCACGGGCTGGGGCGGCGGGATCATGGCGACGCTCACGTCCTACTTCGGTGGGACGCACATCAACGAGCTGCGCACGTATTTCTCGGTGAACCGCACCGGCGCCACTCCCTATCTCCTGGGGCCGGACGGCCGAGTGCAGATCGCGTCGACCGTGGCTGACAGCTCGCTCGCCATCACCACAGTGAGCTTTGGAGGGAATGCGGGCATGCCGCAGCAATCGAACCAGACCGGTTTCGAAGGGACCGACGAGTTGTCCTGGCTGCTGGGCGGCGCCGCGCATCGTGTGAAGCTGGGCCTGTTCCTCCGGCTTACAGGGCTCGACAATACCACGGTACCCAACGAGTACGGCACGTTCTTATTCAATTCTTTGCCCGCGCTCGCGGTTGATAGCCCGAGCGTGTTCACGCGTACGCTCGCGGCCGCGCCGCGCATGGGCACCGCTACGGAAGCGGCACTGTATCTGGGCGACTCGTGGCGCCGCCGGGGCGGCCTGCAGCTCACCTACGGCGTGCGGGCGGAGGGATCGGAATTTTCGGGAGCGCCGCCGCTCAATCGCGCGGTGGATTCACTGTTTGGCGTACGCACGGATGCGATCCCCTCCGAGATCCACGTGAGTCCACGGATTGGCTTCACGTGGCTCATCGGTAGTGGCGGACGTGGAGGAGCGGGGCGTGGCGGTGCATTTGGGGGTGGGGGCGGCGCGTCACACACGATTGTGCGTGGCGGAGTGGGCGAGTTTCGTAGCCCCACGCCGACGAGCTTGTACAGCTCGGCGCTGGCTGCGTCGGGTCTCGCGAGCGGAGAGACGCAGATCTATTGCGTGGGGTCCGGGGTGCCCACGCCGGATTGGTCCGAGTATTTCGGCGACCCGTCCGGTATCCCCACGAGCTGCAGCGACAGCGCTGACGATCAGCCTGCTGTTCCGAACCTCGTCGTCTTCGCTCCGACGTATGGAGCATCACGCACGTGGCGCGGTTCGTTCGGCATCCAGCAACGGGTGAGCACGTATGTGCTGTCGTGGGATGCCAACTACACGCGGGGGATCAATCAATATGGGTTCACGGACCTGAACCTCGGGCCGGAACAGTTTTCCCTGGCTGGCGAAGGGAACAGGCCGGTCTTCGCGCCGGCCGCCACGATTGTGCCGGGGACGGGCGCGATCCCACTCGCCGCCTCGCGACTCTATCCGGACTTCGGTCAGGTGCTCGAGATCGGATCCGGTCTCGGCTCCGAGGCCGTACAGAGTACGATCAGTATCGGCGGTTCGACCAGTCGCGGCGCGGTGCTGCAACTGGCATACACATACACGCGCGCGCGCGATCAATCGTCGTTTTCGTCGGGTGCCGCCGCTCAGGGATTCGCCGCCCCCACCACCGGGGGCAATCCGAACGACGTGCCGTGGGCCACGAGTGACTTCGAACGGCGCCACAGCATCCTCGCCACCATCACGTATCCCATCAGCGGTTCGCTCGAGATCACGACCATCGGACGGCTCAACTCGGGCACGCCGTACACGCCGATCGTGGGCTCCGACATCAACGGTGACGGTGCTCGCAACGATCGCGCGTTCATTTTCGATCCGGCCGCGACTGCCGATACGCTGGTCGCGAACGGCATGCGGCGGTTGCTCGCAGGCGGCTCGTCCTCCGCGCAGCAGTGTCTCATGGCCCAGATCGGGACCATCGCCGGCCGGAACAGCTGTACCGGTCCCTGGACGCCCTCACTCGACTTCCAGATCAACTGGCGACCGCGGGCCCTTGGTCTGAATCGCCGTCTCACGTTGTCGCTCTTGACCGTCAACCTGCTCTCGGGCGTGGATCAGTTGCTCCATGGTCCCAACGATCTGCAGGGGTGGGGACAAGGAGAGACGCCCAATCCCGTCCTGCTCACGGTGCGCGGGTTCGATCCGGCGAGCGGCGCATTCCTTTATCAGGTGAACGGGCGCTTCGGTGCAGCGTCGAGCGCCACGGCGATTCGCGTCCCCTTCCAGATCGGAATTCAGGGTCATCTGACGGTTGGTCCGGATGCGACGCGCCAGCGGCTCAATACGATGTTCGGCGCTGGTGGTGGCGGAGGAGGGCGCGGGGGCTTCGGACGGGGCGGGGGCGGGGGAGGGGGAGGGGGAGGGGGAGGGGGCGAAGGTGGCGGGATTACCGGCGACGCGTTCCTCGCGCGGTTTGCCCGGGCGCTCCCGAACCCGGTGCGTGACATTATGGGCGAAAGCGATACGCTCGGACTGACACCCGATCAGGTGACGCGTCTGACCGGCATCGCCGATTCGCTCGATGCCGCGAACCGCACGATTGCCGATTCGGTGCAGGCAGCGATCGAGAAGGCGGGCCCGAACCCCGATCCGGCGGTGTTGTTCGCGGCGATCCGGCCCCGGATCGCCAAGGGCCGCGATAACATCCGTGCCGCCCTGGGCCAGGCGCGTGAAGTGTTGACGAAGGCGCAGTGGGACAAATTGCCCGATCGCATCAGGCAGGGAGCGGTGCGCGAGCGCCGACCGGCGCAGTAGTGGATAAGTTGTGTTGGACTTGGGCACGCGACACGCGATCGTCTTGGTGTGGCTGGGCGCTGCGCCGCTCCTTCGGGCGCAGGCCCCCGACTCGTTTCGGGTGGCCAATCCCGAACGTCCGACGTTCGCCACACACGCCTACGCGGTGGCCCCCCGCTATCTGGAGCTCGAGCAGGGAATCCGGGCGCAGGGTGAAAAGGAGCTGCGCGATGAGACGGCGTGGGACGAGAACGTCAAATATGGTCTCGTCCGCAACGTGCAGCTGGCGCTTTCCGCCCCGTTGTATGATCGCACGGGCGCCGGAACGAGCGAGGGTGATCTCCAGGTCACGCTCAAGTTGCATCGCGATTTGTCCCCGCACGTCGCGGCCGCGCTCGTGCCGAGCATTACGCTCCCGACGGGGAACAGCGCGGAAGGTCATGGAGCCGGGGAGGCGGAGGGCGGCGTGCTGGCCGTGGTGAGCGCGGATCTTCCCAAAAATTTTCATGTCGATGTGAATCTCGGACCGACCGGGATTGGAGGCGGGGTGCCGCAGTGGTTTCACTCGCTCTCGGCGTCGTGGCAGGTCGATCGCTGCACGATCGAGGGAGAGTGGTACGGGTTCACGGCGGGCAATGGCGCGGATGCGAGTTGGGGCGTGTTGGGCGCGCTCGCCATTCGACTCGCGTATTGGGCGGTGCTCGATGTCGGCGGGAGTATCGGCTATTGGCGCGAAACGCCGGACATCGCGCTTCTCGGGCTGACGGTGAATGTCGGAAGGCTGTGAGCCAATCCCCTATGTTGCAGTCGGCAACATAGCCACGCCAACGCTAGTTTCGGTTGTGACTGCCCGCATGGACTATCCCGTTTCGCTCCTCATGCTCGACCTCGATCGGTTCCAGGACATCAACGACCTGGGCACGCCACGGGCGACCAGCTCCTCACCTGGGTGGCGTTGGTACTCCGCGATATCTCGGGAGACCAGGGACTCCCGATTCGTTTCGGGGGAGACGAGTTCATCGTGTTGCTGCCGCGCACCGACGAGCGGGGCGCGCGCGACATGGCGGCGCGTGTGCTCCAGCGACTGGGATGCCCGTGTTGAACGCGGCAGAAGCGCGCCACTTGACGCGGGTCTGCTCACCGGGTTAGCATAAAAGTCTGCGCCAAAAATTTTCTGGCGCTCGGCTCTTTTACAATTGATGATCGAGTGTGTGGAGTGCGGCCCCGATTGAACGGTGCGCGGTCAGACGCGCGCCGCGAGGGGTTTAACTCTGACGTGATTCGGACGACAGGTACAACAGTCGTTCGTTGAGCTGTTCGAATTCTCATTACTCATTGGAGAGTTTGATCCTGGCTCAGGACGAACGCTGGCGGCGTGCCTAACACATGCAAGTCGGACGGGACCGGGGGCAACTCCGGTTCAGTGGCAGATGGGTGCGTAACACGTGAGGAACTTGTCCAACGGTGGGGGATAGCCGGTCCAACGGCCGGGTAATACC
>DATIYM010000002.1:0-108643 GCA_035517615.1 Gemmatimonadales bacterium
GCAACACTCGACGTGCTCGCGGCATTCTGGACCGGCGGCGGGAAAATCGATCTTCCGCTCGATATCCGCTCGACGGCGTTTCAACGTGAAGTCTGGGAGCTACTCCGGAAGATCCCGCGGGGCACGACCCGCTCGTACTCCGCCATCGCGCGCGCGCTGGGCCGACCGCGTGGCGCGCGCGCCGTCGCCCGTGCCTGCGCGAGCAATCCGGCCGCGCTGGTCGTCCCCTGTCATCGCGTGGTCCGCGAAACCGGAGCCCTGGGGGGATACCGCTGGGGCTTAGATCGCAAGCAGAAGCTGCTCGAGCGCGAAGGCGCGTTGCCGGTGATGTAATATTGATCCATGCCGACCGTCGTCGAAGATCGGTTTCGCGACTACACAACTGATTCCCGCGTCCTCACGCTCACCGCGTTCGCCGCCGTCATCGGCGGGCTCGCGGTGGTCGCCGCGGTCGTGCTGCAGTGGCTGATCGGATTTTTCACGAACCTCTTTTATTTCCACCGGATCAGTACGGCACTGGTCTCTCCCGCCGGCCATACGCTCGGCCTGTGGGCGCTGCCGATTCCGGTATTCGGTGGCTTGATCGTCGGTCTCATGGCGCGGTACGGGTCGGACAAGATCCGTGGCCACGGCATTCCTGAAGCGATCGAAGCCATTCTGATCGGCCGCAGTCGCATCGAGCCGAAGGTCGCGATTCTCAAACCGTTATCGTCCGCGATCGCGATCGGCACCGGCGGCCCGTTCGGCGCCGAAGGACCGATCATCATGACGGGCGGCGCCGTCGGCTCGCTCGTCGCGCAGTCGTTTCATCTCTCGGCGCCGGAGCGCAAGACGCTGCTCGCGGCCGGTGCGAGCGCCGGGATGGCGGCGATTTTCGCGTCGCCCGTTGCGGCCGTGCTGCTCGCGGTCGAGCTGCTCTTGTTCGAATGGAAGCCGCGCAGCTTTATCCCGGTGACCGTCGCGGCCGCGATCGCGGGCGGTCTCCGCGTGGCGATCATGGGTCCGGGTCCGATCTTTCCCGTGGCCGCGCATCCATCGTTCGATTCCATCGAACTCCTCGCCTGCGTGGGCGTCGGACTCGCCGCGGGGATCGCCGCGACGGTGGTGAGCGCGCTCGTGTACCGCTCGGAAGACCTCTTCGCGCGACTGCCGATTCACTGGACGTGGTGGCCCGCGATCGGCGGGATCGCGGTCGGCGTCGGGGGATTGCTATTTCCCCGCGCCCTGGGCGTGGGCTACGACACCATCCACGACATGCTCCTGGGCAATCTCGTCGGCAAGTTTCTCCTTGGCTTGCTTGTCACGAAAGCGCTGATCTGGGCCATCGCGCTCGGATCGGGCAGCTCGGGCGGCGTGCTCGCGCCGCTCCTCATCATGGGAGGCGCATTGGGCGGACTCGAGGCGCATTGGGTCCACGCGAGCGACCCCGGGCTCTGGGCCGCGGTCGGCATGGGCGCCATGATGGCGGGTACCATGCAAGTGCCCCTCACCGCCATCGTGTTCATCGCCGAGTTGACGGGCGATCTCACGCTGCTCCCGGGTCTCCTCATCGCATGCGTCGCGGGCAGTACGCTCTCGCTGCTTGTGATGCGCCACTCGATTCTCACCGAAAAGCTGGCACGGCGCGGGCGGCACGTGATGCGCGAGTACATCGTGAACCCGCTGCACACGCTGCGCGTGGAAGACGTCATGGAGCGGGACGTGCCGAGCGTTCCCGCCGACACGCGCGTGGACAGGCTGTTCCGCCAGCTCGCCACCGGCGACCCCCTGCTCGGACGCCGGCAGGCCTGGCCCATCGTCGACGATCGTGGCGTGCTGCGGGGAATGATCACCCGTGGCGATCTCATGGCGGCGCTCGAATCCGCCGACGACTCCCCCGAGACCAAGACCGTGCTCCAGGTCGGGTCGACCGACCTCGTGCTTGCGTATCCGGACGAGCTGCTGGAAGAGGCCACGAGCCGCATGCTGCGCCAGGATATCGGTCGTCTTCCGGTGGTCGAGCGGAATGCGCCGCAGACGCTCGTCGGCTATCTGGGGCGAACCGCGATCATGTCGGCATGGTTTCATGTCGCCCGCGAGGAACGGGAACGTGAGCCTGGCTGGCTCTCGAACGGCGTTGGCGTGTTGCAGGGGCTCTTGAAGCGCGTGATCGTCCGCCACCACTAGCGGGACCCGCTCGATCCGCGCCGACGATCGCCGCGCCGCCGTGGCCGCCGGGTTTCTCGGCTGGACGCTCGACGCGTTCGATTTCTTCCTCGTCGTCATGTCGCTCACGGCGATCGCCCGTGAGTTCCATCGCTCCGATGCCGCGGTCGCGTTCTCAATCGCGCTCACGCTGGCGTTCCGTCCACTGGGCGCGCTGATCTTCGGCCTCATGGCCGACCGCTACGGCCGCCGGCTGCCGCTGATGCTCGATCTCGTGTTCTACTCGGTCATTGAAGTGCTGTCGGGACTCGCGCCCAACTATCTGACGTTTCTCGTGCTGCGCGCGCTGTTCGGGATCGGGATGGGCGGAGAATGGGGCGTGGGCGCCTCGCTCGCCCTGGAAAAGGTCCCGGCCCGGTGGCGCGGCATCGCATCCGGGCTGCTGCAGCAGGGATACGCGGCCGGGTACCTGCTCGCCGCATTGTGCTATTTCGCGCTGTTCCCGAAATGGGGATGGCGGCCGTTGTTCTTCGTGGGCGGTCTTCCGGCTCTGGTCGCGCTGTACGTGCGGTCCCGGGTCGGCGAGTCGGAGGTATGGCAGCGTTCCAGGCACGCGAGCTGGCGCGACCTGGGGCGTGCGATCGTATCGCAGTGGAAGCTGTTCCTCTATCTCACGCTGCTGATGGCGATGATGAACTTCGTGTCGCACGGGACGCAGGATCTCTATCCCACGTTCCTCGAGCGCGACTGGGGGTTCGGTCCGGGTCAGCGCGCCGCGCTCACGGCGCTGTCGATGCTCGGGGCGCTGGTGGGGGGTGTCGTGTGCGGCTCCCTCTCCGACCAGCTGGGGCGGCGCGGCACGATGATCGCCGCACTCGGGGGCGCCGTGCTGCTGATTCCCCTGTGGGCGTTTGCGCCATCGATTGCGCTGCTCGCGGTCGGGGCGTTCGCGATGCAGTTCATGGTTCAGGGCGCGTGGGGCGTCGTGCCCGCGCACATCACCGAGCTCTCGCCGGACGGCGTACGCGGATTTCTACCGGGATTCGCCTATCAGTGTGGCGTACTCATCGCGGGATCGATCGCGACCATCGAAGCCACGCTGGCAGCACGAGCGAGCTATGCGCACGCAATGGCTCTGACAGCCGTGACGGTATGCACGCTCTGTGCATTGGTAACAGCCGTGGGCCCGGAGCGGCGGGGGATTACCTACGGAACGTCGACGCGTTGACCCGAACGCCGGCGCGTGGTCACTTCAGCCGAGCCATCACGAACTCCGTGTTCGCCCTGAGCAGCCAGTAGGCGTTATCCGTGACCGATTCCCACGCCCCGGGGGAGTGCTTTCCGTTCAGCTGGCGCAAGAACGCCTCGAGCTGCTGCGCCGCCGGCTGCGGGTGATTGCGTGAGAGTTCCTCGCGCGCGGCGGCAACCTTGTTGAGCAGACTGTTGCAATCCCCACGATTCGTGATCCATGCCAGGGTGCAGGCCTGGATCTGCAGATTGTAGAGCCGCGACAGCAGGGCTCCGGGGCTTTGATCAGCGACTGCGGCAATGCCAACCGTCTGACCCTGTCCACCGTGTTGCGCCATGCCCGCCGCATCGGCCGCGAGCGCGGAACCGGATCGGCCCTCCACCCAGTACGTCACGATGTCGGGCAGCCCCGACGCGGCGGTCAGGACGAACCCGGTCCGAAACGTGCCGGGAACCACGTCCGCCGCCGCCGACCCGGACCGCCAAGTCGCGAGCGAATCCCCGGGCTTCGGACTCTCGAGCACCCATTCAGAACTGGGCCCTTCCATCCGTTGTACGGGCGCGCGCACGGCCACCACCACGACACTCGCGGTTTGCCTCCCCGAGGTATTCACTCGGTATCGCACGAAGATGCTGTCGGCAATCGACAGGGAATCCGGGGAAACGGTCTGGGCCGCGCCTCCGCGCGCGATCCCGGCACACAGGAGAGCTGCGCACACAAACCTACTCGGCATCGTTCATCCCTCCTCGGGAATCAGTAACAGCTTTCCTGTGGTCGCCCGCCCTTCGAGATAGCGCTGCGCCCGACCTGCCTCACGCAGTGGGTATTCTCCTCCGATCGTGAGCTTGAGCGCACCGCTCGCGACCCATCCGAATAGCTCGCTCGACCGGGCCAGGAGCTCGACACGTGAGGCCATGTAGTCACCGAGCTTCGGTCGGGTGAGAAACAGCGAGCCTTTCTGATTGAGCAGCTGCGGATCGATGGGCCCCACGGGACCGCTCGACTGTCCAAAGAGCACCATCATCCCACGCGGCGCGAGACAATTCAAGCCCTTCGCGAACGTGCTCCGCCCAACCGAGTCGTAGATCACCTGCACGCCGTTCGATCCGGTGAAACGCTTTACTTCGGTTTCAAAATCCTGCTCCGAGTACAGGATGACCTCGTCCGCACCCGCCGCGCGCGCGAGGGCGGCCTTCTCGCGCGTGGACGTGGTCCCGATGACTCGCGCTCCGCGCCGCTTCGCGATCTGACACAACAGCAGTCCGACGCCGCCGGCCGCGGCATGCACGACACACGTGTGGCCGGCGGCGAGCGGGAAGGTCGTAGTGGCGAGGTAGTGCGCCGTCATGCCCTGCAGCATCAACGCGGCACCCTGCTTCGTGCTCACGCTATCGGGAAGCAGCGCCACACGGTTGGCCGGAACACTCGCACGCTCCGCGTAGGAGCCCTGAATCCCGCAGTACGCAACGCGGTCTCCCGGTTTTACGTCGCGCACGTCCGGCCCCACCGCGACCACCGTTCCGCTTCCCTCCTGCCCGGGCACGAACGGAGTCGTGAGGATGTACAGGCCGGTACGCTGGTAGACGTCGATGAAATTCACGCCGATGGCTTCGAGACGGACGACGGCATGGCCAGGGAGCGGACGCGGATCATCCACGTCCTCGTAGCGCAGGACGTCTGGACCGCCCGTCGAGTGTACCCGAATGGCTTTCAGGGGGCCTTCTGGCGCGCCTTCCCCACCGGTACGAAGCGCAGATCCTGGTAGTCGTAACTGAAGTCGGCGAGCGGCGAGACGGGCGCCATGACGAATTCGGCCACCGTGCCGTCGGGATTCAAATGAAACGTGAGATACGCTTCCGCGAGGTTCGGCGTTCGCCAATGCGTGCGGAACGTGTCGTACTGCCAGTGCTCGAGATCGCCGGTGAATGCCGGAGAATGCGTGAAGCGCAGCACCAGCCGATTCTTCTCGAGGGTAATCGTCGCGTCTCCGTACAGCGCGTCCACATAGCTTCCCGCGTAGCTCGCGGACGCCAGCGATGGACCGGAAGTCGAGTCTCGCGAACCCTGCGCCGCGCGCATGACGGAGTCCGCCTGTGCGCGATCCCGATCCGCGACCGTGGCGAACGCCTTCACCCAATCGACCGACGGCGCGCCCAGGAACCCGTCGAGCAGCTCGAAGGTAAGCGCATCGGGCAGGTCGCTTTCGCCGTTCGTGAGAATCACGATGCCGAGGCGCTCGTCGGGAACGAGCGTGGTGCGCGACGTCATTCCGGCGAGCCCGCCTCCATGCCACACAATCTTGCGCCCCCGGTAATCCCGCAGCCTCCATCCCAACCCATACGCCGCGAAATTGGGACGCAAGGGTACGAGGAGGGACTCGGGGTCTGTAATCGGGAGAATGGTTTGCGCCGACCACATCTCGCGCGCGTCACTCGGGCGCCACAGGGTCCGGCCATTCGCCCGCCCGGAGTCGAGCTGCACGAGCAGCCATTTCGCGAGATCGGTCGCGTTCGAGATGATCGCTCCCGCGGGCGCGATGTTGTCGACTGTATCCAACGGCACGATCCGGAGGTCTCCAGCGAGGAACGCGTGCGGGGTGGCCAGCGGGTCCTGCGGCCGGAGATCCGACATCCCGACCCGCGTCTCCCGCATGCCGAGCGGATCGAGAATCCGGTTCTGCACAAACGCGCTCCAACTCTTGCCCGTGATCGCGGGGATGATCTCTCCGGCCGCGGCGTACAGGACATTGTCGTAGGCGTATGAGCTTCGGAAGCTCGTGACCACGGGGGCCGCGCGCAGTCGCCGGATGATCTCGGCCCGACTATAGTCTGCGTGCAGCCACAACAGATCGCCGGCGCCGAGCCCGAGGCCGCTGCGATGCGTCACGAGGTCGCGAACGGTGAACTCCCGCGTGACCCAGGGGTCGGCGAGCTCGAACCCGGCCAGATGGCGCGTCACCCGGTCGTCCCAGTCGAGCGCACCGGAGTCGGCCAGCATGGCGAGACACGCGGTCGTGAACGCCTTGGTATTCGAAGCGATCTGGAACAGCGTGTGAGGGTCGACCGGCTGGCGCTGTCCCACGGTGCGAACCCCGTAGCCCTTGATCAGGAGTACCTTGCCGTTCTTCACGATCGCGATCGCCGCCCCGGGCACGTGAAACAGCCGCAGCGCGCGGGAGACGTCCGCGTCGAATCGCGCCGGGATCCCGGACCGACGAACCGGGACGGGGGCCGAATGTTTCGCGAGGCCGACGAATCCGATGACCAAGGCGGCGGGCAGGAGTTGACGGGTCACGGACGCGAAGCATATCGATCCTTCGCGCCCGCGGGTAGGTGTTCTGCGCTATCTTGCTCCCCTTCCTGCTTCGGCCGGCAAACGGAGGTGTTGGGATCGTGATGTGGCTCGTCGCGGCGCTCATGCTGGCGGACTCGACTCCAAAAAGCCTGAAGGTCGTCCTGTCGGCAGCCGAGACGTTGCACGTCGAGCAGCGCGGCATGGGGGAACCCGTCGTGCTGATCCCGGGGCTGTTCGGATCGACCTACTCCTTTCGGAATATCGCCCCGCTGCTCAATGAGTCCGGATACGAGACGTTCACGATCGAGCCGCTCGGCATCGGAGAGTCATCCAAGCCGCCGACCGCGGACTACTCCCTTGGCGCCCAGGCACGGCGGGTTGCGGCCGTGCTCGACACGCTCGGCGTGCATCACGCCATCGTGCTGGCGCACTCCGTAGGCGGGTCCGAGGCGTTCCGCCTCGCGTATCTGCGGCCCGACCTGGTCGGCGCATTGATCTCCATCGAAGGCGGCCCCGCGGAGACCGCAGCGACCCCGCAGTTCAAACGGGCCATGAAGTACGCGCATTGGATCAAATGGCTGGGCGGCGTGCGGCTCATCCGGTGGCAGATCCGGAAGATGCTGGCCGCGTCATCGGGCAACCCGAGCTGGGTCACGGAGGAAGTGGTGGAAGGGTACACGGCTCCCGCCGCCCGGGATCTCGACGGCACCCTCAAGGCATTCCTCGGTATCGCCGCCTCGAAGGAGCGCGATCGCCTTGCCCCGCATCTCTCCGAGCTGCGCTGCCCCGTGGTCGTGATGGTGGGAGGGGCGCCGCACGAAGGCGATGTCAGCAGCGCCGAAATCGAACAGCTGCGCAACTCGATTCCGCAGATCGCGATCGACACCGTTCCGGGCGCAGGGCATTTCATCCACGAAGAGCAGCCCGCCGCGGTCATGGCCGCGGTCCGCCGGACCGCGCAGGCACTGAACGTGGGTGTCATGGGGAATACCGCCGACCCGTGAGCATCTGTTCGCCAGCATGCGAATAGCGCTCGTCGCCGAGGATTACTACCCGCAGCTCGGGGGAGTGCCCGAGCACGTTCATCACCTCGCCGTCAACCTGATCGGCCGCGGGCATCGCGTCACGGTGGTCACGTCGCGCATGCGCGGCGCTGGCCAGGACCCTCCGTTCGTGCGGCGCGTCGGCACGAGCATCGTGATCTACGCGAACGGCGGCGTCTCGCGCATCACGGCGGGCTGGCGGCTCACTCACCACTTGACCGAGATCTTCCGCGCGGGGCGATTCGATCTCGTACACATTCATGGCGGAATCGCGCCCACCTTCGGGCTCGTGGCACCGGTCGCCGCCTGGCGGCTCGGCATCCCGGTCGTCGCCACGTTTCACTCCTGGTTCCCGCGGTCGGCCGGGTACCGGATCTTCCGACCGATATGGCAGCGCATGATCGACCGGCACGCGGCGGTGGTCGCGGTCAGCCAGCCGGTGATCGACGCCCTGTCGCGCTATTTCCGCGCGAACTGGGAAATCATTCCGAACGGCGTAGACCTGGGATTCTTCCAGCCGGACGGCCGCCAGCCCACGGATGCGCTGCGGCGCGGGCCGAGGCTGTTGTTCCTCGCGCGGCTCGAGCCCCGCAATGGGCTCGGAACCGTGCTCGAGGCGATGCCCCGCATTCTCGCGCGGTTCCCGAACGCCCAGCTCACGGTAGCGGGCGACGGACCCTGGCGCGCGCATTACGAGCGGCGCGCGCGGTCACTCGGCAGCAGCGTGCGCTTTCTGGGCCGCGTGTTCGACGATCGCCCGCTGCACTACGCGACGTCCGATTTGTATCTCTGCCCCACCAATCGCGCATCGTTCGGCGTCACCTTGCTCGAGGCGATGGCGTGCGGAACGCCGCTGCTCGTGTCGGACAACGTGGGGTTCCGCTCCGTACTCCGCGATGGCGCCGAGGCGCAGATCGTCCCGAACGACGATCCGCGCACCTGGGCGGATTCCATCGTGACCTTGATCGAGGACCCGGCCCGGCGGGACACCATGGGACGCGCGGGCCTGGCCAAGGCGGCGGACTACGCGTGGCCGCGCGTGGCGGATCGAACTCTCGCGCTGTACGAGCGGGTGCTCGCGTAGTGTCGGATCTTGTTCTGCTCGGATGCGCGGGAGTGTTGGGCCTCGGGACGCTTGCCCTGGGTGTGTACGATCCGGAGAGCACGCTGTTCGGGCCCGTCGTGGGACGCGGCGCCGGCGATCGGCGCGTGCTCTATCTGACCTTCGATGATGGCCCGAATCCCACGGCGACCGAGTCGATCGTCGCCACGCTCGAGCGTGAGCGGGTGCCGGCCGCCTTCTTCATGGTCGGAGCACACGTGCGCCGCTTTCCCGACCTTGCGCGGCACGTAGCGGATCACGGATTCGAGATCGGCAACCACACCGCAACCCACGTCAAGCTGCACGTCCTGGGACCCAGCCGGATTCGGGCGGAGCTCGACGGGGCGCATGACGTGATCCAGACCACCACGGGACGCACGCCGCGAATGTTTCGGGCGCCGCATGGCTACCGCAATCCTTTCGTAGCCCGCGCAGCCCGGCGGCACGGCTACGCCGTCATGGCGTGGACGTTCGGCGTGTGGGATTCCGCCCAACCGGGAGCCGAGGTGATCCGGCGCCGCGTCCGCGCCAAGTCGAAACCCGGCGCGATCGTGTTGCTGCATGATGGAGACGGGTACGATCCTACTGGCGATCGCAGTCAAACCGCGCAGGCCCTTCCGGGCATCATCGCGGACGCGCGGGCAGCAGGCTACGCATTCGGCTCACTCTCGGAACTCGTCGCATGAGAGGCGTGATGAAACGGTGGCTGTGGGGCATTGGGATCCTCGCCTGCATCATCCTCGGATCAGTCCTCGTGTTCCGTTTCCCGTGGGACCGGACTTTGGACGCCCTCGAGGAGGTCAATGTCGGCCTGCTCACGACCGCGCTGCTCATCAACCTTGCGTCACCCCTGACCAAGGGATGGGCCTGGCATCTCTTGCTCGGCACGGTGAGCCCGAACCGCTTCTGGATCGCACAGGAAGCGAACCTCCTGGGCACCGCCGTGAACAGCATCGCCGCGGGAGTAAGCGGTGAGGCGGTGCGGGTCACCCTGGTGCGGCGCCGCGACGAGGTGCCGGTGCGCGCCGCCGTGCTTTCGATCGTGTGGTCACGTGGCGTCGAGGCGCTCGGGCTGACGCTGTTTCTCGTGCTCGCGCCGTTCGTGCTGGAGCTGCCGCCGCCGCTCCGCGGCCTGCAAATCGGTGCAGCGGCAGCGCTCGTGACCGTGCTGCTCGTGGCGCGGTTTCGCGGCTGGAACGATCTGATCGATCGCCTCCCCGAAGCGCTGCGGACGGGCGCGTCCGAATTCGCCGCCATGAGCAGCGGCAGCCGTTTGATCGCCCCGACCGCCCTCGCCCTGGTCTCCTGGACCGCGGAATGGGCCACGTATCATCTCACCCTGCACGCCGTGCACATCCCCGTCAGTTATGCCGCGTCGTTCACCGCCCTCATCGCGGTCAACCTGGGTGGGCTCATCCGGATCACACCGGGCAATATCGGGGTACTCCAAGCGGCTATGGTGGGGGCACTCCTGCCGTTCGGAGTCGAAGCCGACCAGGCCGTGGCGGCGGGGTTCGCGTTGCAGGCCATCGAAGTGCTTCCCGTTCTGGCGCTCGCGGCTGTCGTGACGGGCCGGGCGGGGCTCGCGAATCTGATGACGGGTGCGGAGCTTCGCGAACCAGGCTGAGCGCCGCGGCGGTTGTATCTTTAGCCGCTCACAATCCAAGAACTAAAGAGGGAGTCATGACGCTAGAGAGTCGCTCGCTGCTCGTACTTCTCGCCTTCACCGGTTCGATCGCCGCCTGTGACAACCCGCCGGTACAGGGATTCCCGTTCATCTCCGACGTCAACGGAGCCTTCAGCGCGGAAGGACCGGTCGGGAGCACCGTGATCGTCGAGGGGATCCAGTTTGGAGACGTCCAGGGCACGAGCACGCTGCTGTTCACGAACTCCCTGGGCGCGGCCATTGTCCCCGCGAATGTTTCGCAATGGAATAACACGTTCATCGTCGGCACAGTCCCAGCGGGCTCGATCACGGGACCGGTCGCGGTGAACAACGGCAACGGCTTGAACAACGGCCTGGAGGTGTTCAACGTCACGCCGGCCAGTGCCTTCTCGCCTACCAGCATCACGTCGTGGGCCATCCCGCCGGCGCTTCCCGCGGTCCTGTCCGGTCAGGCCGTCGCGACCGGCAACATCCGGTCGAACGGCGGAACCGTCCGCGCGATCTACGTGGTCGGTGGTGAAGGCGCGGGTGGAACGCCTGGCACGAGCGTGTACTTCTCGACGATTCCCGCATCGGGATCCATCAGCTTGTGGACCAGCACGACCGCTCTGCCGGCCGCACGCGCGTTCGCGGCGGCGGTCGTTGCCACGCCGGGCAACAGCGCGGACACCGCGAGCCTGGGCGGGCACCTCCTCGTGATCGGCGGTACCACGGATTCCGCCGGGACCTCGAGCAACGTCGTGTACCGCGGAACGATCAAGGCCGACGGGAGCATTCTCGCAGGCAGCTGGACGCAGTCGAGCACGTTGCCCGCGGCCATCCATGCGGAAGGTGCGGCGATCTTCATGGGTCACCTGTATGTGTGGGGTGGCGCGGGGACGAACAATGCTCCCGTAACCAGCGTGTACCGCGCCGTGATCCAGCCCGACGCCAGCATCAAGACAGGTGACTGGACTTCTCAGCCCGCCCTTCCCTCCGGACGCGCGCGGTTTGGCTACGGCCAGTACAACGGCGTGCTGTACGTGTTCGGCGGCGACGGGACGGCCCACTCGCCCAATGACAGCACGTCCGCTTCAGCGTCAGCTACGATCTACTACGCGAAAGTCGACCTCTACAGCCGCAACGTCGGGGCGTGGGCCGCGAATCCGAACAGTCTGCCCACGGCACGCATGGCCGAAGGCGCCATCGTGATGGGCCCACCCGGAAGCGGCAGCGCGATCGTGTTCAGCGGGCTCTCGCCATCCGCCAGCAACGACGTGTACGCGGCCATTAACGCCGACGGCACCGTGGGTACGTTCTCGAACATCGCCGTCAATCTGCCCAGCCCCGTGTACAACGAGGCGGCGACCGGATACGTCGACGGCAACGGCGGGTTCCATGCGCTCGTGTCCGGTGGCGCCAGCCGCACCGCGCCGGCCACCCGCTCGGGGGCGGTCGTCACGGCGCCCTGAGGTCGGCGCTCGGAAGAAACCGCGGCGGACGACGCATCTTGCTGGCCTGCTCGTACGCGTACGCCACGCGTACGAGCAGTGGCTCACTGTACGGCTTGCCGATGAGCGAAATCCCCACCGGAAGGCCGGCCACGAACCCCGCCGGCACCGTGATACTCGGATAGCCGGCCACTGCGGCGGGCGTCGAGCTCGATCCCACGAAATGGTCGCCGTTGACGAGATCGATCGTCCAGGCGGGGTTGCCGGTCGGAGCCACGAACACGTCGACGTTGAACTGCGCGAACGCCGCCTCGAGACCCTGCTTGATCGCGAGTGTCCGGCACTTTTCGACAGCCGCCGCATAGCCCGCGTCGTCCAACCCCCCCTTCGCATCGGCTTTCACGAAGAGATCCTGGTCAAAAAACACTAGCTCCTCTCTCGCGTGCGCAAGATTGAAATCGATCAGATCGCGCACGCTCCGGTACGGCACGCCCGCACCGAATTCGGCGAGGTAGTTCTTGAGGTCAGCCTTGAATTCGTACAGCAGCACGTCGAGCTCCGCGTCGTCGTACTCGCCCACGTGCGGGATATCCGCCGGATCGACGATCACGGCGCCAAGCTGCTTCATCGCGTCGATTGCCGCCTCGGCGACTTTGTCGGTCGGTGGGTGATAGCCGAAGAGCTTGGTGCGCGCGACGCCCACGCGCACACCGCGCATGCCGTTGGGATCCAGTGCGGCGACATAGTCGGACCGGTGGCTCTCGGCGCCGGCGGTGGACGCGTCGCGCGAATCCGCGCCGGTGATTACGCCCAGGAGGAGTGCGGCGTCGGCCACCGTGCGCGCCATCGGCCCGGCCGTGTCCTGACTGTGGGCGATGGGCACGATGCCCCAGCGGCTCACAAGCCCGAGCGTGGGCTTGATCCCCACGAGCGCCTGGGCGCTCGACGGGCAGACGATCGAGCCATCCGTCTCCGTTCCGATCGCCGCCGCCGCGAGATTGGCCGCGATCGCCGCTCCCGATCCCGAGCTCGACCCGCACGGGCTGCGATCGAGCGCATACGGGTTGCGGCACTGGCCACCGCGGCCGCTCCAGCCGCTCGACGAGTGCGTCGAGCGGAAGTTCGCCCACTCGCTCATGTTGGTCTTGCCGAGAAGCACGGCACCCGCGGCCCGCAGCCGATCGGCCACGAAGGCATCGCGTGGCGCCGTGGCGCCGACCAGCGCGAGCGAGCCCGCCGTGGTCGCCATACGATCGGCCGTGGCGATGTTGTCTTTGAGCAGCACCGGAATGCCGTGCAGCGGCCCGCGCGCCCCGTTCGCCTTCCGCTCGGCGTCGAGCGCGTCGGCAATCGCGAGCGCATCGGGATTCACCTCGAGCACCGCCCGGATCGCCGGGCCCCGCGTGTTCACCTGTGCGATGTGGGACAGGTACGCCTGGCACAGCGAGCGGGCGGTGTACTTACCGGCCTGCATCCCCTTGGCCAGGTCCGCGATCGTCGCTTCTTCGAGCTCGAACGGCGGCATCACGGCGGGGGATTTCGACGCTGTACGGGGTTCCTGCGGAACGGCGGCAACACCGGCCACCAACGCGGCGGTTTCGGCGACGAACTCTCGACGAGTAGTCACGCGCATACACCAAAAAGGGGGAGTGCTAACATAGCCCACGTATTTCCTTGACGTATTTCCTTGACGTTCTCGTACTTGACGTATCTCGTCCTACCAGCGAGTTTCACCCCCGAGCGAAAGAGCCGCGGGCTGCAGTGCCGCGTGCTGAACACCAGAGACTGTAGCTAGAAGGACCTGGGCTGTCGCCTCAGGTCTCTTTTTTGTTTCTGGTCGGCAACTCTCCCCGTAAGGGAGGACCGTTATGGAAGTCACGCTGGAGGAGAACGACCGACTGGACTTCATTCTCAAGAAGTTCCGCCGGCGGGTGACCAAGGCGGGTCTGTTCCAGGATCTGAAGAAAACACGGTTTTACGAGAGTCGCTCTGCTCGACGGCGGCGGAAGGACAAGGCAGCGGCTCGCCGCAAGGTGAAGGGCGCTCGTCGCCGAGAACAGTCTTAATTACCGAGGAGTAAGTACACAGTATGGCACGCATGACCGGCACGGTGAAGTGGTTCAACGACGCCAAGGGATTCGGATTCATCACGCCCGAGGGCGGCGGCAAGGATTGTTTCGTCCATCACACGGCGATTCAGGCCGAGGGATTCAAGTCCCTGGCCGAGGGCCAGCGGGTGGAGTTCGACGTCGTCGAGGGCCAGAAGGGCCCCGCGGCGCAGAACGTGGTGAAGCTCTAATCAGCGGCAGAGCCGAACAAGAGGACGGCGCTCGCGTAACTGCGGGCGCCGTTTTTCGTTGGTGAACCCCCTCAAACCGGCCGAGCGTTTCCTGCGGCGCCGCTTCCTGGCGCTCACCGACCGCCCGTTCGCGGGAGACTTGGTGAACGAGCCGCGCGATGCGCTCGCGCTCGGCCCCAGTCCTCGCATGCTGCTGCTCCGCCCGGACCGGATCGGTGACGTGCTCGTGTCCACGCCCGTGATCCGCACGCTGCGGCAACAATTTCCCCAGGCACAGATCGATATTCTGCTTTCGCGCACGAACTACGGCGTGCAGCCAGCGCTCGCGCGCTATATCGACCATGCCTGGCGGTACGACAAGTCGTTCGTGGGGGGATTGCGGCTCGCGCGCAGCGTGCGTCGCCAGCGGTACGACGTCGTCATCGATCTGATCGATAATCCCTCGACCAGCGCGCAGCTCATCGCCATGCTATCGCGCGCGCGGTTCCGAGTTGGCATTCGGCACGAGCGCTCGGCCCACTACACCCATGCGGTCCCGCTGCTCGATCGGCAGACGGTGCACATCGTCGAGCGCATCGCACAGCTGCTGCTGCCATTCGGGATCGATCCCCGACGGATCCCCCTCGATCTCGAATACCCGCTCTCGGACACGGATCGGTCGCAGGCGCGCTCGCGAATCGGACCCGGGCGCGGCCAGCCGCTGCTCATCGTCAATATCTCGGGCGGCGGGAAGGGATTGAGCCCCGCCCGCTACTGGGGCCGGGACAACTTCGTCGAATTTCTGCGCTGGGTGCGTGGCCGCGAGCCGCGCTTCGAGATCCTGATCGGCGGCGCGCCCGACGACATGGCCGAGGTTCAGTCGATCGCAAACGCAACAGAGGCGGGGGTAATCCCCGCCTCGCCGTCATTCCATGAATTTGCCGCTATGGTCCATGAAGCCGACGTGTTACTCACTCCGGATACGTCGGTGCTACACCTCGGCGCGGCGTGGAAGATTCCGACGATTGCGCTGTTTCACGCTCCGTCCGGGGCACCGCTGCCGTGGTACCCCTACCGCTCGCCTTATCGCGCGCTGTTACACGCTGATGGTGTCGCGCGGATTCCTGTCGCGCCGGTGCAGGAGGCATTTACATCGCTCCTCGCCGAGCGGTTGCCGAGCACGGCACCGGCACCCGAGCGATGATACATCCCCGGCGTCCCCATGGGATCGGGCACGTTCGAGGGTCCGTTACTTCCGTGGCAGCCCAACGCAAACGCCGCGATACCGAGGGAGGCGAGAACGTGCTTCATCAGCGGCTCCGGACGCACTCGGCCAGTGGCACGCTTGCAGTGGTGCCACTCGTGCAGGTCGTGGCCGCCTGCCCCACCTGATATGACATGGGGTTGTTCATGGGGTCGGGCATCGTGTTCGCCGGCGGGCCATTGCCGCTGCATCCCACGGCGAGCAGCGTCAGGCCGAGCGCCGCGAGCACGCGGCGCGCTTGACGAGAATGTTTCTCAACGAACGACACTGACTAGCTCCTTTCGTTGCGATACAATGCTCCCGCCCGAATCCGCGGCAGATACGACGCGGTACCCCATCGGATTCATGGGGTTCGTCGGATCGGGCGTGATCGTCGCCGGCGGGCCGTTCCCGCCGCCGCACCGAGCGGCGAGGGCCGCGAGCGTCATGGCTGCGAGCGCATGGCGCAAAATGGAACGAGCCGATTCAGATCTCATGGAGCACCAAGTGTAGGTGAGTTTACCCATCAATTCAACCATCCCGTGCGCGTCCCGGTTCCCCTGCGTTGTTCCCAGTCATACGAACGGGCTCTCCGCTGTGCAGCCGAGAGACTCGGCTACCTCGGGCGGAGCTTCCACTGATGGGGCGCGACTCTCCAGTTCCTCACGCTGAGCTTCCATTGATAGGCCGTGACGCTCCAGTTCGTCACGCTGAGCGTCCATTGATAGGCCGTGACTCTCCAGTTCCTCACGCTGAGCGTCCACCAATTGGCCGTGACTCTCCAGTTCCTCACCTGAGCGTCCACTAATTGGCCGTGACCCTCGAGTTCCTCATGCTGACCGTCCATGAATCGAGCGCGACACTGGGTTTCCCCGCGCTGACCTTCCATTGCTTGAATGCGACACCCGGCCTCCCCGCGCCGAGCTTCCATGGATCGACGCGAATTCTCGGTAACCCGACGCAGAGCGTCCATGGATGGGAGCAGCTTCTCGGCAGAACGGCGCAGAGCGTCTATGGATCGGAGCAACTTCTCGGGAGATGGGCGCGGAGCGTCCATTACGCGGCGCAACTTCTCGCCAGCTGAACGCAGAAAGTCCATGGAGCAGGGCTGAGGGTCGGCAGCTCAGCGCAGAGGGTTACGGGATCTGCTCGCTCCTCGACATTTGCAGCACAGCGTCCCGGGCCTCACCGGCTTCGGCCAGATTGCCGCCCACTGTTTCCCGCAGCCACCTGTCAGCGTGCCGGTACAGCTCGCGCGAGTAGCGTCCGCGCACCCCGTAGTCTCGATCGGTAGACGCTGCCCAGTCCGTAGGCCCCACAGCGCGCTCCCCGAGCTGCACGAAGTACGGCGTGTTCTTGATCGGGTACGCCACGGTCGTGAGGAATGTGTCGGGGCTGGCGCGCTTCACGAGATCGACGGTCGCCGCCATGTCCTCTACGGTCTCGCCGTCATAGCCCCACATCAGAAACATTCCGACCTGGATCCCGTGGCGCTTGGCGGCCGCGGTTGCGAACAGCACCTGCTCGACCGTCACACCCCGCTCCATGGCATCGAGAATCCGCTGGCTGCCGCTCTCCGCGCCGATCCAGATCCGGAAGCACCCCATCTCGGCGAGCGTCGCGAGCACGTCGTCCTTCATCATGCGATCGGCGCGGGAGATCGTCTCGAAGGGAATTCGGAGGCCGCGCCGCTTCAGCTCGGCGGCATAGTCGAACAGCCAGCGATGATGAATCGTGAACACGTCGTCGGCGTACCAGGCCATATCGGGCTTGTAGCGCTCGACGATGTGCTGTAGCTCGTCCGCCGTCCCCGTCACGCTGCGGCGACGGTGGCTGTAACCGAACACCGCGTGCGAGCACCAGCGGCAGCGATACGGACAGCCGCGCGCGGTGATCAGATTGACGCTGCCCATCCCGTGGTGCGTGCGCCAGGTATCGACGTAGCGGTCGATGTCGATCGCCTCGCGATCGGGCCACGGCAGCGCGTCGATGTCCTTGATCTGCGGCCGCTCGGGCGTAGTCACGATGTTTCCCGCCTCGTCACGAAACGCGATTCCCGGAATCCCGTGCAGCCGGTGCGGGCCGAGCGCATCGATGGCCGGGAGCAGCTCGCGCATGGTCTCCTCGCCCTCCCCGATCACGATCACGTCGGCGCCGTGCGACAGGTATTCGGCGGGATAGTTGGCCGACTCGGGGCCGCCGAGCACGACGGTCCAGCCCGCGTGTTTCGCGGACTGCACGATGGCGAGGACCGAACTGCGGGTGATTAGGTTTGTGTAGATACCGATGACACCCACGGGTGGCGTTGTGAGGCGGCGATTGAGGTCAGCGCGGGTCGCAAACGTGGTGTCGAAGACCTCGACCGGTATTCCAGACCGTTTCAAATAGCCAGAGACGTACAGCAGACCCAACGTCGGATACGGCTTCATGATCGCCTGCTCTTTCGGATCTTCGCCGACGAAGTACCCGTGGGTCAGTAGCACCGGTGCCATATGTGAAGGGTAGTGACGCGCTGTTGTACCCGCCAGCGAGAGGACTAGATTCGCCAGCGTGACCTCTGCAGTGTTCGACCCGCTCGCCGAGCGATACGACAGCGATTTCACCCAGTCTGAGTTGGGTCGGTTGCTTCGTCGGCGCGTGTGGCGATGGCTCGACCGCGCGTTTGCGCGCGGCGATCGCGTGCTCGAGTTGAATTGTGGAACGGGCGAGGATGCCGTGCACCTCGCGGCCCGTGGCGTGAACGTGCTGGCAACGGACGCCTCGGAGGCGATGCTCGAGATCGCGCGCAAGAAAATTGCCTCCCGCGAGCTGCAGGGTCAGGTAGACGTGCAGCAAGTCGAACTCGGGCAATTGGATGTACTGCTTGGGTACGCGGGGAAATTTGACGGGGCGTTTTCCAGCTTCGGCGGACTGAATTGCGTTGCCGAGATTGCGCCCGTCGCCCAAGTGTTGGCCGACCTCCTCAAGCCGGGTGCCCACGTCGTCGTATGTGTCATGGGGCCCCTGGTCCCATGGGAGTGGGTCTGGTTTCTGACCCAGGGTGAGTGGCGCAAGGCGTTTCGCCGGCTCGCGGCGCGCGGTACGTCGTGGCGGGGAATTACCGTCAGGTATCCGACCCCTACGCAGCTGCGGGAGGCGTTTGGGCAGGGGTTCATTTTGCGGCACAGTGCCGGTCTGGGGGTACTGGTTCCTCCGACGTTCGCCGCAGAGTGGGCACGCCGTCATCCTGGATGGCTCGAGCGCCTGGATCGCTGGGAAACGGGTCTCGAGCGTTGGCCGCTGATGGCTTGGCTCGGAGATCATTATCTGATGGAGTTCGTACGAGCATGAAGCAGCGCGTGGTCCTGTACAACCCGACGGCCGATTTTCACACCATGCCGCTCGCGCTGCTGGCGATCGGGTCGCACCTCGATCGGCAGCGGTTCGAGCCCATCATCATCGATGGGCGGCTCGAGCGCGATCCCATCGGTCGAGTACTCCAGGAAGTCGGTGAGGCACTGTGCTTTGGTGTCACCGTCCTGTCCGGTCAACCGATCCGCGATGCGGTTCGGGTTTCGCGCGCGGTGAAGGCGCGCCATCCTGAGCTGCCCGTGGTTTGGGGCGGATGGCATCCGTCGATGTTCGGGAAGGATTGTCTCGAGGAGCCCAGCATCGACGTTACGGTTCAGGCGCAGGGCGAGGTCACGTTCTCGGAAATCGTGGATCGCCTCGCCGGCAAGAACACGCTCGACGGATGTGCCGGGTGCACGTACCGCGGCGGCGATTCGGTCGTGGACAACGGTGCCCGCCCGCTTGCCGATGTGAACACGCTCGAGCCTCACGACTACAGCTTGATCGACGTGCAACGCTACTACGCCCTGAAGGGCAAGCGTCAGCTCGATTACATCACCTCACAAGGCTGCCGGTTCCGTTGTGCTTTCTGCGCCGATCCGTTCGTGTATCAGCGGCGCTGGGTCGGCCTCGAGCCCGCCCGGGTGGGCGCGGAAATCGCCGAGCTGTGGCAGCGCTACGGGTTTCAGGACGTCAATTTTCAGGACGAGACATTCTTTACATCCACGCCTCGCGTCGTGGCGATCGCCGAGGAGTTTCTCGGCCGCAAGGTCCCCATCACGTGGGCCGCCACCATGCGGGCCGACCAGTGCTCACGTCTTCCGGACGACGCGCTCGCGATCTGCAAGCGTTCGGGATTGCGTCGCGTGCTCGTGGGTGTCGAGTCCGGATCCCCCGATATGCTGAAACGCATCCGGAAGGATGTGACGATCGAGCAGGTCCTGGAGACGGCCGAACGATGCCTCAAAGCCGGGATCCGCGTGCGTTTCCCGTTCATTGTGGGATTCCCGGACGAGGACGAGGAGAGTGTCTCGGCCACCCTGGCGCTGATCAAACATTTACGGACAATGAGTGCGGATTTTGAAACTCAGATCTTCTATTTCAAACCGTATCCGGGGACATCGATTACGCAGCAAGCAGTCGCGCGTGGTTATCAGTTGCCCCGGACGCTCGCTGAGTGGTCCGACTTCGATTTCGTGGGCTCGCGGGGGCCGTGGGTCTCAGACGCAAAGTATCGGCGCGTCGAACGCTTCAAGTTTTATCAACGGCTCGCGTGGGATCGGGCACCGGGGTGGAAAAGACCGCTGCAAGCGCTGGCGCGCTGGCGTTGCCGCAATGACGTATACGGTTTGCCCGTTGAGAAGCTTGTACTAAGAAACCGTCCAGCGCTGGCGTAGGTGCGGCCCGGTATCTCAGGCTCCCGCGATGGCCCGCCGCAACTGGTTGCCATCCGTAGAGCGATTCGCCCCTTCCCGGGCCCGCAGCAGCTCCCACTGATCGTCGAACGCACTGAAGTGCACGGAGCGAGTCTCGGTGCGAGCGTTCACCTCCTGATGCAAAAGGTCGCGGATCTCGCGGTAGAAATCCGTCGTGTACGCTCCGCGGAACATCATGGCCAGATCATCGCTGTCCGACCAATTGGCTTTGCCGCGAAGGTCAGCCCGAACACGTTCATAGAACGGCGTCCCCGGAAGCGGGTATGCGACTGACACCCCGATGTCGTGGGGCTGCGCTTCGCGGATCAGATCACGCGTACTGAGGATCGCGTCCCAGTCTTCACCGGGATAGCCGAGTTGCACAAACCAGCACGCGCGGATGCCGTGCTCCTTGAGCGTCCTGGTCGCGGCCCGCACGTCATCCAGCGTGATGCCCTTGTCCATCGCGTCGAGCACGCCCTGGGACCCCGACTCAACGCCGAGCCACACTTCTTCGCACCGTGATTCCGCGAGCGCCTTCACCGCAGCCGGCGTCATGAGATCCGCGCGCGATTGCATCATGAATGGGGTCGCCGCACCACGCACCACGACCTCGCGCGCAAAGTGCTCTATCCACCGCGGTGTGAGCCCGAAGATGTCGTCGGAGAACCAGAGGTGATCGGCACCGACCGCCTTTCCGAGCTCTGCCAACTCGGCGGCCACGTTTTCCGGGCTGCGCTGCGTATAGCGCCGGCCGAACACCGGTTTTGCGCACCAGTTGCAGGCGAACGGACAGCCGCGCGATGTCGCCAGATTCCAGGACAACCGCCCGTGCGCCGCGGTCCACGCCACGCGGTAGCGCTCTACGTCGATCAAGTCCCAGGCGGGGAACGGCAAGGCGTCGAGATCGGGAATCGGGCGACGCGCCAAGGTCCGATGGACGGTGCCTCTGCCGTTCAGCGTTTCGCGGATCGCGAGCCCCGCGATGCCGTGCAGCTCGGTTCCACCGTCTTCCCAATGCTTGAGCAACTCCAGCAGCGTTTCGTCAGGTTCCCCTACAATCACCGCGTCGGCGCCGACATCGAGATATGCGAGGGTTTGATCGGTCGCATCCGACCCGTTCACCACCACCCGGGCGCCGGCCGATTTCGCAGCCGCAATCATTTCGAAGGCGGCAGCTCGCATGCGCGTCGTACACATCTTGGTGAGGAAATTGAAATTATCGTCGAGGATCGCGACCACTTTGGGGCGGGCTGCTCTCAAGAAGTCGCGGTACTCGTCTACGCCCTCCGAAAGCATAGTATCGAAGAAGGCGAAGGGGTGGTTGGCTCTCCGCAACAACGCGGCCACGATCAACGTGGAAAGCGGCGCGTACGGCTTCATCTTCCGCCACTGCTTTTGGTCGTACCTGAGGTAGTACGAGTGCGTCAACAGGACCGGAGCGCTCCTGTTTGAGGAACCTCTCACTGTGAATCCCCCGAGTCAGGGTTTGCGCACAGGTCCGAGAGTAACCGGACAGCACCGTGCAAGTCTCGAGCTCCGAAGAGACGGTAGGCCGCGCGCCGCGACCAGTGTTCCGCAATGGTGGGCGGAGTTCCCCCCCAACGCTCCTGCGGAATGGCTCCCCTTTTAAACTCGTCCAGAAAGCGCTCAGGCGACAGCGCCTCGAGCCGGGCAGCTTGCCCCTCGAACGGGCCGAGCAAAACGACGGCACGCCTTCGTGCCTTGCGTTTGTGAGGGGTTGAGGACGCGAACAAGTCCAATCGCCGTTTTTCCCCGGAGCCCGCGCTCCCAGCACCGTTATAGCCAAGCGCCTCGTACATCTCGGGCGACAACAGGGGATCGCGCACGGCTGCGACGAGTTCGTCCGGATCCTCACGCGCGACGAGAATCGTTTCGTCACCCAGCACTTCGAGCCCGGCGCGATGCGCGGCCGCGACCAGCGTCGATTTCCCCGCTCCCGACGGTCCACGGAGCACCACCGCACCCGCCGCGCCGACGACGGCACCCGCGTGAACGACGGCATACCCGCGCCAAGCGAGGAGCGTCGCAACCGGCGTCTCGAGACCAAGTCGGGCTACGAACGAGGGTTCCGAGCGCAGGAATGCTGTGCTCACCGCGACCGTCGCGGTGCCGTTGGCCCAATCGATGTGAACAGAGAGACGATTTTCGAACGTGAGATCGGCGTAATCGTCTCCAACTGACCATCGTTCACCCTCGGCGAATGGCGCGCCGTTCCCGAGTGGACCCACGACAGCCTCAATCTTCAACAGAATGAGGGGGTGAGTCTGCTCAGCGCGAGAGCACCGGCACCAAAGAGAATCCGCTAGCCCGATGACGCGTGCGTCGTCCGCCTCGAGTCGGATCGCTGCATGAGGTAGCTGAAAATCGACTGGCCGTAACTCCGCCTGGGTGCTCGTCGTAGGATAAGCCCTTAGGTCAGCAGCGAAACAACCTAATCCGGTAGCCGGTGATTATACATTCCGTCGTTACCTACGTGATGTACTAGACCTCCGTTGACTCTGGAAACACGGTAGGCGAGCCTTCTGCCCATGAGCAGTCATGGGGCGCCGGCCCGCATCGCCGTGGTCAGCGCCTACTTGGATCCCCTACGGAGGAACCCGGAGGAGTTGGTATCCGGGGTGTGGCGGGACTTCGGACGGGTGCCCGGCGCGGCCAAGCGGGCCGGCGTCGACGTAACGGTTCTCGAATCAGCCTGGAAGAACGCGGAGCTCGAGGTCGAGGGGGTCCGCTGTCACTTCGTTTGCGAGCCTCGCGATCCCTTTGTGTCATTGCCCGGCGGCCGCAAACTGCGTCGAGCCCCTCATGAGCTGCTAGCTCGAGTGCAATCCCACCAGCCGGACATCATCCACTACAAAGGACTGATCCTCCCCGCCCAGGCGCGCAGGCTCGCCCATGCCCTGCCCGGCGTCCCCATCCTCGCGCAGGACCACGGGACCAAGTGTCCAACGGGGTGGAGGGCCCGGTGGTATGGATGGGGGTTCGCCCCGCTGACAGGAGTCATGTTCACCGCGCGCGCTCAAGCCCTCCCGTTCATGGCGGCGAGGGCGTTGCGACGAGATCTGCCTGTGTTCGAGGTCGTGGAAGGCTCTTCGCCATTCATCCCGGGCGACGTCGCAGCGGCACGAAACGCAACCGGGCTTCGCGGTGATCCTTGTCTCCTCTGGGTAGGAAATCTCGACGCAAACAAAGACCCTCTCCTTGTGTTGAACGCAGTCTCACAGTTCGCGGAACATTCCCCTGGAGTCCGCCTGTACATGTGCTTTCGGCATGGGCCCCTCCTCGCCAACGTGCGGCAGCGCATCGCCACTGATCCGCGGCTGTCAAACCGCGTCGTCTTACTCGGAGAGATCAGATATCCGGTAATTCAAGCGCATTTCCAAGCGGCCGACTTTCTCGTGCAGGCGAGTCACGCCGAAGGGAGTGGGTACGGCGTCATCGAAGCATTGGCATGCGGAACAACGCCAATCGTGACGGATATCCCGTCGTTTCGACGGATTACGGGCGACGGTAGGCGCGGCGCGCTCGTTCCCCTGGACGACGTCGATGCGTTTGCGGCCGCATTGCGCGATTGGTGTGGGCGCGATCGGGCGGCACTGCGCCAGCAAGCGCGAGCGCATTTCGAGCGGGAGCTGTCGTTCGACGCCATCGGACGGCAACTCCGGTCGGTTTACGACCACGTCGCCGGCACATGATCGAGCAAGACACGCGCTCGCGCGCCGTTACCTCGGGTGATGTTCCGGGCGTGCTGCGCCTGTTTGAACAGGTCTTCGGCCACCCCATCAGCGAGCGGCACTACCGCTGGAAGCTGCAGACCCGCCCTTCCCCGGTACACAACGCCGTCATCGCGCTCGATCAATTGAATCAGCCCGTGTTTCACATCGCAGGAATTCCGTGTCGTTGCTGGCTCGGGGGAGCGGAACGGTGGGTAATGGTCGCGGTGGACGCCATGACCAGGCCAGACCATCGCCGCCAGGGGCTGTTGACGACGTGCGCGGCGGAGCTGTTCGAGTCGTGGAAAGCTGCCGGGGTGACGCTCGTGCTCGGTTTGCCCAACGAGAACTGGCGCTCGCGTACGCATGCGCTCGGGTGGCAGCGCCTGGCCAAGCTCGGGTCGTGGGTTTTGCCGCTCAGACCGGAGCGTCTCCTGGGTCGGCGCACCGGTGCGTCGTGGGTCGGTCGCATGCATCCCCTCGGAGACCTATGGAGGGCGATTATCCGCAAACGGGCGCCCGGGCGAGCGGGAATTACGGTTCGGCCTGTAGAAACCGCGGACGAGCGTTTCGATATCCTTTGGCGGAATGCGAGAACGCGAATCACCCACTCACTCGCCCGCGATCGCTCCTGGATCGAGTGGCGGTATCTGCAAGCGCCCTCGGCACGATACGAGATCCTCATCGCCATGCGCGGGGCGACACCGGCCGGCTTCGGTATCTACGGCGAGCGGGGACCACATGCCGCCGTCGTCCCAGAGATTTTTGCGCCGGAAGACCCGGCTGCGTTCTCTGCCCTGGTCGAAGCACTCATCGCGCTCGCGTTGGAACGCGGTCGCGACTCGATCCGCGGGTTCGCTGCGGTGGGAAGTCCATCCGATCGGCAATGGCGCAGAATGGGGCTGTTCAGGGGACGCCACGCGTTCGGGATAGAATACGTGCCACTCGAGCCCGGCCTGACCCGGGACTTCGTCCTCCCGATTGGGAAGTGGGAGATTGCGGGAGGTGACTTCGATTTCGTCTAGAGTGCTTACGGCTGGGCAAGCCTGCGTGACTGCGTGTTGGGCAACCGGATTTTCGCTTGTGGGCCGATTCCGGCACCCTACCGAGGAATGGCGCACAACGGGTGGAGAACGCGTGCTCGTGATCGCGCCGCACCCCGACGACGAGCTTGCGGGTTGCGGAGGGGTCATCTTGCTGCACCTTCTCGCCGGCGATTCCGTCGCCGTCGTGTACGCAACCGACGGACGGCAGTCACGCTCGGGCGGTCTGGAACCCGACGCCATGGCGCTCACAAGGGAGGCCGAGGCCGCGGAAGCGCTCGCAGCCCTCGGCGTCAGCGAGCGCCACTGGGTTGGGCTCAAAGAGGGCCATTGGCAAGGTGGAGAGCTCGCCCCCGCGCTGACACGTATTCTCACGTTTCATGATCCCAGTATTGTGTACGCTCCGTCGCGAGTGGATTTCCACCCCGAGCATGACCGCGTAGCACGAGTTCTGGCATGCCTACCGGCTCTGCAGAGCGTTCGTACTGTGCGCGTGTACCAAGTCCAAGTTCCATTGACCCGGCTCCTGGCGAATCTCGTGACCCCTATTGCCCCTGTGTGGGGACGATTCGAGTCGGCAGTTGCGTGCTACCGCTCTCAGCAAGGCTCACTTCGCGGTCCGTTGCGGCTGAAGGAGTACGCCGGACGAGCGCACAGGGTGCGCGGGCCGGCGGAGGAGTTTTGGGAGATGTCCCCGAGCGCGTATACCGCGCTGCACACCGACGACTCGATGGCGTTCGAGGATCGCACCTTCCGGGGTTTGCGTCTGCGCTCCATCACCGACCCACTGGCGTTCGCCGTCGGCCGCGGTACGCGACGACGGCTGCTCGCTGCCGCGAGGCGATCCTGAAGGTCGCGATGATCGTCCCGGGGGGAGTGGCGCAGGTGCCTGAGGAAGGATGGATCCCCTGCCTGCACTGGCTGATCGAACGGCTGGCTCGACAACACGAAGTGCACGTTTTCTCGCTGTACGGCGCGCGCCACCAGACTCGGTATCCCTTTGTCGGGGCCACGGTTCACCACGCCGGAACCGGTTTGCCGCGATATCGCACGCTCAGGGAAATCATGCGCGAGCATCGACGCAGTCCATTCAGCGTGCTCCACGCATTCTGGGTCTCGCCTCCAGGTGTGATCGCCGCTCTCGCAGGACGATTGCTTCGCCGCCCCATTGTGCTTCACGTTTCTGGCAACGAGTTGAGCGCGTTCCCCGACATCCAATACGGCGGCATGCTCACGCGACGCGGACGGATCCAGGTTCGAGCCGGACTTGCCGGTGCGCACCGCATCACTGCTGCGAGTCAGCAGTTGATTGCCGCGCTTTCGAGCCGGGGGTATGCGGCCGAACTCGTACCCCTGGGCGTCGACCTGGAGCGGTGGCCGCCTGTTCGACCCCGCCCACGAGCGCAGAACACGCCCGTCAGACTTGTGCACGTGGGCACGCTGAATGGTATTAAGGACCAGGCGATACTGATCCACGCAGCACGAAGACTTGTCGACCAAATTGACTTCCGGCTCGACATTGCCGGAGGTGACACGTTGCATGGAGCACTACAAGCACTGGTACGACAGCTAAATCTCGAGGCGCGGGTGCAGTTTCACGGCTATCTCGATCATCGCCGGCTGCACCGTCTCGTCTCAGCAGCGGACATTCTGTGGATGTCCTCACGTCACGAAGCGGGTCCTCTGGTCGTGTTGGAAGCCGCGGTGGTTGGGGTTCCCACCGTTGGTACCGCCGTGGGACACATCGCTGAGTGGGCTCCAGAAGCGGCGGTCGCGGTTCCGGTTGGGCACGCGGACCGGCTCGCGGAGGAGACCGTCGCACTTCTGAACGACGAGCCGCGTCGGCTTTCCCTGGCCCATGCCGCGCAGCGGCGAGCACTCGCCCAGGATGCAGACTGGACCGCGCGAGAATTTGAAAAGATCTACCAGGACTTAAGCGCTTCGCCTCGGAGGTCTTCAACTCTGCGCTCGCCCGCTGCAATTTCCAGACGATGACTCTTACGAGACGTCAATTTATCGCCGGCTCGACGGCTGCTCTTGGATCGTTGACGTTGGGATGGGAGGGGTGCAGCCACGACGTGGCCGACCCACCTGCTTTGTTGCCGGACCCCGCGTCATCGGGCATCGACCACATCATCGTCGTCATGATGGAGAATCGCTCGTTCGACCACTTGCTCGGCTGGCTGCCGGGTGCCGATGGGCGCCAGGCGGGAGTGACGTACACCGATGGGAGTGGCGTCGCACACGCAACGTTTCCACTCGCACCCGATTTTGAAGGTTGCGACTACAGCAATCCGGACAATTCATTTGCCGGCGGACGCATGGAGTACAACGGGGGCGCATGCGACGGCTGGCTAAGGGCGAACGGCATCTATTCGATCGGTTACTACACGGCTCAGGATCTCCCATTTTTTGGACGCGCGGCGGTCGATTGGACTGCGTTCGATCGATACTTCTGCGCCACGCTGTCGCAGACGACTCCCAACCGCCTTTACCTGTGTGCCGGACAGACAGATCGCCTGAGCAATGGACCCACACCCACCGCCCTCCCCACAATTTTTGACCGGCTGGCCGACGCGGGACTCGATGGCCGGCATTACTACTCGAATGTCGAAGGGGTCATGTCCTTGTGGGGAAGCAAGTACGACTCGATCACGGAATCGATCGATGCGTTCTACGGGAATTGCGCGGCCGGAACGTTGCCCGCACTGTCGTTCGTAGATCCCCCCTTCGGAGGACTGCTGCGCGCGAACAGCGCCGCAGACGATCACCCATTCGCCGACATCCGCGCCGGCGAAGGTTTCCTGAATCGCGTTTATGCGGCAGTAACCCAGGGCCCGGCATGGATGAAGACGGCGTTGATCATCACATTCGACGAATGGGGGGGGTTCTTTGATCACGTGCCTCCGCCGGCCGCTCCCATTCCCGACGCCGATCGAGCGGCGGGGAATACGGACGGCTTACTGGGGTTTCGCGTCCCCACGTTGTTGATCTCCCCATTTGCGCGGCGCCGCTACGTCGCACACAACGTGTATGACCACACGTCGGTGCTGCGCCTGGTTGAATGGCGATGGGGGCTGCAACCGCTCACCGTCCGCGACGCGACGGCAAACAACCTTGCCTTGGAGCTCGACTTTTCAACGCCGAGTCTGGACGCTCCCGTGTACACAGTGCCAGACGTGAGCAGCGTGGCGTGCCCCACGCCGGCGTAAGCGATGAGCACGTCCGGGCGTATCCCTCGCGCTATGCGCCACCTGCCGTGGTTCGTGAAGGGACACCCGCTTCATGGCCTCGAACGATATCAGCCGTTCTTCATCGTAGGGTCGGGCCGCTGCGGGTCGACTCTGCTGCGTGCCATCCTCGAGAGTCACCGGGAAGTGCACATCCCGCCCGAGAACGTCCTGCTGGGCAGTACCATCGGGGCATACCGGACATACTCCCGGCTGCCTTGGCCGGCGCTCCTGTCCATCGTCCTGGGCCAGCTCTCATTTCACCAGCAATGGGATGCGTTCGAGCTGCCGCTCGGGCCGGTGTTTCGGGAGCTCGTTGCGACGGACCCGCAGAATCGGAACCTCGCGTTCGTGCTCGATACGGTGTATCGCGCCCATCTCCGACACCACAAACCGTCGGCACGTCGCTGGGGTGACAAGAGCGCGTTCAGCGTGCTGTCGCTCGAGCAGCTCAAGTCCGTATTCCCCGATCTGCAGGTCATCCACCTCGTCCGGGATGGCCGCGACGTCGTCAGCTCCTTCCTTGAAGCGTTCAAAGTGGATTACCAGGATGCCGCAGAGACCTGGATCCGCGCAGTCACCGCTGCCGAGGCATTCGGCGCGCGCTACCCGAAGCAGTATGTCCGCGTGCGCTACGAAGACCTGGTGCGCGTTCCGGAATCGACCGTCCGCCAGATCACGAGGTTTCTCGCGTTGGACTTCGATGAGCAATTGTTGCGTCACGAGCGGCTGGGCTTGCGCTTCGGCGACGTCGAACGCACGCCGTACATGCAGGGAGTGCGCGAGCCGATCCACGGACGGTCCGTCGGAAAGTGGCGCAGCGGGCTCACCGGCGCACAGGCCGCCTATCTCGAGCGTACACTCGGATCGACGCTGAGCCGGTTCGGGTACGATCTCGATGGTTCGCCATGAGCGGAGGTGTGAAGACCGACATTTTTGAAAGGCTTGCCGTCTTCGTCGCCGGACGCCCACGACATGGCGTCAAGCGTTACCGACCATTCTTCATCGTCGGGTCTGGCCGCTGTGGATCAACGTTGTTGCGAGCGATTCTCGACGTCCACGATCAGGTGCACATTCCGCCCGAGAATCCCCTGGCGAGCTTGATCCGTGACTACAAGCGATACTCGCGACTTCCGTGGAGCATCGTGCTGCAGATCGTCCTCGGCCACATGGAATTTCAATCGCCCTGGGCCGAGTACCACCCCGTATCGCACGAGATGTTCGAGGAGCTTCTCATCAGTGATCCGAGTGAGCGCAATCTTGCGGCTGTTCTCGACGCGCTGTACCGGGCCAGCGCGCGACGCTACAAGCCCGGCGCGACGCGATGGGGCGACAAGACGCCGGGCAACACTCAGGTGCTATCCGACTTGCGCGAGATCTTCCCGGACTTGAGAGTCATTCACATGCTGCGAGATGGACGCGATGTCGTGGAATCATTCCTTCGTCGCAAGACACCGCCCACCCTGGAAGCAGCCGCTCGGCATTGGCTTCGATCCGTCGGCGATGCTCGACATTTCGGAGCCGCATTTCCCTCGCAATTTCTCGAGGTTCGCTACGAGGACCTCGTTCGAGAGCCTGTGGTCGCGATCAAAGGCATAACGAAATTTCTCGATCTGACGTTCGACGATCGAATGCTCCGTCATGATCGGGTGCCGCGCACGGCAGACGATCTCCACCAATTCAGGTACTACGAGAACGCGCGGGGGCCGATCGATGTCCGTTTCATCGGAGCGGCAAAAGCGCGTCTCGCAGCCGCCGAACTCTCGCGGATCGAACAGATCCTCGGCACCGAGTTGGCGGCCGCGGGCTATGCAGACGACTGATGACAGTGTCCATTCCAAAACCTGAACAATCTGTTGCGAACCGCCTGGCCCGCTTCTCACGCAGCCACCACGCGCGGGATCTCTGGCCCGACATCAGCGAATCGCAATTCCGGAGCGCCGAGCGAGAGCTGGCGCGCGTGGCCGGCGATGTCCTCGGCGGCGCGACGTCGGGTGTGTCGCTCGCCTGCCCGAGCGGGACGACGCCGCGCTCCCTGAGCGTGGCCGCGGCGATTGCGGGCGTCGGTGCGCTGATCGGGTATTGGTGCGAAACCGGCGTCGTATCTGCGGAACGGGACGTGCACGGGCTGCTCGCCGACCAGCTCGAGCAGGGACGCAAACGCGCCGAACGGATGCGCGGCTATCTCGATCGCCTGCTGATCGCGTTGGCCGATCAGGGCATCGAGCCAATAATCCTGAAGGGGACGCATACCCGCTACGCCTATTTCCCCGACCCGGGCACGCGCATCACGAGCGACATCGATCTCCTGTTCCGGCAGGATGATTGGAACGGAGCCCATGACGTGCTCCGCTCCCTGGGATTCTTCGAGCAACGGGATTCGGGCGACCCGGAACAGCGGTACTGGACCCTTCCCGACGCACGGGAAATCCGGGCTCTCGATTTCGTGCATGCGGAGAACGCGTGGTCGGTCGATACGCATCGCTCGCTCGAGCGCACGCCGTTTACGGGACTCTCGACATCGCTCGGCACGCCGGATTTTGCGACCGCGCCCGTATGGAACGAGTTCTCTCGTCCGGTGCGTGTACTCCCGCAGCCGCTCCTCCTCGCGTACCTCGCGGTACACGCGTCGAGCCATTTCTACACGATCTCCCAGATTCGTCTGATCGAGCTCGTGCTCGTCGCGCAACACGATTATCAGGGACGCCCCGACCGCTGGGTCGCGCTGGACCGGCTGCTTGCATCCACGCGTACCGGGCGCTTCGCATTCCCGGCGTTGGCGCTCGCCGAGCGTCTCGTGCCCGGAACCATCGACTCCCAGGTGCTCGCGCATGCGGGCGACTCGGCGCCGCGCCGGCTGCGGCGTCTGGTACGGGACACGTCGCCGGCCTCCGCGCAACGGCTACACCCTCTTCCGGGCGTGCGCGAGCGATTCGTCTGGATCGCATCACCCCGCGAAGCCTTCGCTGCTCTCTCCTGGCTTGCCTGGCCGCGCCAAGATGGAACGTGGGTCTCTCCCCACTACGCTGTCCGCCGGCAATTCCGCCGGATCACGCGAAGCCTCTCCCGCTTTATCCGAGGTCGCTTGCCCACCAAGCCCGCCGGTTAGGGGCATCTCACTCAATCCGGGCCTTGGCGTTACCTTGAAGGAGAGTCGCGGACGATGCCCTTGTCGTGTGGTGCACGGACGCGATGCTTCGACCGAGGAGATGACGCAATGTTTTACCTGGCGCTTCTCCTCGCCGCCGATACCGGCGCGCATACCTTCCCTCTCGCCATCACTCCCGCCGAATCGGTGCAGGTGACCATCGCGGGAACCGGGCAGCCGGTCGTCCTGATCCCGAGCCTGTTCGGGTGCGCATCGTGCTATCAGGGATCGATCAGCCTGCTCACGCGAGCCGGGTACCGTACCATCGTCATTGAAGCGCTCGGCATTGGGACCGGAGGCCATCCGGAGCACGCCGACTACTCGTTGACGGCCCAGGCGGAGCGCATCGCCGCCACGCTCGACCGTCTTGGGGTGAGGCAAGCGATCCTCGTCGCCCACACGGTCGGCGCCTCGATGGCGTACCGCCTTTCTTATCGCCATCCCGACCTCGTGCAAGGCATCGTCTCATTGGATGGCGGTCCAGCGGAAGCGGCCGCGACCCCCGGCTTCCGCCGCGCATTGCGGCTCATTCCCTGGCTCAAGTGGTTCGGCGGTGTCCACATGATGCGCACGCGCATCCGCGCGGAGCTCGTGCGCGATTCGCACGACACGAGCTGGGTGACGGATCAGATCGTCAGCGGATTCACCGCGGGGCCCGACCACGACCTCGACGCGGCCTTGAAGAGTTACATCGCCATGGGACGTTCGCACGAGACCGAGCGCCTCAGCGCGCACCTGAGCCAGATTCACTGTCCCGTGCTGCTCGTCATCGGCGCCGCGCCCCATGGCGGCGGCATCGGGCACGACGAGCTGGAACTGCTGAGCGCGCGCGTCCCGCGTTTCGCCGTCGACAGCGTCCCCAATACCGGGCTATACGTGTACGCCGAAGATCCGGCGGCGGTACTCGCGGCGGTTCGGCGCATCGCCGCGTGGCCCGCCCTCGGGGCTGCCGCGACGGCCGGGCAGTAGTCGGCTTCCGGCCCTCCGCTTCCCGGGATTCATCCTCCCGCGCTCGTGTAACGCCGTAACGCCATGAGCCACAGCATTCGACTCGAGAGTAGTGAAACAAGTCCCACGCCCGCCGCGATCAGCGCCGTGCTCCACCCAAGCCGCCCCGTGAGCGCCGCCGCCGGAATCGTCGTCGTCCAGGCGATCGGCAAGAGGAACGTGAACACAAAGCGGAGTGATCCCGGATACGCGGTGACAGGATAACGCGCCGCCTCGAACACGGCATCGAACAGCACCGATAGATTCTCCACCGCCACGAACCAGAACGCGAGGCACATCAGGGCCACCCACAGCGAATACACCACCGCCACCGCGGCAACGAGGGTAATGGCGAACGCGGCCAGGGCTCCGACGGAGGGCAGCTGCCCGATGCGCACGAGCGCATAGCCCGAGAGCGCGAGTCCGAGAATGACGTCCGAGAAGCGCCACACGTCGAGCTGGCGAGCCGACGCGAAGAGCTGGGCATCGACCGGCTTCGTGAGGATCAGGTCGAGCTGGCCATTCCGGACCTCACTCGCCAGGTCGCCGATGCCGGGACGGAGCACGGCCTCGATCACTCCACTCAGCGCGTTGAAGACGCCCAGCAGCACCACCACTTCCCAGAAATCCCAGCCGCCGAGTCGCTGGGCGTGACTGAAGAAGATCGCGAGCGTGAGGAGCGCCGTGGCGATGCGGAATGCCGTGCCGAGAAATGAGCCGATGAAATTGGCGCGGTACTGCAGCTCGCTGACCACGTTGATGTCCCAGAACGCTCGAAGTACGCGAGCAACCCCGGTCATCCGCCCACCGCTCCGTATTGGCGCACCCCGCGCCGCCACACAACGAGACACGCCACCGCCCATGCGCCGAGCCAGACAAGCTGACCCCCGAAACCGTGCAGGTACTGGGCGGGGCTGCGCGCAGTGCCGGTCAACACCTCGACAGGAAACGAGAGGACGTAGGGAAACCAGAGCGCCCGAGCCACGGCGGCGATCGGCGCGGGCAGCAGGCTGAGCGGCGCGATGCGGCCCGAGAGAAACAGTGCGACGCCGAACTGCAGCTCCATGATCGCCGTCGCGCGGGTGGTCCAGAACGCGAGCAGGCCGGTCGTGTAGCCGTTGAAGAACCGGATGCCCGCGGCAAGCACGGTCGCGAGCAACGCCAGCGCCCACCGGGCCGGATCGAACGGCAGCCGCACCGCAGGCCAGAGCGCCGCGACGGCAATCCAGAGCAGCAGGATGATCGACGCCGTGCGCGCCTTGTACGCGATGTTATCCGCGATGGCCTCGTGCACCGGTCCGATCGGACGCGCGAGGCGATAGTTCATTTCGCCGTGCCGGATCCAGCGGTCGATGTACCAGGCGTCCCAGGCGAGCGTGAGCTGATTGATGAGCGTGACGCCGAAGAAGTATCGGGCGAAATCGGCGCGCGCGAACCCTTGCACCGTTCCCTGCCCCGCAATCGACCACCAGATTCCGAGCGCGATCGCGGGCTCGGTCACGTTCCACAGCATCCAGATCGCGATCGCCGCGCGATACTGCAGATCGACGAGCCAGGCGGAGCGGATCAGCGCCCAATAGCGGGCCACCCAGATCCTCACGATGCCTCCGCGAACACGCGGCGGATCACATCCTCGATGGCCGGGTCCTGGATCGACAGATCGACGATCTCGAGCGAGGAGAGCAGCCGAGCGGCCGCCGCGGTGGCCTCGTCGCGCGGCACCTCGAGCGTGGCGTTGGGAAACCGGAATTCGCGCACGTCACCGAATTCCGCCAGCCGCTCGCGTGTCACGCCGTTGCCGAGTACCAGCTCGATGCGCTTGGCCTGCGTCATCCGGGCGACCAGCGATTGCAGCGCGCCGTCATACAGCAGCCGCCCACGGTGAATGATCAGCACGCGCGAAGCGAGCGCCGTCACATCGGCCATATAATGCGAGGTGAGCAGGATGGTGGCGCCGTGCCGCTCACGGTACGTGCAGAGAAACCGCCGTACGGCGTCCTGCGCCGTGACGTCGAGTCCGAGCGTGGGCTCATCGAGAAACAGAATCTCGGGAGCGTGCAACAGCGACGCGGCGAGCTCGCACTTCATCCGCTCGCCCAGTGAGACCTGGCGCACCGGTTTGTCGATCACGTCCTCGAGCTCGAGCAGCTCGACCAGCTCGTCGCGCCGCTCGCGATACAGCGCCTCGGGCACCGCATAGATCGCCTGGTTCAACTGAAACGTTTCTTCGGCGGGCAAATCCCACAGCAGCTGTTGCTTGTTGCCGAGCACGAGGGAAATGCGCTGCTTGAATGGCGAGCCGCCCTCCCACGGCGTGAACCCGGCGACCTGAGCCTGCCCCTCCGAGGGGTAGATGAGTCCCGTCAACATTTTCAGGGTCGTCGTCTTCCCGGCCCCGTTGGGCCCGAGAAACGCGACGATTTCGCCGCGCTCGACTACGAACGACACATCTTCCACCGCCCGAACCTCGCGGTAGCGCGGCGCCACCAGGGCGCGCGCCGCGCCCGCAAGGCCGGGATCGCGAACCTTGACCCGGTACACCTTGCCGAGATGCTCGGCCCGGACGGTGACCGCCTCGCTCAGTGCCGGGCCGACTCCGTGAACAGGTGGGCGTATTGGCCGTAGCCCTCCGCCTCGAGCCGCTCCACCGGAATGAACCGCAGCGACGCAGAGTTCATGCAGTAGCGCAGCCCCGTGGGAGCCGGTCCGTCGGGAAACACGTGACCCAGGTGCGAGTCGGCGTGCGTCGAGCGTACCTCGGTGCGCGACATGAAAAGCTTGTGGTCGGTCCGCTCCTGCAGGTTGGCGGGGTCGAGCGGCCGGGTGAAGCTGGGCCACCCCGTGCCGGAATCGTACTTGTCGAGCGAGCTGAACAGCGGCTCTCCCGAAACCACGTCGACGTAGATCCCGGGACGGTGATCGTCCCAGAACTCGTTTCGAAACGGCGGCTCGGTGCCCTCGTGCTGGGTGACCTGATACTGGAGCGGAGTTAACGTGCGCTTCAGCTCCTGATCATCGGGCTTTCGAAAGTTCATCGGGCTCCATCCTTTCTCCGATCGCGTGCCGTTCCCGCCCCCGCCCCCGCCCCCGCCCCAGACGGTGGCGAGCCGCGCATCGCGGCGGCATCCGGTACGATAGGCGAGATAGCTGATCGGGTTCTTGCGTGCATAGTGCTGATGGTATTCCTCAGCCGGGTAAAACGCCGCCCGTGGGAGCAGCATCGTAGTGACCGGGCGGCCGAAGCGGCGTTCGATCTCGAGTTTCGTCCCTTCAGCGACATCCTTCTCAGTCTTGCTACCATAGAAGATCGCTGTCCGATATTCCGAACCGTGGTCGCAGAACTGACCGTCAGGGTCGAATGGGTCGATATTGTGCCAGTATACCTCGAGCAGCTGATCATAGCGCACCGTTCCCGGATCGTACACGATCTGAACGGACTCGAGGTGGCCCGTGGTTCCTGTCCCTACCGCGGAGTAGCTCGGGTTGTCGGTGTGTCCGCCGCTATAGCCGACGGCCAAGGACAGGACTCCGCCTACGCCGTCAAACGCGTGCTCCATCGACCAGAAACACCCTCCCGCGAAAACGGCGGTCGCTGGGGGTGTCCCCGCCCGCAGAGCCAGGGAGAGCAGCGTGAGAAGCAGATGTGTCGGCATGGGTATGCTCCGAATACGAATGACTGTGCGCAGCAATGTCGCGGGGTCAGGCGCGTCATTGCAGTGCGGCGTCGCGTGGATTGGAGCTTTCTCATGATCTTCTCACCCCACCGTTATTGCTTCGCGCCTTTTCGAGCGCGTACGTTAGCGCGTGCAGATTCTCCTCGTTGAAGATGACCGCGATCTGCGCCGTTTCCTGAGCAAGGCATTCCGCGAAGAGGGCTACGGCGTGGTCGAGGCCGACTCCGGTGATCGCGGTCTCGAACGCGCGCTCGGCGAGCCGTTCAACTGCATCGTGCTCGACGTCATGTTGCCGGGGCGCGACGGGTTCGCGGTGCTGGCGGAACTGCGTTCTCGCAGCGTGAACACCCCCGTCTTGATGCTGACCGCGAAGGACGAAGTCGAAGCCCGCGTGCGCGGACTCGAGACGGGGGCGGACGATTATCTGACAAAGCCGTTCGACCTCTCCGAGCTCATCGCGCGGGTGCACGCACTCCTCCGCCGCGCCGAGCTGCGTCACAACGACGCGACGCTCAAAGTCGGAGCGCTGATGCTCGATCCGCTCAAGCGCCGCGTGACCCAGGACGGGCGGCTGGTCGACTTGAGCCCGCGTGAATTCGCCCTGCTCGAGTTTCTCATGCGGAACGCCGGACGCACCGTGTCGCGCGCGCGCATTGCCGAGGCGGTCTGGAACTACAAGTTCGACCCCGAGACGAACGTCGTGGACGTCTACGTGAATTACCTGCGCAAAAAGTTGAGCTTCGCCGGTCGGTCGGCCCCCATCCGTACGGTGCGCGGGACAGGCTACCGACTGGACCAGCCATGAGCGAGCGCCGGCTTGCCGCGGTGCTGGTCCGGCGGTTTGCGCGGGTCGCCTGGGCCGCACTCGCCGGCTACGCATTGCTCGTCATGGTGGCGTTTGCGATCGCCGCCGAAGCGGTCCTGCATCGCTCGGTCGAGCATACGGCGGACGTCATTCAGTCGCTGCTCGCCGCGTACAGCGATTCCACCGCGGGCCCGGGAAGCGTCATGCCCGCGAATCTCGCCGATCAGCTCGTCGCGATGGGCGGCCGCGTGATCATCACCAGGACGACGACCGCGGGCGGCATGCCGCGCGTGTATTTCATTTCGCCCGGCATGCCCGCCAAGCGGCTTGAGGGGATACGTCCCGGCGCCTCACCCGACGATCTCCGGCAGGCGCTGCTCGTCGCGATCGCGCAGAAAGCGCGCTGGCACTACCGCGTGCTCCATCGGCCGACCGGCCCGTACGACATCTACATTGTCGCGAGTCGCGATCCGTACCTGGTCGCGTTCGGCTCGCTGGCCGCGGCAGCGCTCCTGCTCCTGCCGATCGTTGGAATGAGCGCGGGCCGGGGCGCGCGGGCCGCAGTCGCCGCCGCGATGCACCCGCTCGATCGCGTCGCCGCCGAGACCCGTGCCATCGGACCGGCGGAGCTCGGCAAGCGCATCACGAGCCCCACCGGTCAGGCGGAAATCACGGATCTCGCCGACAGCATCAACCGCATGCTCGAGCGGGTGGACCGCGCGCAGCGCGCCCTACAGTCGTTCACTGCCGACGCGAGCCATGAGCTGCGGACGCCGCTCACGCATCTTCGCGCGCAAGTGCAGTGGGCGGCGGCGGACGGCCGCAAGGCGGCCGATATTCACGACGCACTCGCCGCGATGGAACGCGTACTCGACCGCACCGCGAAGCTGGTCGACGAGCTGCTGCTCATCGCGCGCGGCGAGAATCGCCAGCTGGCACTGGCCCATGCCCCGTTCGACCTGGTCCCGGTGGTGGACGAATTGAGGGAAATCACGGAGGCGATGGCCGCCGAGAAGCCGATCGAGATCCGGGTCGAACCCTCGCCCCCCACCTGGGCGCAGGGTGACGCCGATCGTACGCGACATGTCCTGTTGAATCTCACGTCCAACGCGGTGCGGTACACTCCACGCGGGACGGTCACGCTGCGCGTGGTGCGGGACGACGGGCGGGTCGGCGTCAGCGTGATCGACACCGGCCCCGGCATCGCCGCCGAGCACCTGGGGCGGATCTTCGACCGGTTTTACCGCATCGACCAGTCGCGCAGCAGGGAATTGGGGGGAACGGGACTCGGGCTCGCGATCGCCAGGCTGCTCGCCGAGCTGCAAGGCGGTTCCGTCGAAGTGAGCAGTACGTTGGGAGCGGGGAGTGCCTTTACGCTGTGGCTTCCGGTGGCGGATGGAACTGCACAGGCACGGGCTGGCCGCATAGACGCACAGCGGTAAACAGACCGACCACTGTTCACCACTGTGCGTCGGTACTCTCCGTGCCCCGTTATCTCGCAGCCAACCCCGCAACGGCACCCGGCATGCTCCCTGCGACCCCCAGGAAGCTCAGATGTCCATCCCGTTCTACTCGGTATGCCGTAATCGGCCCGCTGCTCCGGAGCTGGTAGAGGTATTTCCCGTCGTGATCGAAGGCGAGGTCCAAATTCCCGGCCCCGGGAGTCGCGGTCGTGCCATTCGCGTCCAGCAGCGAGAGGGCGCCACCCGGTCTGATCACGAACCCAGAAATGGTGCCGTCATGCGCGTTCGCCGTATACGCAAAGTGCTCGTCTTTGCTGACCACGAGCCAACACGGCGCCGCATGGTGGGTGTTCACGGCTCTACTCACGACCGTGAACGAGCCATGATCGAGATCGTAGGACGACGCGGTCCCGGCCGCTTCCGACGTGAAGAGATCGTTGTGGTTGCCGAACGCGAAACCGAAGGGTGTGACGCCGGCCGCGGGATGCGACGAGCGTGGTCCGGCCACTCCATGGGGACCGACGGGGTAGACATCGATGAGATTCGTGTTCTTCTCCGTCACCACCAGCCAGCGGCCATCGCTCGAGAACGCGACCTCAGCCGGCCCCACGGCAGCCGCCGCGCCGCTCAGAGTCTGTGTCGACCCGCTGATCGGTGTTGCACCGCCCTGCTCGTCAACGGCGAATCCCGTGATATTGCCGCTCCCTCCCGCATTCAGGACGTACAGGAGGTGATCGCGAACCGTGAGACTGATCGGCATCGATCCTAGTGACGAGAAGCGGTCCACGAGCACGACACCGTGCTCCGCGCGAAGGATCGAGACGTCGTTCGATCCCGCATTGACGGCGTACAGCCAGCGTCCGTTTTCGCTCAGCGCGAGCGCGCCCTGGGATCCGAGGCTCGCGCCCGTTCCCGTTCCTCCGGTCGCCACCGTGCCGGCCGATGTGAGGGTCCCGTTTCCGGCTCGTGCGAATATCGCGACTGCGTTCCCGCTCGTCTGATTCGTCAGCGTATAGACGGCGCTGCGCGCCGCATCCCCGTCGGCGCCGATTGCGCTCGATCGATCGGCCGCGACCCCGGGCAACCCCGTGTCGACCCCGTCTCGATTGCAAGCGGCCAGCGCCGCGAGCAAGGCGATGCCTGTGATGTAATTTCTCATCGGCTGCTCCTCCGCAGAAAGAGTGTGAGCTGTCCTTCGTAGTGCGGGAAGAAGCTCGGGACGTAGCGAGGCATCGCCTAGGCCTCTCGACGAACATGAGAGGCTTCTCATTCTCCTCTCATGTCGCCGCTTGTCGCGTGGATGGCACGGCACCGATGCCCCTCACGTCTCGCAGTCCCTGGGTCGCCTCCATGGCGGGTGGTGCTCGCCGCCGTCGGGCTCCAGAACGACTCCTCTTGGCAAAGCGCGGCGGAGGTTCGCCCGTTCTGGACCGATCTCTACGGCGCTGAGGTGCACATCCTGCTCAACGGGCTGGAGTGGTTCTACGAACGCGTGGCACCGCAGGACCGAACAGCGAGGTCATCGGTGCGGCAGAGGGGGTGCTGACCCTGACCCTAGGCTCCGGAGCCTACCGGTGGCAGTTCCTTCCGATCCAGGCCCAGACGCTTACCGACGCGGGCTCGGGAATCGGGGCGCGACCCCTCCGGGGGGCAACGGTCGATCTCAATGACCAGCATGCAGTTGTTCTCTCGACGCTATGCTCATCCTGATCGGGGTCATTGCGGTCCTGCTGGTCGCCCGCTAGGCGGGGGAACCCGGGCCCGGCTCTTGCGGGGAACCCCGAAAGCGTTCTGGAGTAAAACAGGAGTTATCGGCGGTCAGCGGTTTCAAAAGCATTAGCAACAGGCAGTGGTTCGTTCGAGGTGTGAGCCGTCCACAATTGTGCATCCGCATGTTGATGGACGGCTGACGTTGTCTGAAAGCTGCGAGTGGCCCGGTCCTGCGTACCGACACACCCCTCGTCGGGAAACAGGCGCAAGGCGTGTGGGCGCGCCGGGCGCTCTCAGATCGTCAGCACCACCTTCCCGATGTTTCGCCGCTCGTGGATGTACCGATGCGCTGCAGCGGCCTGCTCGAGCGGAAAACCTCGATCAACGCGCGGACGAATCTGGCCCAGGGCGGCGTACCTGAGCAGGGCTTCGAGCTGCGGCATGAGGATTCGTTCCGACGACCAGAGATGTCCGAGATTGACGCCCGCCACCGCGCGATTGCTGTTCATCAGGTGCAGCACGCCGAAGCGCGGCCAGCGAATCGCCTTCCAGATCACGGCCAGAGGATTGCGGCGCAAGCCGACGGAAATCTCCGACGCGCCGTAACAGATCAATCGTCCCGCCGGGGCGAGCATGCGATATCCCGCCCGCCACGACGCCCCACCGACTCCGTTGAGCACGATGTCGAAGCCGTGCGGCGCGTGGGCGCGAGCGGTTTCCGCCCAGTTCGCCGCGCGCCCGTCGATCGGCTCCACGCCGTAGGTCCGCAGGACGTCGTGCTTACCGGGCGATGCGAGTCCGATAACCCTGAGCCCGAGAATTCTTCCCAGCTCCGCCACGGCGAGGCCCACTCCACCTGCTGCCGCGTGCACCAGGACGGTCTCGCCGGGTCGGGCCGCCCCGACGTATACGAGCATGTGATGGGCCGTCAGGTAAACGACCGGGAATGCGGCACCTTCCTCTAACGTCCAGTCGGAGGGCAGCGGGAGTGCGGTTCGGGCCGATACCACCACCTGCTCCGCCTGCCCGCCAAACCGTGCGAGCGCCATCACTCTGTCGCCCAACCTCGGGGTGTCCACGCCGTCTCCCACGGCATCGACCACGCCCGCGACCTCGTATCCCATCACCACGGGAGGGCGCGGCGCATCGAGATAGAGACCTTGGCGCGCGAGCAGGTCCGAGAAGTTGATCCCTGCCGCGTGCACGCGAATGCGAACCGACCCCGGTGTCACCTCCGGGACGGGGCCGTCGCGCACTTCGAGCACTTCGGGAGGGCCATATCGCGGAATGACGAGCTGTCGCAACGGAGACTCGCGAGAAAAAAGGGACCAGCAAATATGAACCCCCTCCCCGTGGTTGCGGAGAGGGGGTGGGGGTCAGACGATGCGGTGCGGGGAACTCAGCGCTGCGGGGAATCCGAGCTCGCGAACCCGGCTGCCTGACCGACCGCCGTGGCGCCCACGCTGATCAACGCGCCCTCGCGGCCAAGCGACTCCACGCCGACCACCGTTGCCACGGGTGGATTCGGGCCGAAGAACGCCGCCCCCGCGTCGCGAATGATATCGAGATCCCGCGGACGGTAATCGACCACATAGATCGTCAATGAGACGACGTCCTGAGGCCAGGCGCCGGCGGTACGCAACACCTCCGCAAGGTTCGTGAACGCGCGCTTCGCCTGCGACTCGAGATCGGCCTCGGCAACGATCGTCCCGAAGCTGTCGACCGCGAATTGCTGAGAGGCGTAGATCGTCCGTCCCACACGCACCGCTTGAGACCCGAGGTCTGGAGCGGGCACGGCGGTGTTGCGCGGGTAGGTTTTGGACTCCGCAATCGCGCTGCTGAGCGGGGCACCACGCGCGGCGCCGCGGCCGAACCCGGCCATCGTGGCCTGGCGCCACCGCAGCGCCTCTTCGCGGTTCCGCTCCTCAGCCTGCCGGTCCTGATCGTCCTTCCAGTGCTGGTACGCCTTGAGCTGGTCGCCGTTCAAGACCTTGCGCAGTCCCTTTTCAAACTTGTCCTGCTCGTCCTTGAGCAGCTTTCCCAGATCCTGAATGCGCTGCGCATAGAATTCGGCCGCGGCGCGGTCACCCGCATCCAACCGGTCGAACATCTTGGTGCGGGCGGCATCGACGCTATCGTGCTCAGCCTGCGTCGCGTTGCGATAGTCTTCGTACATCTGGTCGTACCGCGCTGCCTGGTCGTCGGTGAGATTCAGGATTTGTTGCGCGGTGCTCGGGTCTGCGGGTCCGTCGAGCTCGGCGCCCGGCATTTTTGGCTCCGGCGGTACGTACTGCTGCCCTCCGCCACCACCCATGCGCCCGCGTCCGCCCCCACCTCCCCAACCGCCGAATTGAGCAAACGCCATGCTGGGCCCCAGCATGAGGCCCAGCATGGCACTCCAGAGAACGGCCTGTCGCTTCATTGTCGGACTAACCTCCTTCAACCGTTATCGGTGCCCTGCTTCGAGTGACGCCACTCATTGTTCCCACGCTCGCCGCGTCCACCCCGTCCGCCGTCGCCGCGGCGCATATGCCCGAAGCGCCCCTGGAACCGATCGCTGGCCAGCGCGAGCTGCGCGCGCTGCACGGGCGAGAGATAGCCGGACATCTCGCGGGCCTCGGCGCGACGCAAATCCGCGAGCTTCGCCGCGTTCTGATCGCGAGCATCGAGCAACTTGCGGACGCTATCGACGTTCGCCGCGACGCCAGGACGGAGCTGCGCGCGGAGCGCTTCGGACAGATCGCGCCGCTGCTTCATCACCGGCTCACGCTGCTCCTGGAACCGCTGCTGGGTCGCTTTGAATTTTGTGAACTGGTCATCGGTCAAGCCGAGGTATTCCCGCATCCGCGCCTGCCGCCGTGCTTCGAATTGCGCGCGCGAGGGCCGTTGATGCTGGGCTTTGCTCGTATCAGCGGGGTTCTGCGCCATGAGCACTGGTGCGGCCGCGAGCAGGGCGGCACACATTAGACTGAGTCGTTTCACTTTCAAACCTCCTGGGAATGTCATCTGTTGAGTAGATGCCGGGTTCAGAGATTTGGACGCAGATCGGGGGGGAAATGTTGGCCCGTGGTTCACAATTCCCGCTCGAGCCCCATTGAGAGAGTCTGGAGCAAACCCTTAAGTGTCACAATCCCAAGCAATTGGAGTCAGGTACAGTGACGAGGCGCTGCTGGGCCGCCTGTCGCATTCTGTGCACACCACTCATCGCGCGGCGCCGGGCGCGATCTGCTGAGACGAAGCGATCGCAGCTTGCCGGAGAAACATCGCGATCAGGAACCACCAGACTCCGGAGATAAAATCGCCGCCGACAAAACTCACCACGCCGAGCGCCATGAACAGGACACTGAAGCCCGCGCCAACCCGCGCCGCCGTTTGCGTGGCCCGGCGCAGGTCGCCCTTCCAGCGCCAGAGAATCGCGCGGAAAATGCGCCCGCCGTCGAGCGGGAACGCGGGCAGCAGATTGAAGCCAGCGAGCACGGCGTTGATGACCGCGAGATACCCGAGCACGGCGGTGATAGGAGTGGGCCAGGTGTTACGGCCCGCGAGCGCGAGGGCGTAACACGCAAGCGCGATCAGGATGCTGGCGAACGGACCCGCGGCGGCCATCAGCAGCTCGGCCTTCGCGTCGCGCGGCTCGCCGGTCATTTCGGCTACCCCGCCGAAGATGAACAGCGTGATTCCGCGCATGGGAATCCCGTTTCGCCGCGCGACAAGGGCATGAAACATTTCGTGCACCACAATCGCGGCGAACAGGCCAAGGGCGCCCGCAACCCCCATGGCCCAGTATGTGCTTGGCGAAAGCCCCGGGAGTCGGAGCGGAAAGTATCCGCTCGCGAGCGACCAGGTCGCGAGCGCGGCAACGACGAGCCAGCTTGCGTCGACTCGGATCGGAAATCCGAACAAGCGAAATAGCTGAATCTGCTTCCCGAACATTTACTCTTATACCCCATGCACGCACATTACGACGGAACGCGTTTCTTCAATCCCGGCGCGGCTCCTGCCCAGCCAGTCTGGATGGTGCCGCGCCTGTTGCTCACCCGGCGTGCGCGCTGGCCCAAGAGCGTTCCTGTGCAACAGCGGGTTCCGCCCGGCCGGACGGGCATCCACGAGGTCATTGTGACGTTCGTGGGTCACTCCACGTTTCTAGTGCAAACACCTGCGGGCAATGTCCTGATCGACCCGGTGTACGCGCGGCGCGCGAGTCCCGTACAATTCGCCGGGCCACGCCGCGCGCGGCTCCCCGGGGTCAGGTTCACCGATCTCCCGGAAATAGACGTCGTGCTGATCAGCCACAATCATTACGATCATTGCGACCTGCATACGATTCGCGCGCTGCAACACCGGTTTGGCCCGCGATTTGTCACCGCGCTGGGTAATGCGGCGCTGCTCAAGTCCGCGGGGGCCGCGCGCGTGGAAGAGCTCGACTGGTGGCAGGAAGCCGAGTCCTTGCGGCCGCTCGCCGTGCAGCTCACGCCGGCCCGGCATTTCTCGGCGCGCGGCATCTTCGACCGCGACCGGGCGCTCTGGGGCGGGTTTCTGATCCACGCCGGGGACACCGAGATTTTCTTCGCGGGCGACTCGGGGTATGGACCGCATTTTGGCGAGATCCGCGAACGCAGCCGACCGATCGACCTGGCGCTGCTGCCGATCGGCGCGTACGAGCCGCGCTGGTTCATGCGACCGATTCACATGAATCCGGCCGAAGCCGTGCAAGCGCATGTGGACCTGGGAGCGCGACACAGCCTTGCGATGCACTTCGGCACCTTCCAACTCACGCCGGAGGCCATCGATGCCCCGGAGCGCGCGCTCTCCGCAGCGCTGTCCGCGCGCGCGATTCCCGCGACGGATTTTCGAGCGCCAGAATGCGGCGAATCGCTGCGGCTCGTCTCTCGTTCGGGGTGAGGCTTCCTTCAGGGATTCAGCTTGACGATCGCCCAGCCCAGGTTGGGAATCGAACGCAGCGCGCGCCCCAGGCGCTCGAAGTCGACGGGCTTGGTGAGAAATCCATCCGCCGCGAGCGTCGCCAGGCGCTCATGCTCCTGCTCGGAGGCGGTGAGCACGATCACCGGGGTGCGGCGCAGCACCGCGTCTTCGCGGAGACGGAGCAGCACGTCGCGGCCATCGAGACGCGGAAGATTCAGATCGAGCAGCACGAGGTCGGCCTTCGGGACCTCCTCGTGCGGCGGCTCCCGGCGGAGAAACGCGAGGGCCTCGACGCCGTCGTGAACGGTCCAGATGAGATTCTGGACCCGCGCCTGCTCGAGGGCACGGATCGTCAACGCGGCGTCGTTCTGTTCATCCTCGACGAGGAGGATGTTGATCGCTCCGGATTCCGTGGCGCTCGGCTCCACGTCGTCGGCGGAGATCGACGGCGCCGGCTTGTTCCCACGCAGTGACTCCATGAGTCCGCCGCCCGCATCGACCGCGAACCATCCGTCGCACCGCGGGCATCCCATCCGCTCAGCCGGCGCGGCGAATGGCACGCGCTCGGCGCAGTTGGGGCACACCAGATAGGGCGCGCCCCACTCGCGGGTCACGAGCGTCCACCGCTCGGGCCGTGCGTCCACGATCTCGAGACGGGCGCGCGGAATACCGATCGATTTCTGGTGGACCGCGATCACGATCTCGTCGCGGTTCACACTCAACACCGGATACCACGCGCCGGAGCGCAGGGGATGCAGCACGCTTCCGGCCAGCCGAGCCCATTGCATGGCGCCTATTCTCCAACCTCCAGGGCACGGCCGTCAAGGCTCAATTCCTCTTTGCGGTATAGGAGTGTGCCCCTACCCCCGCCAGGTGACCTCCCGAGACCACCAGGTACTCCTCTCGAATCGGCCGGCCATCGAACCAGCACTCCAGGATTTCCCTGGTGCCGGCGGCGTAGCGCGTCTGGGCCGAGAGGCTCGTACCGGAGACGTGCGGCGTCATGCCGTGGTGCGGCATGGTGCGCCAGGGATGATCCTTGGGCGGAGGTTGTGGAAACCAGACATCGCCCGCGTAGCCGGCGAGCTGCCCGTTCTCCAGAGCCCGCACGATCGCGTCGCGATCGCAGATCTTGCCGCGTGCCGTGTTCACGAGATACGCGCCGCGTTTCATTTTTCCCAGCAGCGCGTCGTTGAAGAGGTGCTCCGTCTCAGGATGAAGCGGGGTATTGATGGTGACGACATCGCACACGCCAACGAGCGATGCGACGTTCGGATGAAAGGTCAGGGCGAGCTCCTGCTCGACCGCCGGGGCCAGCCGATACTTGTCGGTGTAGTGGAGCTTCACGTCGAACGGTTTCAGCCGGCGCAGCACCGCAGTGCCGATCCGTCCCGCTCCCACGGTGCCGACCACCATGCCCTCGAGATCGTAGGAGCGCGACGCGGCATCGGCGACGTTCCAACCGCCCTCGACCACCCACTGGTAGGACGGGATGTAGTTGCGCACCAGCGCGAGAATCATCATGACTACGTGCTCCGAGACGCTGATGCTGTTCGAGAACGTAACCTCGGCCACGGTGATTCCGCGCTCGATGCACGCCTCGAGGTCGTAATGATCGGACCCGATGCCCGCGGTGATCGCAAGCTTCAGCTCGCGAGCCCTGGCAATGCGCTCGCGAGTCAGATAGGCCGGCCAGAACGGCTGTGAGATCACGACCTCGGCGTCAGGTAGCTCTCGCTCGAAGACCGACTGCGGCCCATCCTTGTCTGACGTAACGACGAGCGTGTGCCCGAGCGACTCGAGAAAGCGTCGCAATCCCAGCGCTCCGGACACACAACCCACGAGCTCGCCCGGGGTGAAGTCCAGGCGATGTGGCGTGGGCGTGGTTTGGCCGCCGGGATAGCGCTCGATTTTGGGAACGTCTCGGCGTGCGTACTTCGGTGGGTACCCGTCGATCGGGTCGTCATAGAGCACGCAAAGAATCTTGGACATAATGGACTCCTTCAGAAGACGTAGCGGCGAGCGTCAGGTCGTCACAGAGCGGGTCTCCCGTGCATGAGGGGAAGCAGCACCAATGATCATGTTTGACGGTACTACGCGGTTCACGCACAGGTAAGTGTTCCTTGGTCCGTGAAACTGCGGCGCGGGCGCTCGCGTAGAGGAGTGGTTACACCGTCCTTCCCGGAGGTATCGGCATCGCCGTCTCCGCGCTCCTGATCGCCGTCGTCGGTGGCACGGGTCCCTATGCCATCGCACCACCACGCCTCGAAGAAACAGCCGTCGTGATCGACGGCAGCTTCGAGGAGCCGCAGTGGAGCCGGGCGGCAGTCCTGTCCGGCTTCTCGGAGTACGCCCCCGTCGACGGCCGTGCAGCCGACGACACGACGCTGGTATTCGTCTGGTACTCGGCGCATGCGATCTACTTTGGCGTGCATGCCGTGGAGCATCACGGTCCGGTGCATGGCTCGCACGCCAACCGCGATCGGATAACGAACGATGATTGGGTGGAGATCCTGCTCGATACGTTCAACGACCGCCGCCAGGCGCTCGTGTTCGGCGTGAACCCGCTGGGTGTACAATCCGACGGAACGTTGATCGAATCGCAGGGCGGCCAGCGCGACACGGTCGACCTTTCGGCCGACTTCGTGTTCCAATCGAATGGGCGCATTACGCCCGACGGGTACGACGTCGAGATCCGCATTCCCTTCAAGAGCATCCGGTACCAGTCGAATCGCGTGCAGCAATGGGGCATCAACGTCGTCCGCCGCGTCCAGCATTCCGGCCAGCGCCAGACCTGGACGGCGGCCCGGCTCGACGCGGCGTCATTCCTAGCGCAATCTGGGACGCTCGACGATCTGAGCGATCTCGATCGTGAGATCGTGCTGGACGTCATTCCCGAGCTGACGGGCAAGGCGACGGGCGTCCAGGCGCCTGTCCCCCCGCACTGGACGTACGCCACGGGGAGCCCCGACTTCGGTGGGAATGTGCGATGGGGCGTCACCAACAATCTCACGCTCATCGCCACGGCGCGTCCCGACTTCTCGCAGGTCGAGTCGGATGCCGGTCAGCTGGTGTTCGATCCGCGCCAGGCGCTGTTCTATCCAGAAAAGCGGCCGTTCTTCCTCGATGGACTCGAGCGGTTCAACACGCCGAGCACACTGATTTACACGCGGCGCATCGTGCAGCCCGTGGCCGCGCTGCAGCTCGCGGGCAAGATGACGGGGATCGGAGTGGGATTCCTTTCGGCGGTGGACGGGCGTCCCTACTCCGCGACCGGCACCGACAATCCGCGCTACCAGATCCTCCGCCTCGTGCGCGACCTCGGCGGGCAGTCGTCCGCGGGAATCGTCTATACCGACAAGGTGGACGGACCGGACTATAACCGCGTTGCGGGCGTCGATGCGCACGTCATGCTCGGCGGCGCGAAGCGAGCCGATTTCCAGCTGGCGGGCAGCGTCACACGAGCGTCGGGCGTTACGACGAGCGCGCCCCTGTGGAACGCGACGCTCGATCGTACCGGCCACACGTTCGGGTATACCTACGCGGTGTCGGGTATCGCACCGGACTTTGTCGCGGCCAGCGGATTCATTTCGCGTTCCGGCCTCGTGGGAATGACGCTCGACCATTGGGTGACCCGCTACGGCAAGCCCGGCGCGGCGGTCGTGAACTGGAAAGGCGATGTCTCGCTCTCGGGCCGCTGGGTGTACCCACATCTCTTCTCCGGCCGGCCCCCGGACGACCAGTTCCTGCACTTCACGTCCACGTGGCAGGTGCGCGCGTGGAACGCGAGCGCCGCGTTCTATCTCGAGTCGTTCAGTTTCGACACCGCGCTTTATTCCGGGTACGCGCTGCTCGCCAACCACGGGGCAGGATCGGACACGTTGCCGTTCATGGGAACGCCGCGCATCGCCAACTACGATTTTCAGTTCACAGTCGAGACGCCACAATTCCGGCACTTCAACGCCTCACTGCTCGTGCTGCCCGCCATTCAGGACGAGAACTTCTACGAGTGGGCGCCCGCATGGATTCTCTTCATCCAGGCAGGGCTCGACTGGCGGCCCTCGAGCCGGCTCAGGATCAACGCGACCTACCTGCACCAGGAATACTGGCGCAAGACGGACGGCAGCTCGGTCGGCCGCGAAGTCATTCCGCGCGTGAAGCTGGAATACCAGGTGAGCCGGCCGCTGTTCGTCAGGCTAGTGGGGGAGTACGACGCGTTTCGGCGGGATTCGCTGCGCGACGACTCGCGCACGAACTATCCCATCCTGATCTTCGACCCCGATTCGGGACGATATCTGCCCGCGGGGCGCCAAGCGCACAATCAGCTCCAGCTCGATTGGCTGGTTTCGTACACGCCGTCACCCGGAACGGTGTTCTACGCCGGCTACGACAGCAATCTGACGGAGGCAGAGGCGTTCGCCTTCCGGGGGATTCGGCGCCTGTCGGACGGCTTCTTCGTGAAGCTCACCTACCTGTTTCGCTGGTGAGCTATCCCTTGGACGGCTCGCGGTAGAGCGCCGGGAATTTCTGCTGCAAGGCCTTGATCTTGGGCGCATCGTTGTAGACGATGTAGGGATAGTCGGGGTGTCGCGCCATGAAATGCTGGTGGTAGTCCTCGGCCGGATAGAAGGCCTGGAGCGGCGCGATTTCCGTCACGATGGGCGCCCGAAACACCTTTTGCTTCGTAAGCTCGGCGACGTACGCCAGAGCGCGCTGTCGCTGCAGTGAATCCTGATAAAAAACGATGGAACGATACTGGGTACCCACGTCAGGCCCCTGCCGGTTCAGCTCCGTCGGATCGTGGGCTACGGTAAAGAACACCTGCAATAACTGGTCGTAGCTCACCTGCGTCGGATTGTAGACGACCCGCACCGACTCGGCGTGTCCGGTCGTGCCCGTCGAGACGAGCATGTAGGAGGGAGAGCTCACCGACCCGCCGGCGTATCCCGACGTCGCCGAGATGACGCCCTTCACGTGCTCAAACACGCCTTCGATTCCCCAGAAACACCCTCCGGCGAACACCGCGCTCGCCGTATCCGCAGCCGGTGCGGGAGCAGCGCCATGGAGGGACGTAGTACACAACAGCAGGACCAATCCAAGCGAGCCGGCGATTCGACGCATCTGGCACCCCATTTGGCGACTCCGCTAGAACACCCAGCACTGAGAGTGAGTTCCCAAGACGTGTTAAGTTCATGCACCCAATTCACGTCAGGTGATTGATGCTCGCGTTGCTTGCGCTGATCGCGGTTCCGCTCCTGTCTCCTCCCGAACCCTGTTGGACCCGCGCGAACGCGGTGCAGCTCGAGCATCGCGTCAGCCCGCTCGATTCGACCACGGTTGCGCTTGGCGATGATTCAGTAAAGGTGTGCTACGGCAGTCCGTCGATCCGGGGCCGCAAGATCATGGGAAAGCTCGTGCCGTATAACGAACCCTGGCGGCTCGGGGCGAACGAAGCCACGACCATCTCCGTTCCGTTTGCCGTCCAATTCGCCGGTGTGCGTCTCGATGCCGGGATGTACTCGCTGTACGTCGTGCCAATCGGAGGAAGCTGGAAGATCTATGTGAACCGTAGCGCCAAGCGCTGGGGCATTCCCATCGACAACGGCGTGCGCAACCAAGACATCGCGTCCCACTCGGTGCGAACCGAGCAGACGCGGGATACGGTCCAGGCCCTCAAGATGACGTTCACGCCCCCGCAAAAGAACGCGAGCGAGCTCGTGATCGAGTGGGAAACCACACGGGTGCGCCTGCCGATCCAGCGTACGAAGGAATAGCCCGTGGCGCGAGCGCGCGAGCGCGGTAGGCTCCCGATCGCGCCGCCGATCGAGCCGATGCTCGCAAAGCTGGCCGACCGAGTCCCGGAAGACGACTCGCTGCTGTTCGAGCCGAAGTGGGACGGATTTCGGGCGATCGCATTCCGCGGCGCGGATGACGTGTACATCCAGAGCCGCGATCTGCGGCCGCTGGACCGGTATTTCCCGGAATTGCACGACGCGCTGCTCGAGCGGCTGCCCGCGAAGACGGTGGTCGACGGCGAAATCATCATCATCACACCCGAGGGGCTCGACTTCGACGCCCTACAGCTGCGGCTGCACCCCGCGGCCTCCAGGGTGGCGCGGCTCTCGAAGGAGACCCCGTCCGCGTTTGTCGCCTTCGATCTGCTGGCGGCGAACGGCAAGAGCCTGATGGATACGCCGCAGGAAGAGCGGCGCGCGACTCTGGAGCGGTTGCTCGCCAGGGTGCGGCCGCCAGTGTACGTCACGCCGATGACGCGCGATCCCGAGCTGGCGCGACGCTGGCTCAAGGAATTCGAGGGCGCGGGGCTCGATGGCATCGTCGCCAAGCCGGCGGACGGCCTCTACCAGCCGGGAAAACGCACGATGATCAAGATCAAGCACGCGCGCACCGCGGATTGTGTGGTGGCGGGATTTCGCTGGTACAAGGATGCAAAGGAGGCCATTGGATCGCTGCTGCTCGGCCTGTACGACGACCGCGGCGTGCTGCAACACGTCGGTGTCACGTCGTCATTCACTCTGACCACACGCAAGGCGCTCGTGAAGGAGCTGGCGCCGCTCCGGAACAAGGCGCTCGAGCAGCATCCGTGGCGCGCCTGGGCGGCCGCGGACGGCGCCGCAGGCCGGATGCCGGGAGGGCACAGCCGCTGGAACGCGGGCAAGGATCTCTCATGGGAGCCGCTTCGCCTCGAACGCGTGTGCGAGGTGAAGTACGATCACCTGCAGGGGAGCCGGTTCCGCCACGCGGCGGCGTTTCTCCGCTGGCGGCCGGACAAGAAACCCAAAGACTGCCGCTATGATCAGCTCGAGGTGACGCGGGCCTACAAGCTCGAGAACATCCTGTCAGCCAATCACCGGAGACTGAACGGCGGGTAGAGATCCGTGGTGAGCAGGAATGCGTACGCTCCCACCCGCAGCGCCCATCGCATTACGCCCACGATGAAATCGAAATACGCGCGCGGATAACGCCCCGTGACGAGAATGGCGACCCACGCGAGGAACGCGCAGATCACGGCGGCCACCCCGAGGACGGTCAGCACGATGTAATGCGGGATGGCCAGCAACCATTTTACGAGCGGCATCCAGCGGTTCAAGTCGCGCTCGACATTGGGATACTCGAGATCGAGATGCACCGCCTGTTGCTCGTCGGTCGAGGGATACTCGTCGCGCAGCAGCGCGAGATACGCCCACACACGAGCGGAGAAGCGGATCAGGGCCAGGTTCCAGTCGAACCACCAGCGCGGGTACTTCTGCCGGAACAGGATCATGAGGGCGGTGGCGGCGGAGAGCACCCCAGCCGACGTGCACCCGAACCCACCACCATGACGGTGTGCCGCCGCGCCCCCGCCGGACCCTGGGCCTACGATGAGCCCGAGAACCACGAAGATCGGGATGACGGTGAAGATCCGAAATGCCGTCGTGAGGCGGTTGAGCTCGCGATCCGGGTACTCGACCTCGAGCGTGGCGGGAAACGAGGGAAGGGCCGTGGGGGCGGGGGAGGACATGCATGGCTCCGTCGGACGGGATGGTCGGAGAAGAGACGTGCGCGCGCCCCGCGCGCAAGAGGCCGTTTCCTTTAGTAATAGTCCCGCGTGTCGTGAATCGACTCCTGACGGGGCCGCAGCTTTGCCGGCACGTGCTCGAGGTTGATGCGAATTCGGGTCCACGTGGACGAGCGCCCGCGCATCGAATCGACGAGGACATCGCGTTCCTCGAGGTGCGCGGCCGCGTCGGGATGCGCGGCTTTCCATTGCTCCAGGGCGGCCAACGCATCGGCTTTGCGCTTGGCGCGCGCCACCTCGATGAGCGGCCGGGTGGGGGTGCGGCGAGCGGGCGTAACCCGCGCGGCTGCGCGGCGCTTCGAGGGGCGCACGCGCGGCGGTTCTCCCTGCTGCTTTCGATAGTGCGGCGGCCAGGGCGCGTCGCCCAATCCTTCCCGTTCCTGGCGCGCGGAGAGCTCGAGCAGGCGCTCGAGCGAGCCGGGATATGCGTCGATCGCCTCATGGCGATCGCCGATCTCCGCGAAGCGCGGCGGCATGGTGGCGAGCGTGAAATCCGAAGGGGTAACCGCGTCGATCTCCTCCCAGCCGAGCGGCGCCGACACGCGCGCTTCGGGAGTGGGCCGCACCGAATAGGCGGACGCCACCGTACGATCCTTCGCGTTCTGGTTGTAGTCCACGAACACGCCGTGGCGCTCTTCCTTCCACCATTTGCTCGTGGCGAGGGCCGGTGCGCGCCGCTCGATTTCGCGCGCCAGGGCCAGGGCCGCCCGGCGGACCTGATCGAAGCCCCAGCGCGGCGCTATCCGAACAACGACGTGCATGCCGCGCGATCCGGAAGTCTTGGGCCATCCCCTGAGCCCGAACTCCTCGAGCGTCCCGTGGACGACATGCGCGACCTGACGAACCTGGTCCCACGTAACTCCGGGCACAGGGTCGAGATCGACGCGCAGCTCGTCGGGATGATCGAGATCATCGGCGCGCACGGGGTGCGGGTGCAGCTCGAGGCAGCCGAGGTTCGCGAGCCACGCCAGAGCCGCGGCATCACGAGGAACGACCTCGTCGGCCGTGCGTCCGGAAGGGAATCGCAGCGACACGACCTCGATCCATTCCGGGCGTGACTCGGGCGCGCGCTTCTGATAAAAAAACTCGCCCGCAATGCCGTTGGGATAGCGCACCAGCATGTTGGGCCGTCCGCCCGCTCCGCGCAGCGCGCCGGGCGCCACGGCGAGATAGTAACGAACCAGGTCGAGCTTGGTGTACTTGGGGCCGGGGAACAGAATTTTTGCCGGGTTCGAGACGGTGACCTCGCGTCCGGCAACGAGGACGAGCTCGTGATCGCCGCGTTTCGGGGCGGAGCTCGGTTTCGCTGGCGTTGCTTTGCGCCGGTTTGACAACATCCGCCTCGGGGTCAGAATATGCGGGTGCGCCCGCTGCTCCTGATAGTAACCGCACTCGCCGCCTGTAGCTCGGAGCCCGTGACGAGCGACACGACCGCGCAACCCGCCGACCGTGCCCGCGCCTATATCGCCGCGCAGGTGGCACGGTCACGCACGCCCGGAATCCAGTACCTCGTGCTCGATTCCGCGCGCGTACGGTTCGCATACGACGGCGGCTGGGCGGATCTCGCACAGCGCGCTCCCATGGACAGCACGACGACGATGATGGCGTATTCCATGAGCAAGACGATCACGGCGGCGGCCGTACTGACGCTGGTCCAAGAGGGGCGGGTCGCCCTGGACAGTCCGATCGCGGCCTACCTCGATTCGCTGCCGTACGACCGCGCCATCACGGTACGCCAGCTGCTGGCGCACACGTCCGGGCTTCCGAATCCGATCCCATTGCGCTGGGTACACCCGGCGGCGCGCCATCCGGATTACCTCGAGGGTCCTGCGCTCGAGGCGATCATCCGAGCGCACCCGCGGCTGTCGTCCCCACCCGGCACCAGGTACGCGTATTCGAACATCGGCTACTGGTTGCTCGGGGGCATCGTGGAGCGGGCCAGTGGACAGCCGTTCTCGACCTACGTCCGCAGGCGCATGTTCGAACCGCTCGGCATCGCCCCTGCCGAGCTGGGATACACCATTCCCGATGGCGCCCCGCACGCCACCGGATATCTCGCCAAGTACTCGCTCACGAATCTGTTGAAAGGCTGGCTGATCGATCGCGAGCTGATCGGAGACTATACGGGGTCCTGGCTTGCGATCCGGAGTCACTACGTGAACGGCGCTGCGTTCGGGGGGCTCGTCGGCACCGCGCGCGGCTTCGGCATGTTCCTGCAGGATCAGCTCGCGCCACATTCGCGCGTCATGAACGATGCCACCCGTGCGTTGTTTTTCACACAACAACACACGACCGCGGGGAAGCCCATCGCGATGACGCTCGGGTGGCACATCGGCCAGGCCAACGGGAGCCCGTTCTATTATAAGGAAGGCGGAGGCGGCGGCTTCCACAACATGATGCGACTGTATCCGGAGGAGCACATCGCAACGATCGTGATGACGAATGCGACCGGGTTCGACGTCCGGCGGTTCCTCGACCGCGTGGATCCGCTGTTCCGCTAGGTCACGTTACAAAGTGAGGCCTCCGCGAACGCTCCCGGCCATCCGGCTGTCGATGCGCTGGGATCAGGCATTCTGGTCGTGACGTGGTGATCGAGCTGCCCGGGTCCGCCGTGCGCGACTGGAAAGCGAGCGACGCCCCGTCGCTCGCTCGTCATGCCAACGATCGCCGGATCTGGCGAAACCTGCGGGATCGATTTCCGCACCCCTACACGCCGGCCGACGCCGCAGCGTTCATCCGCATGGCCGCTGCCATGACCCCCCGAACGTTCTTTGCGATCACGGTGGGCGATCAGGCCGTCGGAGGCATCGGCTATACGCTGCACGAGGACGTCGAGCGCGTCGCCGCCGAGATCGGCTACTGGTTGGGCGTGGCATTCTGGGGTAAGGGGATGATGACGCAGGCGCTCGGCGCCGTGACCGATTACGCATTCGGGCGCCATCCCGAATTGCGCCGGATCTACGCCGTTCCGTACGCGTGGAGCAACGCGTCCATCCGGGTGCTCGAGAAGGCCGGCTACCGGCTCGAAGGACGCATGCGGGAGAGTGCGATCAAGGACGGTGAGGTCACGGATCAGCTGTTGTACGCGACGCTGCGCTCGGAACGATGAAAATCGCGACCTGGAACGTGAACGGAATCCGCGCCCGCGCGGCACAGGTGTGCGAGTGGGTGATGCGCGATCGCCCAGACATCATCTGTCTCCAGGAGCTCAAGGCGCAGGCGTCGCAGATTCCCGCGCAGTGCCAGTTTCCCGACTATCACGTGTTCTGGCATGCGTTGAAGGGCTACTCGGGCGTCTCGCTGCACATCCACAAGTCGCTGTTCGCCGTCGATCCGGTGTTCAGCCATCCACCGTTCGATCACGAGTCGCGGATCGTGCAGGCCGAGTATGGCAATCTGGTTTTTGCGTCGGTCTACGTGCCGAACGGCGGGAAAGATTACGCGGCCAAAGTCACGTTCATGCGGCGTCTCGGTACCTGGGCGGCCGCCCTCCACGCGGAGCAACGCGAGCTCGTGTTGTGCGGCGACATCAACGTCGCGCGGACCGAGATGGACGTGCATCCCAAGGAGCGAAAGCCCAACGCCGTCGGCCAGCGACCCGAGGAGCGGGCGCTGTTCGAGGAGCTGCTGGGCACGCATCTCGTTGACCTGGGACGCCGCTTCGATCCCGACAATCCCAACCTGTTCACCTGGTGGGCGCCGTGGCGGAACCTGCGGGCCAGGAACATCGGGTGGCGGCTCGACTACGTGCTGGCGTCACCGAGTATCGCGGAGCGCGCCACGAGCTGTGTTGTCGAGGCGGACGTGGGCACGAGCGACCATGCGCCGGTGGTGATGAGCTGGGATTAGTTCAACCCTCAGGGCCGCGCCACCTTCTTCTGCGGATCGTCCGCCGGATTGACGTAGGTCAGTGCGAACGGCCCCATCCCATGGACCTGCACCACCGTGTGTCCCTGCGCACGGGCGAAGTGATTCTGCTTGGCCGGCGCCGTAATGAACCCGCCCTGCGCCAGTGTCACGGGTTTCGTGAAATCGGCCTTGTCGCCCATCCCGACGAGGAACGTGCCCTCAATCACGGTGATGTTCTCGTCGGTGGGATGCCAGTGTGCCGCAATCGTGTAGCCGTCCGGCATGTCGAGCCGCACCGTGTATTCACCGGTTTGAAACGGATCACCCGCGAGGACCGCGAGCTTTGCGCCGGCCGGGAACACCGCGGGAGCGGGCCCCCAATTGATCGCCGGCGCCTGACCGACGCCCGATGACGCGGCGCACACGGAGAAGAAGGCGAGGGCAAGAATCGCGCGCATTCAGAACCTCACTGAAGAAGTTGACGTGAGCCAGCGAACGAACCGCCTCGACAATACCGTGTGTTCGGGCGCGCGGCTTCGCCTGAACGGGCCAGACAGGTTCGCCGCGGCGCATGGCCCGATCGGGCCATGACGGATTGGTTAGATCAGGCCTTCGCGGGTCGCATATGCGGCTGCCGCGGCACGCGATGAGAGGCCAAGCCGGGTCAGGAGATTGGCCACGTGCCGTTTGACGGTATGATCGGAAAGCTTGAGGCGAGCGGCGATTTCCGGGTTACTCATCCCCTGCGCCACGAGGCGGAGGATCTCCAGCTGCCGCGCGGTGAGTGACAACGTCTCCGGATTCTCCGGTTTGCCGGCGATCTGGCGCCGCAGATCGCCCGCACGGACCGCGTCGCGGGCGGCGCCCAACTCTTCCAGTGCCTCCGCGGCGGCGCGCGCCTCCCGCTCCGCGGCTTCACGCCGTGCGAGCGTGAACAGCGTGGCGGCGAGCTCGAGTCGCGCGCGCGCGGCTTCGAACGGCGCGCCGCTCTCTTCATAACGGCTCACGGCCTCGTCGAATTCCGTGGCCGCGCGGGCGTGACTGCCACGCAGTCGCGACAACACTCCGCGAGCCGCCGCCGCGGCCGCGATGAGCGGAACCGTGCCGAGGCGCTCCGCCACGCGATCAAGCTCCGACACCGCGCGCGCCGTGCGCGCGGCATCCCCGCGCGCGGCGTACGCCCGCACGGCCAGCTCGAGCGCGCCGGCGCGCACGGTTTGCTCGCCGTCGGCGATTTTGGCGAGAAATTGCTCGATCAGCGTCACACTCTCGGCGGCATCGCCGCGCTCGAGGGCCAGGGCGGCCTGGCCCTGGCGCGCGAGCGGCTGCGCGCCCGAGCGCGCGAACAGCTGAGCCGCTTCTTCGAGCCGCCCCTGTTTCAAGCGCAAATCGCCGAGCCGCGCGAGCGCCTGCGTGACGGTGGCCGGCCGTGCGGCTTCGAGCTCGCGCGTGGCGGCCGCGAGCTCGGCCTCCGCTTCGCCCCAGGCGCCGCGCCAGACGAGTATTCCGGCATACTGGGCACGGCAGATCGCCGAGAGCGGGCTCACGCGCCAGCGGCGCGCGAATTCCTGCACCCGGGCACACCACTGCGCGGCGCGATCGTAGTCGCGCACGCGCTCGCAGGCGAAAATCTGCCAGCAGCACACCACGCTGACAGAGTGCAGCTCCTTCAATTCTCCGGCGGTCGCCGCCGTGCTCGCCTCATCGAGCCGGCGCATGCCGTCCGCCACGCTGCCGGCGGACACGAGCGCCAAGCCCTCGAGCGCGAGCGCCGTGAACTCGAGACTCAGGTCACCGTTCGAACGGCCCAGGTCAGCCGCGCGAGCCGCCCGCTCGCGCGCCGTTGCCGGGTCGTGACCGCGGAACAGCGCGACTTCGCCTTCGCGGAGCAGCAGGAATCCGTATTCGGGCATCGACTCGTGCCCCGCGAGAATACGGCGCGCCCGCTCGAGCCACCCCGAGGCGACGGCGGTGTCGCCCCGGAACGCGAGATAGTCCCACACGAGCCAGAGCGCGACGCGCGCGGCGCCGCGCGCATCGCCGGCCTCGCGGTACAACGTATAGGCACGCTGGCGGGCCTCGAGCGTGAGGGTGGCGTCGTCCAGCCACCACGCGGCGAGCCCGACCTGCTCGTGAGCTTCCGCGGTTTCACCCGCCATGAGGCTGGCGCCGAACGCCGCGCGCGCGTCCTCCCACGCTCCGCGGCGCAAGGCGTCTTTCCCGAGGCCCAGCGCGGCTGCGGCGTCAGCGGTCACGGATCGGCTCGGCGAGGCGCGGCTCATGGATCCTTGTATCATCAGCGAAATACATCGATCCCGGTAGCCTTGAACGTGGCGTATACGGGAGTCCCCGCCTTGAGCGCCAGCTGCTCTACCGCCCGATCGGTAACTTCCGCAACGAGTGGGGGATGAGTGGCCAGCACGACGCGAACCCGCTCGCCGTGGGGCGGCTCGGGAGCAAGCTCCACGACGGTGCCAGCGAAATAGTTGCGGGCGCTTCCCTCGGGCAGCACGCTCTCGCGATACAACGTGATCTCCGTTGGTCGCACGACGAGGAAGACATCGTCGTCGCCGCCCGGGTCGATGGCGAAGAGATCTCCCAGAGGCGTGCGCACCCGGACCGTTCCCCGCTCGCGCCCCACGATCGTGCCACGAAACAGGTTGATCCCGAGAAATGCGGCGACGTAGCTCGACCGGGGCCGGCGCAGCAGCTCGTCACGGGTCCCGATCTGCGTAATGCGGCCGTGCTCGATCGCCGCAATCCGGGTTCCGAGCACCATGGCCTCGAGTGGTTGATGGGTGACGTAGATCGAGATGCATGGCAGGTCCGCGAGCAGCCGCCGCAGCTCGCCTCGCAGCGCCTGCTGTGTGGCGAGATCCAGTGCCGCGAGCGGCTCGTCGAGCAGCAGGATCTCGGGGTCGAGCACCAGGGCTCGTGCGAGCGCGACGCGTTGCGCCTGGCCGCCTGAGATCTCTCGCGCATGACGCCCCGCGAGGTCGGCGATGCCGAACCGACCGAGCAGGTCTCGTACCTTCGGTCCAATCCTGGCGTTGGCCTGGCCGCTCGCCCGCAGGCCAAAGGCCACATTCTCGAACACGGTGAGATGGGGAAACAGCGCGTAGTCCTGCGGCACATAGCCGATCGGCCGCTGCCAGGCAGGAAGATCCGTGCGCGTCTGATCGTCGAACAACACCACCTCGCCGGCGGCGATGCATCCCTGATCCGGCTGGACCAGACCGGCGAGGATGCGCAGCAGGGTCGATTTCCCTGCCCCGCTCTCGCCCACGACCATCAGCGTCTCGCCCGGGACCGCGTTGAGGGCGACCTCGAGCGAGAACGCCCCGAAGCGCTTAACGGCCTGGACGCTGAGCACGACGGCTTCCGCCGATTCCCGCCGCCCATGGCGCGTAGCGCAGGCACACCAGCACGCCGAACGACAGCACGAGGAGCACGATCGACAGGGCGACCGCCGAGTCGATGTCGGTCTCGAGTGCGTCGTACACGGCGAGGGGCATGGTCTCGGTACGCCCGGCGAGGCTGCCGGCGAACGTGATCGTGGCGCCGAACTCGCCCAGCGCGCGCGCCCACGACATCGCGGCGCCGGCGAGAATGGACGGGAGCGCGAGCGGCAACATCACCCGAAAGAACCGGTAGGCGGGTCCCGCGCGCAGCGTGGCCGCGACCTCGAGATAGCGCGGTTCGACCGATGCGAGCCCAGCCAGTCCCGCGGAAATGAAAAACGGCGTTGCCACAAACGACTGCGCAACGATCACGGCCAGCGTCGTGAATGGCAGCGTGATGCCGACCGCGTGCAGCGCGCCGCCGGCCAATCCCGTACGCCCAAACGCGAGCAGCAACCCGACGCCGGCCACGGTCGGCGGGAGCACGATGGGCAGCTCGACGATCGCTTGCACCAGCCGCTTGCCGGGGAAGTCGCGCGTGGCCAAGAGATAGGCCACGGGCAAACCGAGAAGGACGACCGCGAGCGTCGCCGCTGCGCTCGTGACCAGGCTCAACCGCAATGCCGCGAGCGCGCCGGGCTGACCGAGCCGGTGCCATACCGCTGCCGGTGAGAGTCGAACGACGAGCGCCATGAGCGGCAACGTGAGGAGGCAGAGCAGCCCCGCAACGGCGACACTCATGAGAATGCGCAGGCCGACGGCGCGCAACGTCATTCGCGTGGCAAGAAGCCGTTGCGCGTAAGCACGCGCTGGCCCTCGGGCGAGAGCACGAGACCAATGAACGATCGGCCCGCGTCCGGGTGCCGCGCGCGGCGGAGCAGCGCGAGGGGATAGTGAGCGATCACATTGTCGGCATCAGGAATGTCAATGCGACGGACCCGGGCCGCGATCGCCGGCGTAACGTCCGACACATATACGATTCCCGCATCGGCCTCACCCAGCTGCACCTTGGTGGCGACGCTCCGCACATTGGACTCATTCGAGACCACATCGGCGAGCACACGCTGCGCGAAATTCGACTCGAATCCACTGCGCTGGGAAAGATTGAGCAAGACCTGCCGAGCGTAGCGTCCCGCCGGCACCCGATCGGCCGCCAGTACGATCCGTGTACCGTGGCGCGCCAGATCCTCGAGGCGTTCGATCTGCCCGGGATTGCTCCTGGGGACGATGACAACCAGCCGGTTCGTGACGAACGTGGTCGGCGTACCGGCGAGGTACCCGGAGTCCTGAACGGCGGACATCCAACGCTCGTCGGCGGATGCGAACACGTCGGCCATCGCTCCCTGCTCGATCTGGAAGGCCAGCGTCGGGGATCCCGCGAAATTGAATTGAATGCGGAGATCGGGATCGCGGCGGCGCAATGAATCACCGAGTTCATTGAAGGCGTCTGTGAGTGATGCCGCGGCGAACACGACCAATCCTGGACGGGAGGTGCATCCGGTGATCACAACAGCGAAGAGGAACTGGGTCCGCCATACCCATCGCTTCACGCTGGCCCCGCCCCTGATATTGATGGACATGATGTCGCGTGCGATCAATGTATTCGCGACGACCACTATGACACCGTCCCGACGATGATCGAGTTACTGGCCCTGCATCACGTCAGCATCCCCGTGACGGATCTCGAGCGTTCGCGGCAGTTTTACCGCGAAGTGCTCGGCCTGGAAGAAATACCGCGCCCTCCGTTCGATTTTCCAGGCGCCTGGTACCGTGTGGGCAGCGGGCAGCTACATCTGATTGTCCACGACCAGCCGACGCTGCGAACGAGGGGCGTCGATTCGCACGACGTGCACTTCGCGATCCGGGTCAGGAGCTATCGCGGGGCGCTCGAATCACTCCATGCGCGTGGCTACAACAGTACCGCGGCGGATGAGCTGCGGCGCATTCGGGAGCAGCCGGCCGGGCGCGCGGGGTTCCCCCAGGTCTTTCTGCTCGATCCCGATCGGCACGTGATCGAGCTGAACGCGGAGCGGATCGACTAGAAGCCCGGTGCGCAATGCCTAGTGGGAGCGCACTTTCGCCACATCCGGGAGTCGCCACGTTTTCGTCAGCAGGGCTTGTTCCGGACCGTAGAAGCGGAACACCACCTCGAACGCATTCCCTGCCTTGGTCGGGAGCCAGTTGGCCTCGACGCCCGGCGGCGGACTCGGACTGAAGTAGAACGTCACGGAGCTGTCCGCGTTGCGTACGAGCCCCGCGGTATGGGACGAGCGGCCGGACCAGGGGACTTCGCGAATCGCCGTGTGCGTCGTGCGATCGTACACCGTCACCGACCAGTACCCCTTCACCGGCACGGTGTGCGGCACCGTGAGGTGATACGTGGCGGCGCCGTCGAACGGCGCGCCGGCCGAGTCCTGGATCGCGAGGAGCGCGAGCTCTCCCTTGCCTTCGCGCTTCGGACTCGCGAACGCCACGGAAACCGTTGCGCTCTTCGCGGAATCGGGCGCGGCCCAACGCAGCGCTCCCCCTCCCCCACCTCCTCCAACGCCCGCCGGCCAGAACGGCCGCGCGAGCGCGGCCTGGTAGCGCTCATCGATCGTGGAGTGTGCCTGCACCGCGGCCCGGTCGAGCAGCGCCTCCATCGCGGAATCCGGGGCGAAGGGCTGCCCTTTCACGATCCCGATCGTGGCCAGGCGATTCGCGACCACCGTATCGCCCGTCAACCAGGGTTCACGCTCCACGAGCCCATCGAGCGAGCGAAACAATCGCACGTCGTACGGAATGGTCGCGTCGAAGATGACGTCGCTCGCGTCGATGAAGCGCATGGGTGGGGATCGCATGACCCGGTTCAGCGGATAGAACTTGAGCTGCCGCACGTAGTCGCCGGCCCGAGCCACGTCAGCGGTGGTCGAGCCCTGCACCAGCGAGTGCGCCGCGATCACGACCTGAAAGGTCTTGGGCCGCAGGATGTAATAACCCTGCGGATCGCCGCCCTTGTAGTTCGGCGGCAGTACGAGATAGCGCGCGAACTTGCCGTTGTCTTTGCCGGCGGGACCGATGACTTCGAGGTTGCGCAGCATCGCGTCGGCGATCGTCCCGGTCATCGCGCCGGAGTCGGCCCACGGCACCTCGATGACCATCGGGCCGACGTCTTTCGTATCGATGAACGCCAGCAGATTGACGGCATCCGAGTGCGCCCAGAGCGTCTGATTCTTCCAGTCGGACAGGTGCGACCAGTACACGACCTGATTGGAAGCGCCGTTCACGCTCAGCAGCGCCTGGTACAAGCGCTCGTAGCTCACGGCGGACAGGCCCCAGATCGCCACCTCGACCGCGCTACGCTCGATGGTCCGTTGCGCAATCTGCTGGGCGCGTGGTGCCCGCACCGGTGCGGCCAGCGCCACCGCGACGAGACTGAGTACGGCGAATGTCATGCGGGTCATCGGGCAATCCCCGGTCGAGCGGCGCAAGCAGAGCTGAAGGAGTAGCGCCGCCCGTTCCCCGGGAGAATACGCCTTTGGGGCACCGGGGCGGGGCTTACCACATCACCGGCTGTAGATCGCGGTCAGCTTGGCCTTTGCGAGCGTATGGAAATGCATCGTGAATCCGACAATGGCGGCCGTGGCCCCCGACGGCACGCCGAGCGTGTCGACGTCGAGCGCGATCACGGTAATCTGGTAGTGATGCGGCTTGTCGCCCTGCGGCGGGCACGGCCCGACATAACCAGGCTTGCCGACGTCCGTATTCCCCTGCACAGCGCCCTGGGGCAGGAGATTCCTGCCCGGATCCCCCGCGCCAGCGTCGAGCTTGGTGACATTCGCGGGAATGTCGTAGACGATCCAATGCCAGAAGCCGCTGCCCGTCGGGGCATCGGGGTCGTACATTGTCAGGGCGTAACTCTTGGTCTTCGCGGGTGCACCCTTCCACTCGATGGCGGGAGAGATGTTCTGCCCCGTACAGCCCATTGCGTTGTAGGCGTGTTCGTCGGGAATTTTGGCCCCGGGCTTCACATCGGGGCTCGTAACCACGAGCCCGGCCGGTTTGTGCGCGGGCTGCGGCGTCTGGGCAACTGCCAGGGTGGGGAGCGCGATCAGCAGGGCGGATAGAGCTCGGTACATGGAAGTCCTCTCGGTTCGAAAATGGCGCTTCGACGAAGTGCGTTTGGCAGGTAACATAGTGCCTGGGAACCAGTCATGCGGCTCACGGGTTACTACTAGACTCGCGGCAATGAACGGAGCGGCGCTCGCGCACGGACCAAGATGATCGAACCTCGACATCTGTTTTTCGTCCTCATCAAGCTGCGCTGCTTTTCCTGTCAGGAAGATTTTGACGGAGACCAGATGCAGTTCACCATCCGGGACAATCACGTCTACTGCGCCGAGTGTGCTCCGGCCGGAGCCGTGAGCATGACGCAATCGAAAGGATGATCGTAGGTCCTTAGGACAATAGCCGTTCGCCGTCGATCAGCCAATTGTCGATGCCTTAGTCCAAAGTGCATCGACTTTTTTATTGACGGGAATGCCCATCGACGGAACGCTGGTTGCGACGCTGCCGGAGACGGAGCTCAAGCTGCCGCCGCTGGCGCGCCGGCTGCTGCTCTTCGCCCCGCTCGTCCTGCTCGGGAACGCGTTCGGGGCGTTGGTGCGACTCCCCGCGAGCGGGGCGGCCGTGCTCTTCCTTCCCTACGCCGTAGTCACGGCCTTCCTCATCCTCGCGCCGGCTCGCGATTGGGTGTGGTACCTCCTCGTGGCCGCCGCCGGCCACTTCATCACGCACTGGCCGCGGTGGGGCCTTTCATGGGTCCTGTTTGCCGACACGGCGAACATCGCGCGGGCGCTCACCGCCGCCGTGAGCCTCCGCGCGGTATTCCGGGGCACGCCGCGCCTCGACAGCATCCGCGCGTTGCTGCTGTTCGTCGGCTGCGCGGTATTCCTCGCGCCGGCCGTTGGCGCAACGATCGGCGCGGCCAATGCGGCACTGCACGGCGCATTGCCATACGCCACGGCCTGGAAGGCCTGGTATCTCTCGAGCGCGGTGACGGGCATGACCCTGCTCCCGGCGCTGCTCTACCTGCTCACGGGAGAGGGTCGTCGCGCCGTCATCGCAGAGCGGCGCGTCCTGGAAATCGCGGCCGCGGCGGCGGCGCTCGCCGCCACCTGTGCCATCGCGTTTCTGCTGCCCTTGGCCGGCCCGTGGCACGACGTGATGCTGTACGCTCCACTTCCGGTCCTGATCTGGGTGGGCCTGCGGTTCGGGACGGGCGGGGCGAGCGTGGCGCTCACCGCGACCACCATCGCCGCGATCTGGGGCCGCGCGCGTGGCAACAATCCCTTCGATCTCGCCGCTGAAGAAGACGCGCTGGTGTTGCAGCTGTTTGCCGTTTTGACCTCGCTGCCGGTCTTGTGCATCGCCGCGGTCTCGAGGGGGCGAGAAGACGCCGTGCAGCTCTACGGCGCGTTGCTCGATTCGCTGTCGGACCACGTGGCGATTCTCGACCGGCGAGGAGTGATCCTCGAGGTCAATGACTCCTGGCGTCAGTTCACGAGTGCGCGAGGCACCGACCTTCCCAGTCTGGGGCTCGCGGGCGACAACTATCTCGAGGCCTGCCGCCAGTCGGCGGACCGCGGCAATGCGGCGGCGGCCGGGGCCATGTGCGGCCTCACCCGGGTGCTCGAGCGGAAGCAGCGCCGCTTCGAGATCGAGTTTGACGACGAACCGGGAAGCCAGGGCCGCCGGTTCGCACTGCGCATCGAGGCGCTCGAACGGGCGGACGGAGGAGCGGTCGTCACGCAGACCGATGTGACCGCGCGGCGACAAACGCAGCTCGAGATCGAGGAACAGCAACGCGAGCTCACGCACCTCGCGCGCGTCAGCGTCCTCGGCCAGCTCTCGGGTGCGCTGGCGCACGAACTGAACCAGCCGCTCTCGGCGATTCATGCGAACGCCGAGGCCGCGCTCCTGATCCTGCAACACCGCTCCCACGAGCCCATACCCGAGATTCGCGAAATCCTGGACGACATCGTGGCGGCCGATCAGCGGGCGGCGCTCGTGATTCGCCGCCTCGCGGCCCTGCTCAAGCGCGGCGAAGCACGGCTTCAGCCGCTCGATACCCGCGAGCTGGTTGCCGACGTGCTCGATCTGGCACACGGGGAGTTCGTCACGCGGCGCGTCGTGGTCACGGCCAATGTGCCAGCTCACACGCCCGCCGTCCGCGGCGATCGCGTCCAGGTGCAGCAGGTATTGTTGAATTTGATTCTGAATGGCTGCGAGGCCATGGCCGACGTGCCCGCCACCGATCGCCGCCTGCTTCTGAACGTCGAGGCCGACGGGCCCAACCACGTGCACTTCGCGATCCGGGATCGCGGAACGGGAATCCCGGCTGGATTGATCGATCGGGTATTCGAACCGTTCGTCACGACCAAGCCCGAAGGGATGGGCCTCGGGCTCTCGATCAGCCGCACGATCGTCGCGGCGCACGGCGGCCGACTCTGGGCTGAGAACAATCGGGACCAGGGCGCGACGATGCATTGCGTGCTGGCGACGGCCGGCGCATGAGCGAGCCTACGGAACGGGCGTCGCGGCCGATTGCCGTCGCGATCGTGGACGACGAGGCCTCGGTGCGGACCAGCCTGCGCCGCCTGTGCCAGGCGCTCGGCTTTCAACCGACCGTGTTCGCGTCCGGCCGCCAGTTTCTCGAATCGCTCGCCGTCGCCGGCACGGCCCCCGATTGCCTCGTGCTCGATGCCCGGATGCTCGAGATGACGGGTCTCGAGGTTCACGAGCAGATGTCCCGCAGCGGCGTGCAGGTGCCGACGATCGTCCTGACCGCCGACGACGCCCCCGAGGTCAGGTCCCGCTATACGGCCGCGGGGGTCAAGGCCTACCTCAGAAAACCGGTGGGGGGAGAAGAGCTGTACAGCGCCATCATTCACGCCGTCGGACTGCCAGAGCGGAGGAATTGAACCGATGAGGATCCCGGCGACGCTGTTCGCGGCGTGCGCGGTGTTGTTCTTCGTGGCGAACGTGCAGCAGCCGCATCATTCCCATTGGTCGTACAGCGGCGCGGAAGGGCCGGCACACTGGGCCCAGCTCGACCACTCGTATGCGACGTGCTCGGACGGCCACGCTCAGTCGCCCATCGATATCAAGGATGCGAAGCCGGCGGATCTCCCTCCGCTGCAATTCGATTACGGCGCCGCGCCGCAGAGCATCGTGAACAACGGGCACACGATCCAGGTCACCTTCGGCGCGGGTAACACGCTGCGCGTCGGCGACAAGACCTACACGCTCAAGCAATTCCATTTCCATCACCCGAGCGAAGAAACGATCGACGGCCGTCACTCTGATATGGTGATGCATCTGGTGCACGATGACGGCAACGGCCATTTGGCCGTGGTCGCGGTGCTGTTCAAGGTCGGCGCTGCGAACCCGGCGCTCGACGCGGTGTGGAGCAGGATGCCGCGTGAGTCCGGGAAGACGGTCGAGCTGTCGGGAGCCGCGCTCAGACTCGCGGACCTGCTACCGGCCGATCGTGGCTACTACTCCTACAGCGGATCGCTCACGACGCCGCCGTGCTCCGAAGGGGTCACCTGGTACGTCCTCAAGACACCATTGACGCTCTCGTCGCAGCAATTGGCAGCGTTCAGCAAACTGTATCCGCACAACGCGCGGCCGACTCAGCCGCTCTCCGGCCGGGTGGTGCGGCAGACGAGCTAAGCGGGATCGGCGGCCGTGCGCGGAGCGGTTCTGACAGGCGATCCGAGGGATGTCGCGCTGCGGAGCGCGCTCGACCGCGCGCTTCGTGACATCAATCGCAGTACGCGCGGGCGAATTGGATCAGCTCAGCCGGCTCGACTGGCTTCTTGAACACTCGCGCCGCGGCGCGCCGTAAACATGATTAGCCCCGTACCGATCGTTTCCGTCCCCGCTTCGCGCGACGGGTGCGATCGCCATCGCGGTACGTTTCGCTCAATGAACGATTCCCCCATAGGTTCAGTACTCCGGGCAGGTACGATGACATCTGCTGCTACCATCCGGCGATGAAGGGGGCCGGGCGGCCCTGAATGGAGGAAGAATGCGCGTCGGGATTCTCGGCTCGGGACTCATGGGCGGCAAGCTCGGGACCATCTTCGCGCGTGCGGGGCACGAGGTCGTGTTCAGTTATGCGCGCAGCAGGAAAAAACTGGACCGGCTCGCGCGCGATGCGGGCAAGACCGCGCACGCGGGCACGCCGGCGGAGGCCACGGTCCACGCGGATGCTCTGCTGCTCGCGGTGCATTGGCTCCGCTTCGACGACGTGCTGCACCAGGCCGGTGATCTGGCCGGCAAGGTGGTTCTCACCTGCTCGCTGCCGATGAACGAGGATGATAGCGACCTTGTGGTCGGCCGCACGTCGTCGGGCGCGGAGCGGCTGGCCAGACGGCTCCCCAGGGCGCGCGTCGTCTCGGCGTTCAACACCGTGCCGAGTGAAGTCCTGTTCGGTGTGTACGCGGCTCGACGCCGCAAGTCGAGACCGAGCCTCGCATACTGTGGAGACGATGCCCGCAGCAAGAACATCACGGCGCAATTGATCAGTGACGTCGGGTTCAGGCCCGTCGACGCCGGACCGTTGCGGGTCGCGCGGTACACCGAGCCGTTCGCGCTGCTCATCGCCCAGCTTGCCTACGAGGGAAAGCGCGGGCCGGCGCTCGCCTACCGCTTCGAGTGGTTCACGTAAATAACAATCAGGAGATCAACTGATGGCCACAATTCAGCGCATCACCCCATTCCTGTGGTTTGCCAACGAGGCCGAAGAGGCCGCCCGTTTTTACACGGGCATCTTCAAGAATTCGGGCATCACCGCGATCAGCCGCTACTCGGACGCGGGAACGGACGTTCACGGCCGGCCCGCGGGATCGGTGATGGTCGTGGCATTCGAGCTCGACGGAATGAAATTCAACGCCCTGAACGGCGGGCCCGCCTTCAAGTTCAACGAGTCGGTCTCGTTCCAGATCGACTGCGAGAACCAACAGGAGATCGACTACTACTGGGAAAAGCTCGGCGCTGGCGGCGATCCGAAGGCGCAGCAGTGCGGCTGGCTGAAGGACCGCTACGGACTCTCCTGGCAGGTCACGCCCAAGATGGAGCAGTTCTTTGGCCGGGACCAGAACTCCCCCGGCGCAAGGCGCGCGATGGAAGCGATGTTGAAGATGAAGAAGATCGATATCGCTGCGCTCGAGCGCGCGTATCGAGGAGCAGACGAAAAAGCCAAGGTGTGAGTTAATCGGCGGCCGGTTGCGGGGCGGCTTCAGGAATCGCCCCTCCCGATCGTCTCCACCCCTTCCGGCCAAGCCAACCCTGTAGCTCATCGAAGTAGGTGTAGAACACGGGCGTCACGTACAACGTCACGAGCTGCGAGAACGCGAGGCCCCCCACCACCGCCACACCCAGCGGCCGCCGCGTGGTCGCGCCGGCACCCCACCCGACGGCGATCGGCAGCGCACCCATGAGCGCCGACATCGTGGTCATCATGATGGGCCGGAACCGTACGCTCGCAGCCTGCACGATGGCCTCGGCGGGTTCCTTGCCAGCCCGCTCCGCTTCGAGCGCGAAGTCGATCATCATGATTGCGTTCTTCTCCACGATTCCTACCAGCATGATGATGCCCACGAAGCCGTACACGTCGAGATCGAGGCCGAACAGGAGCAGCGTCACGATGGCGCCGAAGGCGGCGAACGGCAGCCCGGTGAGAATCGTGATGGGATGAATGAAGCTCTCGTACAGGACGCCAAGAATCACATAGATCACGAAGATGGCGAGCATGAGCAGGATACCGAGCCCCTGCTCGGTACTGAGGAACGCGGCCGCGAGCCCCGAGAACGACGCCGAGACCGAGGGCGGCAGGACCGCCCGCGATTCGCGCTCCACCACCGCGAGTGCCGTGCCGAGCGACACGCCGCGGGGAAGATCGAACGAAATCGTCACGGACGGCAGCTGGCCCGCGTGGTTCACCGTCACGGGGCCGACGCCGGTCGAAAACGTGGCCACGGCGGAGAGCGGCACAACGGGGCCATTGGCCGATCGCACCCACAGCGAACCGAGGGAGGGCACGTCCTGCTGGAACTGCGGCAGCAGCTCCATCACCACCCAGTATTCGTTGGTCGACGTGTAGATCGTGGACACCTGCCGCTGCCCGAAGGCGTCGTACAACGTGTTCTCGATCTCGGTGGCCGACACGCCGAGCTGGCCTGCGTGCTCCCGGTCGATCGCGACCGTCACCTGCGGATTCTCGATCAGGAGATCGCTCGTGACGTCCGTGAGCTGCGGCTGGAGGCGGAGCCGCGCCTCGAGCGCTGACGCCGCGGTATTGAGCGTGGCGAGGTCGCCGCTTTGCAGCGTGTACTGATACAGGCTCTTGGTGCTCAGACCGCCGATCGAAATCGCCGGCGGGTTCTGTACGAAGACCGTGATCCCGCCGATCGAATCGGTTTCCTGCATGAGATCGCGCGCGATCTGGTCCGCGCTGCGATGCCGCGCATTGATGGGCTTGAGATCGATCGTGAGCTGGCCCTGATTCGCCGCAGCGGTCGTGCCGACCGACGATGTCACCGACAGCACGTCGGGGTCGCCCATCACGACGGCCGCCACCTGCTGCTGGAGGTGGACCAGCTCATCGTACGACACGCCCTCGGCTGCCTCCGTGGTCCCGAGCAGCTGCCCCGTGTCGTCGGCCGGGAACAGGCCCTTCGGGCTCGCCCAGAACAGCCACACGGTCGCCACGAGAATCACTCCCGAGAATACGAGCGCGCTCAGCCGGTGCTCCATGACCCATGCCAGCGTGCGCTCGTACGCGTGCAGCGCGCGCGTATACACGCGCTCGGTGGCCTCGTACACGCGCCCGTGCGAGCCGTGCTGTGATCGCAGAAATCGCGAGGACAGCATCGGCGTCAGGGTGAGCGAGACGAATCCGGAGACGAGAATCGAGGCGCCGATGGTCACGGCAAACTCGTGGAACAGCCGACCGATGATGCCCCCCATGAACAGCACCGGAATGAACACGGCCGCGAGGGATAGCGTCATCGACAGCACGGTGAAGCCCACTTCGGCGGCGCCGTCGAGCGCCGCCTGCATCCGGGGCTTCCCCATCTCGAGATGCCGGACGATGTTCTCGAGCATCACGATCGCATCGTCCACCACGAAGCCCACCGCGAGCGTGAGCGCCATCAGCGAGAGATTGTCCAGGCTGTAACCCAATAGGTACATCACGGTGAACGTCCCGATGATCGACATCGGGAGCGCCAGGCTCGGGATGATCGTGGCCGAGAGATTCCTGAGGAACAGGAAAATCACCATCACCACGAGCCCCAGGGTCAACACGAGCGTGAACGTGACGTCGTGGACCGATTCCTGAATCGTGAGCGAGCGGTCGTACAGGATGTTGACATGCACCGACGCGGGGATCTCGCGCTGCACGCGCGCCAGGGCCGCGCGCACGCGCTGCGCCACGACGACGGTGTTCGTCCCCGGCTGCCGCTGGATCGCGAGCACGATGGAGCGCGAGCCGTCATACCAGCTCGCGGTCTTGTTGTTCTGCACATCGTCGGACACGCGCCCCACCGCGCCCAGCGTCACGGGCGCGCCGTTGCGGTACGCGACCACGAGGTCGCGGAATGCGAGCGCGTTGGGCAGCTGGCCCGTGGCCTGCACGGTGAGCGCGGTCTTCGGCCCCCAGAGCACGCCGGTGGGCAGGTTCACGTTCTGGCTCGCCACCGCCGTCGCCACATCCTCGAGCGCGAGCCCGCGGGTGGCGAGCTCCGAAGGGTCGAGCTGGATCCGGACCGCGTACTTCTGCGCGCCGTACACGAGCACCTGGGCCACGCCGCCGACCATCGATAAGCGTTGCGCGATCGTGGTCTCGCCGTACTCGTCGAGCGAGGAGAGCGGCAGCACCGCCGACGTAAGCGCCAGCGTGATGATCGGCGCGTCGGCCGGATTCGTTTTCTGGTAGGACGGCGGGATGATGCCCTGGGGCAGCGTGCGCAGCGTCTGCGTGATCGCCGCCTGCACGTCCTGCGCGGCGGCGTCGATGTTCCGGTCCAGCGCGAACTGGATCACGATCTGCGACTGCCCGAGACTCGAGGTCGACGTCATGTTGTCGATCCCCGCGATGGTCGAGAACTGCCGCTCGAGCGGCGTCGCGACCGTGGCGGCCATGGTTTGCGGGCTCGCGCCGGGGAGCGTCGCCGTCACGGTGATCGTCGGGAAGTCCACGTTCGGCAGGTCGCTTACGGGCAGCTGCCGGTAGGCGACGACGCCAAAGAAGAGAATCGCGATCATGACGAGCGTGGTCATGATCGGCCGGCGGATGAAGAGCGCGGTGAAGTTCATGAGACCGCCGGCTCCGTGGCGGCCGGATTGCGCGCGTGTCCCAGCGTGCCGAGCCAGCTCTGCAGCTCGTCCAGGTACGTGTAGAACACGGGCGTGATGTACAGCGTCACGATCTGCGAGAACACGAGTCCGCCCACCACCACGACGCCGAGCGGGCGGCGGGAGGCAGCGCTCGCCCCGATCCCGATGGCGATGGGGAGCGATCCGGCGATCGCCGCGACCGTGGTCATCATGATCGGCCGGAACCGGACGCTCGCCGCCTCGACGATCGCCTTCTCGGGGGGCACGTGCTCCGACCGCTCACGCGCGATGGCGAAGTCGATCATCATGATCGCGTTCTTCTTCACGATCCCGATCAGCATGATCATCCCGACGTAACCGTACACGTTCAGCTCGATCCGGGTGACGAACAAGGCGAGCAGCGCGCCGAACGCCGCGAACGGCAGGCCCGAAAGAATCGTGACCGGGTGCACGAAGCTTTCGTAGAGAATCCCGAGGATCACGTAGATCACGAAAATCGTGATCAGCAGCAGCACGCCGAGCCCCTGCTGCGAGCTTTGAAACGCCTGTGCCGTTCCCGAAAACCCGGTCGTGATCGTCCCCGGGAGGACGGTCCGCGCCAGCTGCTGCACCGTGGTCACGGCGGTGCCGAGCGACACACCCTGCGCCAGGTTGAACGAGATCGTGACCGACGGCAGCTGTCCCGAGTGGTTGATGCTCAACGGCCCGACACTTTGCTCGAATTTCGCGATATCCGCGAGCAGCACCGGCCGGCCGCCCGTGCCCTGCACGTACAGCCGGTCCAGCGCGGATTCGTCCTGCTGGTAGCGCGGCTCGACTTCCATCACGACCCAGTACTCGTTGCTCGTCGTATAGATGGTCGACACTTGCTGCTCGTTGAACGCGCTCGCAAGCGCCTGCTCGACCGCCATCGGCGTAACGCCGAGCTGCGCGGCCTTGGTGCGATCGATTTGGACCGTGACCTGCGGATTCTGGTTCAGCATGTCGGTGGTCACGTCCGTCACGCCCGGCAGCTGCCGCATCTTCACCATGAGCTGCTGGGCGGAGCTGTACAGCGCGTTCACGTCGCTCGATTGCAGCGTGAACTGGTACAGGCTCTTCGACGACCGGCCTCCCATGCGAATGCTCGGCGGGTTCTGGATGAACACTGCGAGCCCCGGAATGCCCGACAGGCGGCGGGACAACTCGGCGGCGACTTTATCCGCCCTCGGTCGGGTGCTGGCGGGCGTGAGCGCGAAGAACAGCCCGCCCTGATTCGAGGCGCTGGACGGACCGCCCGACCCCACGGAGGACATGAATCCTTGAACGTAGGGATCGCGGGCGGCCGCGGCCGCCGCCAGGAGCTGGAGCCGGACCATCTCCTGGTACGACGTGCCCTGCGCCGCCTCGGTCGTCCCCATCAGCAATCCCGTGTCGTCGCTCGGAAACAATCCCTTGGGCACGACGACGAACAGCACCCCGGTCAGCACGAGGATGAGCAGCGAAAACACGAGCCCGGCAGGCCGGTGCGCCATGGCCCACGCGAGGCTCCGTTCATACCCGTGGAGCAACTTCTCGAAACCGCGCTCCGTGAGGTTGTACCACCGGCCGTGCTGCTTGTCGCGATCCGGTTTCAGAAACCGGCTGCACAGCATGGGCGTCAAGGTCAGCGACACGAAGCCCGAGACGAGAATCGCGGCGCTGATCGTGATGGCGAACTCGCGGAACAGGCGTCCCACGATGCCGCCCATGAAGACCAGCGGGATGAACACCGCGGCGAGCGACAGCGTCATCGAGATGATCGTGAACCCCACCTCGGCCGCGCCCTCGATCGCCGCCGCGAGCGGCGGTTTTCCCATCTCGAGATGGCGCACGATGTTCTCGAGCATCACGATGGCATCGTCTACCACGAACCCCACGGCCAGCGTCAACGCCATCAGCGACAGGTTGTCGATACTGAAGCTCAACAGCGCCATCACGGAGAACGTGCCCACGATGGCCATCGGCAGGGTCAGGCTCGGGATCAGTGTGGCAACGAGACTGCGCAGGAACAGAAAGATCACGGCCACGACGAGCACCAGCGCGAGCAGGAGCGAATTCTTGACGTCACGCACCGCCGCCTCGATCGACACGGAGCGATCGTAGCGGATGTTCATCGCGACGGACGGCGGCAGCTCGTGCGACAGATCCGCGAGCACCTGCTTCACCGCCGTCGCGACCGCGACGGTGTTGGTACCCGGCTGGCGCTGCACGGCGAGCACGATCGCGCGGTCCGCGTTGTACCAGCTCGCGGCCTTGTTGTTCTGCACGTCGTCGAACACGTTGGCCACTTCGTCCAGGTGCACGGGGGCGCCGTTCCGGTACGCCACGACGAGACGGCGGAATTGCGGCGCGTTGGTGAGCTGCCCGGTCGCCTGTACCGTAAGAGTGCGATTGGTGCCGTAGAGCACCCCGGTGGGAATGAGGACGTTCTCGCTCCGGACCGCCCGCGCCACGTCGTTGATGGTGAGACCGCGGTTCGCGAGCGCGGCGGGATCGAGCTGAATGCGCACCGCGTATTTCTGGGCTCCGTACACCGCCACTTGCGCGACGCCGTCCACGATCGAGAGCCGCTGGGCAATGGTGGTCTCACCGTACTCGTCCAGCGTGGAGAGCGGTACCACCGACGACGTGAGAGCCAGAAACAGGATCGGCGCCGCCGCGGGATTCTGCTTGCGATACGACGGCGGAATGATGTTCGAGGGCAGGTTGACCAGGGCCTGCGAGATCGCGGCGTTCACATCCTGCGCCGCGGCGTCGATGTCACGATCGAGCGAGAACTGCAGCGTGATCTGGGTCGAGCCCAGCGTCGAGGTGGACGTCACGTTGTCGAGCCCGGCGATCGCCGAGAACGCCTTCTCGAGCGGTGTGGCAACGGTGGCCGCCATGGTCTGGGGGCTCGCCCCGGGCAGGCTCGCCGAAACGTTGATCGTGGGATAGTCCACCGTGGGCAGATCGCTCACGGGCAGCCGTCGGTACGCCACGACGCCGAACACCAGGATGCCGGCCGTCAGGAGCGTGGTCATGACCGGCCGCTTGATGAAGAGCGTGGTGAAGCGCAGAGAGTTACCCCCGCCGATGCGAGGGCGCGGGATGATTGCCGGCTGTGGAATCCGGCCCCTGCGGCGCCGTGCGCGCGCTGGTCGTCACGCGTGCTCCGGGAGTGAGCCGCGACTGCCCATCCGTGACCACGATCTCGCCCTTGGCGAGCCCGTGTCGAATCACCGACAGCCCGTCCGCCGTCCGCTCGACCCCCACGCGCCGCTGCTGGGCGGTGCCCGTGCTGTCGACCGTATAGACGTACGTCCCCTGCTGCCCCGTCTCGACCGCCGTCGAGGGGACGACGAGCGCGTTCTGCTCGATGAACAGGCGCAGCGACACGGCAACGAACTCCCCAGGCCAGAGCAGCGCATCGGAATTCGCGAACGTCGCCTTGAGCATCACCGTGCCCGTCGTGGTATCGATGGCGTTATCGATGAACGTCAGCGCGCCCTGCGACGAAGGAACGGCGGCGCCCGCCGACGCGGGGGGATCGTCCGAGGAACCGCCATTCGACACGGCCGAATCGCCGCTCGCGGTCGTGCTGCCCGATCCCTCCTGTCTCGGTCCGGCCGATGGCTCGGCGAGCACCGGTAGCGCACCCGTCGCGGAGTACTGGCGCACGAGCGGCAACGTCGAGCCCGGGACGGCGAAGCGAACCAGGATCGGCGCGACCTGATCGATCACGAGCAGCGGCACAGAGCCTGCGGCGTGCACGACGTTGCCGACCCGGATGAGTACGCTGCCGGTCCGGCCGCTGATCGGCGCGCGAATCGTGGTATTGGCGAGATTGAACTGCGCAGCCTCGAGCGCGGCACGGTCCGCATCGACCACGGCGATGGCGGAGGTCGCCGTCGCGCGCATCTGGTCCGCCTGCTCCCGGGTCACGTAATCCTGCGCCACGAGCGACTCGTAGCGGTCGGCTTCGCGGCGCGCGTTCTCGGCCGCGGCGCTGTCGCGCGTCAGCGCCGCGCGGGCCTGATCAAAGGCAGCCTTGTATGGACGGGGCTCGATGCGGAACAGCACATCGCCGCGCGCCACGTCCTGCCCCTCACGAAACGCGACGTCGGTAATGATCCCGTCGACCTGGGGCGTGATGGCGGCCGTCTGGATCGGCGTCACCACACCGTTGGCGGACAGCGTGTAGGGGACGTCCGCAAAGCGCGCGGCCCCGACCGTCACGGGGACGGCCGGCCGCTGCGGCGCCGCAGGCTTGCGCCCGCAGGCGGTGGTGATGAGCACGACGGCGGCGGCCACCGCCGCTCGCGGAGCAGAGTGGAACGCTAACATCCTCGACCCTTGAGTACGCTAGTGTGCTACGCGACGGAACGGGTAGCTGCTGAAGGGGCTACGTCGTTCGAGCCGGGCTACGCTGTAACGTTGCAAGCGGAAGCGCCACTCACTCGGAGATGTCTTCGAGGTAGTGCTCGGACCAGGCGATCGGGAAGATATGGCTGCAGCGGGGGCACAGTTGCTCCTGGAGGTGGGATTGCGGGAGCGGCACCCGCTCGCTGCATCCAGGGCAGATGAGATACCCGCGCCGGAAGGCAAATGGCGTGCGCGCTGCCACGACCGGGTTACGCAACACCGTCCATTCCGCCGGCCGCGCGGTGCGAATGTCGAGGTAAGGACGCGGCACGCTCAGGGGCGTCGCGCCTTCCACCGCCACGACGGCTTCGAGCGTCGTATGAGAGATCACCCGGTACCATCCTCCCCGCCGCAGCGGCACGCTTGCAGTTGTTTTCAAACGTGCCCAGCACTCGATGTTCTCCACGCCTCCACCGCGATTCGCGCGGCAGGATGATGTGACAGGGATATACTGGTGTCAATCGTCCGATCGTGAACGCAAAGCGGGCACGTTCGCGCAAGGCCGCGGCAGCCGTTAGTGTTCGACCCGTGAATGTGCTGCTGACGGGCGCATCCGGGATGGTGGGCGACGGCGTGCTCCACGAGTGCCTCGCGGATGCGCGCGTCAGCTCCGTGCTGGCGCTGGTCCGCTCGCCGCTCGGGATTCATGACCCGAAGCTCCATGAGCGGCAGCACAACAACTTCTTCGACTTCGCGGATTTGCGCCCGGACTTGGCGCGGGTCGACGCGTGCTTCTTTTGTCTCGGCGTCTCGTCGGTCGGCATGAGCGAGGCCGATTACCGGCGGCAGACCCATGACATCACCCTCGCCCTGGCGCGCGCGCTCGCCGGCGCGCATCCGCGCGCCGTGTTCTGCTACGTCACCGGCGAGGGCACCGACAGCTCGGGCCGCGGGCGACAGATGTGGGCCCGCGTGAAGGGCGAGACCGAGAACGCGATTCTCGCGCTGCCGCTCGAGGGCTACATGTTCCGGCCCGGCTTCATCCGGCCGCGCCCCGGTGCGCGCATCAAGTCGCGCGTCAATCGCGCCCTCTACGCGGCGCTGGGACCGCTCTATCCCGTGATCCAACGGCTCGCCCCGACTCATGTGACCACGTCCGAGAACATGGGCCGGGCGATGATTGCCGTGGCGGTCGGGGGCTACGCGAAACGGATTTTGGAGAACGTCGATATCAATCGGCTTGGCTCAACGCACGCTGGTCCGGTCAGACCGGTTGATCCTCGTTGACGCGTCGCGGGCCTTCGAACAGGCGAACCGTCGCGACGCCATAAATGAAGCCCCCGACGTGTGCCAGGTACGCCACGCCGCCCTGCTGCGTGGCGGCGATGGTCCCGACACTGAACAGCTGCGTCAGGAACCAGATCCCGATCAGGAGCGCGGCCGGAATGAACCGGATGCGCGCGAAGACGAAGAAAAACAGCACCGAGCGGATCTGATCGCGCGGGTAGGTCACGATGAATCCCCCCATGACGGCCGCGATCGCTCCGCTCGCCCCGAGATTCGGGACCGTCGAGCCGGGGTCGCCCGCGATCTGCGCCAGGAACGCGATCACCCCGCCAAGCAGGTAGAAGACCAGATACCGCACGGGGTTCATCGAGTCCTCGATCTCGGGGCCGAACGCCCAGAGGAAGACCATGTTGCCGATGATATGTGACCAGCTCCCGTGCATGAACATCGCTGTCACGATCGTGATCCAGTCGTGCCCGGCCACGATGTTGGCCGGGACCACCGACCACCGACTCACGAATGCGTCGCCACCGTTCAGCTCGAGGATGAACCCGAACGCGTTGAGTGCGATGATCGTCACCGTGACGATCGGAAAGCGACGCGGTGTGCGCGAAGCATCACTCAGCGGGATGACGCCCATCCTCACCTCCTCGGCGCGGCGAACACGATGGAGCTACGCTCGGGGGTAAACAGTGTATCGCCGCAACCGGCTTCGCCAGCTCTCCCCCCAAGTCTCGCAACCATTAATACGCAACATACCGGTTGCGTATTGTCGGTTCGGCGTGTAGAATATGCAACATACTGGTTGCATGTTAACAACGCTATCTCACATTTCGCCGGACCCCCTGAAAGGGAAAACCCGCACATGACCACCAAGACCGAGCCGACCATGAGCGCCGTCAGCACTGATCGCATCGAAAAGCAGGTCGTGCTGCGCGCGCCGCGCTCCCGCGTCTGGCAGGCGATCACCGACGCCAAGCAGTTCTCCGCCTGGTTTCAGATGGACCTGGATAGTGCGTTCGCGGAGGGCAAGACCACGAGGGGGCGGATTACGAAGCCGGGATACGAGCAGCTCAAGATCGAGATGCAGGTCCAGCGCATCGAGCCCGAACGTTACTTCGCGTATCGCTGGCATCCCTACGCCATCGAACCGAAGGTGGACTACTCCGCCGAGCCGACCACGCTCGTGGAGTTCCGGCTGGAGGACGCCGCCGACGGCACGACGGTCACGATCGTCGAATCCGGTTTCGACCGGATCCCGCATGCGCGCCGTGCCGAAGCCTTCCGGATGAACGACGGTGGGTGGACCGGAAAGATCCGCGATCTCGAGCGCTATGTCGCGTAGCCGCGGCTCCGCGGTTCCCCGGCAGCGGGATGCCGTCCCCGTGTTCCGTGCCCTCGGCGACGTCACGCGGCTCAGGTTGCTGCGGCGGCTCTCCGCCGAGGGCCCGCTCTCGATTACCCGCTTGAGCGAAGGGACCGGCGTCACCCGGCAGGCGATCACTCGGCATCTCTACGCGCTGAACGCGGCGGGGCTGGTGCGTCACGCGCGCCAGGGACGGGAGCAGATCTGGGACCTCAACGCAAAGCGACTCGAGGTCGCGAGACAGTTTCTCGATCACGTCGCGGCGCAATGGGATGCCGCGGCCGCACGGCTCAAGGCATTTGTCGAAACGGCGCCGCTCTGAGCGCGCTACGCGGCCGGTCCATGAAAGTGGACCGGCCTGCCGCGCGGCTCGGCCGTGAGGTTGGGCTCACTCGAGTCCGTGAACACCTCGTGGAGCTCGAGCTGGCTGGGGCGGAGGAAGGCTTCCTTCGGCAGCGTGCCCGAGCGCGCATGCCCCTGGGTAAACGCATCCGACTTGACCCAGGCATCGAACGCGGCGCGCGAGTCCCAGAGCGTCATGACGACGTAGGGATCCCCGGGATTCACCGGGCGTAGCACCTTATTCCAGACGAACCCGGGCATCCCATCGACGAGACCCGCTCGAGTGCGGAACCGCTCCTCAAACTGCTCGGCATATTCCGGCGCCACGTAAATCCGATTCATTGCGGTGATCATATATGGCTCTTTCAGAGGACGACGCCGAGCGGGCAGCGAAATCCGGGGAGCACGTCGTCGCCGTTCAGCGCGTCGGTTTCGGTGATCACGGATTCCGAGCCGTCGTATCGGTAAACCCGCGCCAAGCGGCGGTCGGGGTCGACCAGCCAGACGAGCCGCACCCCGGCGTCGAGCCAATCGCCAATTTTGGCGAGCGTTGCGCCTGGACGGTCAGTGTGCGACAACACTTCGACAACAAGGTCGGGCGCGAGCTCGACATAGCCGTTCGGAATCGATCGCCCCAGCCGTTCCTGACGCACAAACGCGATATCTGGCCCGCGAACCGTATCCGGATCGCGCGCGAGGAGGAAGCCGGTATCACCCACGAACAGGGCACCGGCGCCGGTCAGATCGACGTGTTGCGCGAGCCGAAACGCCAGCTGCGCCGTCACGCTCCCGTGCCGGCCGCCGGGCGGCTCGTACACGAGCAGTCGCCCGCGAACCAGTTCGGCGCGCTTGTCGGGGATGCTGGTGTGCAATAGCTCAGCGGCCGTCATCAGCGGGGGGCCGGGGGGGGGGGAGCCATATCGGGAACGTACGCGTGCTCAGTGGGCATAGCAACGAAGATTCTTCGACTCATTAACCCATGATCAACTGTGGGTTGGGTCGCGTTACGCCGCTCCCGTGTTACGCCCGAGATACCGCTCCTCCCAGCCCACGGCAAACGTCAACCCGCATCCGGGGCACTGCAGTACGACCGGAGCCCCGAACAGCGGCGCCCGATACGCGCAGTGCGGGCATACGCCGTAGTGATCTCCCCAGCTTGCCGGGATCAGGGAGGAGGCGTTGCGAGGACGCGGCACGACGGCCCATTGAAATGGCAGCGAGTCCACGAGCTCGATCCCCACTCGAGGGACTTCGACCGCTCGGCCATGCACGTCGAGTACGACCGTCTCGGGCGTCATCGCGACCACGCGATACCACGCCCCGCGCCGCAGTCCGAAGTCGACGTCGACACTGATGCGAGCCCAATAGGACGCGGGGGTTGCCTTGGTGGGATCGTTCATGCACACACCAAGATGGGAATGAACGAACCCCTGTAAAGCCACTCACTCGGGTAGTGTGCCGCTCGCGTACGCGCCGATCGTGCCGCTGAAATCGTCGGTCACGTAGGGCAGGCCCGGCACCGATCGCGGGGCTGCCGGCCTGGAGATGAAAATGGATCATGGCGAAGGCTTCGATGCGATGCGGCACGCTCACCCGCCTACGCCGCAGCAACTCGCGCCACTCCGTCGGCCAGCAACTGTGGCTCCGCCGCGAAGCGGCGCCGCTCGGCCGTGTGCCCCCGCAAATCGACCGCCGTCTTCACGACCACGAGGACGACGAGCGCGCCGATGGGCGCGCCGAGTAGCATTACGATCCACCCACCGAACAGCACGGTGAGATGCAACACCACGATGCGACTGTACGGCTGCGCCATGAGCACGCCCAGGGCTGCGCGCTGGTATTCGCCGTTCTTCAGGTAATTCGAATAGAAGGACAGCCCGTGACTCAAGACCATCGTCGCCACCGGCCACGCGAGATCATTCGCGCGGATGACACCGGGAACCATCGCCAGGAGATGGAATGGTTGTCCGGTCTTCGGCCCGAACAGGCCCATCACCAGCACGCCGTGAATGTAGGTGAACATGCCGAAATGAAAGACGAAGAACGGCACGAGAAACAGTTTCGCGACCCAGGACACGGAATCGCGCGGGTCCGCTGTGAGGAGCTTGGCCACCGTGAAGCCGCCGACCACGGCATTTTCGAGCCAGTAGAGGAACACGAGGGGGAAGACCTTCCAGCCGAGCAGCAGCACGCCCGCGAGGGGGAACGCATTCGATACGAGCAGTGCGATGATCGAGGGCGTCACGCCAGACTCCCGGTAAGAGCCGCGCGACTATAGGAAACTCGGTGCGCAGAGGCTGTGAGCTAGCGCATAGCCGATCGCTCGAGCGGCACGCTTGCCGTTGGTGCCGGGCCGGCATCAGATGAAGGCGCTATCGGAAGAATCACCCACAGGAGGGGATCCGATTCACTGTGGCCGGTCGAGCTGCACTGGTTCCCACTGCTCCTCGCCATGGACGGCCGAGCCGATCCCCGCTCCTACGGCCGCACCGACAGCGGCGCCCAGCAGGCCGCCTAAGATGAAGGCGTCCGCGCAGGAGGAGCACGTCTCACCGTCTAGTCCTCCTTGTGCCGTTGCGCCCATGGCCGCCGCGCCGAGCACGAGCCCGGTGAGCGCTCCCGCCGCGGCTCCGACCCGCGGGATGATCACCAAGGAATCCCGCTCCGTCCTCAACTGCAGCGAATCATTCCACTGCGTCTTCAGGTTGCCAACGAAGATCATGTCCTGGGTGCTGATCCTGATGCGATCGCCTGGGTGGATTCGGGAGCTGACCTGCGCTGAGAGCGCGAACAGCGGCGCGAGTGCCAGCGACGAAATGATGCTGATGAGGTGGCGCATGTTGACCTCTCCATGAGGTTGACGTGGCAGCAACCTCGGCGTGAAGAGTCAAGCGGAATTCAAGAACCCGGTGCCCTCGACAGCTCCTGAATCCTGAGACGCTGTGTGTCGCTTACCATATCGCGATTCACCACGTCCGCGAAAATTCGCGCGACGAATGCGTAGCCGAGCACATCCGCCGTGATCCACTGTTTCCATTCAAGATCGTCGAGCGCGGCGAGGACTCTCTCGCGGGCGAGCTCGGCGGCACGCTCGAGGACGGAGCGGGGAACGCGTCTTCCTGTCACGGCCAGCACGGTGAGCACCTTCTGCGCGTCCGGGTTGGCACGTCCGAACATGACGCGAATCGCGCCCACGACGTTGTCAGGAAGGTCGCCGGGGAAAGTCTCATCGAGCGTTTGCCCCGGGCGGGGCCAGCCGTCCCGGACGCCTTCCAGCTCGAGGCCCGAAGCGATGGCATCGAGCAAGGCGACGGCGAGCAGCGGAATTCCCGCCGAATCCGCCGCCACCCGGCGCGCAATCCGATCGCGCCGCTCGGCATCACGGGCGGTCTCGCTCAATGACAGAGTCCATTGCGTCATACGGCGGATCGCATCCAGCGAGAGCGGGCCCAGGCGCACGGTGGCGCCTGCCACCTCGCGGCCGAGGCGCGCTCGCAACTCCTCGAGCTCTGGTCGCGGCGGTGGCTGCCGTGTCGTCGTGACGACGAGCGCGATCCGTGCCGGCCAGGGATTGCGTAATGTCGCGACGATGGCGAGCAACGATTCCCGATCGAGCCACTGCGCGTCGTCGAGCACCATCATCAGCGGTTGCTCCTCGGCGATTGCCTGTACGATCTCGTCGAGCGCGGGGGAGAGCCGGTCAGGACGCGCGGCCGCGTCACGCAACACGGCGAGCGCCGCGGGCGCGGCGCCGGCGACACCGGGCGCCGTGAGGAGGCCATCGCGACACAGTCCGAGCAGCCCGGTGAATGGACTGCCGAGGTCAGCCTCGACGGCTCGAATTTGGACCACCACCGCGCCATCGACCCGTGCCCGAGCGGCCAACTCGGCGACAAGGCGAGTCTTTCCCATCCCGGGGTCGCCTTCGACGATCAAGATGCTGCGGCGTGAGTGCCTCACGCAGGCCCGCCATACGCCGACGAGCCGCTCCAGTGCCTCCACGCGATCCTCGAGCGGCGCCCGGCGCGCGGGCTCGGTTCCCGCTCGCGCGGCCGTCGGTGATTCCCTTTCCCTGCTTCCCCACCCCCGCTTGATTCGGTTCGCCAGGGCGACTGTTTCGGCACTGGGTGCCGCTCCGAGCTGGTCCGCGAGCTTTGCCTCGAATTGCTCGTAGACGTGGAGCGCTCGGGTGCGGTGATCGCACATTGCGTACACGCTCATAGCGGTGCGGACCGCCGGCTCGTACAGCGCATCGACCTGTAACGACTGATCGCTGACCGGCTCGGCTTCATGCGACCGGCCCAGGTCGAACAGCTCGCTCGCCCGCCGCGTGAGGACGTCCACGACGCGACGCGCGACTGCGGCACGTTCCGCGGCGAGCCAGTCTTCGAATTCTGGCGCGTCCTTGAGATACAGCCCGGCAAGGAATACACATTCGCCCTGTTGTGCGATCAGTTCGGTTGCTTGCTTCCAATCCCCGATGCGCGCCAGATACTCGAGCCGCTCGATGTCGAGCTCGATAGCTCCCGAAGCGAGCACCAGGCGCTCCCCATCAGTGGTGAGACCCTTCTCGTCCAGTGGCAGCTTTCGGCGCAGCGTCTTGAGCGCCTCGTTCAGCGAGCCTTTCGCCTTGTGCTCGGGCTTGTCGGCCCAGAGCATGCCGATGATGTGATCGCGCGTCCGCGTGCGTCTTGGCGAGCGCGCCAGGTAGACGAGCAACGCGAAATTTTTTTTCCATGTGAGCTCGGTATCAGGGTCCCTGCCGTCGATCCTGAGCCCCCACGTGCCGATGGTGCGACAGTCGATCATGCGGCGAGCCGCCTCATGGAATTCCCGAGGCGGCCTATGATGCAGGCGGGTGAACATCGCGAAGCGGTGATCAGCCTTCGCGATCCGCACAATGCAGGGCGCCGAGTCGCTCGCGCGCCAGGCCTACACGCTCGCGATAGGGACTCGGTGCCGCCGCCCAGTTGCGGATCACGGCCTCGTACGCGCGGCACTGCTCCCCGGGTTCCGATCGCGCAGAGCCCAAACCAGCCAGCTGCCAGCGAGCTAACGTCCCGAACGCCCAATCGACCTCCGCGGCTTGCGGCAAACCGGCAGGAACGCCAACGAGATCAGCGTGCTGATACCAGCGGAGCTCCCTGCGCGCTCCGATGGTATCCCCCAGCGCGATGCGCCAGCGTGCCCGCCGCAGCCGCACCACGGCGCGAAAGAACGGATCCATTCCACTGCGGGCGACCGAATCCACCAGAATCCCGTCGGTGAGCGCCAGCGCCTCCAGACTGCGACCCTGCCCCGCCAGCGAATCGGCTTGAACGACGAGCACGAGCGCGAGCGGGGGAGACGCGAGGCCGTGCCAATCCGAACGCTCGCCCGACGAGGACAGCATGTGCCCCAACATGGCACGCATCCACATGGCGCGCTGCCGAAGCTGCTCGGGTGCGGCATCGCGCATCGTATACGGACGCAGTTGCCGGGCTGCAGCGGCCGGCGAGATCGCGCCCGAATCCAGCAACGCGAGCGCGCCATCGAGTTCGATGACGAACAGCGCGATCCCGGGTTCGGGGGACGCTTCCACCAGACGGGCTGCGGTCTCGCGCGCCCCCTCCACTTCTCCCGTCGCGACGAGGCCCAGCACTTCCGCGATCAGCCCCGAACGGTTGAGGTCACCCGAAGAGTCTGCGGCCATCGCCCGGCCCAACGCGATAGCGCCGCGCGGGGCATCGAAGCTGAGAAGGAGGCGCGGACCAGCGCCGAAATCGCGGTAATCGCGAACCGTAGGGTCCGCAAACAACCGAGCATTGCGTCGCGCGCCCTCCTCGGGCGAGAGAAATCGCCACGCGAACCCCAGATCGAGGAGCGTTCGCAACACGTGTGTGAATGGATCGGCTCCGCTCCCCGGTCCGCCGAGCGCCGCCAGCGCTCGCGCGGCACCGAGCGAATCGCCTTCGGCCGTCAGCGCCCACGCCAGATGCTCCCAGGCCGGTCCGAAGTTCTTGCGCAACCGCACCGCCTCTTCGAGCGGGGCAATGGCCTCGGCGCGCTCATGGCCCAACAGCGGCCCGCGATGGAACAGCTCATCGCCGTACTGAAACCAGCCGAGCAGGAACTGCGGGGATCGATCCGTGAGGGCCCGCAGCGTGTCGAGTCGCGCGGCCAGCGGCAGGACGGTTGCGCGGATCAGACTCTGATACCATGGCGGGAACGAGTCGACATGCGCGAGGACACGCCGGATGCGGGCGGGATCGTGCGGCTGGCTCAGCCAGCGCTCGACATCGTTGACGCGCCAGGAGCACAGCCAGCAGGTCGAGTCGAATTCCTCGGCGAGCGTATAGGCGCGATACGCCTCGCCCCATTTGGCCGCGGCGACAAGCTGCTCGGCCTCGAGGAACTGCCCGATCCCCGATGCGGTGCGCGGCAGCGCCCGCAGCGGCAACGACGCGGCCAGTGGGCTCTGGGCATCCCAGACCGCGAGAAGAATGCGGTACGCGAGCGAGTCGGAGAGCAGGGTCCACGATGCAAGCGGGACGCTGACCTCCGCGGCCGGCGGTATTTCCGCGGGGTTCTGTGCCAACGGATTACTGATGCGTGCGTGAACGAGGCCGTCACGCACCTCGATCACGGCATCGAGCGCCAGGCTGGGTTCAGGGCGAGCGAAGAATGGGCGACGCCCAACCAGTCGAAAGTCAGCGTGATTCGCCAAATCGTTTCGGACGCGTCGCGACAGGGAGTCCCCGAGCCACCGCCATTCGGCCGGAGCGACGACGTCGAAGGCGGGCAACGTGACCGGCACGGCGCCGGCGGTGGACGCCACTGGAGGCGCCGGCCACAGCCCCTGAACTGTGCGCTGCACCAGGATGCCGACCGCGAGACCGGCGAGGGTCAAGGCGAGGGTGCGCCGCACGTAGCGTCGGGTTCGAGTGCGCCACAGCGCGCGCCGGAACGAACGCGCGTCGGGCCAGCGCTTTGCCGGGTCCTGCTCGACCGCGCGACTCAGCACTCGGGCGACGGGCCGTGGTACGCCACTCCAATCCGGGTCGTTTCCCAGCCTCCTTCTTCTCCCCGTATACGCCTCGTACAGCACCAGTCCAACCGCGAACAGATCGGTCCGGGGAGTCACCGGACCGCGGACCATCGGTTGCTGCTCGGGCGCCATGTAGGCCGGCGTTCCCTCGCCACTCGATGCTTCCGTCGGCGCGCGTGCCAGGCCGAAATCTCCCAGCACGGTTCGCCCATTCGACAGGAAAATGTTGGCCGGCTTGATGTCGCGGTGCACGAAGCCTGCGTGGTGTGCGGCTTCGAGCCCGTCCAGGAGATCGCGGCCGAGCTCGAGCGCCTCCGGCGCAGGCAGGGGTCCGGACTCGAGACGGTCCGCCAGCGTTCCGCCCGTGATGAACTCCATGATATAGAGCGCCAGACCGTCTCCTTCTTCAGGAGGGATCGCGCGATACACGGTGATGATGTTCGGGTGACGCAGACGCGCGAGCACGCGCGCTTCGCGCAGGAAGGATTCTTCGCCCTCCGCCCATTTCTGGAGCTCCGGTCTCAGCACCTTCACGGCGACGGGGCAATCGAGCGTGAGGTCGTGGGCAATGAACACGACTCCCGTTCCCCCGCTCGCCAGTTCCCGCTCGAGGCGGTAGTGCGGCGAGAGCGCTCGCTGTACGCGCTCGAATAGCGGAGAAAAGGTCACGGAGCTCCCGCTCGACCGGCCAACGCAAACGTGCAGGCGCGATCACGGGTCGGCAAGGCCAAGACAGCCGTCCACTTTACGATCGCTTGAGTCACGGCATTCAGCTTGGCGGCACGGAATTCCTCCGCATCCGCTAATAGCGAGGAGGTCATCATGCGTGTCGCTGCAACCGCGGTTCTGCTCGGGCTCGCCTCGTTCGCCTGTACGCCGGACGAGCGTCCGTCCACTCCGACCGCTCCCCGTTTCGACCTGAGTGTGGCGGGGTCCGTTTCGGGCAACCTGCTCGGCCCGGACGGTACAAGTATTTGTCATTTCATTCCCGACGGGTCCGAGCTTGTCGTTCGGGTTCTCTATGCACCGCCCGCTGACCCGGATTTTGCGGGAAGTCAGCTCGTCGATTGTCCGGACTCGAGCTTCGCGATCGCCCTCGAGCCGGGCAGTTACTTCCTGCGTATCACTTTGCCGGGCGATCCGGCGATCGGGCTCTTGCCGGTGCGGTATCTCGTGGCGAACCCGGTTTCCGTATCGTCCGCTGAGGTACATGAGGATGTGAGAATCCTTCCGGGTTCGGCGCTTCAGGGCCGCGCCACCCTCAACGGCGCGCCCTTCGCGGGCGCGGACATTACGGTCGCATACGATCAGCCACCGGGATACAACGCGGCGTTTGGAAGTAGCGGCGACGATGGTGGTTGGGTCGATGAGGCTGGCCGCGACCCCATGGTGCTGCAAGACAGCCTGCGCTACGTCGTGGCGACGCCCTGTGAGGCGCTCGGGACGACCGTGCTGCAAGGCCCGCCTGCGGGCGCGTTTCTCTTTCCACAGCAGAACACCGTGAATTGCACTTTTGGCACGGCCCCCAGCGTTCGATTCTCCCACACTCGAACCCGGCTCGCGATCACCCCGATGCCAGGCGATATCGGCGGTCTGAGCGACGAGCTGCTCGACCAGTATGGCATGGGATGGGGCGTGCAGTTTCCCGCCCCGCCAATACCGGCGGCGCGCTCGCTTTCGCAATTGTACGAGGGGGGACTCATCGTGGGGATTCGGCCTGACCGGATTCTCACCGGATTCGACATGTCCGGGTACGCCGACTGCGGTGCCACGTGCCGGGACTTTGGCCTTGACGGCAAGCTCAACTACAACACGTCGCGGCGGTTCGGGACAAAAGCCATCTGGCATTACTCCGACGCAACCTCGGCCGAACGGGTTGGGCTCAAGGTCCTCCAGAAGTCGTACGACGGTACACCCCCGCATGACTACGTGCTGTTCCACTTCATCTTTACGAACTCGAGTGGGTCGCCGATCACGTTTTATGCCGGAACCTTCACCGACTGGGACATCGGGGACGATCCGACCGATGACATCGGTGGAACCGACTTGAATGGACGGCTCATGTATATGACCGATCAAGCGGGGGGCGTCTACGCGGGGACGCTCATTCTCGGTGCGCCAGTTTCAGGAAATGCGTTTTTCACCGATTTCGGTCAGTCGACGGCGACGCAGCTCGCCGCGTTGGATGGGGACCTGCTCGTCCCGACAGCCACGGATCCGGGTGACCACCGTTATATCCACGCCGCGGGTCCCATCACGTTGAGAGCCGGAAAGAGCGGGGATATCTGGGTGGCGATCGTGGCTGGAGAAACACACGAGCAGCTGCTCGCCAATACAGCGGCCGCCGCGGCAGACGTGATCCGTCGAGGCGACGATCTCAGCGACGACAATGATGCGCTGGGAGGATCGGCAACGGCGGTCCAGACCGGGCGTCCGATTTTGTATCGCAACCTGCGCTGTAAGAAGCGCTGCGTTCGGTGAACTGCAGGCAGAACCCCGCTGTAGCGCGCAGCTACTGCGGGGTTCTGACGCTTTAGTGCGGCTTGAGGGCTCGGTGGCAGGTTGGCCTCAAAGGAGGCCACATGCAGAAGACAACCCTACTGGCACTCGCGCTGCTCTTCACCGCTTGCACCGACCAGGCACCAACCGCACCCACCGTGGACGCCGCTCGCGGCACTGACCTGGGCTCCCTGAACGCCGATCTGCCGGGGATCACCGTCCTGACCTGGAATGTCTATGCCGGAGCGGAAGTAGAACGGGTGCTCCAGGCCCAGACACCCGACCAAGCCGTGGCGATCGCCACCGATGAATGGGCCAACGTTCAGGCGACCAACTTTCCCGCGCGTGCCGGCAGGATTGCCAGGAACATCGCAGCCGCCAGGGCCGATGTTGTAGCGCTCGAAGAAGTCGCCCTGTATCGAACGACTGATCGGCCGTTCGACGAGCTCGCGACTCATGTCGCCTACGACTACCTCGAGCTCGTGATCGATTCGCTGCGCGCCCGGAAACTCGAGTACACGGCGGCGGCGGTGGATCGCACGACCGATATCCAGGTCCCGGTGATCACGGGGTTCGACGCGTTTGGGGCGCCGGTCTTGGGCGGGGTGCGTTACACCGATGGAGACGCGGTCCTGGTGCGTCGCGGTATCCACTACTCCGACGCGCGGTCCGGCATCTACGAGGCAACGCTGCCAGTTACTGTCGGCGGCACGAGCGCCGTTGTGTCGCAAGGCTGGAGCTCGGTGGACGTGGAGCCGTATCGCGTCGTCGTGACGCATCTCGCGGGACAGGAGGTCCAGGACATCCAGCTGGCGCAGGCGCGCGAGCTGCTTGCGCTCCTGAATGACGGGCGCCATCGGCCCACGCTGCTCATGGGTGATTTCAACTCGGACGCCTACGGTGCGGACCCAACGCGGGTCACCCCGACATATCAGATGGTGCTCGCCGCCGGCTTCACGGATACCTGGACTGCGGTCCACCGGCACGCTCCTGGACTTACCTGTTGTGAGCAGCCGGATCTCCTGAACGCGTTGCCGACGTTCGATCAGCGCATCGATTTCATCTTCGCACGCAACAACACGCACACGGACGCGCCCGTCCGGAGTCTCGTTGTCGGCGACAGCCAGGCCGATCGCGTGCTGGGGCTTTGGCCGTCCGATCACGCCGGTGTGGTAGCGACGTTTGGCACCGAGCAGGGAGTGCTGAGCAGCCCACATGGAACGGTTGGGCGGGGCGGTCCGAGTGCGGCGCTATCGCTCAACTTCTGAATGGTTGGGCGGCCTCGTGCGCCTGCCAGGTGGCGCTGCCGGTCGCTCCATAGATACGGGCGATGCTGTTGTCGAGCTCGGCAAGGTCCGCAACCGCCTGCCTGTGGAGCGTCTCATTCACAGCGACGAACCTCGGATCTTTCTGAACGAACCGCGGCGGGTTGCGTCGCATCCGGTCCCACATGTCTGCGCGGTCCGCGAGTCGCCTACGGAGTCGCTTGGCGGCGTGGATATCCCACCGGGCGCGCAGCCAGAGGTCCGTCTCCTGCTTCAACTGCCGCCGGGCCGATCGCCTGAGGTACGTCGAAAGCGCGCGACTCGGCCTAGGCAGGAATGGCCACAGCTTGACGAGCATCAAGAGTGTCAGAGTTAGCATGTCGACTGCCCGTAATTCTAGCTACCTGGAGCGTGTGCCACCGCGCGCGCTGGATCGTTGCTCGAGGGCGTTGCTTGAGGATGTGGCCGAATGATTGCGCCAAGCGAGGAGGATGCGTTGTTCCGCAACACCGCGGCGAGAAGTACGTTCTCCTCGCTCTCAGAAGCGAGGTCATCGTTGCAGAAGCTCGCAGCAGCCAGCATCGCTGCCACCGCTCTGTGGTTCGTGAGCGCGTCCCCGTGCCTTTGTCAATCCCCTCGGTCGGACGTTCAGCACGCGCCAGCGATCAAGACCGTCGCCCTGCTGCCGCTTCGCGTCCCGCGTGTCTTCGTGGATTCGGTATGGATAAGACAGATATTCGAGGGGCTCATCGTAGCCGGGCTGCAGCAGGCCGGACTGACGGTCGTTCCGCCCAGTGAAACCGAAGGGGTGTGGCGCCACCGCGTTGACTCGGTTGGTGGGTATTACGACGCCTACACTGGGAGGCTCGTGGAGGCCAAGTATGGGGCCGTGATCGACGGAACCATGTACGATCTCAGGGGCCTCTTTCCAGTGGACGCGCTGGTGTTCGCGCGGGTCGCCATCGTCGAAGCTAAGATGTGGCGTGGCAGCGCTACCTGGGATGGGACACAGCAGCGGGTAGCTGGAGATGCCAGCGGAAGGGTGCCAGCCCTGAGTCTCCTCGTCGCGGTGTTCGACTCCGGGGGCGCCACAGCGTTTCGAGGTCGCGGTGGCATTGAAGTCATGATGGCGCATGGCAGTTTGTGGCACGCAGGGCAGGTGCACGAGCTCGATGCAAGCCGGATGTTCAAGGATGACGGACGCAACCACAAAGCGGTGGTGTTGGCGTTGGATTCGTTACCGATCATCCTGGCGCAACACGCCGCTCCTCGATAGCCCGCGATGCGAATTTGGTGCGCGGTCCCGATCCTGGCTGGCGCGATCTCGATCGCGGCAACGCAGGCGCCGAGGAGAGTCGCGGTCGATTTTACGGATCTGGACGCGACCTTCCAGGACCGGTTGGGCGCGCTGCCGCGATTCGATTCGCTCATTGCGAGTGAGTTGCACAGCGCCGGGTTCGAAATCGTGCCCCCTGATTCCACAGCGGCCCTCTGGAACGCAGGAGTCGATTCAGTTGGCGGTCTGTTTGATACATATACGGGCGATCTCTTGACCGGCAAGCGTGCAGCCGTACGGGAGCGAACCCTGCATCAGCTGCGAACGCATTTTGGCGCGACTGTGTGGCTGCATCCTGAGATCACACAGAAGGCCGTCAAATTCAAGGGCTCCAAGGTCACGTGGGACGGGACGACCGAAAAGACCGGGGCGTCGGGCGGCGTGATCAAAGCGCTGTTCGGATCGGACGAAGGGACCATGCAGGTCCTCTCGCTCGAGATCGTGGCCGAGAACATGGCCGGGCAGGTGATCTACCAGAGTGCGGCAGGGATTCAGCTGCTTTCCAAGGTGCACGGAGAATCGCTCCGCGACGTGATCGCGACGATGATCCTCACCGACGCGGATCGCAATGCCGCCGCCGTGCACGCGGCATTGGCTGGGCTTCCGGTGGCGCTGAAAGATTCGACACCGTAGCCGCAGTGTGGCACCCGGTGCCGCCGTGCCTGGTGGCTCCGCTCCTCCTGGCGCGTTTGCCAGCGTGGGCTCTTTATTGTTGCTTTAGGGGGCTCCTCTAGGATGTGGCGGGATTGATTCGGCCGGAGTGTTCCGCATGCCGAGTACGCTGCCACTAGATGCTCCTCAAGCCTCCCGCGACGCTGCGACCGTCGCTCGACCCGCGCGGGCGGTTCCGTGGTACACGGCCGCCGCGCTCGTTTCCTCCACCTGTGTCGTCGTCGGTCTGTTGTGGGACGTTTCGTGGCACCGCACCGTTGGCCGCGACACGTTCTGGACGCTTCCGCACCTGCTCGAGCAACTGGCCGCGGTGCTGGCCGGGCTTGGCTGTGGCTGGCTCGTGCTCACTACCACGTTTGCCGGCACCTCCTCCGTAGCCGCGCGTCAGGCTTCCGTTCGCGTGTGGGGTTTCCGCGCCCCGCTCGGCGCATGGGTGTGCATCTGGGGCACGCTCGTCATGCTCACGTCGGCACCGTTCGACGATTGGTGGCATCGCGCCTACGGGCTCGACGTGAAGATCCTCAGCCCTCCCCACGCCGTCCTTGCGCTTGGCATGATCAGCCTGCAGTTCGGGGCGCTGCTCCTGGCGCTCGCCGCCCATAACCGATCGGCGAGCGGGGACGCGCGGATGACCGGACTGCTGTACGCGTTCGCCGCCGGGTTGATCACCACTGTGATTGCCACGCTCGTCATGGAGCATGCGGGGTTCCCGAATCACATGCACAGCTCGCGCTTCTACAAGGTGAGCGGCGCCGTCTTTCCTTTCGTCCTGGTGGCGATAGCGCGGGCGGCCAAGCTGCGCTGGGGTGCAACCGCAACCGCCCTGGTCTACATGGCAATCGTGGCGGCGATGGTGTGGATCCTTCCGTTGTTTCCCGCGCAATCGAAGCTTGCGCCCGTGTACAACCCTGCGACCCACATGATCCCGCCGCCGTTTCCGCTCTTGCTCGTTGCGCCGGCGCTCGTGATCGACGCGCTGACGCGGCGCGTGGGCAGGGGACGCGACTGGAGGCTGGCATGCCTCCTGGGTGTGACGTTCGTCGTCGTGATGCTCGTGGTCCACTGGTTCTGGGCGGAGTTCATGTTGTCCCCTGCGGCGCGCAACCCCGTTTTCGGCGCGGATCAATGGGATTACAGCGCGCGACTGGGCGCGTGGCGGTACCAGTACTGGAACCTGGATGGAGGGGCAGCCGGGACGTTCAAGTGGGGCCGTGCCGGCGACGTGACCGACACGCTTCGTTGGGCGCTGCTCATCCGGGGGCTCGGTGTCGCCACGGTCGTGGCGATCGTGTCGTCGCGCCTCGGTCTCTGGTGGGGCAACTGGATGTGCACGGTGAAGCGATGACCCACGAGCTCGAGCGGCGCGCGTTCCTCTCGTCCTGTGCGGCCGTCGTGCTCGGGCTGTCCGGCTGCGCGCCGCTGCTTTCCAGAACCCGCCTCGCGTCGCTCGAGCTCGACGATCCAACCCCGGACGATTACACGCCCGTGCTGCGGGCGCTCATCGAGACGATTCTGCCGTTCGATCACCCACGCTTCCCCGAGATTGCGCCGGCGGTGATGGAGGCACGATTCCTCGCGTTGTTCCCGCTCGAAGCGGATGAACGCTTCCTCCTGTTGCGGAAGGGCTTGGTGATCTTCGACCGGATTGATCTCTTTCCCGAGCTTGCCCCGCAGACAGCCGAAGAGCGCGAGCACGCCGCCGATGAGCGCGCCCGGTACGAGCGGTTTCGCGCGGCGCTGTCCCGGGAGCGAGCCGAGCGCTTCACGGCGCTCACGCCGCCCGAGCGAAGCGGATACCTCCGGCTCTGGGGGCAGAGCGCGTTCGCGAGCAAACAACTGTTCTACCACACGAGCCGGCGGCTGGTGCTGGTCACGGCGTACTCGGAAGCCGAGTTCTGGCGCGCCATCGGGTACGCGGGGCCGCTGCTTCCGGCGTCGCACCGCTCATGAACCGGCTCGTGTGCGACGTCCTGATCATCGGCTCCGGCGCCGCGGGCGGCGTGCTGGCCGCCACGCTGAGTGAGTCCGGCAATAAACGGATCATCCTCGTCGAGAAGGGCGGGCACTTTACCCACGAGTTCTTCAACCAGAACGAGCTCGACATGCGCGTGCTGTATGCCGAGGCGGGACAGCGCGCAACCGCGGATGGCGCGATACCGGTGCGAGGTGGGGAGTGCGTCGGCGGTGGGACGACGGTGAATGTCGCGCTCTCGTTCGACCCCATCGCCGGCGTGTGGGAGGGTTGGAAGCGCGACTTCGGGCTGACGGGGTTCTCGTTCGACGAGACCGCGCGCGATTATGGCATCGCGGATCTCAGTCTTGCCGTCGCGACGCGCGAAGTGCGGCGCCGGGTCAACGTGCATGCGCCACCGGACGATCAAGTGAACGACAACAACCGACTGCTCGCCGGGGGATGTGCATCCCTGGGCATCACCGCTCGGCGCTTCGAGCTGAACATGCGAGACTGCATTGGATGTGGGTACTGCGCCGAGGGATGTGCGTACGATCGCAAGCAGGGAACGATGATCACCTTCATCGCCGACGCGCTTGCTCGTGGCGTGCAGCTCATCCATCACTGCGAAATCGCCCAATTGCTGCTGGAGGAGCGCGCCGGGCGCCGGGTGGCCGTCGGTGCTCGAGGCGTGGTGCACGCGACCACGCCGGGGTCGCGACCCAACAGTGTCGCCTCGGGACCGCTCGAGATTCGCGCCGGCCTCGTGATTCTCTGTGGCGGCGCGGTGCAGTCGCCAGCCTTGTTGCTCCGCTCCGGGCATCCCGATCCCCACGGAATCATCGGCCGGGGGCTGATCCTGCATCCCAGTCTCCCGATCCTGGGTCTGATGGACCACGACATCGTCAACTACCGCGGGATCAGCGGTTCGATCTACAGCGATCACTTTTATCGGAGCCACGGGTTCTACTTCGAGTGCCTCTTCGGCCATCCGCTGTACGCCTCGGTCGTGTTTCCAGGGATCGGAGCCGACCACTTCGACTTGATGCTGGGGTTCTCGCGGACGGCCGCGTTCGGCGTCATGCTGGTGGACAGCGTCGACAAGGCGAACCGCGTCGAGTGGGATCGCATCCATCAGCGCGCGGTCATTCACTACCGCCTCACCGCACCCGACAAGGAGCGGTTGCGTTTCGCGGCGACCAAGGCGGTCGAGGTGATGTTCGCCGCTGGTGCGCGGGAGGTACTGCTTCCCTCACAAGAGCCGATCGGCGCGCTCCCGACGCCGCGGTTTCGGGCTCCGGCCGAGGCATCGGCCTGCTCCGAGCTGCAATTCCAACCGTACATGACCACCGTGACGTCGGCGCACTGCCAATCCACGGTGAAAATGGCCGAGGATCCCCGGCTCGGGGTCGTAAACTCGCGCTCCGAGTCGCACGACGTCGTCAACCTCCTGATCTGCGACTCCTCGGTGTTTCCGACGTCGTGCGGGGCGAATCCGATGATTTCGATCATGGCAATGGCACGCTATCAGGGGCGGCGCGTCGTAGCCGAGTGGTCACGGTATGGCTTGTAGCCCGGTCCGGGTCATGGTGCTCATGTCTCTGATCCTCGGTGCGGTGCGCGGGGCCGCCGCGCAGGAGAGGGTGCTGGTCGGCGGAGCCGCGTACGAGTCACCGTCGTTGGTCGCGCCGCTGGCGGTCCTGATATCCCGTCCGGCGTCGGACGTCACGACGTGGACGGTGGGATTTACGGGCTACACGCTGAGAGGTGAATACGCGCGGCGCGTCGCACCGTCGGTCACGGCGGTATGGAGCGCCGACGCGACGCCGGTGGACGCCAACCACAGCCGCTATGTCTATCGCGACGGCCAGCGGGATCCCGCGCTGGCGTTCGAGGACGGCTCCTACCACATCACCGCGGGATTCAACCTCGACGGAACGTCTCCATGGCATGCGTCCGCGCGTGCCATAGGACTGTATGAAACAGTCAGCGGGCTCGCGGATTCGGCGGTGCTGGCCCGCTGGCGGTCTCCGTATGTCGGGCTGGAAATCGTGACCAGCTACCGTCGCGTCGTGTCGGAACGAGTCGTAGAGGGACGCTGGCACGGGATCAAGGTTGCCGCCGCGGCGGCGGGATTCCTGGGCGCACGTTCCTGGTGGAGGTCACAGCTCTCCGTAAGCGCGGGCAAGGGAGTTGGGAGAGTCGAGCTGTCCGGGGAGACGTGGCTCCTCGTCGGCGGCGGTCTCGATATCGTGAACGCCTTCCTCGTGGGCGGGTCCTGGGACATGGCGGACCGTCCAGCCCTGTACGGCTATCACTACGCGGAGTTTCGGCCGGACCGCGCCGGCGTGGCGAACGGCGGGGCGGACATCCGTCTCGTCGGAGCCACGAGCCTGGGGATTCGCGCCGCGTGTCTCGCGAGTCCGAGCAAGGACACGTGCGGCGGGGCCGTCAGGCTCGCCACCGTCTGGGACGGCATTGCGTCGAGTATTGGGATTGGCGTTCCCGCCAGCGGCACGACGATCGTGTTCGCGAGCTTCAGTGCCGCGGCGCTGTAACGAGCGATCCGGGATGCGTCTGTCCCCTAGCCCGCGCGCGCGACGAATGACGGCCCTCGTGGCGCCGGCGCTCGCCCTGGTGGTCCTCAGCATCCCGAGCTCGCGGCCGCCGGTGGTGCTGCTGGACAGTCGCCGCGATACGATACCGGTGTTCAGCTGGAGCAAGGATAGTCTCTGGTTTGCGCTCGAGCGGGAATACCGCGAGTTTCGCGCGCTCGGGTGCGGCGGGCTCACGGCACGGGTCGATGCCGCGTTGGGGGCGGGAAACCGCATGATCGGTGCGATCGGGTCCCAGCGGCAGAGCCCGGCCGCCCCGGTGTTCGATAGCCTGCTCGATGACACGTTCCAGGTCGCCCCCATGATCGCCGTGTGTCAACAGCGGCTGCCCGACTACGTGCGTCTGGTCACGCGGACCCGGAGCGCCGTGAAGCGCCAGTCGGAGCACTGGGACGTCACCGACCTCAACACCAGAATCCGGATGTACACGCTCCTGTTCGGCGGTCGAGCCGCACTCGAAGAGGTGATGCTGCAGGACTCGATCGACGCGAGACCGGAGCTGGTGCTCGAGGATGACGAGCCGTCTCGAACGCCGTTCACCAGAATCCTCGGGGTGACGATCCACAGCGGCGACATCCTGGTATCGCGTGGTGGGGCTCAGGTGTCGGCGCTGATCGCCGTTGGAAACGACTTCCAGGGCAACTTCTCGCACGTCGCGCTCGTGTACGTCGACCAGAAGACGAGTCTTGCGTCCGTGATCGAATCGCGGCCCAAGAGCGGCGTCGCGGTCCATGGTCTGGAGGACTATCTCGCCGACGTGAAGCTGCGGGTCATGGTGCTGCGGTTGCGGGCCGACCTGCCGGCGCTGGTCGCCGATCCGATGCTGCCGCACAAGGCCGCGGACCTGGCACTCGCCGCGGCGCGTCGGCGGCGCATTCCCTACAACGTGCGGATGGACTTGGACGACAGCACGCGGATGTATTGCTCCGAGGTGCCTTCGTCAGCCTACGGCCGGTTTGGGGTTCATCTGTGGATGGGGATGTCCACCATCTCCCTGCCCGGCGTGGCAAGCTGGCTGACGGCCATGGGGGTGCGCCACTTCGCGACCGAGGAGCCCTCGGATCTGGAATACGATCCCCAGGTTCGCGTCGTGGCGGAGTGGCGCGATCGCGAGACGCTGTTCATGGATCACGTCGACAATGTCGTGACCGAAGCGATGCTGCGCGGCGCGCAGCACGGCGCGAGGCTCGAGTACCCGTGGTACATGCTCCCGCTGGGCAGGCTCGCCAAGGGATATAGCTCGCTCCGCAATTGGGCTGGCTCCTCGGGACCGGTTCCCGATGATATGAACGCGGACGCGGCGATGCATGTGCTGAGCTTCGACGCGAAGCACACGGCCATCAAGCGCCGGGTGCTCGCGCAGGCGGACCGGTTCAAGCGCGAGCAGGGCTACGTCGCGCCCGAGTGGGATCTGCTCCAATTCGCGGAACAAGACTCGGCCGCTGCGGTGAACATGGCCACCTACCTGGCGACGTTGCGGGAGCAGTTGTGATGCGGCGCGTGTGGCGAGTTGTCTTCCTCGTTCCGATCGTACTGATCGCCTCGGCTCACGTCGGCAGCCCGGACACGTACTTCGAGGGGACCGCGGGTCCTTACCCGATACGCGTCATCGTCCGCAACCCGGGCGTTGTCCCCGGGCTTGCCCAGATCGCTGTCCGCCTGCTCGTGCCGCACGCGGTCCGGCGCGTGCTCGTGCTGCCCGTGTTTTGGGATCCGAAGACGGCGGCTCCACCGCCACCCGACATTGCGGCGCGTGTCCCCGGCGATTCGTCCCTGTTCAGCGCCGCGCTCTGGCTCATGACCGGCGGCTCCTACGGCGTGCAGGTGACCGTGGAGGGTGACGCTGGCACCGGCACGGTGCTCGTTCCCGTCATGGCCCTCGCCACGCGACGCCTTTCGCTCCAACGCCCGCTCGGTATCACCCTGCTCGCGCTCGGCGCATTCCTTGTCGTGGGCGCGCTTTCGATCACCGGCGCTGCCGCCCGCGAGGCGGGGCTCGAACCCGGCAACGCGCCCGATCGACGGCTCAGGATGCGCGCCCACATCGCGAGCACGGTTGCCGCAGTGGTGATCGCGTGCGCTCTGATTGGGGGTCGAGCGTGGTGGAACGCCGTGGATGCCGCGTACCGCGGCGGCCTATATCGGCCGTTCCACGCGACTGCGAGCGTCCGGGCGAACGGCGATACCCAGGTGCTGCGCCTCGTGATCGACGACAGCGCCTGGGTCCGCATGGCGCGTGTGTGGACGCCTCTCACTCCGGACCACGGACACTTGATGCACCTGTTTCTCGTCCGCGATTCCGCTTGCGACGCGTTCGCCCATCTGCATCCCGTGCCGCTCGACTCCACCACGTTCGAGACCACGGTTCCCCCGCTGCCGCGCGGTCGCTACCGGGTGTACGCGGACATCGTCCACGAAAGCGGGCTGGCGCAGACGCTGGTGGCTGCCGTGTCGCTCGGACCCGTGGACTCGCCCAAGGTGTGGCGAGCTCCTGACGCGGACGACAGCTGGATCGAATCGACCGGCGCGGGAGGAAGTTCACGGTTCCAGTTGGCGGACGGCTCGACGATGGTTTGGGAACGCGCGGGCGGCGCGATCGTGGTCGATCAGGACGCGCCGCTGCGGTTCCGGGTCACGGGCCCGGCGGGCGAGGGCGTCGTCCTCGAGCCCTACATGGGGATGCGGGGTCATGCCATTATCACGCGGGATGACGGTCAGGTGTTCGTTCATCTTCACCCCGCTGGCACCGTCTCCATGGCCGCGTTCGAGCGGTTCGCGCGACGCAGTTCGACGGGGTCCTCAATGCCCGCCCACTCAGGCGACTCGTCTGCCGTCGTGGCGTTTCCTTACGCGTTCCCACAGCCGGGCCACTACAGGATCTGGGTTCAGGTCCGGCACGGGCGAGTGTTGACGGGCGTGTTCGATGCGGATGTTCATTCCCGGTGATGGCTCGGGGCACTACGATGCTGCTTGCCCGCTCGGCTACCCTGGCTGCGTTTGTGGCCACGGCCTGCGTCAGCAGTACGACGTCGACGCCTCAGTGCAGCGTGACGGTCACTGCGTCGGACGATCTAAAATTCACGCCGGCCAACGTCACCGGTGCATACGTGTGCTGGAAGAACATCGGCTCGGTCCGCCACCTTCTCTTAGCAGACGACGGATCACAAATCGGCGAATTACTGCCCGGCCAGACTATCGCGCATACGTTCACAGCCTACGGCACGACCCGTTACGTGTGCGTACTCCATGCGGGCATGTCCGGAACGGTCACGGTCCCTAGTCCGTTTTTCGAGCGCCAACACTGATTCGTTAGGGGGCTGCCGGATGAGCGAAGATGTGCCGACCAATTCTACGCCGGCCGTGTTACTCCCTCCGACGCCACGGCTGGCGCTGTCGTGAAGTCCGAAAACCGAATCTTGCCCTACTGGGCGACACGTCCCTTTTTTCTCACCTCTTGAACTCGGCCCCCGGGTCAACGTATCGATTGGTGCTCTGCGGGGTATCCATGTTCCTGGTGCGCAGTGCTTGGACTCACCAATCGGGCTCATCTGAAGTTCGAACGAACGTTGGAAGCTAAGGGAGCATTCATGGTAATTCGTCTATCCGGAATACTTGCGGGAGCAGCACTCATAGGCGCATGCCACGGCGTCGGGCAATCCAGTATCCCTGACCCCATGAGCAACCCAGGGATGAACATGCGGGCGACGCCGTCTCTATCAGCTGCTCGAAAGGCCACGTTCGAACGCCATTGCGCCACGCCGTCAGACGTGGCCGCGACTTGCGCGGATGATCAGGCGCGATGAGACGGTAGCTTAGGGCATTCGGGATCGAATCTGAATGCAACGACCCCACGTGGGGTCGTTGTTCTTTCGATGTGAAGGGAGGCTCCGGCCAGATGGTTGCGATGCCCGGCAAGTGGCCGCGGTGAGCGATGGGGGCATCGTCACTCCAGGGCCTCCTGAAGCCGGATGTGCGTCCGCCATGGATCCCGCGTCACCAGCGCCGGGGGCCTTCCGGCCTCGCCATCCCATTGCGCCGCGTGCCCCGCGCGCGCGAGACTTTCCGACGCGGCGTCGAGACTCGCTTTGTCAGGCAACTCGATGGTCCACTCGAGCAGCTGCGCCTCCTCTGCCCCAGGCGGCTGGGCACCGCTGCCCGCCCACGTGTTGGTCCCCAGGTGGTGGTGGTAGCCGCTGGCAGCGAGGAACAGCGCACCGGGATACTGCCACACCGTGCGATCGAAACCGAGTGCCTCCGAGTAGAAGGCCGACGCGACGGCGAGGTCCCCCACGTGCAGGTGCACGTGGCCCATCACGGTACCGGCCGGCATCCCCGTCCATGGCTCTGGTCCCGCGTCGCGGACGAGTCCCGCCACGTCCAGCGGATCGGTCGCCATCATCAGCTCGCGGCCGATCCGCCGCCACGCGCTGCGCGGGCGATCGGCATAAACTTCGATGCCGAGATTGTCCGGATCCTGGAGGTACAGCGACTCGCTGACGAGATGATCGGCCGCTCCGACACGCTCGTCGATTTCGCCCACGTGACGTAGGAACTGTCCCAACGACGGCCGATCCGGCAATAGGATGGCGAAGTGAAACAGCCCAGTGCGTCCACGGTTCGGTGCCGGCCGCACGCAGGCGCGCTCGGCGAGCTCGACGAGCGGCCTGCCGTCGCCCTGCGTCCCGAGCAGCGCACTCGACCCGTCGCGCCGCAGTACCCGCAGGCCGAGTGTCTCCTCGTAATACGCGATCGAGCGCGCGAGATCGGCGATCTGCAGACGCACGGGTCCGATGCGGGTCCCCCGGGGGAGGCGGAAGCCGCTCGGCGGTTCGCCATAGCTGCCAGGTGTCGCGGGCTGCGCTCCCCCGGCGTCACCGAAAATGTCGTGCGTCGATACGCCCATGGAGGTCACTTCACCAGATCTCCCCGAAATTCGTTCGGCAAGCCATCCGAACGCAAATGGGCGGGCACTTGACCCGCCCTCATTCTGTTTTGGCTGCTTGACCTAAACAATCGGACGGCGGGATTTGACCGGAATGCCGCGAGCATCGAGCGAGCGGCGATTTGAACCCGCGACCCCCTGAACCCCATGCGAGTCAGGGGGACCTCCAAAAACGTCAAGTTGTCGGTTTTCCATGGGTTCCGAGCATCGGTGCCGGAACTTTCCAGCAAAAATGCCGGACTTTGCCGGGAGAAACGGCTACCGGAACTGCCCCTTTTTCGGCCCGTCTAGTCCAGCTCAAGGACGGGGAGAGCGACCCAGGTTCCAGTCTCAGCCGGTCTCAGCGGCGTGCCTTTCGTAACGCGGCCTTGAAGGCCGCTAAAGTGGCCGGACTGACATGGTGCTCGATGCCCTCGGCGTCCCTCTCCGCCACGCGTTCGGGAATGCCAAGCGCGCGGAGAAATGCCACGACCGTCTCGTGGCGGGTCTTGCACTCCGCAGCCAAGTCGCGTCCTTGGCCAGTCAAAAAGATGGCGCGGTACGGCTGCGACGTGACGAATCCAGCCCTTCGGAGCCGGCCAATCGTGCGGTTCACGGTGACATGAGTAACACCCAGCCGCTTGGCGAGATCCACGACGCGCGCTTCGCCTGCCTCCGCAAGCAAATCGGCGATCGCCTCCACGTAATCCTCCGCGATCTCCTTGGCGTGCTCGCGGCGTGTCTCGGACAGGTTCTCCGCCTGGCGCCTTGGTCCATCCAGAGCGCGAGCTCGAGCTGACGGGGTTCTCTTGGTTGAGGTCATTCGTCGCTTCGCTCCGCTATTTCCAACCGCGAACGTGCTTGACGGGTCGCGCCACTTGATCGTAGCATGTGCTACATTACTGAGCCAATGCAACAACGTTGACGTACTGCTACACCTCGGCGTCCTCTACCGGGAGCGTATCGGGTGAATGAATAACCAACTCGCCGAGGCTTCGCATCGCGAGTCCCTCTCGCTTGACGGAGTGCACGGTACCGTAGACGTGCCCCACCATCACGCGGGCTTCTGGGAGCAATGGCGGGCGTTCGTCGGGCCGGCCATCCTCGTCAGCGTCGGCTACATGGACCCCGGTAATTGGGGCACCGATCTACAGGGCGGTGCCCAGTTCAAATACGGACTGCTCTGGGTCGTCGCCCTCGCCAGTCTGATGGCCATCTTCATGCAAGTCATCTCTGCACGCTTGGGCGTGGTGACTGGGAAAGACCTGGCCCAATGCTGCCGCGACTGGTATCCACGGTGGACTCGGTGGCCAAACTGGTTGTTCTGCGAACTGGCGATCGGTGCCTGTGATCTGGCCGAAGTGCTCGGCAGCGCCGTTGCTCTCACCCTCATGTTCCACATCCCGCTGCTTTGGGCTGTCATCATCACGGGACTGGATGTTCTCCTGCTACTGGCCCTGCAACGCTTAGGAATCCGCACCATCGAAGCCGTCGTACTGCTGCTCGTGGCGACCATCGGCGTTTGTTACTTCATCGAGATCTTCGTTCTACCGCAGACCCAGCCCAATTTCGCGGAGATGGGCCGCGCGCTCGTCGCGCCGAGTCTTGGTCGAGCGGGGATGCTGTACGTGGCGATCGGCATCATCGGGGCTACCGTCATGCCGCACAATCTCTACCTGCATTCGGCCCTGGTGCAGAGTCGCAAATTGCGGAAGGATGAAGGGTCTCTCCGCAGCGCCATTCGGTTCAACACCGTTGATTCAACCGCAGCATTGACCGTGGCCTTCCTGGTCAACGCGGCCATCATGGTGCTAGCCGCGATGGTGTTCCATGGGAAGACCAGCGCAACGCTCTCACGCGGGCACGTCGTCACGTTCAGTCCTGACAGCGACTGGATTCGCATCGCCTATCTCACGCTCGCACCCCTATTGGGAACTTCGCTTGCCAGCACGTTATTCGTCGTCGCACTCCTCGCGAGCGGGCAAAGCAGCACGATTACCGGGACGCTCGCCGGACAGGTGGTGATGGAAGGCTTCATGCACTGGAGGATCAAGCCGTGGTTACGACGGCTCATCACCCGGACGCTGGCCATCATCCCTGCAGTCCTCATCATCGGCATTCGTGGTAACAGCAGCGTGACCGATCTGCTCATGCTCAGTCAGGTCGTGCTGGCGCTTCAGCTCCCCCTGGCCATGTTCCCGCTGCTGCAATTCACCAGTTCTCGTAGGAAGATGGGAGCATGGAAACTCGGTTGGTTCCTGTTGATTGCCGGCTGGGGAAGCGCCCTTCTGATTACCGCGATGGACGTGTGGGGATTGCCGGACTCGCTGAAGTCGGCGTGGCATGTCATCATCGGCACCTGAGGTTCCAAGGAGACGGCTCGAAGTCTCCTCTAGCCGAGGTTTGAAGGCGCAGCGCGTCTCTGCGCTTGTAGCCGCTCTCTTCTTCCTCGCGGACGCCACCGCCGCGCAGTCGCCCCGGGACGCCAATCCTGAACGTCCGACCTATGCCACCCATGCTTACGCCGTCGCGCCGGGATACGCGGAGCTCGAGCAGGGGCTGTCAGCGCGTGGTGTTCATTCTCTCGGTGACGCGACCAGCTGGGACGTGAACCTCAAGTTCGGCCTCTCCGCATGGGCGCAGTTCGCCCTGTTCGGGCCACTCTACCTCCGGGGCCCCGGCGGAGGCGGTGTTGGGGACATCGGAGCGGCGCTCAAAATCCGGGGAGATCTCTCCAGGCGTACCGCCGTGGCGTTCGTCTCCTCTCTCACTGCGCCGACAGGTAACATGGCGCGCGGACTTGGCGCCGGACGCTCCATCGGCAGCCTCACCGGTGTGGTAAGCACTGATCTGCCGGGTGGAATCCATCTCGACATCAATGCCGGTCCCCAGGGGATCGGCGCCGGGGCGCCGCAATGGTTTACCTCGCTGAGCGGCGCCTACGGACACGGAGCCGCTGGGATCACGCTCGAGTCGTTCGACTTCACTGCCGGTGCTGCCGGACCGCGGTTTGCCGGTCTCCTGGGTGCCCTCACACTGCGGATCGTACCGTGGGCGGTTGCGGACGCTGGTGGCGTGCTCCATGCCGCGCCCGGTTCTCCCAATCAAGTGTTCGTGGGGCTCACGACCAACTTCGGGCGGGTCGTCCCCTAGGTGCAAGCGCTGGCCAGCAGGGACTGCGCCTGACTCATTTCAGCGGCACAAGAAACGAAGTCGTTCTCACTGAAAATATTCGGAGCGGGATGCTCCTGAGCATCAGCGTGCCCGACGTCCAATCGCCCGCGCAATATGTCGGACTCGTTCGCCAGGATGCTGCTTCGAGTGTATCGGTTTAGGTCGACTCACACTCTGAATGCCGCGCCGGTCAGGTAACCCACGAGCGCACCCAGGACCACGTCGCTCAAGAAATGCGCGCCACTAGCTATTCGCGTCAGTGCGCACCCGATGGCCATAGCGTACCACAAGATCCGTGACTCGGGAAAGAGGCGCGCGAGCACGCTCGCCGCCGCGAACGCTACCGCGGCTTCACTGCTCGGCAGGCCGAAGGCCGAGCTCGAGAACGGCTGATCAGACCACGGACGATACACATGCACGCCGCCCGCGAAGGCGGGGCGTTCGCGGCGGAACAACAGCTTGAGCCCTTCCGCGATGATGCCAGCCAGCACCGTCGACCCGACGAGCCAACGTCCTCGGCGGCTAGCCTGGAATAACGATGTGCGCGCTCGGGGGACCCAGTCGTGGAGAACGAAGGTCACGCCGACGAGTGCCCAGAACGGGACATACCCCACGAGGCGCAACATCCGTCCCCATCCGCGATTATAGATCGCGGCGTATGCGACGTGATGAAATACCCACGGGTCCGCCATCTGAGCGATGAGGAACAGGCCAAACAGGAGTGCCGAGAACAGGATTTCTCGACGCTGCATCGCGGTGGGCATTACTGTGCTAGCAAGGGCCACCCGACTCCGTCAGCTGTCCCCGAGATGATCCGGCATGGATAAACGAAGCCAGCGTTACTCCCGCGAGAATCATGAACGTGCACAGCAGCTGACCCATGCTGAAGGGACCGAGCACGAATCCGAGCTGCTCGTCGGGCTGGCGAGTAAACTCGATGAGAAAACGGAACACTCCATAGCCGACGAGAAATGCCGCGGCGAGTAATCCGGGTCGATACGACCCCCGCGTGACGGCGCGTCGCTCGAGCCAGCGAATCAGCAGAAACAACACCAGTCCCTCCGCGAGCGCTTCGTAGAGTTGTGAGGGATGTCGCGGCAGATGTTCAGGATCCGTAGGGAAGACCATCGCCCAAGGGACGTGGGTGACGCGGCCGTACAGTTCCCCATTGATAAAGTTGCCCAATCGGCCGAAGCCGAGGCCGGGGGGTCCGGCCAGCGCCAACGTGTCCGCGAGCTGGAGAAATGGGACATGGTGGATACGCCCGAATAGGAGGGTCGCGAGCGTCATGCCGACCAGCGCGCCGTGAAACGACAACCCGCCGTGCCAAATGCGCAGCAGTTCCCCTGGATCGTCACGATAATGTCCGGGCTGATACACGAGGGCATACGTTAGTCGCGCCCCCACGAGCATACCTACCAGGAGATAGCCGATCAGCGCATCCAACTCCGCGGGACTGAGGACGATGAGGCCGCGTGCGACTCGATCGCGGATTAGCCGATAGCCCACGAGGTAGCCCAGCACGTACATCACGCCGTACCAGCGGATCGCGAACGGGCCAATTCGCACCAGCACCGGCGATATGCGGGGGTACGGGATGGTCACGAGTGCCTACGCGGCCACAGTTACCGAGGGCGCAGTATGGGTGCGCCGATCGGGAGCAAACGCGCGGAATTGAGAATAAAGGTCAGCTCAGACGCGACGTGGATGAATGCGGCGAGGAGCGGGTTTAACAGGCCCGCGGCGGCGAGGCCGACGCCGACGGCATCGACTGCGAGCGTCCCAGTGAAGTTGAAGCGAATGATGGCGTGAGCCCGCTTCGCGATGCGAACGGTCTCAACAAATCGCGAGAGATCGTTGCCCAGCAGCACGATATCCGCACTCTCGCGTGTCACGTCCGTCCCGGACCCCATGGCGACGCCGACCGTGGCGTTCGCCAGTGCCGGAGCATCGTTGATGCCGTCCCCGACCATCGCCACGAGATCCCCAGCCTTGAGAAGCCGTCGAACCGCCTCGACCTTGTCATTGGGCAAGAGGTCCGCCTCGACGGCATCAATCTGCACCTCTCGCGCGACCGCGTCGGCGACTGGCCGCGCATCTCCAGTCAGCAGCACGGTCCGAATGCCCATATGCCGGAGTGAGTCGATGGCTCCCCGGCCTTCAGGGCGGCAGGCGTCCCGCACGACAATGCCGCCCACCACGCTGCCGCCCCGCGCAATCAAGACCTCGGGATCGTCCGGAACAGGAGACGCTCGCCACCCGTCGTCGAGTGGGACGCCTCGCGTCATGAGCAGCGCTGCATTGCCGGCGATGACCTCGTCCCCAGGGGCGACCCGGACGACGACGCCACGCCCCGGTGTATAGTCGAACGTCGAGGGCTCAACGGATGTGATCCCCAAGGAAACGGCGCGCCGGACAATCGCCTTGCCAATGGGGTGTTCAGAGCGCAGCTCGGCGGTCGCCGCAGTCGCGAGGACGGTCCGTTCGGTTTGCCCGGCCGCGGTCCGAATACTTACGACGGTGGGAACGCCGGCGGTCAATGTCCCGGTCTTGTCGAAGGCGACGACGCTTACCGACCACAACGCTTCCAGGTAGCGGCCGCCCTTGATGATCGCGCCTTCCTGCGCGGCGCGCCCGATCGCACCGAGCACCGCGAGCGGAGTGCCTGCGGCGATTCCACATGCCCCGGCAACGATGATCACCGAAATCGTCGAACGAGCGTCGCGAGTGATCGCAAGCGTCAGTGCAGCGCAGCCGAGCGCGAAATAGACGAGGTAGCCGGCATACCGGTCGGCGGTTCGCTGAATCGGCGCGCGCGACCGCTCGGCCCGTTCCACCGCGTCAATGATCTTTCCGAAGCTCGTCTCGGCCCCCAACCGATCGGCCATGACCTCGAGGGCGCCGGACTGGTTCAGGGTCCCCGCATACACCGCGTCCCCAATGTTCTTTTCCACGGGGACCGACTCGCCTGTGATCGTTGCCTGGTCGACGAACGAGTGGCCTTGACGCACCGTGCCATCGACCGGAATACACGCGCCGGGCGCGATGATCACCGTATCGCCTCGGTGGAGTTCCCCGAGGGGGAGCGCGGCGACCGCCCCATTGCGTCGAACGGTAGCGGTGGGCGGCAGGAAATCGAGCAGCTCCCGAATGGCGCGTCGCCCTCGAGCCACCGTCAACCCTTCGAGAATTTCAGCGACGAGGACGAAGCCCGTGATCACGAGCGCCGTGAAAAACTGACCGATGGCGAGTGCGGCGACGAGTGCAATGGTCATCGACAGCTCCATCGTCATGCGACGCTCGCGCAGGCTCTCGAGCGCTTCGGCGAAGATCGGCCAGCCACCGAGCACCGTCCCACACACCCCGATAATACTGATCCGTGGCAACGGCTCCCAGAGGCGCCACCAGACGGCCGCCGCGCATATCGCGACCAGCACAACACGGGCGATATCGATCCAGTGCAGTGTGCCGCCGTGCGCGCTTCCCTCGTGATCGAGCGAGGCGGCAGCGTCTGCGAAGGCAGGGGTTCGGGGAGGCTCCTGCTGGGACGCGATCGGCGAATGGGTGGTCACGATGCTTATCTCAGGTAGGAACGAATGACGCCGACGACTTCGTCAGCCGCTGCACGCTTGTCGGTAGCGCCGGGCGATCCAAACGTATGGAGGCGGACATGCTCTTCCAAAACCTCCGCCATGAGG
>DATIYM010000003.1:0-52068 GCA_035517615.1 Gemmatimonadales bacterium
TCGGGGGGCGCGCGGCGCGACGCCTGGCAACTAGTGGCGGAGACCCAGCTCGTCGATGAGCTGCCGATAACGCTCCAAGTCGGTACGCTTGAGATACTCGAGCAACCGCCGCCGCTTGCTGACCATTCGCAGCAAGCCGCGTTGCCCGTGATGATCCTTCGCGTGGACTCGGAAGTGATCGGTGAGGCTGTTGATCCGCTCGGTGAGCAGCGCGATCTGCACGGGCGCGGAGCCCGTGTCGCGTTCGTGCTGCCCGTACTTCCTGACCGGCGTCGTCTTGTCGTACATCAGGATCAGTTTCCTAATCTTCGTGAGCGCAGTAACTTAGACCTACGACATTCCTTTGTAAAGCCCTCCTGTGAACACCCCGGTCCCGACCCCACCATCGACCGATCTCGTTGGTCGAGAGCTGGGCTCGTACACGATCGAGCGCCTGATTGGACAGGGCGGATTCTCGTGGGTGTTCGTCGGCCGCGACAAAGCCGGGACACCGGTCGCGCTCAAAGTCCTCAAGCCCCAATACGCCGGTGATCCGCAATTCGAGACCCGATTCCGGAACGAAAGCGAGACCGCGGCGCAGCTCGATCACCCGAACATCATCCGGATTCGGGCGGTTGCAAAGAGCGGCGGGCACGTCTACTTCGCCATGGACCTCTACGCCGACTCGCTGGGCGCGCGCATCGCACGGGAAGGCCCGCTCGAGGAACAGATTCTTGTGCCGATCGCGCGCGACATCGCGCTCGGGCTCGCGTTCGCGCACGAGCGCGGCGTGATCCATCGCGATCTCAAGCCCGACAACATCCTGCTGCGTTCCGACGAACGGGCGGTCATCTCGGACTTTGGCATCGCGCGCGCCGTCTCGGGCTATATCGCCTCGACCGGCGTCAACATGACGATTGGCACGCCACAGTACCTCTCGCCTGAGCAGGCGCAGGGACAGCCGCTCGATCCGCGCAGCGACATCTACTCGCTCGGGGTGACGCTCTACAAAGCCGCGGCGGGCGACGTGCCCTTCAATCACCCTGACTGGTTCGAGCTCGCGCGGCGTCACGTGGAAGACCCGCCCCCGCCGCTCCGCAAGCGCCGTTCCGATATGTCCAAGCGATTCGAGCGGCTCGTGCTCAAGTGCCTCGCCAAGCACCCCGAGGACCGCTACGAAACCGCCCGGGCGCTGAGCACCGAACTCGAGGACATGCGGCTCAAACTGCAGGACGTGCGCGGGGGCCGCGCATCGCCCCGCCCCTTTGGGTTCTCCGGGACTACGCGCGACACGCTTCCCGAGCGAACCCGATGGCCACTTTACGCCGCGCTCGCGGCCGTGCTCGGGTTGCTTGTGGGATTGCTGCTGCGAGTTACGAAATAAAGAGCCGCTGAATCGCGGTCAGGAAACGACGGAACAGAGATGGGGGAAGCGGGAAGCGGGAAGGGGAAAGGGAACCACCAGTGTCCGCGGGCCACGAGGCGAGCACCGCTTCAGCGGCACGACGCAGATCGTTTTCGTATTCCCGCGGAAATCGTCTCTCCGCAAGGCCCACCCGAAAACCGGGTGCGGACTGTGTACGGGCCAGCTCGACCACCCCCGGTGCTGCGCGCTCGATCACATCCATGAGCGAGATTAACGCTTCCCCCTTCCCGCTTCCCCCTTCCCGATAAAACGCCTCCGCCACTGCCTGCACGACTCGCGTCGCGTCGCTCCGCCCGGCGACGTAATCCGCCAGCGCGTTCCTAACGGGAGAAGACATGTGGAAAGACGCGCATCACGTCATTGCGTAACGCGAGCAGCATGATCCCGAGCAACATGACGAAGCCAAGCTGGGTAAGGCGTGCCCGGAGCTGAAGCGAGAGCGGCCGGCGGCGCAAACCCTCGGCCAGCAGGAATACGAGCTGTCCGCCGTCCAGAATCGGAATCGGGAGCAGATTCAGCACGGCAAGGTTGATCGACAGGAACGCCATGAATCCCAGGAAAAATCCCAAGCCGACGCGCGCCGCCTGACCCGACACCTGACCGATGGTGAGCGGGCCGCCGAGATCCTGCACCTTCGGCCGGCGCAGGAACTGAACGATCAGCCCGACCTTGGACATCGTCTCGCGCCACCCGAGCCGGATGGCGCCGAGGACAGTCGGTGCCTTGAGCACGGGATGATCGGCAATCACCCCGACCTGTCCGAAGCTGCGCTGTTCCTTCGTTTCCGGATCGGTGTCCGTCTGCCGGTCGGGAACGACCGAGAGCGTGAGCGGCGCGCCGTCCCGCAGCACGGTAATCGCGACCCGTTCACCCGGACGACGCTTCACGGCGAAGGCGAAGTCGTTCCACGAACGAACCGTATCGGCATCGATTTTCAGAATCCGGTCATTGGGCTTGAGACCCGCGCGGTCCCCCGCTTTCCCCGGCACGACCTCGGCCACGACCGCGGGGAGGTAGACGTTGAGACTGCGTGCAAGGGCCAGGCGACTCACCGAGTCGTTCTGCGGGAGCTCGAACACGAGAGGCTCGCTCCGCCCCTCCACGCTCACCCGGACGGGACCGGGCGTCGTGATGAGTTTCTCGAGCAGCTCGCCCCACGTAACCACCGTATCACCGTTCACGGCGGTAATGCGATCGCCGCGGTGCAGTGTGCCGAGAACGGCTGCTTGCGGAGGCAACTCGCTCGTCACCACCGAATCGACGCGCGTGGTGGCAAGCCGGTCCGGCTCGAGCGCGCCCCCGTACGCCAACCCCGAGTAGACCACGAACGCGAAGATGAAATTCATCGTGACGCCGGCAAGAATCACGATGATGCGTTTCCACACCGGCTTTCTGTCGAACGCCCGTTCCGGATCGATCGGCACGGCGGTCTTGCCGCCTTCCAGCTCGCCGGCCAGGCCTTCCTCTTCCATGCCGGCCATCTTCACGTAGCCGCCCACGGGCAGCCACGAGATCGCGTACTCGGTCTCGCCGCGCTGGACGCTGACGAGCGGTCGCCCAAAGCCGAGGGAAAAGCGGATGACCTGGATGCCCATCGCCTTGGCGGCGACAAAGTGCCCCGCCTCGTGCACAAAGATGAGCACACCGAGAACGACGACGAGTGCGCCGATCGTCAGGAGCACGCGGCCTCGCGGGTGAGCCGCCGGGCGTCCACGTCGGCGGCGAGCACATCGTCGAGCGAGCGGATGCTCCCGGGCGAACAGCGCTCGACCACGGTTTCTATCAATTGGGCGATCTGCCCGAAGCGGATTCGGCCGTCGAGAAACAGCTGCACCGCGGCTTCATTCGCGGCATTGAACACCGCCGGCGCTGTCCCGCCCGCGAGCGCGGCCGCGCGCCCCACCTGGTAGGCGGGATACAACTCGGGACGCACCGGCTCGAAGCTCAAGGTCGAGGCGGCCACCGGGTCAAACCGTCGCGTGCCTGTGTCCGTGATCCGTTCCGGGTGCGTGAGCGCATACAGAATAGGCACTTCCATGGTCGGAAACCCTACCTGTGCAAGGACCGAGCCGTCAACGAACTCCACGAACGCATGGATCAGCGACTGCGGATGGATCACCACCTCCACGCGGTCGTAGTCCACGGCAAACAAGTATCGCGCTTCGATGACCTCGAGCGCTTTGTTCACCAGGGTCGCGGAGTCGACGGTGATCTTCTTGCCCATCTTCCAGGTCGGGTGGCGCAGGGCGTCTTCCACCGTCGCCCTACCCAGCTCGTCGGGATGCCATGTCCGGAACGGCCCCCCGGACGCCGTCAGGATCAGCCGCGCCAGCTCGCTCGCGTGGCGTCCGGACAGGCACTGCAACACGGCGCTATGTTCGGAATCGACGGGAACGAGCTCGCCGCCGCCCTCCCGGGCCGCCCGCATCACCAGCTCTCCGGCCATGACGAGCGTTTCCTTGTTCGCGAGCGCCACGCGCTTGCCGCATTGCAGCGCCGCGAGGGTGGCCTCGAGGCCCGCGGCGCCGACAATGCCGTTGAGCACAATGTGCACATCCGGCCGCGTCGCCGCCTCCACCAGACACGCCGCGCCCTTCCCCATTCCCTGTTCGCCGTTCCCCCCGTTGACGAGCCCGACAAATGCCGGTTTCCACTCGGCGGCCTGTGCCTCGAGCAGCTCCGCGTTCGAGTGCGCCGTGAGGGCGGCAACCCTGAAGCGATCGCGGTGGCGGCTCAGCACCTCGAGAGCGGAGCGGCCGATCGAGCCGGTCGAGCCGAGGATCGAGACCCCGATGGTCATACGATGCCGAACAGCCGAAACAGGCTGGCGCTCACGGGAAGCACGAAGTACAGGGAGTCGAGACGGTCGAGCACGCCGCCGTGTCCCGGGATCAGGTGGGAGGAATCCTTGAGACCCACCTCACGCTTCAGGAGGGACTCGGCGACGTCGCCGATCTGCGCCGCGCCCGCGACGGCGAGCCCGATCACCCCGAGTTGGAGCGGGGCCAGGTGCAGCGCCACGCGATCCAGGATGAAGGGGCCGTAGGCCAGTGCCGCGACCACCGCGCCGATCGTGCCCGCGACCGCACCGGCGACTGTCTTTCGCGGCGAGAGCATGGGCGCGAGCTTGGGTCCGCCGATCAACGTGCCCCCCGCCATCGCGCAGGTGTCACAGATCCACGTTACCGCGAGCGGCAACAGCCCGAGCGCAGTCGAGGCCAGCGGATGCGCGTCCGAGTGCGCGCCGTGGCGGATCGGGACGATGCAGGCGAGCAGGGCCGACGCGTACAGACTGCCAAAGATGGTGACCGCGATGGCGGTGAGCGGCCGGTCGGATGGGGTGCGCGATGCCACCGCGCCGATCAGCACGGCAATGAACCAGACCGCCCCGCCCAGGGCCACCGCGAGGGTGCGCGAAGCTTCCTCGCCGCTGTCTCCGGCGATGGCCCATACGGCGGCGAACGGAATCAGCGCGGCCGCGAGATAGCCGAACTCGGCGAGCGGCGTCACGCCCTGGCGGCGGGCAAAGTCGTAGACTTCACGGGCCCCGAGCACCCCCAGAATCGCGAGCAGCGCCGCGAGCACAAAGCCCGCACGCCACAAGGCCACGAGCGTGAGCGCGATGGCGGGAACGGCAAACGCGATGCGGACGGCGAGATTGCGTGACATCAGACGGCGAGAATGTCCGCCTCCTTGGCCTTCAAGGCGTCATCGATTTGCTTCATGTGATCGTCGTGCAGCTTCTGCATTTCTTTCTCGGCGTGTTTCTTCTCGTCTTCCGACACGTGCTCCGTCTTCTTGATCTTGTTGATGGCCTCGGTGCGCGCGTGCCGCACCGCCACCCGGCCTTCCTCGGCGAACCTGTGGACCACCTTCACGAGCTCGCGACGGCGTTCTTCGGTGAGGGGCGGGATGGGGATGCGAATGATCTGACCATCGTTCGACGGCGTGAGGCCCACTTCGGAGCTCTGGATCGCCTTCTCCACGGCCTTGAGCAGTGCGCGATCCCACGGCTGCACGGTGAGCAGCTTCGGCTCCGGAGCGGCGACCGTGGCGACCTGGTTGAGCGGCATCTCGTTGCCATACGCCTCCACCCGCACGAGGTCGAGCAGCGTGGTGGTGGCCTTGCCGGTGCGGACAGTGGAGAACTCCCGTTTCACCGCCTCGACGGCTTTGTCCATCAGCTGCTTGGCCTGTTTCGAACTATCGGCGAGAGTCATTGCACGATGGTGCCGACGCGCTCACCCGCCAGCACTTTGGCGGTCGCGCCGGGCTGGTTGATGTTGAAGACGACGATCGGCAGCCGATTCTCCTTGCAGAGGCCGAAGGCGTTCGCGTCCATGACGGCGTATCCGTTGACGATCGCGTCCTGGAACGACAGCTCGGGAATGAATCGGGCGCTCGGGTCCTGCTTGGGATCGGCGGTATACACGCCGTCCACATTCGTGGCCTTGAGCAGCACTTGCGCTTCGATCTCCAGAGCGCGCAGGACCGCCGCCGTATCGGTCGAAAAGTACGGGTTTCCGGTGCCCCCAGCGAAGATTACTACACGGCCCTTCTCGAGATGGCGCACCGCGCGCCGGCGAATATAGGGCTCCGCCAGCTCTTCCATGCGAATTGCGGTCATGACCCGCGTATCGACCCCGTGCTTCTCGAGCATGTCCTGGAGCGCGAGCGCGTTGATAACGGTGGCGAGCATCCCCATGTAGTCCGCCGATACGCGATCCATGCCCTGCTGGCTCGCGGTGGTCCCGCGAAGAATGTTTCCGCCGCCCACCACGAGGCCGAGCTGCACCCCCAGCGCGGCGACTCGCTTGAGCTCGCTCGTCAGCCGTTCGATGACCCCGAAATCGATTCCCCCGCCGCCGCGGAGACCGGCGAACGCCTCGCCCGATATCTTGAGCAGGGCGCGGGGGTAGGCGAGCTTCGGGGCCCCTGCCAACTCACTCGCCTCCGAGCTCGAATCGGGCGAAGCGCCGCACGCGCACGTTTTCGCCCGTCTGGGCTGCGAGCGCCTTCACCAGCTCGCCCACCGTGCGCTTGTCGTCCTTGACGAACTTCTGCTCGAGCAGCACGCGCTCCTCGTAGAACTTTTTCAGCATGCCGTCGACGATCTTGGCGCGGATGGCTTCGGGTTTGTTCTGCTCGGCGACCTGCGCCTCGTAAATGCGGCGCTCGCTGTCGACCACCGCGGGGCTCAGGTCTTCGATGCGCACCGCGAGCGGAGCCGCCGAAGCGATGTGCAGCGCCACATCCTTCGCGAGCGCCTGGAACGCCTCGGTGCGCGCCACGAAATCGGTCTCGCAGTTGAGCTCGACCAGCACGCCCACCCGGCCGTTGAAATGCACGTACGACGAGATCGATCCCTCCGCCACCTCGCGGGCCGAGCGCTTATCGGCCTTGGCGATGCTTTTCGAGCGGAGCAGCTCCACCGCCTTGTCGATGTCGCCGCCCGTTTCCTCGAGCGCGCGTTTACAATCCATCATCCCGGCGCCCGTCCGGGCGCGGAGCTCCGCCACCAGCTTCGCCGAGATCTCTTTCCCACTCGCCACTTGGCTCTACCTCCTATAAGAACGCCGCCCTCACGCCGGAGGCCGAGGGCGGCGAAAAACGAATGCGCGGCACGGAGAGAGTTAGCCTTCTCCCCCTGCCCTGCCCGCCTGCGCCGCTCCTTCGGCTCCGCCCATCTCGGTCTGCGCTCCCGCTTCGTCGGTTTTCATCCGTGCCGCGATCGCTTCCGGCTTGGGCCGGCGTTTGCGACGCGCCGGCCTCTTGCGGCGGTCGCCTTCGCCTTCGGCCTCGACACCCGTTTCGGTCGAGTACGTCGTGCCCTCTCCTTCTTCCGCCGCCTCGCGCAACGGCGACTGCCGGCGCGCTTCGCTGATCACATCCGAAACCGAGCCGGCGATGAGGGAAACCGCGCGAATCGCGTCATCGTTTCCCGGAATCGGCACGGTGATCAGGTCGGGATCGGCGTTGGTGTCGACGATCGCCACCACGGGGATGCCGAGCTTGTTCGCCTCCGCGACCGCGATCCGCTCCTTCTTGGCATCGACCACGAACAGCGCCCCAGGGAGCCGATTCATGTTCTTGATGCCCGAGAGGTACTTGTCGAGCTTGACCCGCTCGCGATCGAACAGCAGCTGTTCCTTCTTGGTGTAGTTCTCGAACTCACCTTCGGCGGCACCCTGCTCCAGCTCCTTCAGGCGCTTGATCTGTTTCTTGATCGTCTGAAAGTTCGTGAGCGTGCCGCCGAGCCAGCGCTCGGTGACGTAGAACGACGCGCAGCGTTGCGCCTCGCCCTGAATGATCAGTTTGAGCTGCCGCTTGGTGCAGACGAAGAGGACACCTTCTCCCTTCATGACGACGTTGCGCAGCAGATCCTGTGCGACCTCGAGCTGCCGCAGCGTCTTTTGCAGATCGATGATGTAGATGCCGCTGCGTTCGGCGAAGATGAAGCGGCGCATCTTGGGATTCCAGCGGCGTGTCTGATGGCCGAAGTGGACTCCGGCTTCGAGCAGATCCTGCAGTTGTGGCGCCAAATGCCTTCCCTTTCAGGGTTTGTCCGCCGCTGCCGTCATGTCCAACCGAACCTCGCCGGGCGAGGACCCGCGGTCGGATCGGGCAGCGTGAGTGATGTCCTGCTTACCGCTTCGAGAACTGGAACCGCTTGCGCGCTCCTGCGCGGCCGGGCTTTTTCCGCTCGACCACACGCGGGTCGCGCGTCAGCAATCCCTGTTCCCGCAGCTTACGACGATGCCGTTCGTCCGCGAGCACGAGCGCGCGCGCGATCGCCATCCGCAGCGCACCCGCCTGCCCGGTCTGGCCGCCGCCCGAGCACCGCGCCCGCACATCGAACGCGCCGAGCGTGTCGGTTGCCGTGAACGGCTGCTGAATGTGCGAGACGAGCGAGGCGCGCGGGAAATAGTCGCCCAGCGTGCGCCCGTTGATGTTCCACTTCCCGGACCCGGGCGTGAGATAGACGCGCGCGACACCCACCTTGCGACGTCCCACCGCGTGCCAGCGCAGCTCCGGCGTGATTACGCTCATCCAGCCTCCGCGATGACAAGCGGCGAGGGCTGCTGCGCCGCGTGGGGATGCGTCGGGCCGGGGTACACCTTGAGCATCTGTTTCACCTTCTGTCGGGACAGCGTGGTCTTGGGCAGCATTCCCCACACCGCACGCTCGATGACACGCTCCGGATGGGAAGCCATCAACGTCTTCAGCGGTGTGAACCGCTCGTGCCCCATGTAGCCCGTGTGCCGGAAGAACTGCTTCTTGTCGAGCTTCTTCCCCGTGAGCTTCACCCGAGCGGCGTTCACGACAATCACACAGTCACCCCCGTTCACATGCGGTGTAAACGTGGGCTTGTGCTTGCCGCGCAGGATCTGCGCAACGCGGCTCGCGAGCCGGCCGAGCGGCAGCCCGGTAGCATCGACGACGAGCCAGCGCCGATCGATGTCTTCCGCTCTGAGCGTGAACGTTTTCATCAGTCCATTTCCAGTGCTTTCTCGAAGCCGCGAACTATACACCGGGCCGTAAGGCCCTGTCAACGAGAGGGTTGCTCGCGATGAGCATAGCTCGGAATCTAGTTCACGATGTCCGTGAGCTTCATGAGCAATGCCCCTTTTTCGACGGCATCACCCACACGAACCGCCAGTGATGCGACCACGCCCGAGCGGGCGGCGCGGAATTCATTCTCCATTTTCATCGCCTCGACCACCACGAGGGACGCTCCCTCCCGCACCTCCTGCCCTTCGCGCACCAGGATCCGCACCACGAGACCCGGCATGGGAGCGTGAATAGCCTGGGGCCCGGTCCGTGCAACGCGGCGCGTGCCGAGTGCCTGGATTCGCCGCGTGGTTTCATCGACCGCTTCGACCTCCGACCGTTCTCCAACGAGCCCGAGCATCCACTTCCCTGGCTCTCGCCGCTGCACGGCGAGGGTCCAGGACTCACCATCGAGCAAGAGATTGATGAGCGGCGTGCCGGGAACGGCAGACCATTGGACGTGGTGTGCGGTTCCGTCGAGCGAAACTTCAACCCCGCCCTTTGAGCCGCGGGTTACGTCGACCTGCCGCTCTGCCCCTCCAACCGTGACGTAGTACTTCATGTTGGAGAACTCCTCTCCGTTTCGTTCACGCCCCCCTCCCCTCCCCCTCCAGGACCGCGACGGTCTCCACGTGCGCGGTTTGCGGAAACAGGTCGAAGGCCCGTACGCCCGCGAGTCGATACGTGACGCTCAGGCGTTCGAGGTCGCGCGCCAGCGTCGCCGGGTCGCAGGAGATGTAGACCAGGCGCGCCGTTGGACGCTCGCGTAGCCGCAGTGTCACGTTCCAGTGCAACCCACCGCGCGGCGGATTGAGCACTATGGCGTCAGGGTCAGGCAGCGTGGGCAGCACGTCCTCCGCTCGCGCCGCGATGAACCGCGCTCCAGCCACCCCGCGGGTCCTGGCCCATGCGATGGCCTTTTCATCCGCGTCCACACTCACGACCTCCGCTCCCCGCACGGCGAGCAGCGCAGCGGTGTCGCCGATCCCGCCATACAGATCCCACACGAGCCGCCCCGGTGCGACGCCGAGCTGCTCCACCGCCCAACGCCGCGCCACCATGCCCATTTCCGGATTCACCTGCTCGAACGCGGTCGCGGGAAACCCGGTGGCGGGCCCCGCGACCACCCGGGCCGCTCCATCCACGGGTCGCCACCAGCAAATGATGGATGGCGCATCGCCAAACTGCGCTCGCAAGGCGTGGGCATTGAGCCAGGGCTCGCCGGGAGACTCCGCGATGATATGCCGGCGCCCCTCCCGATCGAGCCGCAGCACCAGGCGCGTGAGGCGCGCCGGCAGCAGATCGAGCCACGCCTCGAGGTCGCGCCACAGCGTCATGAGCCGCGAGTCCGTGATGAGACAGTCGCCGAGCGGGAACACCTTGGACGGTCGATGATAGGGATGCAACCCCACCGCGCGCGGTCGCCCATTACCGCCGATTACCGCCAGCGAAATCTTGGTTCGATATCTGAGCGCTGCGGCCGCCTCGACGATTTCCGGATCCGGTACGTCGAGCTTGCCGATGCGCCGCAGCGCGTCGCCGACCAGCGCGCGCTTCGCATCGAGCTGACCATCGTACGACAGCTGCTGCAGCTGGCACCCCCCGCATCGGTCAGCGGTGAAATGCGGGCACGGCGGCGTCACCCGGTGCGGGCCGGCGGTGACGATCGCGTCGACTTCGGCGCGCGCGAAATGTCGATGGATCTCGATGTCCCGCCGCAGGCTGACTTCGTCGCCCGGTACCGTGCGCGGCACGAATACCGCCCGTCCATCCGCGAGCCTCCCGACGCCGTCTCCGCCCGCCGCGATTCCCGTGATGCGCACCGATTCGCTCAGCCGGCAAGCTCCTCGGAGTCGCGGAGCCCTTCCTGGAGCGCGGCATCAACCCAGGCCGAGCGGCGGGCCGGCGGATCGGCGGACCGGGAAGGCTGGATGCTTCCGCGTTCTTCGTCCGCCAGAAGCGCGGCGAGAATCGCGAGCGGCTTGGCGAGACCCTCGCTCGCGTCGCGGGCGAGCAGCACCGGGGCCAGGCGTTCCACGTAGGAAATGTCGATGTCGCCGCGCCGGAACTCGGGCTCGCGCAGCACCCGAAGATGGAAGCTCTGCGAGGTCGGCAGGCCCACGATCACGAGCTCACGCAACGCGCGCTCCATGCGCTGAATCGCGGCATCGCGCGTTTCCCCCCACGCGATCAGTTTGGCAAGCAACGGATCGTAGTGCAGCGTGACCGTATTGCCCTGCTCCACTCCCCCATCCCAGCGGATTCCGGGCCCGCTCGGGATCCGGAGATACTCGAGCACGCCGGTCGCAGGCATGAAGTGATCGAACGGGTCTTCCGCCGTAATCCGGCACTCGATGGCGTGGCCGCGCGGATGCAGCGTGCCCGAATGGACGCGCATCGGCTTGCCGTCCGCGATCCGCAGCTGCTCGCGCACCAGATCGATGCCGTACACCAGCTCGGTCACGGGGTGCTCCACCTGAATGCGCGTGTTCATCTCGAGAAAGTAGAACTCGCCCGTCCGGGTCGAGCCGAGCAGAAACTCGATCGTTCCCGCGCCGACGTATCCCACCGCGCCGGCGGCGGCCGTGGCGGCTTCGCTCATGCGACGGCGCAAGGCGGGGGACAGGGCCGGCGATGGCGCCTCCTCGATCAGCTTCTGATGGCGACGCTGAATGCTGCACTCGCGCTCGCCCAGGGCCACGACCCGGCCGTGCGCGTCCGCAAGCACCTGAATTTCGATATGCCGCGGGCGCTCGAGATTTTTCTCGATATACACGTCTGAAGAGCCGAACGCGCGCTGCGACTCCCCCTGCGCCGCGGCCAAGGCGCTTTCCAGCTCCCCCGCTTCCTTGACGAGCCGCATGCCTTTGCCGCCGCCGCCGGCGACCGCCTTCAAGAACACCGGGAATCCGATCCGCCGAGCCTGAACCACCGCATCGCGGACATCGTTCACCGGCCCCGGCGAGCCGGGGACGATGGGCACTCCGGCGGCCTGCATGCGGCGGCGCGCCTCGGACTTGTCGCCCATCGCTTGAATCGCCGCCGGCGGCGGCCCGATCCACGTCAGTCCGGCCCGCTGCACGGCCTCGGCGAACGGGGCACGCTCGGACAGAAATCCGTATCCCGGATGCACCGCGTCGCAGTCGGTTTGCCGGGCGGCGTCGAGCAGCCGGCCGATGTTGAGGTAGGAATCGAGTGCGGGCGCCGGTCCGATCGGCACGGCGCGGTCCGCCGCGCGCACGTGCGGCGACAGCCGGTCCACGTCCGAGTACACCGCGACCGCTTCCATTCCTTCTTCGTGGCAGGCCCGAATGACGCGGAGCGCGATCTCGCCCCGATTGGCGACCAGCACGCGCTTCACCGCTTGCACCCCGTGCGGTCCTGGGGGATGGCAAACGTCGCGAGCGGTTCGCACAGGGCGGGTGCCGCTCGGGCCGCGCGCCCGTATAACGCGACCACGGCCTCACCCCAGGGATTGTGGTCGTGCAGCGACAGTTGCGCGGCGGCGAAGACGAAATCCCGCGGCGGAACGGGATCGGTCTTACGGTTTTCTCCGCCGAGCCACACGAGCGGCTGAACGCGCCATTTGATGTGTTTGTGCGGCGGATCGGGGGGATGGGTGAATCCCATGCTGATGCACACCGTGCGGCTCTCGACCAGCGCGCCCAACCAGCCTTCGCCGGCCCCGTCGGATGGGCGCAGCTTCAAGTCACGGGCGAGTCGCGCGCGCAGCACGGGATCGTCGCGCCAGGCCGCGTACGGGACCACGATCCGGTCGCTGCCGAGCCCGCGCGCGTAGCGCATGTACCACGCGGCGTACGAGTCGGCATCGCCGGCCGTGAGCAGCACGCCGTGGGCGGGACAGGCGCGGAGCAGATTTTCGCCGAGCTCTTCGAGCACCGGCGAGAGCCGCAGGTCGTCTGGCAACGGACCCACCGCTGCGCCCAGCCCGCCGGTTTCCCACGCACTCATCGTGCGATCGGCCCAGCCGCGAACGCGCAGCACACGCGCACTGTCCCCCTCCGCGGTGGAGCCCGGAGCGCCGAACGCGTCGACCGCGTGCGCCAGTACGTCGTCGGCGCTGTCGAGCGCATGGCGCTCCCACACGGTATCGGTGTGCACGGGACGCGTGTGATAATGTTCGAGCCACTCGAGATAGGCGCGTCCCAGCGCGAGTTGCGCGGGGCCATCGAGGGAGTCCTGCGCGCGAGCGCGCAGGGCGACGAGCGTGTCGGGTGTGGAGGGCGACGATGCGACAGAACCCTGGAACAGAACGAAGAGGGCCGCCCTAAAGAGGAATGTTGCCATGCTTCTTGGCCGGGTTTCGATCCCGCTTGGTCGCGAGCACCTGCAGGGCGCCGATCAGACGGGGCCGCGTGTCGCGCGGATCGATGATGTCGTCCACGAACCCCCGCGCGGCGGCGAGGTACGGATGCGCGAACTTCTCGCGGTACTCGGTTTCGTGTTCGGCCGTCGCCTCGCCCCGGTGCAGGATCTCGACGGCCCCCTTCGGGCCCATGACGGCAATCTCGGCCGTGGGCCACGCCACGTTGTAATCCCCACGGATGTGCTTCGAGCTCATCACATCATAAGCCCCGCCGTACGCCTTTCGCGTGATGACCGTGAGCTTCGGCACCGTGGCTTCGCAATAGGCGTACAGCAGCTTGGCGCCGTGGCGGATGACGCCGCCGTGTTCCTGTGCGACGCCCGGCAGGAATCCGGGCGTGTCCTCGAACGTCACGAGCGGCACGTTGAAAGCATCGCAGAAGCGAATGAACCGCGCGCCTTTGGTTGACGCGTTGATATCGAGCACGCCGGCCAGCACCGCGGGTTGATTGGCGACGACCCCCACCGGCCGACCCCCCAGCCGCGCCATTCCCACGATCAGGTTCGCCGCAAACTCGCGCTGCACTTCGCAAAATACGCCGCCATCCACCACGCGCTGAATCACGTCGTGCATGTCGTACGGCACGCTCGGAATGTCGGGAACGATCTCGAGCAGCTTCTCGTCGCGCCGATCCGCGGGGTCGTCCGTCGCCTGGTGGGGCGGCAGCTCGAGATTGTTGCTTGGCAGGTAGGTGAACAGATTGCGGACGGCGGCGAGTGATTCGAGCTCCGAGTCGTGGACGAAATGGGCCACTCCGGACGTGGCGGCGTGCACGTCGGCGCCGCCCAAATGATCGAAGTCCACGTCTTCGTGCGTCACGGTTTTCACGACGCTCGGACCGGTGACGAACATGTAAGAAATGCCCCGGACCATGAACACGAAGTCGGTGATGGCCGGGCTGTACACGGCGCCGCCGGCACAGGGGCCGAGCACGACGCTGATCTGCGGCACCACACCCGAAGCGAGCGTGTTGCGCAAGAAAATGTCCGCGTAGCCGCCCAGCGAGGCCACGCCCTCCTGGATCCGCGCCCCCCCCGAGTCGTTCAACCCGATGACCGGCGCGCCGGTTTTGAGCGCGAGATCCATGATCTTGCAGATCTTCTCGGCGTGGGCCTCGGAGAGCGAGCCGCCGAACACCGTGAAGTCCTGCGAGAACACGAATACGAGCCGTCCCTCGATCAAGCCGTGCCCCGTGACCACGCCGTCTCCGAGATATTTCTGGTCCTCGAGTCCGAAATCCGTGGCCCGGTGGGTCACGAACCGGTCCAGCTCGACAAACGAGCCGCGATCGAGCAGCGCATCGAGCCGCTCACGCGCGGTCAGTTTCCCTTTTTCGTGCTGGGTCTTGATGCGATCCGCGCCGCCGCCCTGCTCGGATTCGGCCCGCTTCTGGTTCAGGAGATCGAGCTTCTCGCGCATGCTCATAGGGGACAGAATCTAGGGGGAAAGCGACTGGAGAGGCAAAAGGCAGAAGTAAAAAGGGGACAGGATTGACCTGTCCCCCACCGACTGTTCACCGCTATGCGTCTATGCGTCGAGTGTTGGCGTTTCCGGCTTACCGTTCTCCTGGCCCCCGTCTTCCTTCGGCCACCCGGTCGCCGCAAGAACAATCCGGTGGTGGATTGGATCCACTTCCAGAACTTTCATCTCCACCGGCTGATTCTCCTTGACCGCATCGGCCGGATTCTGCACGTCCGGTATCCCGAACTGGGACATCGGGATGAACCCTTCGATGTCGTTGCCCAGGTCGACCACGGCGCCCTTGTCCATCAGACGAACCACCCGGCCCCGCATTTCGGTGCCCACTGGGTACGTCTCTCCGATCCGGAGCCACGGGTCTTCCTCGGCCTGCTTCAACCCGAGCGAGATACGCTTGTTTTCCGCGTCGACGTTGAGGATCAGGACTTCGACTTCATCGCCCTTCTTCACGACTTCGGAAGGATGCTGGACGCGTTTCGTCCACGACATGTCCGAGATATGAATGAGGCCGTCAATGCCCGGTTCGATTTCGACGAACGCGCCGAACGACGTGAGATTGCGAACCTTGCCCTTGATGCGCGTGCCGACCGGGTATTTCTGCGGCAGCGCCATCCAGGGGTCTTCTTCCGTCTGCTTCATGCCGAGCGAGACTTTTTCTTCAGTCTCGTCGACCTTGAGCACGACCGCTTCGATCGTTTCGCCGATCGAGACGAGCTTCGAGGGATGGCGCACGTTGCGGGTCCAGCTCATCTCCGAGATGTGCACCAGGCCTTCGATCCCCGGCTCGAGCTCGACAAAGGCGCCGTAGTTCGTGATCGAGACCACCTTGCCCTGCACGCGCGTCCCCACGGGATACTTGGCGGCCACGTTTTTCCAGGGGTATGCCTGTAGCTGCTTCAAGCCCAGCGAGATGCGCTCGCGGTCCCAGTCAATATCCAGGACCTTCACCTCGAGCTCCTGGCCGATGTGCACGACCTCGGATGGGTGCGACACCCGGCCGTAGCTCATGTCAGTGATGTGCAGCAGGCCGTCCACGCCGCCCAGATCGATGAAGGCGCCGAAATCCGTGATGTTCTTGACCACGCCCTTCCGCACCTGGCCGACCTGCAATTCCTTCATCAGCACGTCGCGCTTGGTCTTGCGTTCCGCCTCGAGCAGCACGCGTCGGCTGACCACGATGTTGCGGCGGCGCTTGTTGAGCTTGATGATCTTGAACTCGAACGCGTGGCCCAACAGCTCATCGATATTCGGAACGCGTCGCAACGCGATCTGACTTCCCGGCAGGAATGCATCGACACCCATGAGATCGACCACGACCCCGCCCTTGATTTTCTTCACCAGGGTTCCGGAGACGGGCTCGTCCTTCTCATAGGCTTCGCGAATGCGCTCCCACACCCGCATGAAGTCGGCTTTCTTCTTCGAAAGCACGACCGCGCCTTCCTGATCCTCGAGATGCTCGAGGAAGACTTCGATCTCGTCTCCCTCCTTGAGGCTGTGCGGGTCCTTGAATTCGTCGATGGCGACCGCGCCCTCGGACTTGAAGCCCACATCGAGGATGACGGCGGTATCGGTCACGCGCAGCACGCGCGATTTGACGATTTCGCCTTCTTCGATGTTCGAGAGCGTGCCCTCGTACAGCTCCGTCATCCTTGCGATTTCGTCGGACGAATACTCTTCGTGAAGATCGGAGCGGACGCGCAGTTGCGAGTGAGGCGAAGGTGGTGCAGCGGGAGCTTCAGGCGTTGACACAATGAGTTCCGAACTATCAACCAACATGCAATACACCGGTTTGGTTACGAGTTTTAGTGTTCCGGATATGTATCCGGAGGCCAAGCTGCTGAACTTATCCTGTAAACCGCTGCTGCGCCAGCCTAACAACCTGTGCCACTTGGTCTTCGAGTGACAGTGAGCTGGTATCGAGCCGCACCGCGTCCTGCGCCGGACGCAGCGGCGATGCCGCCCGACTCGAGTCGGCGTGATCCCTCTCTGCGAGGCTCTGCGCCTCGCGGCGCACGTCTTCAGCGTCGGGCGGGGCGGCAGGATTCCCGCCGCGCTGCGCGATGCGGCGCCGGGCGCGCTCCTCGGGGGTTGCCGTCAGAAAGACCTTCAGCGGTGCGTCGGGAAAGACCGCCGTCCCGATGTCGCGGCCGTCGACGACCACCCCGTGGGGATGCTGCCGGACCGCCTGTCGCTGACAGCCATTGACCCATTGCCGCACTTCCGGGATGGCCGCCACCTCCGACACCGCCCGGGTCACCCGATCCTGCCGGATCGCTTCGGCAACCGAAACTCCCGCAATCACGGGTCGATACACGTCCTTCATGAGGACCAGGCGCACCGGCAGTGTCTCGGCAAGTGAGATGAGCGCCTGCGGGCTCCACCCTTCCCCCTTCCCTCTTCCCGACTCCCCAACATTGTCGAGCGCCGCCAGCGTCACCGCACGATACAACGCCCCCGAGTCGAGGTGCGCCCACCCCAGGCGGCGCGCGACGGCGCGCGCGGTCGACGACTTGCCCGAGGCTGCGGGGCCGTCAACGGCGATGACGCGCATCCGCGATCCGGCGCAGGTCGTGGAAGAACCGGGGATAACTGATCGAGACAGACTGTCGCTCAGACAGCCGAACGTCGGCCCCGGGAAGCGTCCCGAGCACTGCGAACGCCATCGCGATCCGGTGATCGTGGTCCGTTTCTACCGTTCCGCGTGGCACGCGATCCGTACCGACGACGTGCAAGTCGTCTCCCGCCACCGCCGCCTCCGCGCCCAGCGCGCGCAGATTCCGCGCGATCAGCTCGAGCCGATTGCTCTCCTTGACCCGTAGTTCGCCGACGTCGCGGAACACCGTTTCCGATCCGGTGGTGGCCCGGCTTGCGATCACCGCCAGGATAGGCACCTCGTCCACCAGTGTCGGGATCTCCGCCGCGGTCACCTCCGTCCCTCGAAGATTGGGCGCCGGAGTCGCCACCAGGTCCGCCACCGGCTCGCCCGCCGCGGCTCGCAAATTCACGCGCTCGACCTTGGCTCCCATTCGCTCGAGTACGACCAGAAACCCGGTGCGCGTGGGATTGACCCCGACGTTTTCGACCAGCAGCTCTCCCGATTCGGCCAGGGCAGCCGCGGCGACGAGAAAGGCGGCGGACGATGGATCGCCCGGAATCGCGAACCGGAAACCCGGAAACCGGTTGGCGTTCGGATGGAATACAATCGCGCCGTCGTGTTCCCGCAGGTCACAGCCGAGATGCAGCAGCAGTCGTTCGCTATGGTCGCGCGATCGAAACGGCTCGCGCAACGTGAGGGGTACGTCACCGGTCAGGGCCGCGAGCAGCAGGGCACTTTTCACCTGGGCGCTTGCAATCGGCATGGCGTACTCGAATGCGTGCAGCCGCCCGCCGTGGATCGTGAGCGGCAGCGTATCCTGTTCGGGGTCCGCGATCCGAGCGCCCATCGCACGCAGCGGATCCGTGACCCGCCGCATCGGGCGCCGCCGCAATGAGGCGTCCCCCGTAAGCGTAGCTTCGAACCGCTGACCCGCGAGCATCCCCAGCGACAGACGCGCGGTGGTGCCCGAGTTGCCGCAGTTGAGCCGCGACGCGGGCGCCGAGAGACGCGAGGCTCGTACCCGGACATTCGCGCCTTCGCGAACCGGGGAGATCTCGGCTCCAAGCTGTCGCATCACACGCGCGCTGCTCTTCACGTCTTCGCCGGCGAGCAGTCCCGTGAACTCGCTCTCGGAACCGGGTCGCGCGAGCACGCTGAACAGCAGGGCGCGATGGGAAATGCTCTTGTCGCCCGGAGGGCGCACGATGCCGTGGACGTTCATTGCTCGAGGCCGCGGCGCCATTCCGCGGGGGCGCGAAACCATTCGAGCACCCGCGGCGCGTCGCCCTGCTCCAACGCGCGGGCGAGATCGGCAAGCGGTTCCTCGAGCGCCCGGAGCAGCGGCACGACCTCGTCCCGATTCATGAGCAGAATCTCGGTCCACAGGGCAGGTTCGCTCGCCGCGAGGCGCGTCGTATCCCGCGCGCCCGGGCCGAACGGCGTCCTGCTCGTCGCGTGCGCCGCGAGATAACCCCCGAGCAGCGACGCCACGACCTGCGGCAAGTGACTGGTCAGGGCGATCTCCGCATCGTGGGCCTCGGCGGAAACCGTCACCGTCCGCGCCCCGCAAATCTGCTCCCAGAACCGGGTCACGAATTGCGCCGCGGCCTGGCCGTCGCTCGTGGGTGTGACATACACGACGGCGCCGCGAAACAGGTCGGCCCGCGACGCACCGAAGCCCCGCGCGTGCGTCCCGGCCAGAGGGTGACTCCCGGCAAATCGCGTCAGCCCGAGCGCCTCGGCACGCGCCACGATCGCCCGTTTCACGGAACCGACATCGGTAATGAATCCCTGGGGCGGCACGCGGGCGTGCAGTGTAGCGAGCAAACTCAGATTCGCGGCCGGAGGAGCGGCGAGCACGAGCAGCTCGGCGTGCTCCGCCACGCCGGCCGGAGCCGCGGGCGCGTCATCCAGCGCTCCTGCGCGGAGCGCCGCAGCTCGTTCGGAGGGATCGGGCGACCAGCCAAGGACCCGACTCACGCCGGCCTGCTTGGCCTGGCGCGCGAGCGAGCCGCCGATCGCGCCAAGGCCGATCACGCCGAGGGTCCGGGGTTGCACGGCCTAGAAGCTAGCCGAGCGTGAACACGTCGTAAACGACGCGCTCTTATGTGTCGCTAGGAAATGCCGCTGCTACGGCGTCAGGCTCCCGTCTTCACGAGAATCACATGCGTCTTGCCGTCGGAAGGCGAGCAGCTCGGGCCAGCCGCGTTTCCCGTAACGAGGATCGGTGTTGGCACCCGCCGCTCGGTGACCGTGATTGGCTCGAGCATGCCGCCATACCAGAGTTGCGCCGGGCTGCTCATCTCTCGATCGACGAGCCAGAGGTGCACGGCCGGTTGAACTCGTCCCAATCCCGCCGACGAAACCGCGACGTCGGCGGTGTACGCGAACAGACCGGTGAAGAGAATACCGAGAACACAGCTGAGCGCGCGCATGCCAAAGCCTCCAATCCGGACGGAACGTCGGGAACCCGGAATTGGAGACTATGACGTGGCTTTTCCGAAAAAGGTTGCAGCTACTCGGCCAGGTAACCCTCGGTCCAGTCGATCTCGAATTCGCCCCGGCAACGGTCGCAGGTCAGGGCGCGAGGGGCACGGGGGCTGGCCTTGAGGGCCGTGCGCTCCCGGCAGCTCGGGCAAACGGCGTAGCGGGCGCCCAGGGCAGCGGCAAACCGGGTTGCCTCTCTGGGCCTGGGGACGACCGTCCAGCGCTTCGGGGGAGTCGAGACAATCTGGAGCAGGAAGCTCGGCACGGCCTGGGGCACGCGATTGACTTCGACGATCGCTTCGAGCCCCGTGAGATGGCGCACGCGGTACCATGCCCCGCGGCGCAAAGCGCAATTGACGTCAGCTTGCAACCGAGCCCACTTGAATCCCGGCATGCGATCTCCGAGGTGAACCCTGGCAGACAGACTCAACGCGACGGCGCGCCGCGCAAGAAGACCCGGGGCCCAACATAGGGTGTCACACGGCGGTGGCCGTGACCCGAGTCACGGGTGGAAAGAGTCACTCTCCATGCCGAGGGCAGGACTCGAAACCTGCACGGGAGTCGCCTCCCAAGGGATTTTAACCGTGCCCGCGCATGCCGCATCGTCGCATATCTGCGCTTAGGAGCACGAAATCGGGCGTTTGCGCGCGCGGGCCGCGACGTGGGCTGCCAGAGCGCTTGTGAGAAGCCGCTTCAACCCGAACGCCGCGGATGTGTCTGCCCCCGTGCCGGATGCGTCGACGATGCGGGCCGTCGAGTACACGTCCGGGGCATGAGAAAGCGCTCCCGGGGCTTCTAGGGATGGAAATCGATCCCCCGGGCCGGGTAAGCATGGTTGCGCCGCACACCCTCACCTGTCACTCCACGTCCGGCCAGAATCCGCTTCAATTCCGCCCGTGCCTCGCCCGCAGCGCCTATCACACTGCCGAGGCGCCGCCACCGCAGCGTGCCCGTGGAATCGATGATAAACGTCGTTGGCACGCCCAGGATCTGAAATCGATCCTGGACCAACCCCTCGGCATCATGCGCCACACTCATGCGCAACCCCAGATGTTCGGCATACCGCCGCACGACAGCGTCCCCGCCACGATCGACGCTCACCGCCAGCACGCGAACGCCGCGCCGGGCAAATTCGTCATACAGCGAATCGAGCGTCTCCATCTCCTCCCGGCACGACGTGCACCAGGTCGCCCATACGTTCAGTACCGTGACCGGCTCTCCCGAGCCCACGCGCGCCGTGTCGCCGCGCAGCGTCGCGATCGCGTAGAGCGGCACCTGATCCCCTGGCTCGAGCGGCCGGAAGCTGCCGCCGCGCGCCGCGTTCCCGCCGCGGCCGCATCCAGCGGTGACGCAGAGACCGACCAGTATGCCCCACGTTACCACTCGCCGCTGCCGTCTCACGGCAATGCCGCGCGACGCATCAGCACCGACCACGACCCGACTCGATTAATGAACGAGTCGGGCGCCGCGAGCGCCGACCCCGTCTTCATCCCGGCCATCGCTCGCTCCATCCGGGTGGAATCGGCGGCGGCCGCCGCCGGCGTCCGCTCCTGCCACGCCACGAACACCGAATCGCGCGCCACGGCCACCACGGGATAGCCGGCGCTCCGTCCCGCGGCGCTGAGCGCTTCGCCCGGTCCGAAATTGCGACCGCCGTCCATCGACACCTTCACTACGATGACTGGGACTTTCTGCGTTCCGTCATCCCACGCGACAATCACCCGCTGCCGATCATCGACGACGAGCTGCGCGTGCGCCGCCCGCGATACCCGCGCCACGCCGAGTGCCACCGGCCGCTCGAACGAGCGCCCGCCATCCCGCGATTGCGTGTAGTGCACCCCCGCTGCCCCCGGGGCGCCGGTCCACCACGCCACGTGCACTACGCCGTCGGATCCGACTTTGATCGTCGGTCCCGCGTCGGGGCAGTAGTCCACGTGCCAGTCATCGGCATGCACCTTCACGGGGGCGGACCACGTGGCCCCGCGATCGGCGGTCGAGGCCACGACAATGTCGCGGACCTGCATCGTGTCACCGTACCCGAAGATGCGGCGCCAGGAGGCAAACACCCGGCCGTCCGGTCCCACAGCGAGCGCCGTCCGGCAGCACGGGCACGCCGCACCCAACTCGATCGCCGTGGGTCGGGACCAGCTTTGCCCGTGATCACGCGACCACGCCACGTAGACGTGCGACGTGTCGTGCCGGAGCGCGAGCCAGCTCAGGTAGATCGTGCCATCGGGCGCGGCGAGCAGCGCATGATCGTCGGTCGAACCCCCATTGGCCGTGTCCGCCTGCACCGTGACGGCGGCTGCCCAATGCCGCCCGCCGTCGACCGAGGTCGCGAGCCGCAGCGTATTGGTGGGCCATTCGTGACCCGGTTCCGCCTTGGTCAGGAGATAGGCCGCGTACAGCATCCCGTCCGGCCCGTAGGCGAGTTTAGGTGGTGTCTCGCCGTAGATCGTGAGCCAGCCCAGCGGATCCCGCAGCTCGACGTCGGCCGGTTGCCCCACGTCGGGACGCACCATGAGACGTCCATCGCTGCCGCCGCCCCGCGCTCCGGTCCACGCCGCTGTGATGCGTCCCGTCTGGCTTACGGCGAATGCCGGAGCGGCCCCGCTTCCCACGGGCGGCGACAACGCCGTCGGCGCTTGCCACCGTAAGCCGCGCGCGCGTCCCGTGCCGCCGCACCCGGCGACCGAGAAGAGCACGGCGAGGCCGCCACACCACACGCGGCTCACGTCACTGCCCCCACGCCAGCCGGGTCTGGAAGCCCGCGAAAATCTGCCGCGGCGTTCCCCGTGCATCGAAGCCATACTCGCTCACCACGTACAGCGCGTCGAACAGATTTTGCACCTCGAGGAACGCCTCGAGCCGCGGTCCGATGGCCACGGAGGCGGAGAGGTCCGCCACGGAGTAGGAGGCGATCTGTCGCGTGTTGCTGATATCCACGTAGCGCTCGCCTACGTAGCGACCGCGCAGGTAGACCGACCATCGTCCGCCCAGGTACCCCAGCGAGGCGGATGCCTGGTGCTTGGGCGTGTCGCCCTGGGTGTTCCCGACCACGGTCGTGTCCGGCGGGTTGTCCGTGATGATCGACTCGGTATAGGTGTACGAGGCCGAGAGTCGCCACGCCCGCGCCACGTTCCAGCTTCCGAACACTTCCACGCCGCGCGTGCGCACCGATCCCACGTTCACGGGCTGCGTAGTATACACGGGCGCGAACGCAATCGGATTGTAGCTGATGACGTCACTGATGTTGTTTTGGAAGATATTCGCCTGCACACTGCCTCGGCCGCGCGTGTACTCCACGCCGGCTTCGCCGCCGAGCAGCGTCTCCGGACCCAAATAGGGATTGGGGACGTTAGCGTAGCTCTGCGCCGAATACGGGCGATACAGCTCGTCCAGGTTGGGGGCGTTGAACGCGCGGTATACCGCGCCCCGCAGCGTCCAGGAGCGGGCTGCACGGTAGCGCAGCGCCAGCTTGGGACTGAGGCTCGTTTCGGTGCGATTGGCGAAGGTGGAATCGAACCCCGGCGTCCTGGAGTGATGGCCATCGTTGTTGGCCCAGCCATCGAACCGGACGCTGCCCAGCAGCTCGAACGCCGGCGTGGCGTGGTACTCGAGCTGCGCGAACGCGCCGCCCGTGAGCTGCGTCCCACCGCCCACCTCGTGATACGCGAAGCTGTCGGGTGCCGAGTACACGTCTCCCAAGTCGTCCCCGCTCACGACCCGCGTGTCGACGCCCAGCGTGGTTTCGACCCGGGTATTTGCCGACAGTGTCGACCACAATGCCGAGGCGCCGAAGAAGTTCGCGGGAGTCCGGTGATAGTTCGACACGAACTCGTCCAGGCCGCGCTCGGTAATCGGATCTGTGTTATACGTGAAGGGCACATCGCGCTGGTAGAACACCGTAGCGGATGCACGACCGCCTGAGGCGGCGCGGTGCTCGATCTCCCACGCCAGGTCGAGCACGTTCTGCCCGTCATGCCCGAGGGGCGATCCCTGATTCTGATACATGTTGTAATAGTTGGCCCGGATGAATGAGGACGAGTGGTCCGAGAGGTCGGTGCTCAGTTGGGTGAAAACGTTGAGCGCCCGACTCCAGGCGGGGATGTCGATGGGCCCGGCATCCTCCGGGACGGGGCGGATGTAGCCGGTCGTGTTGTAGTAGTTGCCGTTGACCATCAGCCGCAGCTTCGGGCTCAGCACAACGTTGGCCATCGCATTGGCGCGGGGTGTCGAGTTGCTGCCGTAGCTCAGCAGCGCCTCACCCTGGTCGGTCGTGGGCTGCCGGGTGACGATATTGACCACCCCACCCAGAGCGTAGGTGCCGTACAGCGACGAATTGCCGCCGCGCACGACCTCGACCTGATCCACCAGATCTTTGGGTACCTTGAGCCACTGAATGTATCCGGAGAACGGGTCGTTGAGCGGGACGCCATCCAGCGTGACCAGCGTCGTCACGTAGCCGCCCAAACCCCGCATCGAGAGGGCGTTCGACGTGTAATGCCCCACCACCGCGCTTTCGAACGGCACGTTGAGGCTCGGAATGGTGCGCACCACGTCGTCCAGCGTGAGCGCGGGCGTCGCCCGCGCCTCGTCGCCGCGCAAGATCGTCGTGCTGACCGGTAAATCCGTCAGCGTGCGTGGCGTGCGCGTGGCCGACACGACCACCGGCGCGAGCTCGGTCGGGTTCGTCGTATCGGCAATGGCGTGCGTCGTATCCTGCGCCACGGCCGGCAGCGCCGCGCCGGCGGTGAGCGCGGCCGCAAACATGATCGAGACCAGTCTGGATCGCATGTATCCCTTCTCCGTGAGGAGGCCTGGCGAGCGCCGACGCCGTCCCCGAGCGAACCGCACGTGCATCGTGCGCGCTCGCACCAAGGGCCGAGCTCGGGCGGCCCGCACCGTCGTTCAATTGTCAGGAATGGCTGGGGCGGAACGTCAGGCGCTGACGGGAGGGGCCGTGGCGAAGGGAATGAAGTGAGCGGCTCGGGTGCCCGGTTGCACGGGAGCGACGCGCGCCCACGCCACAACGACGGCGACGGTCTCGACGAGAGTAGCCGCCGGTGGCGGGAGCGTGATAGTGGCCTGCGCGCAGCACGGCCGCACGCAGCAACCATCTGGCACTCCATGATGCTCCCCATGCGGCATCCCAGGCATGCCCGGCATCCCGCGAGGGGCGCTGGGAGCCGAACCTCGAGCCTCCTGTGCCGCGGCGTCCGTTGGCAGGCAGGCCGGCGCAACGCGCTGCGTGCGCTGGAGCAGCGCGAGCGCCAGGAGAATCGACGCCAGTCGGAATGCGGCGGAACGTCTCACGGAGCGAAGATGCTCCCGGCGCGCAGCGACGTCAATTGCAGTGGGCTGCTCGTCGGGCGCTCGCTTTCGCTCGCGGCGTTCCGGTCAAATCCCGCCTTGCGTTTCCAGGATCGTTAACGACCTAATGGACATTCTGTGGGACAGCAGAGGGCGAAACAGAACGGGCCGCCGAAGATGGCGCCCCTATCTCTTCGCGATTGCATGCCGAGGGCAGGACTCGAACCTGCACGGGAGTCGCCTCCCAAGGGATTTTAAGTCCCTTGCGTCTACCAATTTCGCCACCCCGGCCCGCCGGAAAAGTTACCCCGCTCGGGGCGAATTGCAGAACGCCCTCAGCGTGTGAGCAGCCAGAGCGTCAAGGCGCCGAGCGCGATGAGCGCGAGCGTGGAAAGGGTCTTTTCCTGCGATTCCGTCAAGGCGGACGGGACAAACTGCGTGGCAGAACGGCCATCACCGCGCCATGAGAACTCGTACCGCGGCCACGGCGGCGCGAGGCGCGCAGGCACCGCAGCGTTAGGCGCAGAGTCGCGCGGATCCTGAGCACGCTGCGCCCGAGCGGGCGCACTCGCCAGTACTAACAGAAGGAAGGCGACGACACAGGGGCGCATCGTTATGCAAGAAGCCTACCTCACCGTGCCGCTCGGCTCAGCGCACCTTCCTCTTATTAAGCGCTGCGTTCCAGTCGCACGCCCTCCTCTGGAATAACGAAAGCAATCGCGGCTGTTGCGCCCACGCTACGGAGCGCCGCCGTGATCGCCCGTTCCACCTTCGCATGCGGCCCACGCACGAACACCAGCACGTCGCCCTCGAGGCCCGTGGCTCGCGCGCCGGCGGCGCCCGCCCGCTTCGCCGCGCTCACCACCCGGTCCGCCACGCCTGAGCTCCCCTCGTACAGCCGGCGCCAGGAGACATGCGACTCGTAGATCAGCGCTCCGAATCGCTTGTATTGCCGCGACAAGAGCAGCTCGGCACCGAACCGCGCCCGGGCGCTCTCTCCCAGAATGTGCAATGCCCGCGACCGGAGCGGTTGGGCCAGCACCTGCTTGAGCTTCGCGAGCCAGGCCATGGGCCAGCTCGCCAGCCACACGAGCTCGGGCAGCTCGAGCTGGAGCGCGCTCAACGCCGCGGCACACTCCGCGGCGCGTTGCGTCGCGAGCTCGGAACGAGGAGCCCCGCACCGCACGAGCAGCAGCTTGAACGGCAACGGCACGCGCTTCACCTCGGTCGACGCCGATTCCACGAGCAGCGCCGCATTGGGGCGCGCCAACGCCGCAACCGCGTGCTCGACCACGGCCGTCGGAGTGCGATCATCGCCCTGACCGTTACGGCCCGCGCGGAACCCAACGCCGGCAATCTTGCGGGGTGGGATGGTCATTCCCCGCAGGGCGGCGAGCGCTCTGGCCAGCGCCACATCGTAGGCCGGGCCGGGAACCGCACTCGTACCCGTTGCGCTCACGACGACTCGTATGCCGCCGCGGTCGAGGGCCCTGGGGCCGCCCTCGAGCGCGGCGAGCTCGCGTAGCACGTTGGCAGCCCGCCTCCGCCACCCGTCGTCTTTTGAGTCTCGAGCAGAGAAATCGTGGATCGAGCCGGCAACAACCTCTACTTTCACGCTATCCGCGGCGGCCACCGTCACGCGAATTCGCGGTTCGGTCGCGCACGCGAGCACCGATCCGCCGTTTTGGCCGGTCTGATCGCCGAGCAGCGCTAAGCACTCCGGCGCCGACGCTGTGACGCGGGGCACGCTTCCGAACGCCTCGGCGAAGCTGTCGATCCCTCGGCGCTGCCGATGTTTGACTTCCATGGGGGCCAATGCTACCGTTGGCCGACCTTTTCCACCATGCCGTACATCTGCTTTCCGGAGCCTTCTGGTATGCAGCGGTTTGCGCGGTGCGTGTGGTTGGTGCTCGTCGGATTCCCCGCCCTGCTTAGCGCCCAAGGCTATGGCGTATATGAGTTGAGCCCGTGCACGTTCGGCCGCGGTGGAGCGGCGGTCGCGTCCCCCTGTCCTGATGCGTCGGCGATATTCTTCAATCCTGCCGGTCTGGCGGACTTGAAGGGTGGCCACGTGAGTGCCGGCGTGACGTTCATCAAGGTGAACGGCGGCTTCACCGATGACGTCTTCGGGCAGAAAACCAGCCTCGACGACCCTCTCATTCCGGTCCCGGAACTGTACGCCTCGTACCAGCCGCGGCCGAAACTGGGGCTCGGGATCGGCCTGTTCGCGCCGTACGGCCTGCAGACCAAGTGGCCCACCGATTTCGAGGGTCGTTTCGCCGGCTACAACAACATTATCCATACTTATTACGTGCAGCCGACCGCCGCCTACCAGGTGACGAAGCAGCTCTCCCTGGGCGCGGGGCTCGACATCGTTCATGGATCGGTAGAGTTGCACCAGCGAATCGACCTGTCCACCACGCCCGTACCGGGTTTCCCGCCCGGCACGACTTTCGGAGCGTTCGGCATTCCGTATCAGACGGACTTTGCCGACGCGACCCTGACAGCATCAAAGACGGCCTTCGGGGGGCATTTCGGCGCGATCTTCAAGGTGAACGACCGGATCTCGCTGGGGGCGCGCTACCTGATGAAAGTCAATCTCAATTACTCCGGCACCGCCTCGTTCACGTCCGTCCCGACGAACCTTACGATCCCGGCCACGATCACGATTCCCGGCATCGGGACGATCCCGGCCGGCACGCCGCTCGACGCCTTTCTTGGCAGCCTCGGCCTCTTCACTGCGCCAAACGGCCCGCTCCAACCCCAGACCGTGACCGCCACGCTGCCCAACCCCGACATGTTCGTGGGGGGGATCGCGGTCAAGCCGACGGCGAATCTCCTGGTGCTCGTGGATTATCAGTGGACGCATTGGAGCAGCTTCCAGACGCTGACACTGAACTTCACACCGACCACGGCCCTGAATCAGGTGCTGTACGAGAGCTATCAGAACACGAGCGGCATCCGGTTCGGTGCTGACTGGACCCAGAGCCAGCACCTGAACCTCCGCGCGGGATACCTCCACCATCAGGGGGCCGCGCCCGATCAGACGGTCACGCCGCTCTTGCCGGAAGGAGCGCGCAACGAAGTGAGCGCGGGATTGTCGTACAAATTCTCGCCCGCCATGAGCCTCGACCTCGCGTATCAGTACATTCGGCAGGACGATCGCCGGGGCCGCACGATCGAGACACCGAATGTTCCGCCCACGACCGCGTTGAACAGCGGCCTGTACACGTTCAGCGCGAGCTTGTTCGGCGTCGCGTTGGCGTTCGCCTTTTAGGAGGAGCGGGCGATGACGATTCGCGGACTTTCGATCTCGGCCCTCCTCGCCGCACTGGCGCTGGCGGGTTGTAACGATGAGTCGCTGCAGCCGCCGCCTGCACCGTCGGCCGGAGCGCTGTTCCAGCGCTACGTGTCGATCGGGAACTCCCTCACTGCGGGGTTACAGTCGGCTGGCATCAACGACTCGACCCAGCTCCAGGCGTATCCGGTGATCCTGGCGCACCAGATGGGCACGACGTTCTATCCGCCGCTCTTGAGCCGGCCCGGATGCCCGCCCCCGTTCACCAACGTGTTCACGAACACGCGGCTCGGCACCGGCAGCACCGCGAGCACGTGTTTCTACCGGGCACCGGGCGTCCTTCCCTATGTGAGCAACGTGGCGGTGCCGGGTGCCGCAGTCGGTGACGTGACATCGAACACCGGCGCCGGCACCAATGCCAACCCGCTGACTCAGCTCGTACTGGGTGGTCGGACGCAGCTTCAGGCCGCGATGGCCGTGCATCCGACGTTCCTGAGTGTGTGGATCGGGAACAATGACGTGCTCGGGTCGTTCACGGCGCTGCCAAACGCCGGCGATTCCACGCTGATTACCCCGGTGGCCACGTTCCAGGCGAGCTACCAAAAGATCGTCGACAGTATCAAGGCCTCGGGTGCCAAGGCTGTTTTGATCGGCGTGGCGAACGTTACTGAGATTCCGTACGCCTCGACGGGATCGATCTATTTCGAGATCGCCAACAATCTCGTTGCGGGCGTGGCATTCCCCCCGACGTTCCATGTCGATCCGCTGTGCGCGCCGGCGTTCATCAACCCGGCCGGCAAAGGCGACTCGACGCTCGTCCCGTTCCCGTTCGGCGTACAGCTCATTGCGGCCGCCGCGGCCGGAGCGACCGACACGCTGCACTGTACCGAAACATCCACCGTGCAGCCGGCCGAGCTGCGGAAGCTCGTGTCCACCATGCTCGCATACAACGCGTTCATCTCCGCGGCCGCGAGCACGAATAGCTGGGCGTATGTGGATCCGAATCCGGTGCTCGATTCGCTGCGCCAGGACCCGCAGCAGGTGGCGCCGTTCCCGAACGTCGGTTCACCGGCGTCCCCCACTCCGTGCTCCGGCTCGCCGTTCGGGCTCGCGTTCACGTGTGACGGGGTGCATCCCAGCGCGTCCACGCACATCCTGATCGCGCGCCATCTGGCGCAGGCGATCAACGCGAAATTCTCGACCAACATCCCGTTACCGTGAGCCACGCCCGCTGACCCCTCTCCGCGATGCGGAGAGCGGGAACGGTGATTAAGATTCGCTGCGCATGATCTCGAATCGCGTGAACGGCATCCGTCGGCTGGCGGGTGCCGTTCTGGTATTGGGAAGCGTTGGCGGCGTGCCGCTTGCGCGCGCGCAAACGGTCGAGCGCACCGACACGCCCCGCAAGGGAGATGTGCGGGTGAGCTTCGAGCCCCGCATCGACACCTGGGATCAGATCTTCACGAACAACGGCGAAGAACGACTCGGGTCCCCGTTCACGACCGATAGCGTTGGACCGTTGCAAATCCCGATGCTCGGACGGCTCGAGCAGGATGTGCGCACCGCGAGCGGCATTGGCAGTTACGTGCCGACGCTCGGTGCGGGCACGCTCAACGTATACCAGGAAAAACGCGTCACGCCGTTGGGCGTGGAAGTCGGCCTCACGAGCCGCTTCTCGCTCTCGGTCAATGTCCCGATCGTGCGCGTGGCCACGCGCAGCAACGTGCAGCTCGCCCAAGGCTCGGCCAATCTCGGGGCCAACCCGCTCGCGACGAGTGCCGGGTCGGTACAGCAGTACGCCACGTTCTTCGGCCAGTTCAACGCGGCGCTCACGACGCTCCAGAACAACATCAACGCGGGCATGTACGGCTGCGCGGGCAATCCCGCGTGCGCGGCGAGCGCGACACTGGCGCAGGGTCAGGCCGTGCGCGACGCGCTCGAGCGCACGATCTACGGCGTGGGCGCAGTGCAGAACCCGTTCGTGCCGCTCGCGGGTTCGGCTGCTGGAGTCGCCATCGATGCGTCGATCGCCCAGCTCCAAGCCCAGCTGTCAGGCGTGTACAACGTTCCTGGCTTTACCTCGACGCTTCTGCTCGCCACGGACACGCTGGCCGCGCCAGCCGGGTTCAACGACTTCCTCACCGGGATAGCCGGCGCCAACGGCTCGATCTTCGGCTTCGGCTATAACCCGCTCGGCTACAACTGGCATTACGGGCTCGGTAACATCGAGCTCGAGGCGAAATACCGGATGGTCGAGCGGCCACACTACGCGCTTGCCATTGCGGCGATCGGGCGGCTGCCGACGGCGACCCGCGACACCACGCTCGACTTTCTCGGAATTCCGGTGGCCGATCTCGAGCCCGGGTTCGAGGGACGTGTGCTCCAGGAGCTGATCGTGGCGAAGCACGTCTGGCTCAACCTCGCGCTGCGCGGCGGCGTACAGCTGCCGGGCACGGCAGCCCGGCGCGTGGCGCCGTTCGATGCGTTGTTCGTCCCATACCAGGCGACGACCACGCTCAACTGGGACCCCGGAGATTATTTCGCAATCGATTTCGCGCCGCTGTACCGATTCACGCCGCATTTTGGCGTGGGGCTGACCACGGCGTTTTGGTCTCGCGGTGCAGATCACTACAGCTACCGGACCGCGGAGGATTCCGTGGCCCTTGCGGCGGCTCAGGGCTTCGCGACTCCGGCGGCGATCCTCGACGCGGGAACCGCACAGCAATGGGTCCGCGTCGGGTTCGCGATGACCTACGCGGGGCCGGTTGTCGAAGGGGGCTTTACGGTCGAGGAGACGGTGAGCGCGTCGGGGGACGTGGTCCCCGCGGCGGTTGTGTATCGTCTGCGGCTGCGGATTTCTCATAAGCTTTTTTGAGCAGCTCGGCGGCGTGGCGCAGGGCCGTCGTCATGTCCGGATCCCCCAGCATTCGCGCCACCTCACGCCGCCGCTCCTCACCGCTAACCGCCCGCACGTCGCTCGTGGCGACCCCACCGCGCGCGCCCTTGGCGACGACCAGGTGATGATCCGCACAGGCCGCGATCTGCGGCAGGTGCGTGATCACCAGCGCCTGGCGGCCGGACCCGCGTGCGACGGTTTGCAGCGCCTCTCCCACGCGCGCACCGGTTTCGCCCCCAATACCCTGGTCGATTTCGTCAAAGATGAGCGTGGGCACGGCGTCGTGTCGCGCCAGCACGACCTTCAACGCGAGCATGAGACGGGACAGCTCGCCTCCTGAGGCGACGCGCGCAAGGGGGCGAGCCTCGAGTCCGGCATTGAGGGCCACATCGAACGTCACGTCCTCGGCCCCCAAAGCGTTCGCCGCGGCGCGCGGGCTGAGCCGCACCGAGAACCGGCCGCCCGCCATGCCGAGTGCGGGCAGCAGCTTGTTCACCTCCCGGCCTAGGCGCTCGGCGGCCGCGTTGCGCTTGGCGCTCAGCGCATGCATGGCCGCAACGAAATCCGCCTCCGCGCTGGCGCGCTCGTCCGCGAGCTGGCGCAGGTCGAGATCGGCGGTATCGAGCAGCTCGAGCTCCCGTGCGGCGCTATCGCGCGTGGCCAGCACGTCGGGAATGGTCGGCCCGTACTTCTGCGTGAGGCGATACACCACGTCGCGCCGCGCTTCGACCGCCGCAAGCCGGCCGGGATCGCTGTCGATGCCTGACGCGTAGTCGCGTACCATCCGTGCCAGCTCCTCGAGATTTGCCGACGCCGCTTCCACGAGCTCCCGCCAGCTTCCCGCCCCCGGATCGAGCCGCTCGATTTGCGCCACCAGCTTGGCGGCTCGACCCATACCCATGCCGTCGACCGCCGTCTCGAGCTCGCGCGCCAGCGTGCCGAGCTCTTCGGCGTGCCCAAGCCGGCTCGCCTCGCTCGCCAGCGCCTCGTCTTCCCCGACCCGTGGCTTCGCCTTCCCGATTTCATCCATCACGTGGCGGAGATAATCGGCTTTGCGGCGCACCTCGTCCTGACGCGACTTGATGGTGGTTTCCCGCTCCACGAGCGCCTGCCAGCGGTCGTGGGCATCACGTACGGCGGTCCGCTCCACCGTGGCGTCCCCCGAGGCGTCGAGAATGTCCCGCTGAGCATCCGGCCTGAGCAGAGACTGCGTCTCATGCTGTCCATGCAGATCGACGAGCAACGCGCCGATCTCCGTGAGCACTCCGATCGTGGTCGCGCTACCGTTCACCCAGGCGCGGGAGCGGCCGTCTTTGGAGATCTCGCGCTTCATGATCAGGAGGCCGTCTTCGGACTCGACACCCTGGGCGGAAAGGGACGGCAAGAGACGGGACGAGACGGACGAGTCCAGCTCGAAAACGCCTTCGATCACCGTCTTCTGCGCCCCGGCGCGAACGACGTCCGCGGAGGCACGTTCGCCGAGCAAGAGGGATAGCGCGTCAACGAGCATGGATTTGCCAGCCCCGGTTTCGCCGGTCAGGACGTTGAGACCGGGGCGGAGCGGCAGGGTCACGTCTTCGATGACGGCCAGATCGCGCACCCGGAGTTCGGTGAGCACTACTTTCCCTCCCGGTCCGCGGGCTCACCCCACTGAAGCTTTCGACCCATCCGCGCAAAAAATCCTTCACCGCCGAGGCGCACGAGACACACCGGATGCTCGGCGCGACGCACCAGCAGGCGCTCGCCGGGCTGCATGGTGGTTCCCACCTGCCCGTCGAACGACACCAGGATCTGATCGGTCCACGGGGGGACCGGTTCGATCGACACCGTCGAGCTGGGGGGCACCACCAACGGCCGTATTCCCAGGGTGTGCGGACAAATCGCGGTGACGATGATGGCGTCAACGCTCGGGAGCACGACGGGGCCGCCCGCCGACAGCGAATAGGCGGTCGATCCGGTCGGCGTCGCGACGATGATCCCGTCGGCCGAGTACTGCCCGACCTCTTCGCCATCCACCACGAGACGCATGCGAACCACGCGAGCCACGCCGCCCTTGTGGACTACCGCGTCGTTCAGCACCATCGGCTCGGGCCGCGATTTGCCCTCCCGCTCCACGATCGTGGGCAGCAGGGCAAGGCGCGACTCGGTCACGAAACTCTGGCGGACGAGCGATTCGAGCGCGGTTTCGATGGTTTGCGAGGTCGCGGTTGTGAGGAATCCGACGCGACCGAGGTTAATGCCGAGGATCGGCGTCTTGGCGCCATTGAGCGAGCGCGCGGCGCGGAGCAGCGTCCCGTCGCCGCCCAGGGTGATCAGGAAGTCCAGCTTCGGGGCGGCGTCGAGCAGGCGGGGGGCGGGAGGCGTCCCTGGCCACACATGCGCCAGGCTCGGCTCGGCGTAGAGCGTGAGGCGCAGGCGCGGCGCGGTCTCAGTGAGACGGACGAGAACGCTTTGCAAGTCGCGGTAACTGGGGTTACCAACGACTCCGATATTCATCGGGGCGTGAGCGATTCCTCGGCCGCGAGCGCACGAATGCGCGCGGCGATCCCGGGTCCCGTGAGCCCAACGGCCGCGAGTTGCGCGGCCCGAGGCGCGTGCTCGTACGTGCGATCCGGCACGCCGAGCGGGACAACGCGGACCTCCGGAGCGGTCGTCTGCACGACCGCGGCAAGGTGCGCGCCGAAACCGTTCACCACGGCGCCGTCCTCGAGCGTCACGAGCAGGCGGTGATCATGCATCACCGCATCGAGCGTCACGCGGTCGAGCGGCTTCAGGAAGCGGCAGTTCAGCACGCTCACCGAAAGTCCGTCCGCCGCCAGGATGTCCGCGGCGTCGAGCGCCGGCTGGCACATCACTCCCACCGCGAGAATCGCGCAGTCCTTTCCTTTGCGCAGCAGGTCCCACGTGCCGTAGGGAACCGGTGCCACCTCCGCGGCCGGCGGCGCTTCGCCCGGCGCCTTGTCGCGCGGATACCGGATCGCAAACGGGCCGTCGGCGTGCGCGAGCGCGCAGCGCAACAGGCCGATGAGCTCCGCGCCGTCCTTGGGGGCCGTCACGGTCATATGCGGCACGGCCAGCAGGTACGCGATGTCATACAGCCCCATGTGGGTTTGGCCGTCTTCGCCCACCATCCCCGCCCGATCCATGCAGAATATGACGGGAAGCTTCTGAATCGCGACGTCGTGAATGACGCTGTCGTACGCCCGCTGCAGAAATGTGGAATAGATGGCTACCGCGGGCCGGAGCCCCTGGGCCGCGAGCCCGCCGGCAAACGTGACCGCGTGCGCCTCGGCGATGCCGACGTCGAAAAAGCGTTCGGGAAATTTCTTCTGAAACGCGTTCGTCCCGGTTCCCGAGGCCATGGCCGCGGTGACCGCCACGAGGTCCTGATACTCGGCGCCGAGCTCCACCAGGGCATCGCCGAAGATCCGGGTCCAGGACGGCGGACCGGGATGGATCGGCTTCAACTGTCCGGTCACGGGATCGAACGGAGCGCGGGCGTGGAACTTCTCGAGGTCCGGCTCGGGGAGCGGGAAGCCCCGTCCCTTCTCGGTGATCACGTGCACGACACGCGGACCCTTGAGCTCCTTCACGAGCTGGAACGTGTGCACCATCTGCTCGATGTTGTGCCCGTCGATTGGCCCGAAATAGCGGAACCCCAGCTCCTCGAACAGCATCCCGGGAGACCAGAGATTCTTGACACTTTCCTCGAGATTCTTGGCGAACTCCACGAGCCGCGTGCCGCCGACCACGTGCGACGCCTTCTCGATCACGGCCTTGACGCGCTCGCGCACGCGGACGGTGACCGGGCTCGCGATGATCGAACCCAGATACTTGTTGATGGCGCCAACGTTCGGCGCGATGGACATGCCATTGTCATTCAGCACCATGATGATGTCGCGGTCCGAATGGCCGGCATTGTTCATCGCCTCGTAGGCGAGGCCGCACGTGAGCGCGCCGTCGCCGACGACTGCCACGACCTTGTGGTGTTGACCCTTGAGATCCCGAGCCGTGGCGAGCCCCAGGGCCGCAGACAGACCCGTGCCGGCGTGCCCAGCCCCGAACTGGTCGTGCGGGCTCTCCGACCGGCTCAGGAAGCCCGAGAGGCCGCCTTCCTGCCGCAACGTGGGAAGGCGTTCGTTCCGCCCGGTGAGGATTTTCCAGGGATAGCCCTGGTGCCCAACGTCCCAGATGATCTGGTCGCGCGGCGAATCGAATGAATAGCACAGCGCAACGGTCAGCTCGACCACGCCGAGCCCGGCGCCGATGTGGCCGCCGGTCTGCGACACGACGTCAATCAGGCGCCGGCGTACCTCTTCCGCCAAGAGCGGCAGCTGTCCGCGCGACAGCCGGCGGACGTCCTGGGGACCGTGGATACGCTTAAGAAGAGGCATGGGAAGGACGGATTGCAGATTCCTCAGCGTGACCGGTTCACCACGTAGGACGCCAGGGCTTCCAGTATCGCAGAAGCTAACCCCCCTACCCGCAGGCGGTCCACCGCTTGCGCCGACAGGCGAACGGCTTCGGCGCGTGCGACGTCTATGCCGTGCAGGGCGACAAAGGTGCACTTTTCGCTCGTCGCGTCCTTGCCAGCGGTCTTGCCGAGCTCCGCCGAGGTTGCGGTCGCGTCGAGCACGTCGTCGGCGATCTGAAAGGCGAGCCCGATCGTGTAGCCATACTCCCGCAGCGTCTCGAGCGGATCGCCCGACGCGCCGCCCGCGAGTCCGCCGATCACGCACGCCGCCCCGATGAGTGCGCCCGTCTTGCGACGATGTATTTCCTCGAGGTGCTGCCGCGCGATTTCGGTCGCGTTGCCCTCGGCGGCGAGGTCCTGCGCCTGACCACCGATCATGCCTCCGGCGCCGGCTGCGCGAAACAGCTCACCCGCGATCAGGCGTTGCCGAGCCCGGTCGAGCGCCAGACCCTCCATCCCCGCCGCGAGCACCGCCGCCGCGAGCGGAACCATGTGAAATCCCGCGCGCGTGGCCGTGGCCACGTCGAAGGCGCGGTGCGTGGTCTCCCGACCGCGGCGCAGGTCGTCGTCGTCCATGCAGGGGAGATCGTCGTGCACGAGGGAATAGGCGTGGACGATTTCGAGCGCCGCCGCTATCTCCGCCATCGCACGAGACCGGTCCCGATCGCCTCCCACAGCCCGGGCTGCCGCGACGACCAGAGCGGGGCGGAGCCGCTTCCCCGGTCCGAGCAGACTGTAGCGCATCGCTGGAGCCAGCGCGGGCGGCCACCAGTCCACCGCACGGCCGCTCCATTCCTCCAGCACGGCATCGACGCGGGCGCGAGCGTCCGTGAGGAATTCGGCCAGCGCGTCGCTAGCGGTCGACGCGCTCACCTCGTACCTGGCGCAGCTTTACCTCCGCGGCTTTGAGTCGTTCGCGCACGACGCGTAGACGCTCGACGCCATCCTCGAAGAGCTTGAGCGATTCGTCGAGATCGAGATCAGAGCTTTCCAGCCGCCGCACGATTTCCTCGAGCCGCTCGATCTCGTCGGCGAAGCGTGTTGGAGGAGGCGAGGAGGGGTCGCCGGTCATGACTCGTTCACGCGGGCGTGAACCTCGCCATCGGTCACCCGCAGGCGGAACGCCGATCCCGGCTCGAGCTGCGCAACACGCTTGAGCACGCGACCGGCCGCGTCGCGGGCCAGGGAATACCCACGATCGAGGATCTTGAGCGGAGAGAGCGCGTCGAGCCGTCCGGCGAGCGCCGCAATCTGCTGGTGATCGCGCTCGAGCCGCCAGCGCACCGCCCCGTCGAGCCGATCTTCCAGGCGTTCGAGCTGCTGCCCTGCCCGCTCGACGCGCGTCGCCGCGCTCCGGCCAAGGCGCGTGGCCAGATGCGCCACGTGAGCCTCGACTTCTTCGCAGTCCGGCGTCGCCGCCGCGGCCGCGGCCGACGGTGTGGCGGCGCGGAAATCAGCGACCAGATCGGCCAGCGTGACGTCCGTTTCATGCCCGACCGCTGAAATCACCGGAACGCAGGCTGCCGCGAGCGCACGCACCACGCGCTCGCTATTGAACGTCCAGAGGTCCTCCTTCGACCCTCCGCCCCGGCCGACGATCACCACATCGAGGCGCGGAATGCGTTTGAGCTTGGCGAATGCGGCGCACAACTCCCCTTCCGCGCCGTCGCCCTGCACGCGCGTCGAGACGAGCATCAGCTCGGCCAGCGGCCAGCGCTGCCGGACGATCGCGGCGATATCGCGCAGCGCCGCGGCATCGGGACTCGTGATGATGGCGATCCGTTCGGCGTAGGCGGGAAGCGGGCGCTTCCGCCCCGGCTCGAGCAACCCATCGCGCTCGAGAGCCGCTTTGGCCTTCTGAAACGCGAGCTGCCAGAGGCCGTCGCGCTCCGTGGACATGAGCTCGAGCACGGTGAGCCGGAACTCGCCCTTGTCTTCCCATATGGTGGGCCGCGCGAACACGTAGACCTGCATGCCGTCCGCGGGCTCGGTGGGCAGGCGGCGATTCTCCTTCGCGAACATGACGCAGCGGATCTGCGCGCTGCGGTCGCGCAACGCGAAATACCAATGCCCGCTGCGCCAGCGCTTGAATCCCGAGACCTCGCCGCGAATCCAGAGCGGCGGCAGTCCGTTCTCGACCACGGCGCGCGCCCGCCGCGTGAAGTCGCCCACGGTGAGCGCGCCCTCGGCCGCGGCCTGTGCGAACAGGTCTACGCCAGCGCCCATTGCCGCGCCGCCTGCACCGTGTTGCACAACAGCATGGTGATGGTCATGGGTCCTACGCCTCCGGGAACGGGCGTGATCGCGCTCGCCACGCCGCACACCTCCTCGAAGTTTACATCGCCCACGAGGCGGTAGCCTTTGGGATGCGAGGCATCCTCGACGCGATTGACCCCGACATCGATCACCACCGCGCCCGCCCGAACCATGTCGCCGCCCACGAAGCGCGGCTTCCCAATGGCCACGATCAGGATTTCAGCCTCACGCGTGATCGCTCCGATGTCCCGGGTGCGCGAATGGCACACCGTCACCGTCGCGTTCCCGCCGGGTCCGTCCTGCAACAGCAGCAGCGCCATCGGGCGACCGACAATGGTCGATCGTCCGACCACGACGGCATGACGGCCCTTGGTCTCGACACTGCTGCGCACCAGGAGCTGCTGCACGCCGTAGGGCGTCGCGGGCCTGAACCCCGTCGGATCGCTGATCGCGATCTTCCCCACGTTCATCGGGTGAAAGCCGTCCACGTCCTTGCGCGGATCGACACGCAGCAGGACGCGCTGCGTGTCGATCTGCTGGGGCAACGGCAGCTGCACGAGAATTCCATGGATCCTGGGATCGGCGTTGAGGCGATCGACGAGCGCGAGCAGGACGGGCTGCGACGTTTCCCTGGGGAGCTGGATCGTTTCGTGATACAGCCCCGCCTCGTCGCACGCCTTGCCCTTCATCCGGACGTACGTCTGCGATGCGGGGTTGTCGCCCACCAGCACGGCGGCGAGCCCGGGGACGATCCCGCGTTTTCGCAGAGCGGCGATGTCGCTGGCGAGCTCGGCGCGAATGACGTTCCCGACGACCGCGCCTTCGATCAGTCTAGCGGGCAAAGTCGACGGCTCTGGTCTCTCGGATCACGACAACCTTGATCTGTCCGGGATACTGCAGATCGCGCTCGATCTTGCGGGCAATTTGCTCGGACAGCGCGGTGGCACGGCCGTCATCGATCGTATCGGGGGTGACGACGACGCGTACCTCGCGTCCCGCCTGGATCGCGAACACTTTCTCGACGCCTGGGAACTCGGCCGCGATCTGCTCGAGCTGCGTCAGCCGCTTCACATGGGTCTCGAACGCCTCGCGGCGTGCCCCCGGACGTGAACCCGACACCGCGTCGGCGGCCTGAACGATCACGCTGATCGGCGACTCGTGCTCCACGTCGTCGTGGTGCGCGGCGATGCAGTTCACCACCACCGCGGGCTCACCGTACTTCGTTGCCACCTGCACGCCGAGCTCCACGTGCGTTCCGTCGTGCTCGTGCGTGAGCACCTTGCCGATGTCGTGCAGCAGCGCCCCGCGCTTCGAGAGCTGCACGTCGAGATGCAGCTCAGCCGCCATCATCCCCGCGAGCCAGGCGACCTCCTTGGAATGCTGCAGCATGTTCTGGCCATACGACGTGCGATACCGCATCCGGCCGAGCAGCTTGATCATCTCGGCATGCATGCCGTGGATGCCGACGTCGTAGGCGGCGCGCTCGCCCGCCTCGACCGTCGCCGCTTCCACCTCGTGGCGCGCCCGGGCCACGATTTCCTCGATGCGGCCGGGATGAATGCGTCCGTCGGCGATCAACCGCTCGAGCGCGAGCCGGGCGACCTCGCGGCGTTCGGGATCGAAGCACGAGACCACCACCGTGTCCGGGGTGTCGTCGATGATGACATCGACGCCGGTCGCCGCCTCGAACGCGCGAATATTGCGCCCCTCGCGTCCGATGATCCGGCCCTTCATCTCGTCGGACGGCAGGGTGACCGTCGCGACAGTCGATTCCGCGGTCTGCTCGGCGGCCAGCCGTTGGATCGCGACCGCGATGATCTTCTTCGCCTCGCGTTCAGCGCCGCGCTTCGCCTGCTCCCGAAGATCGCGTACCAGAGCCGCCACGTCGCTCCGCGCCTCGTCTTCGAGGCGTTGCACCAGCTCCTGCTTCGCCTGCTGCGCGGAGAGCCCCGCGAGCTGTTCCAGTCGCGCTCGGATCTGCTCTTCCCGCGACGCGACCACCCGCTCCCGTTCCTCGAACCCCCGCTCGCGCTGGCGCTGCCGCTCGTCACGCTCGTCCATGGCGGATTCCCGGCGATCGATTTCCCGCCGGCGCCGGGACGCTTCGCGCTCGAGCGCCTCGCGCCCCTGGAGCAGCTCCTCCTTGGCCGTGAGGGCCAGACGCTGCCGCGCTTGCTCGAGCATTCGCTCGCCTTCGAGCTTCGCCGCTCCGGCGGCGGCGTTCGCGGCGCGCCGCTCGACGCGCCGGCCGGCGACGTAAAACAGGAACCCGGCGGCGAGGGCGACGCCAAGCGTCGCGGCCACCGCGCTGAGCCAATTCACCATCGGATCTATCTCCAGCAGCGCCGCTCGCCCCGACCACGAGGGGAGAGCCGCACGTGGTCATTTCGACTACAGTCCGGCGAGCTTGCGCTTTGCCGGAGGCAACATCTTCACGAGATCGTCGGCCAGCGCCGTCAACCGCGCCGCGACCTCCCGTTCACCTTTCTTGGCCTGGAACAGCTCGTTGGTAATGTCGAGGGCCGCGAGAATCGCGGCCTTGTGAATCTCCACCATCGGGCCCTGGCTCAGGACTTTTTTCAATGCCTGATCGACGTAGGCGGCGACCTCGCGCGTGTATTCGGGAGCAAGGTCCGAGCGCACGGTGTACTCCTCGCCGCCGATCATTACTTTGACGGCGTGTTTCTTCACGGTCACGGTCTACCGCCGCCGTTCTGTTCGCGCGCCTGATCCTCGAGAAACGTCAGCCGCCCGAGCAGCTCGCCCACGCGCTGGCGCGCGGCCTCGACGCGCAGGCGAAGCTGTTTGTTTTCCTGTTCCAGATCCGCCATGCGGTTCCTGAGCTCCGGATCGGGCCGCGTGCCCGAGCCGGCCCGCGGCTGTGCCAGCTGGTCCCGCAGCTCGGCCTCGTTCTTGAGCGCGCGGCCGTGCCAAGACTCCAGTTCGTCCGCGACATGGCGGAGAATGGTCTCCAGCTGGTCCAGCGCCCGTGCATCAGCTCGTTCTCCGTCGTACGCCAAGCTCGTCCTCCAACGACTTGAGCGCGGAGTCGACGGTTTTGTCGACTTCCGCCTCGCGCAGGGTCCGCGCGGGATCGCGGAACGTGCAACGCCATGCCACGCTGCGCGCAGCAGCCGGTATTCCAGGCCCGCGGTATTCGTCGAATACCGCCAGGCGCTCGAGCAACGGCCCGCACTTGGCCCGCAACACCGCTTCCACCTGGGCCGCCGTGAGCCCCGCCGGCAGCACCAGCGCCAGGTCGCGCTCGACAGGAGGAGTGGTGGGCAGCGGGCGGTACCCGGGACGGGGCCGTGGGGCGACCTCTACCCGCAACTCGAACCCAAACAGCGGCCCAGCCCACGCCGGCGCATCGGCTTCGAGCGGCCCAGCCCATCCCACTACCTTGCCGCCGGAATCGCGCGCTTCCCAGCCATCCACCGTGGCAGCAGGCGCGATGGTCACGAACGGCGCCCCGGACTGGACGGCTAACTCAAAGTGATGCTTGAGGTCCCATATGTCCATATCAGGTACTTTCACACCCTCGCACCAGTGGGGTGGGCGGCGGCCGCCGGTGATTACCGCGGCCACGGACGTCCACTCCTCGGCGGACCGAAACACCGTCCCGATCTCGAACAACCGGATGTCGCGGTTGCGCTGTCCCCAGTTGTATTCCACACGTCGCACCAACCCGGGGAGCAGCCGGGTTCGCAAATAGGCTTCGTCGGCTGACATCGGGTTCAAGACCTGCACGGCGTCGGGGCCGTCCTGTGGACCCAGGGGAATCGTGCGCGCCTCGAACAGCCCTGCACCCGAGAGTTGGCGACGGATCTGTGCCTTGATCCCTTCGACCGGTGCGTCGGGCACGTTGCCAGGCCGGTACGGGCGAAGCTCATCGGGGAACTCGCCATAGCCCTTCAAGCGGGCGATCTCTTCGACCAGATCCACTTCGCGAGTCACGTCCGGACGCCATCCCGGCACCTGAACGGCCAGCCGTCCATCCTTCGGCGCGAGGAAGAAGCCTACCGACGTGAGCAGTCGCTCGACCTCCGGGACGTCGATGGCGGTGCCCAGCAGCGCGACCACGCGCGGCTGGCGGAGAAAAATCGTGCGCTGCTCGAGTGGCGCGGGCCAGAGATCGAGCGGCGCGGCGCGGACCGCGCCGCCCGCCACCGCCTGAATGATGGTGATTGCGCGGCGCAGCGCGTCGGGCATCGCGAGCATGTCGATGCCGCGCTCGAACCGATAGCTCGACTCGCTGGACAGGCCGAGGGCTTTGCGTGTACGCCTGATTCGCGTGGGCTGGAAGTACGCGCACTCGAGTACGATGTCGGTCGTGCCCGCGCCAACCTCGGATTCCGCGCTTCCCATGACACCAGCGACGATCGTCGGTCGTTGAGCGTCGCAGATCGCGGTCATCTCGCTCGTCATCTGTCGCTCGACGCCGTCCAGCGTCACGATGCGCTCGCCATTGCTCGCGCGGCGGATGACGACCGCCGGCCCGCGCAGTCTGGCGAGATCGAAGGCGTGGAGCGGCTGGTTGAGCTCGAACAAGACGTAGTTCGTCGCGTCCACCACGTTATTGATCGAGCGCTGGCCCACGGATTCGAGACGTTTGGCGAGCCACTCGGGGCTCTTGCCGACGCGGACACCGCGCAGTACGGCGGCCATGTAGCGGGGGCAGCCTTCGGGATCCTCCAGACGGATTTCCACTCCGTCGACCACACCGCGGGCGGATTGACGGACTGGCGGATTGGCGGATTGTGACGACGAGCCGCCGACCTCGGGCAGCTTCACGGGTTTCCCGAGCCAGGCACCCAGCTCGCGCGCGACTCCCTTGTGACACAACAAGTCCGGCCGGTTGGCGGTGACGTCGATGATGATCTGGTGATCGTCCACGGGCATGGCGTCGAGGAAGCGAGTGCCAGGCGCGGCATCGGTCGAGAGCTCGAGAATGCCCTCGTGGTTCTCGCCCAATCCCAGCTCGCGCGCCGAGCAGAGCATTCCGTTCGACTCGACGCCGCGGATCTTGCGCCGCTCGAGTTTCAGGCCGCCCGGCAGCGTGGTTCCGGCCGCGGCGTACGGGTATTTCCGCTCGGCCAGGACATTGGGCGCGCCACACACGACCTCGACCGGCGCCGCGCCACCCACATCGACGCTGCACAACGACAATCGATCGGCGTTGGGATGGTTTCGCACTTCGAGCACGCGAGCGACGATCACGTCGGCCAGCTCCTGGTGGATCGGCACGATCGCATCGACCGCGACCGTGTGCATCGTCAGCCGCTCGGCGACCGCAGTCGCGTCGAGCGGCACGCCGAGCAACGCCTCGAGCCAGCGTCGTGAGACGATCACGATCCGGTAAACTGCTCGAGGAAGCGCACATCGTCCTCGAAGAGAATCCGGATGTCCGGTATCCCGTACCGGGTCATCGCGATGCGCTCCGGACCCATGCCCCAGGCGTAGCCCGAGTACTGCTCGCTATCGACGCCGCAGTTCTCGAGCACCGCGGGGTGGACCATTCCTGATCCCAGGATTTCCATCCATCCGGTCTGCTTGCAGGCTGCGCAGCCCGAGCCGCCGCAGATCTGGCATTGCACGTCCATTTCGGCCGACGGTTCGGTGAACGGAAAGAACGACGGCCGGAATCGCACGCGCGTGGTGGATGTGAAGAACCGGCGCGCGAACGTGGCGAGCGTGGCCTTGAAGTCCACGAAGCTGATCCCTGCGTCGACTGCGAGACCCTCGATCTGCTCGAACACCGGAGAGTGCGAGGCATCGAACGGATCGCGCCGGTACACGGTTCCCGGGATGACCACGCGCACCGGCGGGCGGTACTGCTCGAGCGTGCGGATCTGTACGGGCGACGTGTGGGTGCGGAGCAGCCGGTCCGGGCCGACGTAGAACGAATCCTGAGCGTCGAGGGCCGGGTGGTCTTTGGGAAAGTTCAGCGCGTAGAAGTTGTAGCGTTCGTTCTCGATTTCCGGTCCGACCGCGCGGGTGAACCCGAGCTCGCGGAAGATCTCGCAGATCTCGTCGACCACCTGCGTGACCAGGTGCAGGCCGCCCCGCCACTCGGTCCGGCCAGGCATCGTGAGATCGGCGCCGGTCGAGCGGCGCGCTGCAAGCTCGAGCTGGCGCTCGCGCTCGGCGAACGCGGCCTCGAGCTCGCGCTTCAAGGCGTTCGCCGAGCCGCCGACCTGGCGCCGGAGGGCCGGGTCGAGCTCGGGCAGCGCCGCGAGGATCTGAGTGAGGGCGCCGGCTTTGCGTCCCAGGAGCTCCGTCTTCAGCTCCTGGAGCCGGCGATCGTCGGCGGTGGGAATGTCGCCGAGACGCTCCCGCAGCGCGTGAACGGCTGCCAGGAGGTCGCGCATCATTACAACGCCTTCTTCGCGACCTCCGCGAGCTGCGCGAACGCGCCGGGATCGCGCACGGCCAGATCGGCCAGCACCTTCCGGTTGATCTCGACCCCGCCCTTTCTGAGCCCGTTCATCAGGCGGTTGTAGGACAGGTCGTGCAGCCGGGCGGCGGCGTTGATGCGCGTGATCCAGAGACGCCGAAATTCGCCCTTTTTCCGGCGGCGGTCGCGATAGGCATACTTCTGGGCGCGCTCGACGGATTCCTTCGCGGCCTTCCAGAGTTTGCTGCGCCCGCCCCAGTAGCCCTTGGCGAGCTTCATGACTTTGTTCTTGCGCTTCAGGCGCGCGACGTTGCTCGTAACTCGAGGCATCGTGGCTCTCCTTTTAGGCCATCAATAGCCGCTTGAAGCGGCGTTCATCGGCGTGTGAAACCATGGCGGCCTTGCGGAGGTGACGCTTCCGCTTGGCGGTCTTCTTGGTCAGGATATGGCTCTTGTACGCGTGGTAGCGGCGCAGCCGCCCGCGCCCCGTGAGCTTCACGCGCTTTCTGAGCGCTCGCTTCGATTTCTGCTTCGGCATTCCCCGTCCCTTATTTCGGTCCCAACACCATGGACATGTTGCGGCCTTCGAGCTTCGGGTCCTGCTCGACCTTCGCGATGTCCTTGAGCTCGTTCGCGACGCGCTCCAGGACTTCGCGCCCCAGGTCGATGTGGGCCATCTGTCGGCCGCGGTACATCATCGTGACCTTCACCTTGTTGCCTTCGCCCAGGAACTCCCGCGCATGGCGCGTCTTGAACTGAAAATCATGCTCGTCGATTCCCGGCCGGAACTTGACTTCCTTCAGATGAATGACGTGCTGCTTCTTCTTCGCGGCCCGCGCCGCCTTGGCCTGCTCGAATTTGAATTTCCCGTAGTCCATGATCTTGACCACGGGGGGACGGGCCAGCGGCGCCACCTCGACCAGATCGAGCCCCCGCTGCTGCGCGGCAGCGAGCGCCTCGTCGACAGTCATGACTCCAAGCTGCTCGCCGTCGGGAGCGATCACCCGCAGCGGACTGATGCGAATCTGCCGGTTGACCCGGGTACGCGGCGTCTTACTGTTGGGCGTTTCTAGTGCCAGGTGCTGATCTCCTCCTCAAAAAGAAAAAGCGGATCCAGTGCAGTCGCGGGATCCGCCGCTTCTCGAGCGCGGAAGGCCGAACGCGGAAGGCGGAACAGAATGTGAAGGTCGCAAAGCAATCGACCTTCCCTGTACGTTCCGCGTTCCGCGTTCCACGTTCCGCGTTTCAAGACCCTCAGGCACGAATGCTCACGCATCCGGCCGCAGGTGAGGCGTCGGCGGCGCCCGCTTACCAGGTCGTTACGCCGAGAAAGTTTAGCCGCGCCGCACAGGCTCCACAAGAGCAAATCCTTTCCCATCCCGCGCCAGGCGGCCGGCGGCAATCTCCGGGTCGTGCTCGAAGCACAGCAGCCATTCTTCGGCGAGCGCCCGAGCGTAGATCGCGCGGCGGGTTTCGAGCGTGACCAAGGGTTCCAGGTCGTATCCCATGATCCAGGGCAGCGGTAGATGGGCGCTCGTGGGCACGAGGTCGGCAATAAAGCAGGCGCGCTCCCCTGCGCTCTCGACGATCACCGACTGGTGAAATGGAACGTGTCCCGGCGTGGGAATCGCGTGAATGCCAGGAAGTACGACCGAATCTCCCTCGACGAACTGGAACGGCACGATTTCGAAGTTGGGGCGCAAGTAACTCGCCTGGGTGCGCTCGTTGGGGTGACACGCGAAGTCGAGCTCGCGTCGCTGCACGACGTAGCGCGCGCGCGGAAACGACAGCCGCACGCTGCCCTGAGGGTCGCGATACGTGTTGCCGCCCGCGTGATCGAAATGGAGGTGCGTGTTGATCACCCAGCGGACGTCGGCGGGCGCGTGCCCCAGCTCGGCGAGCGCGTCCTCGAGCGCGGTTGGGCCGCGCGTGCCGGTGTTTTCGACGCCGTAGATGTCGCGGAACTTCGCGTCTTCCTTGTTGCCGAGTCCGGTATCGATGAGGACCAGGCCAGCGTCGTGCTCCACCAGCATGCAGCGGAGCGCGAGCGGAATGCGATTGCGCTCGTCGGCCGCAATGCGGCGCTCCCACAGCGGCTTGGGAACCACGCCGAACATCGCGCCGCCATCGAGGCGCTGGCGGCCGCCTTCCAACAGATGACAGCGAAGGTGCCCGACTGTGAAGGAGCTATGGGGCATCTGCTAGAGGTCGTCCCGCTTCAGGGGCAGCGTCATACACCTCGCCCCTCCCCCGCCGCGCACCAGCTCCGCGCCTTCGATCGTGACGACACACCGCTGGCCCTCGCGCGGCAGAGCTTCGGCGGCGAGCAGGCGCGCCGCCGCAATCCGCGTAAAGCCGCCGTGCTCGAGCTCCCTGAGCGTGGCCTCGTTGCGGTCGTAGGTGATCACGATCCCGGGACGCACCGCGAAGAAGTTGCAAGCACTCGCCCACTGCTCGCGTTCCTGGAGCGGCCGCTCGGCGCCGCCGCAGAACACGGGCTCGAGCGGCTGCGCCACGGCCTGCAGCGCCGCGAAGAAGTTCGGCATCTCCTTCACGCCTTTCGACCGCTTGCGCCGGTGCAGCACCGCCAAACGCTCCGCACCCACGAAGTCGGGGGGGTAGACGCACGCGAGATCGCGGTCGAGCTGCGTGAAAATCATGTCGAGATGAATCGCGGTGCGCTCGTCGGGCAGCACCACGACGATCACGTCGGTCACACCGCAATGCTCGAAGACGAGGTCGCAGAGATGGTCCAGCGCCGCCGGGCTCGAGCGCTCGCTGAACCCGAGCACCAGCAGATCGGGACGAAGGGGATGCACGTCCCCGCCCTCGAGGGTGTAGTTGAGGCGCTTCTCTTCCGAGCCGTCGTAGAGAATACCGGCATTCTCGAGGCAGGGGTGATACCGGAACAATGCCTTGATCAACAGCTCTTCGGTCCAGCGCACTCCGTGGCGCATCGAGCCGATGATCGAGTGGGCGCCGATGACGATCCCCACGTCACGCGTGAACATCAGGTTGGGAAGCGGAGGAAGGGCGTAGCGCGTCTCGTTGAGCGCGCGGGCGATCGGACCACGCTCTTCGAGCATCCCCTCGATCATGAGCCCCACGAGCTCGGCGGGCCCGAGCACGGCAAGCTGCTTGGCGAGCGAGTCCGATGGGACGACTTCGAGCGCGCGGGTGACGAGAAAGTCCCGCACTTCGGGCCGGGCGGCGATCTCGGTGAGCAGCGTCCGAACCTCGTACACCTCGGCAAACCGCGCCAACACCTCCGTCAGGCAGCGATGCTCGCGCTGCGCCAGCTCGAGGTTGGGGATGTCATCGTAGAGGTAGGCTTCGCGATTGGCCGGGGTGACCGCCAGGAGCTCGCGGCCGGGAGGGTGGACGAGAACCGAGCGCAGGGCGCCGATCTCGGACGTGACACGGACCATGGGGGAAAGCTATCAGCGGTTCGCGAGCGCAAAACTCAGCGTCTCGAGCTCCAGCGCCATGTTGACCGACTTCACCACCACGTCGTTCGGCACCGCGAGCTGGACGGGCGCAAAGTTCAGGATGGCCTTGATTCCGGCTTTGACCAGGCGATCGGTGACCTGTTGCGCCGCTTCGGCGGGGGTCACGACGATGGCGATGTCGGCGAGCTCCTTTTTCAAGTCCGCTTCCAGCTGGGCGATGTCGCGCACAACCAGCCCGTTCCAGCGGGATCCCACTTTGCGGGCATCGCTGTCATAAATGGCGGTCACGTTGAAGCCGCGCTGGCGAAACCCAGGATACTGGACCAGCGCACCGCCGATCCGGCCGGCGCCGACCAACACCACGCGATAACTCCGGCCCAACCCGAGAATCTCGCGGAGGGTACCGGCGAGCTCGCCCACGGGATAGCCGAGCCCACGTTTTCCGAACGAACCGAAAAAGGACAGGTCTTTGCGAACCTGCGCGGACGTCGTGCCGCCGCGGCGGGCCAATTCGGCGGAAGAAATCGTGGCGTGCCCCTGGGCCTCGGACTGCTCGAGAAATCGCAGGTACAGGGAAAGCCGGCGGACCGTGCTTTCCGCAATCTTCCGCATTGTGAATAATTTCACAACCTGCGACCGGCGCGCAAGACTCGCACGAAGTCCGCCGGCGCCAGCGTTTCCGGGCGGCGGGTTTGCTCGAGCCCGAGCTCGACGAGCAGCGCGCTCACCGCGCTGGCAGGCCGCCCGAGCGCCACGGCGACTGCGTTGCGAAGCTGCTTGCGGCGCTGCCCGAAGCAGGCGGTCACAAACGCCCGAAACGCGGTCCGCTCCTCCGGCCGTACCAACGGATCGGCGCGCGGCGTGATCCGCACAACCGCGCTGTCGACCTTGGGCGGCGGCTGAAACGCGCCCGGCTTGATCGTGAGCAACTGTTCGACATCCGCCTCCGCCTGGACTCCGACCGAGAGCGCCCCATACACCTTGCTCCCAGGCTGCGCCGCCAGCCGATCCGCCACTTCCCGCTGCACCAGAAACACGATGCGGGACGGGAACGGAGGCGTCAGCGCTTTCTCGATCAGCGGAGAGGTGATGTAGTAGGGGATGTTGCCGATGATCTTGAAATGCGGAACGCGGAATGCGGAACGCGGAGCATCAGGGGAAACGTCGAGGAGCGAGTGCCAGTCCAGCTGTAAGGCATCTCCCTCCACAATCTTTACATTCGTTGTTCCGCGTTCCACGTTCCGCGTTCCCAGCTCCGCCGCCAGCCGGCGATCCATTTCTATTGCAACGACCCGCCCCACTTGAGGCGCCACGACGCGCGTCAGGTCTCCCCGCCCCGCCCCGATCTCGAGCACTAGATCGGTGGGGTTCGGGTCGAGCCCGGAGACGATTTTCTGGAGCAGGTTTCTGTCGGTGAGAAAGTGCTGACCGGCGCGAGCCCGCGTCACGTCCTGAGTAGTACCATGGTCCGGTCGTCCGATGCCTTCCCGCCGCCCGTGAACGCCACGACTTCCGTGAAGATCGCCTCGAGCATTTCGCGCACCGGACGCTCGGCGAGGCTGCGGACGTGGGCCAGCGCCCGCTCTTCGCCGAACCGCTCGCCGGATTCACTCTTTGCGTCGACGATCCCGTCCGTGAACAGACAGAGCACGTCGCGGCGGTGTTGCCAGATCCGCATTTCGTCACGACCGGGCGTTGCCGCCATGCCGAGCGGCGTCCGGGTCGCCTCGAGGCGCGTCGCGACTCCGGTTTTTCCATCGACGACGAACGCGTGCGCGTGGCCGGCGTTCGCGTAGGTCAGCCGGCCCGCGTGCGGGTCGATCACGGCGTAGAACAGCGTCAGAAACATCTCGGTGCGCGTCAGCTCCTCCGCCAGAGAGCGCTCGAGCTGCTCCAACGCCTCGCTCGGTGACTCGCCGGTCTCGGCGTGAATGCCGGACGCGGCCATCACGAGCGCCATGATCAGGGCGGCGCCGAAGCCGTGGCTCGTGACATCTCCGATCATCACGCCGACACGCTCGCGCGGCAGGTTGAGCAGGTTGTAGAAGTCCCCGCCGACCGATTCCGCCTGCCTGCAGCGCGCGGCCACATCGGCGCGCGCCGAGATGACGAGCGGGGAGGGAAGCAGCTTGTGCTGGAGGTCCCGCGCCAGCTCGAGCTCGCGGCGCATACCCTGCTGGCCGCGGTCGCGCTCCACGAGGCGGGCGTTTTCGATCGCGGCGCCGATCTGGTTGGCGATCGCCGCCACGAGCTTGCGGTCGCCCGCGGTGAACGAATCCTCACCGAGCCGGTCCGTCAGATTGATCACGCCGATGGGCTTCGAGGGCCGGCCCGGCGCGGCATACAGCACCGGCACCGAGAGAAACGCCTTTCCCTTGTAGCCGCGCCCTTCCGAGCGGCCGGGATTGTCGGCCGCGCCGTCGCTCGGGTCGTAGGCGACAATCCGGCCCTCGCGGAATACCCGCGCCGCCACCGAGAACCGGTCGTCGATTTCGATCGGCTCCAGGTCCTTGAAATTCACGCCTCGAGCCGCGACGAGCCGCAGGATCCTCCGCTCGGGATCGAGTACGAGCAGGGTGGCGCGCTGGGCGCGCACGACGGTCGAGACCTCGGTGACGATCCGCTGGGCCGCTTCCTCGAGCCGGATTGTGTGGCCCAGAATCTCGCTGATGGTATAGATCAGGTCGATTTCTTCGTACCGCTCGGACAGCTCCGCCGCGACCTGCGCCGCCTCTCGCTCGGCCTGCAGTACGGCTCCGACGACGGTCGTAAGCGCCTGACGCTCGCCGGACCGGAGATCGGATGAGTACTGTCCCCGGACTTCGAGCCACACGCCCTCGGTCTCAGGGACGGTCGCAAACCAGGCCGGCCCGTCGGGAGTCTCGACCATACTGCCTTGGGGCTCGGTTCCGTTGAGGCGAGGGACCCATCCAGGGGCCGACCCGACGAGCGGCCGAAGATGGCGACCTTCCTGACGCCAGACGCGAAGCACGGCGCCCGAGGCCGCTTCCAGCGCCGGCAACATGCGCTCGAGCCGGGTTACCCCGCCAGCAACGTCAGGCACACCGCGTTTCCCTTCTCGTTGAACGACACGCGATCGACGATGTGGCGCAGCACGAACAGTCCGCGCCCATCCTCGCGCTCGCGGTTCTCGGGAAGCGTGGGGTCGGGGACGGCGTCAGGCTTGAAACCCTCGCCTTCGTCCACAACGTGCACGTGCAGCGCGTCGCTCCGCACCTCGGCGCGAACCTGCACCACCTTGCGCACGTCGTGGCGGTTTCCGTAGCAGATCGCGTTGCTCAATGCCTCCGCCAGTGCCGTGCGGAGATTGAACCGGATGCGGCGCTCGGGCAGGAAGTTGGCGGGCAGCGCGTTGACCAAGAGCTCCACGGCGGGTCCGACCAGCTCGAGCGCGGAAGGAACGTCGAGCAACAGCTCGACTTCATGCCCCTGCCCCCCGCCGCTTCCCCGGTTTTTGGGGCGGCGGACATTGAGCCGGAGTGAGGGAGACGGCTGTTTAGAACGCGGCGAGGGCTTCCTCGGGTGTTTTGGTGATTGAGAACAGCGTGTCGAGCTTGGTCAGCTCGAACAGGGTCTGCAGATCCTCGTTCAGACCGGCGAGACGGAGCTCACCGCCCTGCTCGCGAATCTTTTTGGACAGCGACACGAGCACGCCCAGTCCGGACGAGTCGATGTAGCCGGTGCGCGTGAAATCCACGACGAATTTGCGCGACCCGGCGTCGATCGCATCCAGCACTTTCTGCTTCAGCTCCTGGCGGTTGCCGACGATCAGCTGTCCGTCCACCCCAACCACCACCACCCCGCGCTTGTCCTTGTGCAGACTGAACGTCATCCGGTCTCCTCGGCTTGAAGGACGGCAATCGCCGTTGTGTCCACAATATCGTCCACGCTGGCACCACGCGACAGGTCGGAAATCGGACGCGCGAGCCCCTGCAGTACCGGTCCGAGCGCCCCATAGCCACCGAGACGTTGCACCAGTTTGTAGGCGATGTTGCCACTGTCAAGATCGGGAAATACGAGCACGTTCGCGCGGCCGGGCCCCCCCCCCCCCCCGGGCCG
>DATIYM010000004.1:0-89520 GCA_035517615.1 Gemmatimonadales bacterium
TTCTAAATATTCTTCTCCTCCAGCAGCTGCAAAAACTCCCCCGGCTTCTGCAACCCCGCCAGCTTCTCCGGGATGTCCGGCTCTTTCGCAAACTGCGCAATCTTGCCAAGCACGGGCAAATATTGATTCGACACTTCGAGAGGCGGGGCCACGATCAGAAAGAAGAATAACACCGGCTTGCTGTCGATCGCGGCGAAATCGATGCCGTCGAGCTTGCGCGCGAAGGCCACGCGCAGCCGCGTCACGACCAGGGACCGGCAGTGCGGGATGGCGATATTCTGGCCGATGCCCGTGGACCCGAGCGTCTCGCGGCGCTTGAGCATCTTGAACAGGGTCGCGTCCGACTTCTCGTCGAGCTTGAGCAGCCCGACGAGCTCCTTCAAGACAGCGTCCTTGGTGGTGCTTTCCAGATTGAGCTTGATGGCGTCTTCGGAAAAGAACTCGCGCAGATGCACGGACGGCCTGCTCCGGTTGTCGTGACGGGCGCAACGTAATGACGTCGCGCCCGTCACGCAAAGGGGAGTGCGTTACCGCGTGGTGGTGCTATCCGCGCTCGGTGGCGGCATGGCGATATACCACGTCGTCGTGGGATCGACGTGCAGCGCGGCGGTATCCGTCGTCCACCCGGTGCCTCGCGTGCCCACGCCGATGCGTGAACTGGCGACGCTTTTCCGCATGAGAAATCCTCGGATGGCATTCAAACGCGTGGACACGAGCTCGGAATCCTTGGAGCTACCCAGGTCCAGGACCACGATGTGTGCCATCGGCGTCCGACGCGGCTTCTTCAAGTACTCCTCCATGACCGACTTGGCCGAATCGGTAAGCTGCGCGTTCTCTCCGTGCCAGAAGATCTTGGTCGTGTCGTGCGCTGGCTGCTGAGCGGCGCCACGGCTCGCTGCGCAACAGAAGAGCATGGCCGTCACGAGGCGGGTTGCGGGCATCGGTCGCTCTACTTCGGCTTCTTCGCGAGCATGTCGGGCGACGGCAGCACGAATACGGTGGTGTGCTTCGGATCGTACGGCCCCTCGGCCCAGTGATCCGTGACCCACGGCGAGGCGCGCGTCCCGATGTCGATGCGCGTATCCTTCACGCCCTTGGTCACGAAATATCCCCTGATGGCGTACAACCGCGTAAACACCAGCATCGAATCCTTGGAGCTGCCGTAATCGAGAATCACGATACGCATCGCGGCATCCTGACGGATGGCCGGCAAACGGCTCTCCAGGACCGATTTCGCGGAATCCGGTAGCTGCGCGTTCTCGCCCTTGAAGAACAGCATGTCGGTCGACACGGCTGCGGGCGGCGCCGGCGGCTGACTCTTCTCTTGGGCGGGGAGCACCGTCGCCGTGAGTGCCAGCGTGCCGAGCAACATGGCCAGTCTCTGCATGATTGACCCCCTGGGTGGTAGTACTGCAAAACGCCAGTTCTTAGCGTGCGAAAGCTGCACAGTCCGGGGGCCGCGCGGGTATGCGACGAAGGGGAAATGTGATTACGTTCGTCGCATGGCGTTCCCGTATCCCGTGACGCACGACGTGCCGCTGTTCCTTGCCCCCATGGCTGGGGTGTCCGAGTCGCCGTTCCGGCTCTTGTGCCGCCGTTACGGCGCCGACGTGGTGGTGTCGGAATTCATTTCGTCCGTTGGGGTTGCGCGCGGGATCGACCGGGTGCTGGCCGACGGGAAGTTCGATCCCGCGGAACGCCCGTATGGCATTCAGCTCTATGGCGCCGAGCCAGACACGATGGCGCGCGCCGCGGCGCTCGTGACCGCGCTGTTCGCGCCCGATTTCCTGGACATCAACTTCGGCTGCCCAGTGAAGAAGGTGGTACGGAACAACGGGGGATCGGGCTGCCTGAGGGATCTGGACCTCGTGCGGCAGATCATCGGCGCGGTGCGCGCCGCCACCGACCGGCCCGTCACGGTGAAAATCCGCAGCGGCTGGGATGATGCGCACCGCGATCCCGTTACCATTGCGCTCGCGTGTGAGGACGCCGGCGCGCAAGCGCTCACCCTCCACGCCCGCACCCGCACCCAGATGTTCACGGGCCAGGCGAACTGGGATGAAATTGCGCTCCTGGTCGAGCGCCTGACCATCCCCGTGATCGGGAATGGCGACATCCGGACACCCGACGACGTCGTTGCCATGCACCGGCACACGGGCTGCGCCGGGATCATGATCGCCCGGGGATCGTTCGGGAACCCCTGGCTCTTTGCTCAGGCGCGCGCGCTGCTCAGCGGAGAGACCCGGGCACCGGTGCCGACCACGGAACAACGATTCGCGACGGTCCTCGAGCATGCCCGGCTCGCCGCCCGCTTCCAGGGCGACACGCGCAAGACGGCCGTCGAGTTTCGCAAGCACCTCGGCTGGTACACGAAAGGGCTGCCGGGAGGCGCTGCGCTGCGCGAGCGGCTGTTCCGGATCGAGTCGCTCGAGCAAGCGGCGGATATCCTCGAGGGCTTCCTGGCGCGCGAGCCCGAAGCCGCCCTGGCGACGTGAACAGCCCCGACCCCAACGACTGGGGGCGCTTGATCGAGCGCCTCTCCTTCGCCACCATCGATCACCTCCGGCCCGAAACGCAGGGACATCAGGAGGTGATTTTTTGTCCGGGCAAGACACCCGATCAGGTGGTCGGGATCGCGGAACGGCTGGCCGAACGCGGCGGATATTTTCTCGCGACGCGCGCGGAGCCCGCACAGCAAGACGCGCTCGCCCGGCGCTTCCCGGGCGCCGAGGTCAACGCGCTGGGCCGCACCGTGTATTTGAGCCCCGACCCCGATCCCACGCCGTCCGGGCGGGGCACTATCCTGGTGGTGACGGCGGGAACGAGCGATCTGCCGGTTGCCGAGGAGGCCGCGGTGACGGCGCGCGCGTTCAGGAATCGCGTGGACCGGCTCACCGACGTGGGGGTGGCCGGAATCCATCGCCTGCTGACGCAAACCGAAGCGCTGCGCAACGCGGCCGTCATCATCGTGGTGGCGGGAATGGAAGGCGCACTGCCGTCGGTGGTGGGAGGCCTGGTGCGCACGCCCGTCATCGCCGTCCCCACGAGCGTCGGGTACGGCGCATCGTTCGGCGGCGTGGCGGCGCTGCTCGCGATGCTCAATTCCTGCGCGTCGGGCATTACCGTCGTCAATATCGACAACGGGTTTGGCGCGGCGGCCGCCGCGAGCCGCATCAATCACACGTGAAACGGCGGGCGGTCTGGGCCGGGCGCGCGCTCGCCGCGCTCGGCCTCGCCGCCCTGATCCTCGCCATCATCCGCGCCGCGTTCTGGGGGCTCCTTGCCGCCGCCGGCGGATTCTGCTGCGCCCTGGGACTGCTTCTCGCGCCATTGCTGCGTTCCTGGGTGACGCGGGCGCCCGCCTCGCGGCCATCGGATTTCTCGCATCTGCTCGATCTGCTGCGCCGGTCGTACGGTGCGCGCGCGGCCTGGGCCGTGGGGCTGGCGAGCGGTGATCTGGAGGTGACGGGCGGCGACGCCACGCTGCCGCAGACGCTACGGCGCGGCGGCGCGATCGCTCAGCTGGCGTCGGTGGATGGACGAGCCCACGTGGCGCGCGAGGCGGATGGCACGTACGTGGCGGTGGGCGACTTTCCGTTTGGCGCGGGCGTGCTGCTCGACAACGTGGAGGTCGCGGCCGCCACGACGGCGGCGCTCGCTGAAGAGTTGCGGCGGCTCGTGGCGGCAATGCGGGTGTCCGAGCCAGCGGGGCGGGCGGAGCGTGCCGACCTCGTGGTACGCCGGCTCGCGGCGCTCGCCGCCGGGGCGCAGACGCTCGAAAGCGTCGCCAAAGCGGGAGCCGAGGTCGCGGAGCAGGTCCTGCAGCGCGCGGCGCTGGTGATGGTGCAGAGCTCCGCGCCCGGCGGCGCCCCGCTACAGATCCTGGGCGTGTCACGCGCCGCGGATCCACGGCTCCTGCGCGTGACCGTTCCGGAAACCGCTCCCGCAGCCCGCGCGATCGAGTCGGCGGTACGCATCGTCACCCAGAGTCAGAACGACATACTCGGCGGTGCGCTTCCCGACCGCCGCCGCCAAGAGCGCGCCGGGACAGCCATACCGTTGTTCGATGGGCAGGTGGCGATCGGAGCGCTCGTGATCGCCGGGCGGGGCCTCGATCCCGACGCGGTGCAGGCGGAACAGCTGCAGCGTCTGGTGCAGGAGCTGGGGTCGCGCCTCGCGGCCGCACGCGCCGTGCACGAAGCAGAGCAACGCGCCACGCTCGACCCGCTCACGGGCCTCAAGAATCGGCGCGAGCTCGAACGCCGCATCGAGAAGCACGGGCAGGCGGGCGGCCCCGTGCCCGTGAGTCTCGTCTACCTCGATCTCGACCACTTCAAGGCGCTGAATGATTCGCTCGGGCACGCCGCCGGCGACGCGGCGCTGCGCCACATCGCGGCGCTGCTCACTGGTCTCGTGCGCGAGCGGGATCTCGCCGCCCGGATCGGCGGCGAGGAGTTCGCGATTTGGATGCCGGACACGCCGCTCGCCCATGCGGTGGACGCCGCCGAGCGCATCCGTGCGGGGATCGCATCGACCACGTGGCGCTGGAATGGCACACCGTATTCACTGGCGGCTTCGTGTGGCGTGGCGGGCATCCCGGAAAGCGTGTTGGATGTCAACAACTTGCAAAGCGCGGCCGATGCCGCGCTGTATCGGGCCAAGGCGCAAGGCCGCAACCGAGTTGAAAAGGCCACGCGAGCCCAATAAGATGCATGGGAGGGGGCGACAGGTTTCGACGGGTTTGGCGAGGATATGGCTGCGTGCCCAGGTTCTCAGTCACCTGGTAAAACCACTGGGAAATTCATAACTGCCAACTCTGAACTGGCACTGGCTGCTTAAGCTTCGGCTTAACGCACCTGCGTGAGTGGCAGCCCGCCTGAGGCGGCGCTCACGTATCGCAAAGTCGGGCTGGTGTGACCTCTTGCCTCAATGGGTTGCACGAGATCTGTAGCGAGGCTCGTTGCTTTCGGGGCCGGCGAAGCGCCGCGAAGGCGAGACTCATAAAGCATCGCCTACGCACGTAGGAGCCGTTTCGGAGTCACTCTCGGACCGGGGTTCGATTCCCCGCGCCTCCATCACTCCAAGCGTCCCCCCTGACCAGGGATGGCGCTCCCATAGGATCGTGGACACCTTCTTACGCATGGGTTCCATGCGGCAACACATCTTCGCGGTGTTGGCTCTGACACTGAGTGCGTGTCACAGCATGCAGCAGGTCCATCCGTCGGAAATCCAGGGGCTCGGCGTCGATCGCGTGTGGGTCACGCGAGCATCCGACCACACGAAATTCGAGCTCGTCGATCCGAAAGTGCAGGGCGATACGCTCGAGGGACTGGTCTTCGGCGAATACGAGAAGCTGCCGTTCAGCCAGACCGCCGCCATTCAAGCTCGCAAGGCGGCGCCCGCGCGCACGGCGGCGCTCGTCGCGGGACTCACGGGGATTACCATTGCGGGCATCGTTTATATGGGAAACCGCAGCTACGTGAACGAGAGCGCGCAGACCTGCACGACGGGACTACCGGACGACAATCCCATCGCCTGCCCGCATCCGTAGCCTACACTGTCGCTCTGGTACGATTGATCACGCCCGCTTCTTCGAGCGCCGCCTGTGCCGCCGCCAACCGCGCGGTCGGAACGCGGAATGGTGAACACGATACGTAGTTGAGTCCGCTGCGGTGGCAGAATTTCACCGAGCTGGGCTCGCCGCCGTGCTCACCGCAGATTCCCACCTTGAGGCCGTTGCGGGCCCCCCGTCCCAACCGCACCGCCATGGTAATCAGCTTGCCCACGCCGTCCTGGTCCAGCACCTGAAACGGATCGTCCGGGAGAATGCCGTGCTCGATGTAGAACGGCAGGAACCGGCCGGCATCGTCGCGCGAGAGACCGAACGTGGTCTGGGTGAGATCGTTGGTACCAAACGAAAAGAATTCGGCCTGCTTGGCCAGCTCATCGGCCGTCAGCGCCGCGCGCGGTAGCTCGATCATCGTGCCCACGAGAAACGGCACGGCGCGCCCTTCGGCGTGGAACACCTCCTGAGCCACACGCCGGACGATGTGCGCCTGGCGCCGCAGCTCCTCCACGTCAGCGACGAGCGGCACCATCACCTCGACGATCACGCGGCGGCCGCGCGACACGACGCGGCACGCAGCGTCGAAGATGGCGCGCGCCTGCATTTCCGTGATTTCGGGATACGTGATGCCGAGCCGGCAGCCACGATGGCCGAGCATCGGGTTCGCTTCGACGAGCGACGCTACGGTCCGTTTCAAGTGCGCCGGGGGAACCTTCATCGCTTTCGCGAGGGCCGCGATCTCGCCCGGGGTGTGGGGCAGAAATTCGTGCAGCGGAGGGTCGAGCAGGCGAATCGTGACCGGAAACCCCGCCATGGCCTCGAAAATCGCTTCGAAGTCGTCGCGCTGCATCGGCAATAACTTGGCCAACGCCTGCCGACGGCCGGTCTCGTCCGGGGCGATGATCATCTCGCGCATCGCCATGATGCGATCGCCCTGGAAGAACATGTGCTCGGTGCGGCACAGTCCGATGCCTTCGGCGCCGAACTCACGGGCGCGCTTGGCATCTTCCGGCGTGTCGGCATTGGCGCGCACCCTGAGCCGCCGCCTCGCATCGGCCCATTTCATGAGCCGTGCGTAATGCTCGCCGCTCTTCGGCTGGACGAGCTTTGCCGCGCCGAGCAGCACGCGGCCCGTCGTGCCATCGACCGTGATCAGCTGGCCGCGTTTGACCACGCGCCCGTTGGCGCGGAACCGCCCGGCCTCCGGATCGACTTCGATTTCCGTCGCGCCCACCACACATGTCTTGCCCATGCCACGCGCCACGATCGCGGCGTGGCTCGTCATGCCGCCGCGCGCCGTGAGAATCGCCCCCGCGGCCACCATGCCGTGAAAATCGTCGGGGCTCGTTTCCGGGCGCACGAGAATCACGTTGCGCCCCTTTGCGGCGAGCGCCTCGGCCTCGTCGGCGTCGAACACGGCCTCGCCGATCGCGGCGCCGGGTGACGCGGGCAGGCCCTTCGCGACGAGCGGCGCAGTTGCGCGTGGATCGACCATCGGATGGAAGATCTGGTCCAGATCGCGCGGCGGAACGCGCTGCACCGCCTCATCTTCGGTGATGCGCCTCTCGCGCACCATCTCGACCGCGATGCGGACGGCCGCGACCCCGGTACGCTGGGCCCGGCGCGTCTGAAGCACGTAGAGCCTGCCGCGCTCGAAGGTGAATTCGACGTCCTGTACGTCGCGGAAGTGCCGCTCGAGCTTGGCGGCCACCCGTTGCAGCTCGGTGTAGACCGGCTTGAGCTTGCCGCGCGCCAGCCGCGCCAGGGGTTCCGGTGTGCGGGCGCCGGACACGACATCCTCGCCCTGCGCGTTCGTCAGCACGTCGCCGTTCAAGCGCCTTTCACCGGTGCGGCAGTCGCGGGTGAACGCCACGCCCGTGCCGGAGTCGTTCCCCATGTTGCCGTAGACCATGGCCACGATGTTCACCGCCGTCCCGAGATCGTCGGGGATGCGGTGAATGCGGCGGTAGTCCGCCGCGCGGCGCGTGCGCCAGCTCTTGAAGACGGCTTCGATCGCGCCCCACAGCTGCGCCGTGGGGTCTTCGGGGAAGGGCTGGCCGGTGCGCGCCCGAATCAGCTCCTTGAACTCCTGCACGAGCCCCTCGAGATCCTCGGCCTGGAGATCGATGTCACGCTCCGTGCGACGCCGGCGCTTCGCTTCGTCGAGCAGCTCGGCAAACGGTTCCTTGCCCAGCTCGTATACCACGTCACCGTACATCTGCACGAACCGGCGATAAGAGTCGAATGCGAACCGGGGATTCTTCGCGGCGGCAATGAGCCCGCGGACCGACTCATCGTTCAATCCCAGATTCAAAATCGTCTCCATCATTCCGGGCATGGAGACCGCCGCCCCCGAGCGGACCGACACGAGCAGCGGGTTTTCGGCGCTGCCGAAGCGCTTGCCGGTGATCAGCTCGAGTTGTCGGAGGTGGTGATTGATCTGGTCGGGAAGTGCGTCGGGGAAGGTACCGGATTCGAGATAGCGGATGCAGAGCCGGGCGGAGAGGGTGAACCCCGGCGGGACCGGCAGGCCGAGGTTTGCCATCTCGGCGAGGCCCGCCCCCTTGCCACCGAGGATGTCCCGCATGGCCGCCGAGCCGTCGGCGCGACCGTTGCCGAATGCGTAAACCCAGCGCTCGAGCGACGGCACTGCACGCGCTTAGGGGACGCCGACGAGCAGCGGGGCGTCGTTGCGCGCGCGGGCAACGTCGTGCGGCACCTCGGTGGGATAGTCTCCGGAGAAGCAGGCGTGACAGAACTCGGCGCTGTTGCCGCTGGCCGCGCGCAGCATGCCGTCGAGCGAGAGATAACCCAGGCTGTCCACGCCCAGATGCTCGCGAATTTCATCCACGTCGTGATTCGCGCCGATCAGCTCGCGTTTGCTCGGCGTATCGATCCCGTAGTAGCACGGGCCGGTAATCGGCGGCGAGCCAACGCGGAAGTGGACTTCCTTGGCGCCGGCCTGGCGAATGAGCTGCACCAGCGCCCGGCTCGTCGTGCCGCGCACGATGGAATCGTCCACCACCACGACCTTCTTCCCGTCGAGCACCTCGCGCACGGGATTGAATTTGATCTTTACCTTTGCGGTGCGGCTGCCGGGGACCGGCTGGATGAATGTCCGGCCGACGTAGTGATTGCGGATCAGGCCATGCTCGAGCTTGATGCCCGACACTTCGGAAAATCCCAGGGCCATCGCGTTCGATGAGTCGGGCACGGAGAAGACGCAGTCGGCTCCTTGAGCGGGATGCTCGCGGGCCAGCTGCCGGCCCAGCTCGCGGCGCACGCCGTCCACGGAGCGATGGAAAATCGTGCTGTCGGGCCGTGAGAAGTAGACGAGCTCGAAAATGCACCGGCGGTGTGGCTTCTTGGGGAGCGACGGGAGCTGATCGAGCTCTGTATCCTGAATACGGATTACGTCGCCGGGCTCGAGCTCACGCACGCGGCTCGCGCCGACGATGTCGAGAGCACAGGTCTCGGATGCCACGACCCAACCGTCGCCCAACCGGCCGAGCCACAGGGGACGGAAGCCGCGCGGGTCCACGATCGCGTACAGCGTGCGGCCGATCGTGACCACGAGCGAGTACGCACCTTCCACCCGCTCGAGTGCATCGAGCAGCTGATCTTCCAGCTCACGGGCTTCCGAGCGGGCGATCAAATGGACGAGCACCTCGCTGTCAGACGAGCTCCGGAAGATCGATCCTTTGTCGACCAGGTCGGTACGCAGCTGGACGGCGTTCGTGAGATTGCCGTTGTGGGCAAGGGCGAGCGGGCCCTCACGATAGCGCACCAGCATGGGCTGCGCATTGGCGAGTACCGACGTTCCTGCCGTGGAATATCGGTTATGGCCGATGGCGACATCACCGGAGAGGCCGGTGAGCACAGGTTCGGTGAACACATCCGACACGAGGCCCATCCCGTGGTGTGCCCGCGCGATGCCCTCGCCGTCGATGGCCACCATGCCGGACGACTCCTGGCCACGATGCTGCAGGCTGTACAGGCCGAGATAGACCTGGCGCGCCGCGTCAGGAACACCCGTAATGCCGATAATGCCGCACATGCGTTGGTCAGTCTCCCATATGTCGGGGGATCGACTCGAAATATACCTCCCGCAGAGTGGCTACGGGGTGCTCGAACTGCCCTGCACGCAACCGAATACGCAGCGACCCGTTAGCCGCACCCACAGTTCCGATGCGATACACGGGGACGCCGAACTCCTGCGCCATGGCCTCGAGCCGCGCCCCGCCGTCCGGTGCGCAGCTCACGACCACGCGTCCCTGCGTCTCGCTGAACAGGACCTCGACATCGGTGAGCCGCGAGCCGTAGCCGGTGAGATCGACTTCGAGTCCGAAGCCGTGCGCTTGATACGGACCACCCATGGCGACCTCCGCGAGGGCCACGCCGAGCCCGCCATCGGAGCAATCGTGCGCCGAGCGGAACGCTCCTTGTTCGGCCCCCGCGACGAGAAAGTCGATCAGGCGCCGCTCCGCTTCGAGATCGACGCGCGGCGGCATCCCGCCCACGAAGCCATACAGCGTCCCCCACATCGCCGAGCCGCCGAGTTCCGCCTGTGTGCGGCCGAGCAGGAAGATCGAGTCGTTCGGCTGCCGCGCGTGACTCGGGACGGCGCGATCGACGCGTGACAGCATGCCCACCATGCCGATCACCGGTGTCGGTGCCACCGCGCCGGTCGGGCTCTCGTTGTAGAACGACACGTTGCCGCCCGTGACCGGCGTATCGAACGCGAGGCACGCGGCCGCAATGCCGCGGCACGCTTCGCGGAACTGATGGAACACCGCCGGCCGTTCCGGGCTGCCGAAGTTGAGACAGTTGGTGATGCCGAGCGGCCGCGCGCCGGTGCACGCGACATTGCGCGCCGACTCGGCCACCGCAGCCTTGCCGCCCTCGAGCGGATCCAGCATTACGTAACGCCAATTCACATCCGTCTTCACCGCGATCCCGAAATCCGTATCGTGCACGCGCAGCACGGCCGCATCGCCGCCGGGGCCGATCGCGGTGCTCGCCTGGACCGTGGAGTCGTACTGCTCGAACACCCAGCGCTTCGAGGCGATCGACGGTTCCGCCAGGAGCCGGAGCAGCAGATCACCGGGAGGCGGGAGCTGCTTTGCGGGAGGCGACTGCGTCCGGAGCCGCGCGATCTCCGGATCTTCCTCCGCCTCGGGCTCGTGCATGGGACAGTCGTCGACGAGCCGCTGGCCGGGAATTTCGACGACCACCTGGTCGCCCCATGTGGCGCGGTACGTCCCATCATCGGTTACCCGCCCCACGGCGGTAGCGTCGAGCTCCCACTTGGCCGCGATCGCCTTCACCTGCTCGACGCGATCGGCCCTGGCCACGACGAGCATCCGCTCCTGCGATTCGGACAGGAGAATCTCGTACGGCGTCATGCCGGGTTCGCGGGTGGGTACGCGCGAGAGATCGATCTCGACGCCCACGCCGCCGCGCGCGGCCATTTCCGCGGACGAAGAAACAATGCCCGCGGCCCCCATGTCCTGAATTGCCACGATGTGCCCGGAGCCGATCAGCTCGAGACTCGCTTCGAGCAACAGCTTCTCGGTGAACGGATCGCCGACCTGTACCTGAGGACGGCGCTGCTCGCTTTTCTCGGACAGCTCCTCCGAGGCGAACGCGGCCCCATGAATGCCGTCGCGACCGGTGCGGGAGCCGACGATCACGAGCACGTTGCCCACGCCATGCGCCCGCGCCGTGATGATGTCCCGCTCCTTGACGAGCCCGACACACATGGCGTTGACGAGCGGATTGGCTGTGTAGCTCGGTCCGAAATCCACCTCCCCCGCGACCGTCGGAACGCCCACGCAATTCCCATAGTCGCCGATGCCGCGGACCACGCCGGCGAACAGATAGCGGCTGCGCGCATCTGAGAGCGGCCCGAAGCGCAGGCTGTTGAGCATGGCCACCGGTCGCGCGCCCATCGTGAACACGTCGCGCAGAATTCCGCCGGCCCCGGTCGCCGCGCCCTGATAGGGCTCGACGGCCGAGGGATGATTGTGAGACTCGATCTTGAAGACCACGGCCCAGCCATCGGGGAGCCTGAGCACGCCCGCGTTCTCACCCGGTCCCTGAATGACCTGCGGGCCACGGGTTGGGAACTGGCGCAGAATGCGCTTCGAGTGCTTGTAGGAGCAGTGCTCGCTCCACAGCGCCGAGAAGATGCCGACCTCGGCGAACGTGGGCGAGCGCTGCAGCATGGCGAGGATGCGCGCGTGCTCCTCGTCGGTGAGGTTGTGCTCGCGGATCAACGCGTCCGTTACCGGAGGATCGCCCGGGAACGGCTTGATGGTTCGTCGCTCGCGTCGCGTCACTCGCTGGGAGTAGGCGAGGGTGGGGGAGTCACGGCGTGCGTCGTATCCTGACGCGGTGCGGGTGGCGCGGCGGGTGGAGCGATCGGCGGGGGCGCCGGAGCCGGAACAGGAACAGGGGCCGGAGCCGGGACGGCTGCAGGAGCTGCGGTCGTATCCGCGGCCGGCGCCGCGGGCGTGATCTGGAGCGTGTTGCCGCCCGACGGTGCCGCCGTCGGCGCGCTCGTGGGCGCACCCGACTGACCGGCGTAGCCGTGTCCGGGCCAGCGCACCAGCGCATCGATCACCTGCCCGTTCTGCAGCGTCACGACGTCGAGGTGCCCGCAGCTGTACTCGCAGCCGTTCTTGAAATAGAGATAGGTGAACTCGCCCAGGTGCCGCACCGCCTCCGGGGATCCCCAGCGGGCGTACACGTCCTTTTCGGTCATCCCCGGGAATAACGTCCCCGTGTCGTTTGATACGTAAGGTTCATCACGCCGCACGCGCCGATGCGTGCTCGCGACTTGCTGGGTCGTCGGTTGGCTCGGCTCGGCAGCCGGTGGGGGTGGCGGCGGCGGAGCCGGATGCGCAACCGGGGCGGGATGCGCGATGGGACTCGTGGCCGGCGGTTTCTTCTTGAAGAAGCGCTGGCGCGCCAGGTCTAGCTGCTGCGCGAACTGATGCTGGAAGGCTTCGAGCTGCGGCTTGATCTTGTTACACGCGGAGCTCGTCGCCACCACCAGCGCGCACACGATCAGCAAACTGCGTCGCATTGCAAGCCTCCATCGAAAGGAAGACGCGGGCGCCGTCCGAGCCACCGAGGACGGGAGAATTGCGGCGTTCGGGATGCGGCATGATGCCCACCACGTTGCGTTCGGCATTGCAGATGCCGGCGATCTGTTGCGTGGAGCCGTTGGGATTGTCGTCGACATAGCGCCACACGACACGACCGGTCGCTTCGAGCTCCTCGAGCACCGCCGCGGCGGCGACGTAGCGCCCTTCGCCGTGCGCGATCGGAATCTCGAGGGTCTCGCCGCGCTCATACAGACACGTGAACGGCGTATCGGTGGACTCGACGCGCACGCGAACCGGGCGCGAGAGAAACTTGAGCCGCGCATTGCGCGCCAGCACGCCCGGGAGCAGGCCCGCTTCGCACAGCGTCTGGAACCCGTTGCAGATGCCGAGCACGGCGCCGCCGGCGTTCGCGTGCCGGACCACGGCGGACATCACGGGCGAGAAGCGCGCGATGGCGCCGGCGCGCAGGTAATCACCGTAGCTGAATCCACCGGGAAGCACCACGATATCGGCGCCCTGCAGATCGGTATCGCGATGCCACACGTAGTACGCGTCCGATCCCGCGGCACGCGCCGCCGTGTAGGTGTCGGCATCGCAGTTCGATCCGGGGAAAACGACGACCGCGACGCGGCGCATCAGCCGCCCCCGTTCTTCACGGCGACGTCGAAGTCCTCCATGACCGGATTCGCGAGCAGCCGGTCGCACATGGCCCGCGCCTTGGCCATGGCTTCGTCTTTGGTCGGGGCTTCGACGTCGAGCACCATGTGCTTACCGACGCGGACCTTCGACACACCGCCGAAGCCGAGCGCGCGCAATGCGTGCTCGACCGCCTGGCCCTGCGGATCGAGCACCGCGCCGCGCGGCATGACGCGAATCTCCACGTGAAAGGCGGTCATGCGGCGCTGCCTCCCGTTCCGCCCGCGCCTCCAGTCTGAGGCCTGCGGCGCTCTTCGCCCAGGTACGGGGTGATCTCCGCCGGGCCGTCGGTGATCACGATCGGGCCCGCGATTTCGGCTTCTTCGTCTTCATCCGGCTCCGACAGCAAGCCGAGGAACGTGGCTCGCAACACGCCGTAGGTCATGTAGGCGATTCCCAGGGGAAACCAGAAGACGTCATGCGCGAAAATGCCGAACACCACGACCAGAAGAATGGTAGCGAGTCCGAGAAGCCCTTTCACCGATCGCACGCCCACTTTGGGCATGGTCGCATAGCGCACGTTGCTCACCATGAGGATGGTGAGCAGGATCATGAGCAGCTGCAGGATAGGATGCCACGGCAGCGCGCGCAGCTTTTCCTGATAGAAATCGGTCTGCGTAAACGGATAGTACGTGGCGAGGGTCATGCCAGCCGCAGGCGAGGGCAGTCCGATGAACCACTGCTTGGCCCGTCCGGCCTGCGTCACGTTGAACCGCGCGAGCCGCGTCGCCGCCGCCATGACGTAGAAGTAGCAGAAGATCCACTCCGCCTGGCCTGCGGTCCCAAACACCAGCATGTACATGAGGAACGCGGGTGCCACGCCGAAGCTCACGATATCCACGAGGCTGTCGAGCTCGGCGCCGAAGCGGGTGCCCGTGTTCGACATGCGTGCCACGCGCCCGTCGAGCAGATCGAGAATGCCCGCAAACACGATGTACCAGCTCGCGCGGTAGAACTCGCCGCGTGTAGCCAGCACCATCGACCAGATGCCGAAGAACAGGTTGAACAGCGTGAACAGGCTCGGCACGACCACCACCACGCGCCGCATGTTGGGGCGCAATCGCGGGCCGGTCACGCCGTGTACTCCGCGAGCACTGTGGTGCCGGTGTGCACGCGTTCGCCCACGCGCACCGCGACGCGCACGGGCGTCGCATTGGGAATGAACACATCCACGCGCGAGCCGAACCGGATCATCCCCATGCGCTCGGCCTGAACCGCCTGCGTCCCGGCGTGCGCGTCCGTCACGATGCGGCGCGCGATCAGTCCCGCAATCTGGCGGACCAACACCCGTCCACGTGCTCCGCGGATCCCGACCGACGACTGCTCGTTCTCGAGACTCGCCTTGGGCGCCCCGGCGTGGAGAAACTTGCCGGGATTGTAATGCACCAGCTCCACCTCACCCGAAACGGGATAGCGGTTCACGTGCACGTTGAACACGTTCATGAACGTCGAAATCCGCGTGGCCCCGCTTTCGAGATACATGCCTTCGTTCACCTGCACGATCTCCACGACTTGCCCGTCCGCCGGAGCGATGATCAAGCTGTCGCCGCGTGGGCCGGTGCGGATGGGATTGCGAAAGAACACGAGCAGCCACACCGCGACCAGAGCGAGCAGCACTTCGGGCACGACGAGCCAGGTCATCCCGCGCGCCACGGCGCACGCGCCCAACGCCACGAGCACCCAGGTGGGAATGATGAACGGCCAGCCTTCGGGGGCGAACGCCATTAGGCCCCGTGCTCGAGCGCGTGTCCGGTGATGAGCCGGTAGGCGTCGAGGTAGCGCCGGCTCGTGGCCGCGACGACTTCGGCCGGCAAGGGTGGCGGCGGTGCCTCGCCGTTCCACTTGCCCTTGTCCTTGATTCCGGCCAGGTAATCGCGCAGCGGCTGTTTGTCGAAGCTCGGCTGGCTTCGTCCCGCCTGATAGCGATCAGCCGGCCAGAAGCGCGAGGAGTCGGGCGTCAGGATCTCGTCGATCACGAGCAGCCGGCCATCGGCCGTGGTGCCGAATTCGAATTTCGTGTCGGCGATGATGATGCCGCGTGGGCCCGCATAGGCCCGACCGGCTTCGTACAGCGCCAGGCTCGCCTGTTTGAGCCGATCGGCGAGCTTCCGCCCCAGTGCACGCCCGACATGCTCGAAGGTGACGTTCTCGTCGTGTCCGGTCTCGGCTTTGGTCGCGGGGGAGAAGATGGCCGGCTCGAGCCGCGCGCTTTCCACCAGTCCCTTGGCGAGTGCTTCACCGGCGAGCGTGCCGGATTTCTTGTATTCGGACCAGGCCGATCCCGTGATATAGCCACGCACCACGCACTCGAACGGCACGGGCGTGGTGCGCCGGGACAGCATGGAACGGCCGCCCAGCGTGTCCCGCATCCCTTTCAGCGCAGGCACCCGCCGCACGATCTCGTCCGGATCTGCGGTGAGAAAATGGCTCGGGATCACGGATTCGAGCTGCTTGAACCAGAATGCGCTCATTTGCGTGAGCACCGCGCCCTTGCTCGGCACCGGCTCCCGCATCACGACGTCGAACGCGCTGACGCGATCACTCGCGACGAGCAAGAGCGTTTCACGATCGACCTCATACACCTCCCGCACCTTACCCCGTTTGACGAGGGGGAGCGGGAGCGAGCTCGCGACGAGCGGGGTCGTGGTCATACGGTCACCTCCGCCGGAGCTGCGGCGGGAGCAACGGTTTCGATGGTTCGCAGCATCGGCTGCACCACACCGGTGAGGAATTCGTCGACCTGCTCGGGAGCGCGGCCAACGTAGGATTGGGGATCGAGCTCCTGGGGCGTGAGGGACTCGCGCAACATCTTGAAAGCGGGATCGCGCGCCAGGCGTTCCAGCAGATCGTTGGGTGCGCCTTCTTCGGCCGCGGCCTTCGCGACCTGCATGCTGTGACTGCGAATCGCTTCGTGCAGTCGCTGGCGATCGCCGCCCGCCTGGACGCCCCGCATCAACAGTCGCTCGGTGGCGAGGAACGGCACATGCAACGCGACGTGGCGCGCGATCACGTTGTCCCGCACCTCGAGCCCCGCGGCCACGTTGGTGGCGAGAATGAGAATCGCATCGGTCGCGAGGAATGCTTCAGGCAAGACGAGCCGTCGATTGGCGCTGTCGTCGAGGGTGCGCTCGAGCCATTGCTCCGCGGCCGTGTGCCACGCGTTGCCCTCGAGCTCGATCACGAAGCGCGCGAGCCCGGTGATCCGCTCGGCGCGCATCGGATTGCGCTTGTAGGCCATGGCGCTCGAGCCCACCTGGTCGGCCTCGAACGGCTCGAGCAGCTCGCCCTCGTGCTGAAGCAGCCGCAAATCCGTCGCGAACTTCGCGGCGGAGGCCGCGATGCCGGACAGCACGGCGAGCATCTGCGCGTCGAGCTTGCGCGTGTACGTCTGCCCCGCAACGGGGAGCAGCTTGGCGAATCCCATCTTTTTCGCGACGCGCCGATCCAGCTCGCGTACCTTGGCGTGATCGCCGCCGAACAGATCGACGAAGCTCGCCTGAGTGCCGGTCGTGCCTTTCACGCCGCGGAATTGCAGCGTGTCGAGCCGGTACAGCAATTCATCGGCGTCGAGCGCGAAATCCTGCATCCACAGCGCGACGCGCTTACCCACGGTGGTGAGCTGGGCGGGTTGAAAGTGCGTGTACGCGAGGCAGGGCAGGGCGCGGTGGCGGCGCGCTAGGTGTCCCAACGCGACCAGCACCGCCGCTATACGCCCGAGCAGGAGCTGGGCGCTCTCGCGCATCAGGATCAGGTCGGTGTTGTCGGTGACGTACGCGCTCGTGGCACCGAGATGCAGGAACGGGCGAGCCGCGGGCGCCTGTTCGCCGAGATGATGAATGTGCGCCATCACGTCGTGGCGTAGCCGCTTCTCATGTTCCGCGGCGCGCTCGAAGTCCACGTCGTCCAGGTGCTGGCGTAGCTCCACCAACGCCGCGGGCGGAATCGCGAGCCCAAGCTCCTGTTGGGATTCCATCAGCGCGAGCCACAGCCGGCGCCACAGCCCGATGCGGCGCCGTTCGCCCCACAGCGTCTGCATGGCGGGCGAGGCGTAGCGTTGCCCGAGCGGCGACTCATAGCTCATGCGCTCGTGCTCGGCGTCAGGTTTCGGCATAGCACTCTTGGGGGTAGCGGACGGCGACGAGGTAAAGTCCCTGCGGAGGTGCGGGAGGGCTCGCCGCGCTGTTGTCGCTCGCGACGAGCAGCGCCGCGAGATCCGAGAGCGGCCGGCGATGGCGCGCGATGTCGACCATCGCGCCCACCAGGAAACGCACCATGTGGTGTACGAAGCGGTTCGCCTCGATCGTGAATGTCACTCCCGTCCCGTCGGCTCGCGGCGCCCATTGGGCGAGCGCAACGCGGCAGCGGCAATCGGGATCCGCGGCACCGGGACGAGCGGCAAGACCGCGGAAATCGTGCTCGCCCAGGAGCAGCAGGGCGGCGTCCGAGAGCAGCCCGCTATCGAGCGGCCTGCCCAGGGCCCATTCGTATGGCCGCCGGAACGGCGACAGCGCTGCGTCATCGGTTCCCAGGACATAGCGATACTGCCGCGCCACGGCGCTCTTCCGTGCATGGAATCCGGGCCGCATGGCATGCACGCGTTCCACCCAGATATCTCTCGGCAACAGCGCGTTCAGCGCGCGCCGGAGACCGGCGCCATCCTCGCTCCAGCGTTCTCCAGGCTGAAACCCAACCCCCTGGCCCAACGCGTGAACCCCGGTGTCGGTCCGTCCGGCCCCGGTCGCCGGGGTGCGCCGGCCCAGCAGCCGCTCGAGCACAGCTTCGATCTCCGCCTGGACGGTGCGCCCCTCCCGCTGGCGCTGCCAGCCGACGAACCGTGCCCCGTCGTAATGGGTCACGGCGAGGTAAGGCCGGCTCGTCACGGGCGAAAGATAGGAAGAAGGGTGCAGCGTCGCAACCTGTTGTCGTTATTTGACAAAAGCCGCTTCCGTCCGGTATTTTTCAGCGCCCGAACCCATGCCTCAGACCTCCTCACCGCTCCACGCAGCGATCGCCACCCTCGCCAAACGTCAATCCCTGACGGAAGACGAGACCGCCCTGGTTTTCGGGGTCGTGATGCGCGGGGAAGCGACCCATAGCCAGATCGCCGCCCTGCTCATGGGGCTCCGTGTCAAAGGCGAGGACCCGGCCGAGGTGGCCGGAGCCGCCCGGGCGATGCGCGAGGCGATGGTCCAGGTAGACACGGGCGACGATGGACTGATCGACACCTGCGGGACGGGCGGCGGCATAGTCGGGACGTTCAACATCTCGACTGCCGCGGCGCTCGTGGCCGCGGGCGCGGGCGCGCGGGTCGCGAAGCACGGCAACCGTTCGTTTACCTCGCGTTGCGGGTCGGCGGACGTGCTCGAGGCCCTGGGAGTGGCCGTCACGCTCGACGCGCAGGGCGCGGCGCGCGTGCTGCGCGAAGCGTGCGTGACGTTTCTGTTCGCGCCCAATTTTCATCCCGCGATGAAGCACGTGGGCCCGGTGCGGAGCGAGCTGCGCATCCCGTCGGTCATGAACATGCTCGGGCCGCTCGCGAATCCCGCCGGGGCTCGCCGGCAGGTGATCGGCGTGGCGGATCCCGAGCGCGCCGCCCTCATGGCGCAGGCGCTGGCCCGGCTCGGAACGGAGCACGCGATGATCGTGCACGCGCGCGTGGGGATGGACGAGATCTCTCCCTACGGCGTCACCGATGTGTGGGAGATCCGGAAGGGTGAAGTCGTCCGGTGGGAGATCGATGCGGAACGGTTCGATTTTCACGTTACTGACGTGAATGCGCTGCAGGGCGGCGCGCCACAGGAAAACGCGCGCCGTATCGAGCAGCTGCTCGATGCCAAGAGCGCGGGCAGCGACCCCGCGGGGCGCGCCGCCGTGGCCCTGAATGCCGGGGCGGCGCTGTACGTGGCCGGACTGGCCGACAGCTACGAGCAGGGCGTCAGACTCGCGGAAGAAATGCTGAGCCGCGGTGCGGGGTGGCAAGCGCTCGAGCGGCTGCGCCGCGCGAGCCCTAGTACTTCCGGATGACCCCGACGACGATGCCTTGCACTACGATGTCGCGCTCGTTCACCCGCAGCGGCGCCATGGTCGAGTTGGCCGGCTGAAGGCGGATCCAGCCACCGGGTTCGCGATAGAATTTCTTGACGGTGGCGCTGGTGCCGTGCACGAGGGCAATGACCATTTGCCCATTGTCGGCCTGGTTCCGCTCCTGAACGATCACGTAGTCGCCGTCGCAGATCTGCTCGTCGATCATGGACGACCCGCGCACTTTGAGCACGTAGCTGCGGCCGCGGCGCGGCACGAGCTCATCGGGAACCGCGATCGTGTCGTCGCCCGAAATGGCCTCGATCGGCTCGCCCGCGGCAACGAGCCCGAGCAGCGGCAGCTCCGTGGCGCCGACCTGCCCCTTGGGAGGCACGATTTCAATGGCGCGGCTTTCATTGTGAGTGCGCTGAATGAAACCTTTGCGCTCGAGGTTGGTGAGGTGCTCGTGCACCGTGGCGAGCGACTGAAATCCGAACTTGGCGGCGATCTCCTCGAAACTGGGAGCGTAGCCCTTGTCGGTAATGTGCTCGCTGATGAAATCGAAGATTTCGCGTTGACGCCGGGTGAGCGGCACCTGTTCTCCCGAAAATAAGCCGAAGCGAATCTACCCGAAAATGACCCGAACGCAAGCATGAGCCAGCCCACGCTCGAAACGATTCTCGCCACCACGAGGCGACGTATCGCCCTGCTACGCCCTCGGACGGCGGAGCTCGAGCACCAGGCGGAACGGGCTCCAGCGCCGCGTCCGTTCGCGGCGGCGCTTGGGGGCCGGCGCGAGGTGGGGGTCATTGCCGAGGTCAAACGCCGCTCGCCGTCGGCCGGCGCGATCGCCCCGGGGCTCGATCCGGTCGAGCACGCCGCGGCCTACGCGCGCGGCGGGGCGGTGGCGATTTCGGTACTGACGGATGAGCTGCATTTCGGCGGATCGCTCGAAGATCTGACTCGAGTGGCAGCGCAGGTCGCGCTGCCCGTGCTGCGCAAGGATTTCATTCTCGACGAGCTGCAGCTGTTCGAAGCCCGCGCCGCGGGCGCGAGCGGGGTGCTGTTGATCGTCAAGGCGCTCAAGCCCACCCACCTGAAGAGCCTGGCCCGAACCGCGCGCGACCTCGGCCTCGGCGTGCTGGTCGAGGCGCACGCCGACTGGGAGTTAGACGCCGCACTCGCCGCCGAGCCGACGGCGGTGGGCGTGAACAGCCGCGATCTCGCGACATTCACGATCGATCTCGGCGCCGCGGAGCGGTTGATCGCGCGCGTACCGCCCGGAATCCCAGTGGTCGCGGAAAGTGGCATCGAGACGCGCGGCGACATCTCCCGGATGGCAGCGGCGGGCGCGGACCTCGTGCTCGTGGGCAGCTCCGTGGCGCGCGCCGCGGATCCGGAAGCCGCCGTGCGAGCGCTGTGCGGCGTAGCGCGGCTTGGGCGCGCCACGCCGCGCCAGCCCACCAGCGCATGAGCATCAAGTCGCCGCTGCCACCTCCCGCCACCCGCGCCGAGCGTGCGGCGCTGGGCCGGTTCGGACCGTATGGCGGGCGTTACGTCCCGGAAACGCTCATGGCGGCGCTCGAAGAACTCGAGACCGTGTACGAGCAGGCCAAGGGCGATGCGACGTTCTGGGACGAACTCGACGACCTGCTACGCCATTATGTCGGCAGGCCCACGCCGCTGTCGGACGCACCGCGCCTGAGTGAGGTGGTGGGAGGAGGTGTGCGGGTCGTGCTCAAGCGTGAAGACTTGAATCACACCGGTGCGCACAAGATCAACAACACGCTCGGTCAGGCGCTGCTCGCGCGCCGCATGGGCAAGCGCCGCATCATCGCCGAGACAGGAGCCGGCCAGCACGGCGTGGCCACGGCCACCGTGTGCGCGAAATTCGGGCTCGAGTGTGTGGTGTACATGGGCGAGGAAGACATGCGGCGCCAGAAGCTCAACGTGTACCGCATGGAGCTGATGGGCGCGCGCGTGGTCCCCGTGACGTCGGGCACACGGACCCTGAAAGACGCGACCAACGAAGCGCTGCGCGACTGGGTCACGAACGTCACCCACACCCACTACATCATTGGCTCGGTGGTCGGTCCCGATCCGTTCCCCCGGATCGTGCGCGATTTTCAGTCGGTGATCGGCCGCGAGGCCCGCGCCCAGGTGCTCGAGCGCTTCGGACGCTTGCCCAAGACCGTCGTGGCGTGTGTGGGTGGTGGGTCGAACGCGATGGGGATCTTCGATGCGTTTCTGGACGATGCGGGCGTGGAGCTCGTGGGCGTCGAGGCGGCCGGGGAGGGGCTGGGCACGCGGCGCCATGCCGCCTCGCTCGGGCTCGGGCGCCCGGGGGTGTTTCACGGCAGCCTGAGCTACCTGCTCCAGAGCGCCGACGGGCAGGTGCAGGCGGCCCACAGCGTGTCCGCCGGGCTCGACTACCCGGGCGTCGGGCCGGAACATGCTTTTCTGAAAGACTCGGGTCGCGTATTGTATGTGGCCGTTACCGACCAGGAAGCCCTGGCGGCGTTCCGCGAGCTGCCGCGGCTCGAAGGGATCCTCCCTGCGCTCGAGAGCGCCCATGCGGTTGCGTGGGTACGGCATGGCGGACGCGAACACTGGAGTGAAGGCGATGTCGTATTGATCAACTTGAGCGGGCGCGGGGATAAGGACGTCGCGATGGTGGCCGAGCTGACTGGAGCAGCCACCCGGTGACCGGAGTGTCGCCCACGTCGAGCCCAACGCCTCCGGTTGCGGGGGCCGCACCCGGTCCACCGCCCGAGCTCGAGCTGCCGCCGTCCCGAGTCGAGGAGCTGATGCAGGTTCTCGTCAAAGGACTCCGCGCCACTCAGCTCTATCTCCCCAACAATCCGGTCTACCAGCGATCCGTCGAGAACATCCGCAACGGCTTCCGTCAGATCTGGCAGTCCACAGACGACCTGCACCTGGACGTCGAAGAGACCGCGTTTCGCTGGGAAAGCCACGTGGTCTATCAGCAGGAGCAGCGCACCGAGAGCATCGCGTGGACCCTGTATAAGGATGGGGTTCGCTCGCTCACGCTGCGGCCCTCGGTCGAAGAATCGGAGATCGTGCGGTTTCTCGGGGTGCTGCACAAGGCGAAGAACCTCGCGGCCGAGGCCGCCGACGATTTGCTGACGCTGCTCTGGGCCGAAGATTTCCAGTTCATCTCGTACACATTCCGGGAGCTGGCGTCCGAGAACGCCGTGCCGATCGAAGCGGGCGAGACGATCCCGTCGCGTACACCGAACGACGTGCGCCAGTCCGTGCAGGAAGACGCACCGCCGCCCAAGCGCGAAGGGCTCGTGTCGCTCGAGGAGTTCGACACGACGCTGTATTTCCTCGAGGAGAAGGAGATCGAGTATCTCCGCAGGGAAGCCGAGCGGGAATACCAGCAGGACCTGCGGCGCAACGTGCTGTCGATGCTGTTCGATCTGCTCGAGCTGCAGACCTACGGCACGGTCCGCGCCGAGCTGATCGGCATCGTCGAGAACTTCATTCCGTACCTGCTCGGCGCCGGGGATTTCCGTTCGGTCGCGTTCATTCTGCAGGAGGTCCGGGTGGTGCTCGAGCGGGCGCGGGAGCTGATCCCCGAGCACCGCAAGGTCCTCGCGGGACTGCCGGCGCGACTGTCGGAGCCGAGCGCGCTGTCGCAGCTGTTGCAGTCGCTCGATGAGGCCACGGTTCACCCCACCGAAGAAGAATTGAGCGAGCTGTTCCGCGAGCTGCGCGCGGATGCACTCGGCACCCTCATGTCGTGGATTCCACGGCTCACGAACGAGCGGGTGCGCGAGCTGGTGCAGAACTCTGCCTCGAAGCTGGCCCAGGAACACGTGGCCGAAGTGCTCTCGGCGCTGGCGAGCAGCGACCCCGCGACGCAGCTCGAAATGGTGCGGCTCGCGGGGCGGCTCAAGCTCCCGGGGGCGCCGGACGGCATGGGCCCGCTGCTCGAGCACGGCGACCGCACCCTGAAGCTCGCGGTGGTGGATGCCCTGACGCAGATCGCGAGCCCGTCGGCGTTGCGGCTGCTCGAGCGCACCATCGAGGACTCGGACCGGGACGTGCGCGTGGCGGGGGTCAAGTTTCTCGCGTCGCGCGGGCATCGCAACGCGCTGGCGCGCGTCGAGTCCATGGTCACAGGATCGAAGCTCAAGGCCTCGGACCTGACGGAGAAGATGGCGTTCTACGAGGCGTACGGGACGCTCGCGGGTGCCAAGGGAATCCCGATTCTCGAGAAAATGCTCGTGAGCCGTGGGTTGCTGGCGCGCAAGGAAGATCCGGAAACGCGCGCGTGCGCGGCGATGGCGCTCGGGAAGATCCGCACCGCGGAAGCGCGAGCCGTGCTCGAGAAAGCGGTTCAGGACAAGGAAGCCCTGGTGCGGAATGCCGTGAGTCGCGCCCTGCGCGAGACCGGCGCGACCGGAGGGAGCGCGAATCTGTGACGGCTCCCGAGCGGCGCAGCACCATCGTCGACACCGTCCAGACCACGGACGGATTTCTCCGGCACGCGGGCCGGGACTTCCTGGTCGTGCTGTATACGTCGTTCCGCTCGCTCAAGCTGTATCCGCTGGAAAACGCGCAGGTGCAGAAGGCGCTCGACGAGCTGGCGGCCACGACCAAGCATTTGCTCGCTGTTGAACGCGAAATCGAGCTGCGCATCCAGGGCGAGTTCATGTTCGTGAACTCGACACGACTGCGGCTCGACCTCGATAACTACGCCTCGTTCTCGCACATCCTGGGCGTGTTCAGGCAGTGCGGCATCGGCGCCGTGCGCATCGACGAGGGGGTGGACCGCAAACAGCTGCAACAGTTCGTCTCGCTGCTCTTGTCGTATGCCGCGAAGGAAGCGAATCCCAACAAGATCCAGGAGCTGGGCCAGCGCCTCGGCGACTCGGGGGTCACGTTCATCAGCGTCGAGCCGCCGCTCGAGACTGACGAAGACGTCGAAGACGAGGAACGGCAGAAGGAGGCCGCCAAGCGCACCTACGCCCGGTCGGTGGCGGTCACGAAAGAGGTGATCAACAGCATCCGCATGGGGCGTACGGCCAACGTCAAGAAGGTGAAGCGCGCGGTCCAGGCGATCGTCGATCAGGTGTTGAACAACGAAGCGTCGCTCGTGGGGCTCACCACGCTGCGCGATTACGACGAGTACACGTTCACGCACTCCGTCAACGTCTGCATATTCTCCGTGGCGTTGGGCCGGAAGCTCGGCTTCTCCAAATTGCAGCTGTTCGACATCGGCATGGCGGCGCTGTTTCACGATGTCGGGAAATCGCGCGTGCCGCTCGAAGTGTTGAACAAGGACGGCGGGCTTTCCGACGAAGAGTGGCGCATCATGACCGCGCATCCGTGGCTCGGCGTGCTCACGCTGTTCGGGCTCCGGGGCTATGGCGAGATCCCCTACCGTGGCATGGTGGTCGCCTACGAGCACCACATGAAGACCGATCTGACGGGCTATCCCAAGTCGATCCGGTCGCGAGCGCTGTCGATCTTCTCGAAGATCGTGGCGGTGGCCGACGGGTTCGACGCGGCCACGAGCCGCCGCGTGTACCAGACCGTGCCCATTCAGCCGGATCAGGTGTTGAAGGAGATGTGGGAAAATCCACGGCGCGGGTACGACCCCGTCGTGGTGAAGGCGTTCATCAATCTGATCGGCATCTATCCCGTAGGCACGTGCGTCATTCTCGATACCTACGAGGTCGCGATCGTGCACTCGGCCAACGCCGACGTGAACCACGTGCATCGCCCGGTCGTGCGCATCGTGACCACGCCGGACGGTGGGTTGCAACACCCCGGCATCCTGTTCGACCTCGCGGAGGTCGATGCCGCCGGGAATCACCCCCGGACCATCGTGAAAGTGACCGATCCGCAAAAGTACGGAATCAACGTCAGCGACTATTTTGTCTGACCACCCGATCGCCGCCCGCTGGCGGGTGGTCCGGCGCGAGCACCGCTCGGCGCTGATTCCGTACATCACCGCCGGGTTTCCCGATCCGGGGGCGAGCGTGGACGCGCTGCGCATGCTCGAGACGGCGGGCGCCGACATCGTCGAGGTCGGCGTGCCGTTTTCCGACCCGCTCGCCGATGGCGTGACCATTCAGCGATCCACCCAGGCTGCCCTCGATCAGGGCGTCACCGTGCCGCGCGTGCTCGAGCAGATCGAGCGCGCGGCGCTCGCGATTCCCGTGGTCATCATGACGTACCTGAATCCGGTGATCGCCTACGGCGTGGAACGATTTCTCGAGGATGCGAGCGCGGCGGGCGCGTCGGGGCTGCTGTTGACCGATTTTCCCGCGGGCGCCGATACCGAGCTGGAAGCGCGCGTGGCGGCGAGCCCGCTGGCCTTGATCCGGCTGGTCGCGCCCACGACGCGGCCCGAACGCCTGACGCGCGCGATGCAGGGCGCGAGCGGATTCGTGTACCTCATCTCGCGGCTCGGCGTGACCGGAGCGCGCGAGGAAGTCCCGGCCGATCTCGAGACGCACGTGCAGCGGATTCGCGCGGTCACGGATCTGCCGGTCGCCGTCGGGTTCGGCATCGGCACGCCGGCTCAGGCGCGGCGAACGGCCGCCGTGGCCGATGGCGTAGTGGTGGGCAGCGCGCTGATCGACGCGCTCGATAACGGGGGCGTCGCGGCGGGCGCACGCTTGATCACCGACCTCGCCCGCGCGGTGCGCGAGTCGGGCAACCCCGTGGGATCGGCGTCATGAAAACCGATCGGATGGTGGTGGGGTACTCGGTGGCGTTGCGCTGGGTCGGCATGGCGGTGCTCGTCGCCGCGTTGATCGCCGATCCGCGCTGGGTGCATCAGATCCCGGCGGTGCTGCTGCTCATCATCGGCGGTCTCGTACTGCGGGCGCTGCAGATTCCGCTGTCCAAGTATTCCTATCTCACGCAGACCGGCCTCATCGCGCTCGCTGGGTCGCTGGTGATCGGATTGCCCGCGGCGGCGCTGGCCGTAGGCGTGAGCACGTTCTTCGTGGACTGGGGCTGGCTCAGGAAGAGCGGCCGCGCGTCGTCGGTCAACGCGGGACGCGAGGTGATCGCCACGATCGCCGCGTTCGGCGTGTACGCCACGATCCTGCACGTGTCGGGCGTGCCGCCCAGTCTCCATATCGACACCCTGCCCGCGCTGTTCTTTTTCGGCCTCGCGTACTTCGTGTTCAGCCGGTTGTTGTTCTACTTCTCGCTCCTGTTCCGCGGCAAGCTCGAGCAGGGCGAGCGGCTGCTCATGCTGCGGTACGAATGCATCAGCTTCGGCGCCACGATCATCGCCTCCGCCAGCGTGCTCGGCGCCATGACGTACTGGCCGCCGCTCGCGTGGCTGTTCGCGGCCGCGGCGCTCGGCGCCCTCGGTCTGTTGTTCAAGCAGACCATCGAAGAAGCCATCGCCGCCGAAGAGCTGAACAAGGTCCACGCCATGGAGGCGGTGATCACGAGCAACATCAGCCTGGAAGACGCGTTCGCGCGCATCGAGCGGTTGGCGCACCGGCTGGTCGACTGGGGCGACTTCCGGGTGTACCGGAACCAGGGTACCGCGCCGACGCTCGCGTATCGCGGCGAGATCGGCCGGCGCGAGCGCAGCGAGCCGAGTGCGGACGTGGCCGTGCTCCGATCCGAGGTCATCGCCAACGGCGAGACGCTCGTGATCGACGACGCGGTGCGCGACCGGCGCATCAACGACGCGGCGGCGCACGTGCAGAGTCTCATTATCGTGCCGCTCAAGTTCGGCAGCGACGTGATCGGCACGCTCGAGCTCGAACATCACAAGCGCAAATCCTACCGCGGCAAAGACGTGCAGGCGATTTCCACGTTCGCGAATCAGCTCGCCACCGCCATGCACATCACCGAGCTGCGGCGGCCGCTGCTCCAGACGGTGGAGCGGCTCAACGCGCAGCTCTCCACGCTGGCGCGCGCGGCCGAGTCGCTGCGCGAGGCCGCGGGGGGAGTGGCGGGATCGACCGATGCGATCCGCGCGGGCGTCGTGGCCGAAGAAGGGCAGGTGTCGGGCGGGCTCGAGGCCACCGAGACGCTGGCCCAGGTGTCGCGCCGTATGTGGGAAGACGGCGCCGAGGCGGCCGAGGCGTCGAGCAAGGCGAGCGACGTCGCGACGCGGAATCGCCAGCAGATTCGCGAGGCGATCGAGCGGCTCGTGGCGCTCAAGACGTTCGTGGGTGAAAGCTCGGCCAAGGTGCAGGGGCTCGGGACGGTGAGCCGGCGGATCACGGGCTTCATCGCGTCGATTCGCGATCTCGCCGACATGACGAATCTCCTGTCGTTGAATGCCGCGATCGAAGCGGCGCGGGCCGGGGCCCACGGCCGCGGCTTTGCGGTGGTGGCCGAAGAAGTGCGCCGCCTCGCCGAGCAGAGCGCCACCGCAGCATCGGAAGCGGGCGAGCTGGTGCAGGACATTCACCGCCAGGTGGGTGAAGTGGTGGAGCAGATGCGGCGCGGGCAGGTGAACGTGGGCGGCGTGGAGGAGCTCTCGTCCGCGGCGCTGCGCGCGCTCGACGCGATCGTGGAAGCCACGGCCGATGCGACGGGCCATGCGCGCCGGATTGCGGAGGCGGCCACCGAGCAGGACGCGGCGTTCGCGCGGCTGCGCGAGCGGATTCACGCCGTGGCGGAGATCGCGGGGAAGAACCGCGTCGAAGTAGACGACGTGGCCACGCGCGCCAACGAGGCGGCCCGGGGTCTCTCCGAGCTCGAGCGTGCCACGCGCGAGCTCGAGTCCGTGGCCGCGATGCTGCGCGAGTTGACGCGCGGCTTTGCCAGCGTCGCGTAGCTCCCTTACCATTCACGCGTGCCGGCACCGGAGCGCGTCTTCGTGGCATTGGGATCGAACGTCGGTGACCGCGAAGCGCATCTTGCGTACGCCCGCGAGCGGCTCGCCGGGCTGCCGCGCACCCGTCTCATCGCCGCTTCCCAAGTCGAGGAGACCGAGCCGCTCGGCCCCGTACCGCAGGGACGCTATCTGAATCAAATGGTGCTGCTCGAAACCACCCTCACACCACTCGACCTGCTCGAGCGGCTGCACGCGATCGAGGCCGAGCGCGGCCGGCAGCGGACTGTGCGCTGGGGGCCGCGCACGCTCGATCTCGATATCGTGCGATTCGGTGAGCGGCATGCGCGCGAAGCGAACCTCGTCATTCCTCACCCCGAGCTGCCGAATCGCGCGTTCTGGCAGGCGGAGATCGCCGAGCTCGAACGTGAGTGAGCCTCAGGCTCCCCGAGGGCTCACGGTCCCGGACCTCACGCGAATGAAGGGGCAGGGGAAGCGCATCGTGGTGCTGACCTGCTATGACGCACTGTTCGCGCGGTTGCTCGATCAGAGCGGCGTGGATGTGCTGCTCGTGGGTGACTCGGTCGAGCAAGTACTCGGCGGATCGCCGAACACGCTGTCGGCGACGCTCGAGCAGATGATCTACCATACCACGCTCGTACGGCGCGGTGCGGAGCGGGCGCTCGTGGTGTGCGACATGCCGTTCCTCAGTTATCAGGTGTCGATCGCCGAAGCGATTCGGAACTGCGGCCGCGTATTGGCGGAGACGGGGTGCAACGCCATCAAGCTCGAAGGCGGCGAAGCCATGGCGCCCACAGTGCGGGCGCTCGTCGACGTGGGAATCCCGGTCATGGGGCATCTCGGGCTCACTCCGCAATCCGTACACGCGCTGGGCGGGTATCGCGTGCAGGGTCGCGAACCGGACGCAGCGCGACGCTTGCTCGACGACGCGAAAGCGCTGGAAGACGCGGGCGCGTTCGCAATTGTGCTGGAATTGATCCCCGCCACGCTCGCGTCGCAGGTCACGAAGGCGGTCACGATCCCCACGATCGGGATCGGCGCGGGACCGGCGTGCGACGGGCAGGTGCTGGTGCTGCACGACATGCTGGGCCTGAACGACCAGTTCGCGCCCAAGTTTCTCAAGCGCTATGCGAGCCTGGCGCAGGACGTGCGTGAGGCGGTCACGTTGTACGGCGATGAAGTACGCGAGGGTCGCTATCCCGGGCCCGAGCACTCGATCACGCAGTAGCCGGGAGACGAGCGCTGCAGGAGATCGCGACGCCCGCTGAGATGCGCGCCTGGTCGCGCGCGGAACGGAGCCGCGGCCGGCGCATCGGGTTCGTGCCCACCATGGGGTTTCTCCACGAAGGCCACATGCGGTTGGTCGATCGCGCGCGCGATCGCGCCGACCGGGTCGTGCTCTCCCGCTTCGTCAACCCGCTGCAGTTCGGCCCCACCGAAGACTTCGAGCGCTATCCGCGCGATCTCGAGCGCGATCGGGCGCTCGCGGCGAGCCGGTCGGTGGACTGCTTTTTCAACCCGGAGACGAAGAGCGTCTATCCCGAGCCGCCGGTCGTGTCGGTGCATCCCGGTCCCGGCGGCGATATCCTCGAAGGGGCCGCTCGGCCCGGCCACTTCCGCGGCGTGCTCACGGTGGTGGCCAAGCTGTTTCATTATGTCGAGCCCGATCTCGCCATCTTTGGCCGCAAGGATTACCAGCAGTGTGTGCTGGTGCGACGGATGGTAGCGGACTTGCATTTCGGACTCGAGCTGGACATCGCGCCGACCGTACGCGAGCTCGATGGCCTCGCGCTCTCATCGCGCAACATCTACCTGCAGCCCGACGAGCGCCGCGCGGCGCTCGCGCTGTCACGCGCGTTGCGGGCGATCGAGCAGGCATGGCGCCGTGGTCAGGCCGATCCGGCCGCGCTCGAGCGGAGTGGAGTCGAGGTGCTGTCCGGCCCCGGGGTCACGCCCGAGTATCTCACAGTGCTGGGCGCCGAGCTGCAGCCGATCGCGCGTGCCGACGCGTCGAGCGTGGTGGTGGTCGCCGCGCGCGTGGGGACGACGCGCCTGATCGACAATGTCGTGCTCGGTGAAGGCATGGCGCACGACGTGGCGGTGCGCAGCGCATGAGCCTGCCGTCCTGGGCGGTGGTGAGCGACGGACGCAAGGCGCACATCGAACGCGTCGCCGAGCTGATCGCGAGCTGGGCCGACGCGATGGACGTGGGCGAGCGCGAGAAGGCGCGCTGGCTCCGAGCGGCATATCTCCACGATGCGCTGCGCAACGCGAAGCCCGAGAGCGGCATGCAGCATGGCCCGAAGGCCGCGGAGCGCGCCGAGCAGGAGGGCGAGCGCGATCGCGGCGTGCTCGATGCGGTGCGGTATCATACCATCGGCTACCCGGGGTGGGACGACGTGGGCCGCATGCTCTATCTGGCCGATTTTCTCGAGCCGGGCCGGGCGTTCAAACGTTGGAAGCGGCGCTCGTGGGCCAACCGCGTGCCGCGCGAGCGCGACGTGGTGCTGCGCGAAGTGGCGGCGATGCGCCTGCGCCGCGTGATCAAATCGGGGTGGCCGCTCCCCAAAGAGTCGGTGGAATTCTGGAACAGTCTCGCCGCGCGCTGATCGCGCTGTGCGGCCTCGTGATCGCGTGCCGATCCGATCGGGCACCCGAGCCGTTCAAGATTCCCGGGGAGAGCGGCGCGCACGTCACCGTCGAAGTCTTGAACGCGAGCGACAAACCCGGCCTCGCGCGCACCGGCACGCGAGTGCTGCGCCGGGCGGGAATCGACGTGGTGAGCTTCGGGACGGCCACGAGTGCAAACGCGGAGTCGACCCGCATAGTAGTACGGAGGGGTAGCGCCGCCGTCGCCCAACCGGTGCGCGCGGCGCTCGGCGTGGGGACGATCGCGGTGCAGCTCGATTCGGCGAAGCTACTCGATGTGAGCGTGTTCCTTGGTGCGGACTTTGCCCCGCGCCTCGACTTCCACCCGTAGCTGCCCGCAGGCGGCGCTGATATCGAGGCCGCGACTCTTGCGCAGCACCGCATTGACGCCCTTCGCTTTCAGGCGCCGTTCGAACTCCATCATCGTGTTGCGCGAGCTGGGGGTGAGTTCCGGCGCGCCACCCGGATGAAGCGGCAGGAGATTCACGAGCGCGCCGAGCGGTAACGCCAGTTTCGCCAGCTGATCGGCGTCTTCGGGCGCATCGTTCTTTCCTGCGATCAGCACGTATTCGAGTGTGATGCGCCGCTCGAATTGCCCGAGCGCTTTGAGCAGGTCTGGCAGCGGGTATTTCTTCTCGATCGGCATCAAGTCGAGGCGCCGTTCCGAAGTGGGCGCATGCAGCGACACCGCGAGCCGGAACTGTTCCGTTCGCTGCGCCAGCTCGGCCAGCGCTGGAAGAATTCCGACGGTCGACACAGTGACGTGCCGCGCGCCGATTCCCAAGCCTTGTGGAGCATTCAGGATCGTCAACGCGGTTGCGACAGCGGGCCAGTTGAGCAGCGGCTCGCCCATGCCCATGAAGACCACGTTGGTTGGTTTGTCGTGCGGCCTGCGCAGCACGATCTCGCGCACCTGACCCGCGATTTCGGCCGCGCTCAGGTTGCGGCGGAATCCCATGCGTCCCGTAGCGCAGAACATGCAGCCCAGCGCGCATCCCACCTGCGACGAGATGCACAGCGTGCGCCGCTTGCCCTCGGGAATGAGCACCGATTCGATCGCTTCGCCGTCACCAAGCTTCCAGAGGAACTTCTCGGTGCCATCGGTCGACTCCTGATGGGCCGCGAGCTCGAGCCGTGTGAGCGGGAATGCTTGCTCGAGCGCGAGCCGGAGTGCCACGGGCAGCTCGGTCGCGTCGGACCATGAGGCGACGGGGCGCTGCCACAGGCGCGCGGCCATTTGCTCGAGCCGGTAGCCGGGCTCGTCGCGCTGGGTGAGCCAGTCGCGCAGCCGGGCCTCACTCGCCTGGGGAGTGAGGCTAAGGAGATCGGTGTCGGAGGCCGGGGGTTGAGCCTGCACGAGGGGAATGTAACCGTTCGTTTTCCGAGTAGAATTGCTGTTGTGACTGCACACCCCGGCGCCGACCTCGCGCGACCCCTGCGCTATTCCATCAACGTCACCTTGGACGGTGCTGCGTTCATCGCGTAATGGTGGCGGACCGAAGACTTGCATCGGCGCGCGGTCCAGAACCCACGCAGGCCGATGCGCTCCTCTTTGGCTGGCTGTGGTAGAATTGTGTTTGTGAACAATCGAGCAGTGGCCGACGCGAACACTCTTCCAATCAAGCGTTTCGCGAGCTCCGAAGCTTGGGACGCATGGCTCCGAAAGCATCACACGAGCTCGCGAGGCGTATGGCTGGAATTTGCCAAGAACGGCCGCCAGCGTCCTCCGCTGTCGCACGCGCAAGCCCTGGAGACTGCACTCTGTTATGGATGGATCGATGGGCAGACGGCGACCGGCAAGGATGGATGGTGGCGCCAGCGCTTCACACCCAGAGCCCCGCGAAGCAAGTGGTCCAAGATCAACTGTGCGGCGGTCGACCGTTTGCTGGCCCAGGGGCGACTCACACCGGCGGGTCTGGCGCAGGTGGATGCCGCCAAGCGCGACGGCCGCTGGAATGCTGCGTACGCATCCCAGCGGACGATCACTATCCCCCAGGACTTGCGGGCGGCACTGGTTGCCCGGCCCCGTGCCAGGGAGTTCTTTCAGGCGCTCGACAGCAGGAACCGCTATGCGATTCTCTACCGATTGCACGACGCCAAGAAAGCGGAGACGCGCCAGCGGCGGCTGGAGAAGTTCGTTCGTATGCTGGAGGCGGGCGAAACTGTGCATGAGCGGCCAACCCGCGCTGGCCGCCGCCCAACACGCGCCTGAAGGTGCCGGCGCCCGTCCTCGGGGGTAGAATTGCGGTTGTGCACCGTACAACACGGCGCCGCAGCTTCGGCGCAATCCGTCGGGCGGCGCGAATCCCAACCTTGTACTTGGAGAAACCTTGCGAAAGAAGACTCGGTCCCGTCCCGGTCGCCAGCGTGGCATTAGCCGCATCGACCAACCCTCCACGCGCACGCACGGCTGGTTCGTGCGGGCCGGATTCTACACGCGCTCAGACGGAGCGTATGCACCGCGGCACCGGAAGTTCTTCGGGGACGTAACCTACGGCGGCAAGCGGCGTGCTCTGAAAGCCGCGGCCGAGTATCTGGCGATCGTCACGCGGGTTCGGAAGCAGCGGGCCCGCTCGCAGCGGCGTGCCGCCTAACAAGTGTTGTCCAAGCACTGAGCCGTCGGGCGCGGCTGAGCAACCGAGCGGTGCGGCGCGGCTCAACCGCGGGCCGTTAGGCGGCAACGAACTTCTCATAGAGTCCTCACATATGGCTTTGCCTACCGTAGCCTTGAACAACGGCATCACCATGCCAATCGTTGGCTACGGCGTATTTCAAATTCCCGATGCTCACGAATGCAAGCGATGTGTTATCGACGCAATAGAGGTCGGCTATCGGTTGATCGATACCGCCGCGTCATACATGAACGAGGCGGCCGTTGGTGAGGGCATCAAGGAGAGTGGCGTACAACGCGACCAACTGTTCGTGACCACCAAGCTGTGGGTTCAAGACACTGGTTACGAGCGCACTCAGCACGCTATCGATCGTTCCCTTCGTCGTCTACAACTCGACCAGCTTGGTCTGTATCTGATCCATCAGCCATATGGCGACGTGCATGGTTCATGGCGTGCCATGCAGGACGCGTACCGCGCGGGAAAGTTGCGCTCCATTGGGGTAAGCAACTTTCAGACAGACAGATTAATGGACATCACGGCGTTCAACGAGATCAAGCCCGCAGTGAATCAAGTCGAAATAAATCCCTTCCAACAGCAACAGGATGGCGTGTCGTTCATGCGAGAGTTGACCGTTCAGGCGGAGGCTTGGGCACCGTTCGCCGAAGGGAAGAACAACCTCTTCCAGAATGAGAAACTGAAAAGCATCGCCGCGAAGCATGGGAAAACCGTCGGGCAAGTCGTCTTGCGTTGGGTAATACAGCGCGGCGTTGTCGCACTAGCCAAGTCGGTGCGAAGGGAGCGCATGGCCGAAAATCTGGCAATCTTCGATTTCGTGTTGGACACGAACGACATGGCCGATATCTCCACTCTAGACACCGGCACGAGCAGTTTTTTCTCTCACCGTGATCCCGCGATCGTCAAATGGATGAGCGAGCGCAAACTGGATATATGAGCGACATCCATGCAGGCGGTGCCTAACAGCGGCGGACCCGCTGAGCAGCTAATTCACCCCACTCGAACCATGCCGAGCGGAGCCGGCAACTGCGACGCGCCCATCAAGTACTCGTCGATGGCGCGGGCCGCGCTGCGGCCCTCGGCAATCGCCCACACGATGAGCGACTGGCCGCGTTGCATGTCTCCAGCAGCGAACACGCCGGGCACGTTCGTCATCCAGCGGGCGTCGCGCGCGACGTTGCCACGGTCGCTCATCCGCACGCCGAGCTCACCCAGCAGGGGCCCCTCCGCGGGGCCGACGAAGCCCATCGCGAGCAACACGAGATCCGCCTTGAGCTCGAAGTCGCTCCCGGGCTGCGGCACGAAGCGCGTCTGTCCGCCGTGGCGCACCATCTCCACCTTCACGCCGTGCAGCTTCGTCACGCGCCCGGTCGCATCGCCGCTGAACCGCTCGGTCGAGATGGCGTAGAGCCGCTCGCCACCCTCTTCGTGCGCCGTCGACACGCGGAAAATGTTGGGCCACTCGGGCCACGGGTTGTTCGGCGCGCGCGTCACGGGCGGCTTGGGGAGCAGCTCGAGCTGGTGCACGGCGCGCGCACCCTGGCGGTGCACGGTGCCGAGGCAATCGGCACCCGTGTCGCCCCCGCCGATGATGATGACGTGCTTGCCCGCCGCGGTGATGAAGTCGGCGTCGGGGATCGTGTCGCCCTCGCAGCGGCGGTTCTGGAGCGTCAGGTACTCCATCGCGAAATGGATGCCCCCGAGCTCGCGCCCCGGCACCTTCAAGTCGCGCGGCTGGCCCGCCCCTCCCGCGAGCAGCACGGCGTCGTGGTTGGCACGCAGCCAGTCGGCCGTGACGTCGACGCCGACATTCACGCCCGGACGAAACACCACTCCCTCGGCCTCGAGCAGGGCGAGCCGCCGATCCAGGATCCGCTTCTCCATCTTGAATTCGGGGATGCCGTAGCGGAGCAGCCCGCCGATGCGGTCGGACTTCTCGAACACCGTTACAGTGTGCCCGGCGCGGTTCAGCTGTGCCGCCGCGGCAAGACCCGCCGGACCCGATCCGACAATCGCCACGTTCTTCCACGTGCGGGTCGTCGGGCAGCTCGCCGTGACCCAACCCTCGGCGAACGCCCGGTCGATGATAGAGACCTCGATGGACTTGATCGTCACGGGGTCGTCGTTGATCCCGAGCACGCACGACCCCTCACACGGGGCGGGGCACAGCCTTCCGGTGAACTCCGGGAAGTTGTTCGTGGCGTGCAGCCGATCGATCGCCGCGCGCCACCGATCACGGTAGACGAGATCGTTCCAATCGGGAATCAGGTTGCCGAGCGGGCACCCCTGATGACAGAAGGGCACGCCGCAGTCCATGCAGCGGGCGCCCTGAGCCTCGAGATCCGCCTGCGCGACCGGCAGATACACCTCCTGCCAGTCCTGAACGCGCTCCTCCACCGGTCGGGTGGGGTGTTTTTTGCGCCGGATTTCGATGAAGCCGGTAGCCTTACCCACGGGTGGCCTTCGCGCTCATCGACACGGGCTCTAACCGGCCCCCCGTTGGCGTGGCGCGAGACGAGGCGGCATCCAATACCTGCGCGTTCAGCTCGCGCGTTGCCAACTCGGCAAGCGCGCGCTTGTAGTCGCGCGGCATCACCTTCACGAACCTCCGGTGCAGCGACGCCCATTGGGCAAGCACGCGCTCGGCGTGCGAGCTGCCGGTGAGCTTCGCGTGCGTCTTGATTGCGGCCCGGACAAAATCGACATCGTCGCTCTCGATCAGCGGCTCCAGATCGACCATCTCGCGGTTGCAGCGCCCCTCGAAGGCCCCATCGGCGTCGAGCACGTACGCGATGCCGCCGCTCATGCCGGCGGCAAAGTTGCGCCCGGTCCGTCCCAGCACGACCACGCGACCCCCGGTCATGTACTCGCAGCCGTGATCGCCCACTCCCTCGACTACGACGTTCGCGCCGCTGTTGCGCACACAAAACCGCTCGCCGGCCACGCCGCGGACGTAGCCCTCGCCGCCCGTCGCGCCGTAGAACGCGACGTTGCCCACGATGATGTTTTCCTCCGCCTTGAACGTCGAGCGCGGGGGCGGATACACGACCACCTTCCCGCCCGATAGGCCCTTGCCGAAGCCGTCGTTCGCGTCGCCGACCAGCGTGAGCGTCATCCCGCGCGGGGCAAATGCGCCGAAGCTCTGCCCGGCGGACCCCGTGAACGTGATCCGGATCGTGGCGTCAGGGAGGCCGGCGCCACCGTAGCGCTGCGTGACCTCGGAGCCGAGCCTCGTGCCGACGGTGCGGTCGGAGTTGCGAATGCGGGCATTCAGCTCGACGGGCGACCGGTGCTCGAGCGCAGGAGCCGCCGCGCGAATCAGCTCGAGGTCGAGCTGGCCCGCGAGACCATGGTCCTGCTCGACCACTTTGCGGCGCGCCACCGACGCCGGCTGGTCCGGCTGGTACAGCAGCGGCTCGAGCGCCAGGCCTTTGGCTTTCCAGTGCTCCACGGCCCGCTCGATGCCGAGACAGTCGACTCTGCCGATCATCTCGTTCACCGTTCGGAAGCCGAGCTGCGCCATGTGCTCGCGCACTTCCTGCGCGATGAAGCGGAAGAAGTTCTCGACGAACTCCGGCTTGCCGTTGAACTTGCGGCGCAGCTCGGGATCCTGCGTCGCGATGCCCACCGGGCAGGTGTTCAGGTGGCACACCCGCATCATGATGCAGCCCATGACGACGAGCGGCGCCGTAGCGAAGCCGAATTCCTCGGCGCCCAACAGCGCGCCGATCACGACGTCGCGACCGGTCTTCATCTGGCCGTCGACCTGGACGGTGATCCGATCGCGCAGCTTGTTGAGCACAAGCACCTGCTGCGTTTCGGCCAGGCCGAGCTCCCACGGGAGGCCGGCGTGTTTCAGGCTCGTCTGCGGCGACGCACCGGTGCCGCCGTCGTGGCCGGAAATGAGCACCACATCCGCGTGGGCCTTCGCCACACCCGCCGCCACGGTCCCGACGCCCCCCTCCGACACGAGCTTCACGGCGATCCGTGCGGCGGGGTTCGAGTTCTTCAGGTCGAAGATCAGCTGCGCCAAATCCTCGATCGAGTAGATGTCGTGGTGCGGCGGTGGCGAGATGAGGCCCACGCCGGGCGTGGAGTGCCGCGTCTTCGCGATCCACGGATACACCTTGTGCCCGGGCAGCTGCCCGCCTTCGCCGGGCTTCGCTCCCTGGGCCATCTTTATCTGCAGCTCATCGGCGTTGACGAGGTATTCGCTCGTGACGCCAAAACGCCCCGACGCCACCTGCTTGATCGCGCTGCGCCGCGAATCGCCGTTCGGGAGCGGCACGTACCGCTCGGCGTCCTCGCCGCCCTCGCCGGTGTTCGACTTGCCGCCCAGGCGGTTCATCGCGATGGCGAGCGTCTCGTGCGCCTCGGCGCTGATCGAGCCGTACGACATCGCGCCGGTCGCAAACCGCTTGACGATCGTCTCGACCGGCTCGACCTCGTCGATCGGGATGGCCGGCCCCGCCGGCTTCAGCTGGAACAGACCCCGCAACGTGGCCCGATGCTCCGTCTGCACGTCGACGGCGCGAGTGTACTGCTTGAAAATGTCGTACTGCCCGCTTCTGGTCGCGTGCTGCAGTTTGAACACGGTCTCGGGGTTGAAGAGGTGATACTCTCCGTCGCGGCGCCACTGGTACTCGCCGCCCGCCTCGAGCTCCGCCGGCCCCGCTGGATGACGGCCAAACGCGCGCTCGTGCCGGCGCCGCGCCTCCTCGGCGATGACGTCGATCTTCACGCCGCCCACGCGCGACGTCGTGTGCGTGAAGTACTGGTCGATCACACCCTGGTCGAGCCCGATGGCTTCGAAGATCTGCGCGGCGCAATAACTCTGCAGCGTCGAGATCCCCATCTTCGACATCACCTTCAGGACGCCCTTGTTGAGCGCCTTGATGTAGTGCTGAATGGCCTTGTCGCGCTCGATGCCCGGCAGCATGCCTTGGCGGATCATGTCGTCGATCGTCTCGAACGCGACGTACGGGTTGACCACGCCCGCCCCGTAGCCGAGCAGCAGTGAAACGTGGTGCACCTCACGCGCATCGCCCGACTCGATGACGAGCCCGCACTTCGTGCGCGTCCCCTCGCGCACGAGGTGGTGGTGCACGCCAGCCGTCGCGAGGAGGCTCGGGATGGGTGCCTTGCTCGGACCCACGCCGCGGTCGGACAGGATGAGAATGTCGAACCCGGCGGCGACCGCCTCACTCGCCCGGCGGCAGAGCTCCGCCATCGCCTGCTCGAGACCGGGGCCGTCGCCCGATGGGTCGAACAGCATCGAGAGCGTCGTCGAGCGGAACGGCACGTCCGGCGGCAGATGCCGCAGCTTCGCGACGTGCTCGTTGTGGATGATCGGGTACTTGATGTGGATCTGCCGGCACGACTCCGGCTCGGCCTTGAGCAGATTCCGCTCCGGTCCGATCGTCGACCCCATCGACGTGACCAGCTCTTCCCGGATCGCGTCCAGCGGCGGGTTGGTCACCTGCGCGAAGATCTGCTTGAAGTAGTCATACAGTACCCGGGGCCTGTCGGACAGCACGGCCAGGGCCGAGTCGGTCCCCATGGAGCCGATCGGCTCCTCGCCGGTGAGCGCCATCGGCCCGATGATCAGACGCAGATCTTCCTGCGTGTACCCGAACGCCTGCTGCCGGCTGAATACGGTCGCGTGCTCGGGCCGCTCCGCCCGCGCGGGCGGGAAGTCGTCGATGTCGACGAGCTGGGCCTTTAGCCACTCACCATACGGATGCTCGGCCGCCAGCGTCCCTTTGATCTCCTCGTCGTCGACGATGCGTCCCTGGGACGTGTCGACGAGGAAGATCTTGCCCGGGCTGAGGCGTCCCTTGACCAGGATCTCCTCGGCCGGAACGTCGAGCACCCCGGCCTCCGACGCCATGATCACCAGGTCGTGCTTCGTCACGTAGTAGCGCGACGGACGGAGCCCGTTGCGGTCGAGCACCGCGCCGATGACCGTGCCGTCGCTGAACGCGATCGACGCTGGCCCGTCCCACGGCTCCATGAGCGCCGAATGGTACTCGTAGAAGGCGCGCCGCTCGGGGCTCATGGCGGGGTTCCCGCTCCACGGCTCGGGAATCATCATCAGCAGCGCGTGCGGCAGCGACCGCCCGGACATTACGAGCAGCTCGAGCACGTTATCGAACGTGGCCGTGTCGCTGTTCCCCTCGCGGATGATCGGCAGCAGCTTCTTCAGGTCGTCGCCGAGGACGTCGCTCTCGAGCAAACTCTCGCGCGCCCGCATCCAGTTGATGTTGCCGCGCAGCGTGTTGATCTCGCCGTTATGGGCGATCAGTCGATAGGGATGCGCCAGAGGCCACGACGGGAACGTATTGGTGCTGAACCGCTGGTGCACCAGCGCGAGCGCGGACGCCACGCGCGGGTCGGCCAGGTCCGGGAACATGGGGGCGAGCTGCTTGGCCTGGAGCATGCCCTTGTAGATCAGCGTGTTCGATGACAGGCTGACGATGTAGAACGCGCTGCGCGAGCGCGCGTCCAGCTGCAACGCGGCGACGGCATGCTCGACCCGTTTGCGGATGACGTAGAGCTTCCGCTCGAAGCCACCGCTTGGGCCCGCCGCGGCGATAAAGACCTGCTCGAACACCGGTTGCGCCGCCTTGGCGCTGTCACCGATCAGGCTGTTGTCGGTGGGAACGTCCCGCCAGCCCAGCACCTGCTGGCCTTCTTCGGCGGCGATCTGCTCGATGAGCGCCTTGACGGCGTTGCGGCTGCGCGCGTCATGCGGCAGGAACACGAGGCCCGCCCCGTAGCTGCCGAGGGGTGGGAGCTCGAAGGGAAGCACCGCGCGCAGAAAGCCGTCCGGGATCTGCAGGAGAATGCCCGCGCCGTCTCCGGTGTTGGCCTCGCAGCCGCACGCCCCCCGATGCTCCAGGTTGATGAGGACCTGCAGCGCCTTGACGACGATGTCGTGGGACTTTTTCCCCTTCGTGTGGACGACGAAACCGACGCCGCATGCGTCGTGCTCGTCGCTCGGGGAGTACAGCCCCTCGGGCCCTGCTGGTGTCACCACTCCATGCCTCCAAAAAAAACCCGCTCCGTCGGGAGCGGGCCGGGGTCTTCGGTACTTTGTTGCACGCTACGCCACCCGGTCGCTCCCACGATTGGGGCTATCCGGCTTCGGGGTAATCGTGATGACCTTCGACGCGTGCATGCCCATCGCACCCTGACTATTCGTTGTCCTGTATGAATATGCAATTGGTGGAATAAAAATACCCGCCACCCGGGAATCCCGTCAAGGGCCCCATGCCGCCGCGGGCTGCTAAAGGTAGAATTGTATTTGTGAGAACACCAGTCGCGCGGCACTCCCAATATCTCGAATCCCATGTTCTTTCTCACCTTCGAAACGCGTCCCAAGCCTTCGCACCCAGCCTACGGTGAGGTAGGTGGAGCGGTCGCCGCCGTCTTTGTGAACGAAGTGGTTCAGGGCGCGGCTGAAGCCGCTGCCCGTGAATTTATGGGTGACGCTGGGTGGGACGTTGGGCCACTCGACAAAGCGTACAGCGTCGAAATCGATGCATTTCCTCCGGGTCATCGGAGTCGGGCGCGTTTCGAGCAGGCATTGAAAGAGGGAATTGTCGTCACCTACCACGCATGGCCGGTGGATGCTCCGGACGATGGCGACTTGCTGGAAGATGACGGTGACGTCTAACGCCCACGTACGTGCTACCGGCCCGGCAATGGAGCAGCTCCTGTCGATTTGGACCGGTCTCGTTCGTCGTGTGAGTGAAGCCGCGGCGGGCGCGGCAACCGACACGAACCGAATTGAGGAGAGAACAATGCGTTTCATCGTCATGGTCGTGGCGTGCGTGGACAAGCGGACAAACCGAGCCATGGACTGGCCGCTCGACATACGCGCACCGTTCTTCGAGTACAGAGGTCCGTGAACGCGCTGCGGAAATACTCGCTGGCCGGCGGCATTTTTTACCTGCTCACGTTTGTGTCGATCCCCACCCTCACGCTTTACAAGTCAGTGCGTGGTCCGGACTTCGTCATGGGGCCGGGTCCGGATACTCCGGTAATCGTTGGTGTCCTGCTCGAGATGATCGTGGCGCTCGCCGGTATCGGAACGGCCGTGGCCTTGTATCCGGTCGTCAGGCGACAGGGCGAAGCACGCGCCGTGGGCTTGGTTGCTTCACGCGTGCTCGAGGCCGCCACCATCTACGTCGGCATCGTGAGCCTCATGTCGATCGTCAGCTTGCGGCGGTCCGGCGTGGGAGCTGGAGCGCTGCACACCGCCCAGGGGCTGGCCGCCCAATATCAGTGGACGTTCTTCTTCGCCCAGAGTTTTATCCCGGCGGTGAACGGCGTCCTGCTGGGCTCACTCTTGTATCAGTCACGGCTCGTGCCACGCTGGCTTCCGGTACTGGGATTGATCGGCGCGGCACTGCTCGTGGGGTTGTGGGTCGCCGTGCTGACGGGATTGGCAGGAGCGGTAAGTCCCGTGGCAGCGGCTCTAACCCTGCCAATCGCGGTGTGGGAGTTCTCGCTCGGGGTGTACCTGACGATCTGGGGCTTCAAAGAAAGTGGTAGTACTATGGAATGAGGCTGATCGTTCGGAGGAAGTTGAGTGCGATTTCAACTCGCTGTGCTGTTAGAGCGCATCGCGTGCCGCGCCCCGCTGATCGCTCTCGTGTGGGCGAGCAGTCTTGCCTCGCAGTCTCCACTCCCCGTTGCATCCCAGCACCCCTCAGTGCGCCAGGGCTACGTCGAGGCGAGCGACGGGGTGCGATTGTTCTATAGGGTGGTCGGTGCAGGGCGGGACACCGTGATCGTGCTGCACGGTGGCCCAGGGCTCACGATGGATTACCTGGCCAGGGATCTCACGCCGCTCACCGCGCATCACGCACTGCTGTTCTATGATCAACGAGGTGCGGGCCGCTCTTCACTGGTCGCGGACTCGGCAGCGCTCGATGGGCGGCGATTCTCGGAGGACCTGGAAACGCTGCGACAGCACTTCGGGCTGCGCCGTGTGACGCTGCTCGCGCACTCGTGGGGCGCTGGAGTGGCCGCGCTGTACGCGTCGCGATATCCCGATCGCATTGCTCGGCTGGTGATCGTCGATGCGATTCCGCTGCGGCACGAGGAGCTCGTGCAATTCCGCAGCGACCTGGCCGCCAGGCGAGATAGCGCCACTCGGCGCAAGATCGCGAGCGCGCTGGACGCGATGCGCGCCAATCCGGCCGACACCGCCGCATGTCGCGCCTACTATGCGCTGTGGTTCCGACCCTTCTTCGCCGATCCCTCCGCGCCGCACCGCAGCCAGGGCGACTTCTGCGCCGACGCGCCGGAATCCCGACATAACAAGTTTGTCAACATAGACCGATTGGTCTATGCCTCGCTCGGTCAGTGGGATTGGCGGCCCGCGCTACGCCGGGTGCACGCACCGGCGCTCGTCATCCATGGCGCCGAGGACGTCCTTCCGGTAGCAGGCGGCCGAGAGTGGGCCGCCGCTCTGCCCGATGCCAGGTTTGTGCTGTTGCCGGGAGCCGGCCATTTCCCCTACCTCGAAGCGCCGGAGGCATTCTTCTCCGCGGTCAATGCGTTTCTCGAGGGCTCGTGGCCAGCGCGAGCGAGCGCGCAGGATGTGGTGAATCCCGACACGCTGGGCTTCCGCCGCGTCCTGTCGTTCCCGATCACCGACACCGCGGCGGGTCACACGACCGCGCTGGGCGATTCGCTCGTACTGCGCATCGTACAGGAGCGCACCGCCGCCGGTGGCTCGCTGGGATGGTACCTCACGGTAGAACAGCGGTCGGCAAACGCGTCACGACGCAACCTGCTGTATCACAGTCTCGGCTGGCACGGGCCGTACCCGACGGACGTGTTCGCCTGGATCCACCAGCAACACTACTATCCGGATGACCGCACCCTCAGTGTGTTCGGCTGGCCGTACGACGTGCGCGTGGTCTGCCGCGGGTGCGCGGCTGACGGGGAGAAGGAGGCGGCCCAGTTCACCGCCGGAATGCTCGAGGTCGCGGTACGGCGCCTGCCGCGCGCGAATCCTGCGCCCGAGGATTTTTCTAAGTAGAGAGAAATCACGTGACGACATCGGATCAGAATCAGCTGAATGGCGCGATCGCCCGCCTGTACGCGGGCTCGCTGGAAGGCTTCATCAAGAAGCGCGACTTCCTGGCGAAGGAGCTGCGGTTGGCGGGAAAGCGCGAGGCGGCAGAGGAGGTGAAGGGGCTCCGCAAGCCATCGCGCGCCGCCTGGGCGCTCAACGTCGCCGCGCGCGAGACCCGAAACGTCCGCCGCCTGGACGCGAGCGTCGCCGCAACCTTGGAGGCGCAGACCGCGGGCGGCGATGTCCGCAAGGCGCAGGCGAGCTTGCGCGAGGCGGTGCGCGAATTCGCCGACCATGCCAGCGCCGCGGCACAGCAGGCGGGCCACGATCTCGAGACCGGAATGCTCGTCAGCGCGGTGCTGGCGCTCGTGGGCCGAACCGAAAGCCTCGACGCCCTGCGTCGCGGCCGGCTCGTGGACGTTCCCGAGGGCGGCGGACTCGACTTCCTGGCGGCCCTTCCGGATTCGCTTCCGGCGCGGGCGCGGCCGCCCTCCACCACTAACGCGACGAGCGTCGCTCTCGAGAACGGCCGCACCCGGTTGGAGCTCGCGCGAGAGACGCTGCGTGAAGCGGAGTCGAAGCTCCGGCTCGCGGAAAGCCGCCTGCGGGGTGCTGAGGCGGAAGTCGCGGCGGCCCGACGGGAGTATGAGCGCGCGCGGCTCGGCGCGGAAACGGCCGCCGAACGAATTGCTCGCCTGGAATCTTGAGCGCAGTGCCCCCGGCAAGCGCAGGTGATACAATTGGGGTTGTGAAAACGCCCCACGTATTCCTGCCGATCCTGCTCGGGTTCTCCGCCTGCCTCCCCATTCCGCGCACCGACCGCGGGTCGCCCCGCGTGCTTGGCAATTACCGGCGCGCCGATGGGACCCCCGTGGCCGGCGCATCGCTCGCGGTGTCCACCGGCGAAAAAGGGCCGCCATGCAGCGGCACCCTCACCAAAACCGTGACCGACTCCACGGGGCACTTCGAACTTCCCGAAACCCAGGTGCACCATTCGTTCACGATGCTGGTGGGCGATTTCATGGTGCTGTACGACGTCTGCGCGTACGACGGCTCGCAGTGGCACAAGCTGTACCGCGGACAGTCGCACCGGGACCCGCCCAAGGAAGTCGTCCTGGAATGCACCGAGCCGATCCAGGCGAATGAAGGAACCTGCGAAGTCCGCGGAATGACCGCGGCGCCATGAAGCGCAGGACCGCACGATGGCTCTGAGCAAACCGGTACTCCTGACCGTCGATGACGATCCGGAGGTATTGAACGCCATCGAGCGCGACCTGCGGCAACACTTCCGGTCCGACTACCGCATCATCAAGGCGCCTTCGGGCGCGCAGGCGCTCGAAACCGTGCGCCAGCTCAAGCAGCGCGGCGCGCAGATCGCATTGTTTCTCGTGGACGAGCGCATGCCGCAGATGAGCGGCACGCAATTTCTCGTGCAGGCGATGACGCTCTATCCTGACGCCCGGCGGGTGTTGCTCACCGCCTACGCCGACACCGACACGGCAATCCGGGCAATCAACGATGTCGGACTCGATCACTACCTCCTGAAACCCTGGGAGCCGCCGAGTGTGCGGCTGTACCCGATACTCGAGGACCTGCTCTCGGACTGGTTTGCCCGCGCGCGACCGTCGTTCGAGGGCATCAGGGTGGCCGGTCACGCGCTCGAGCCGGGCACGTTTGCCGTAAAGGACTTCCTCGCGCTCAACCAGGTCCCGTATCAACTGCTCGATGTCGAGAATGACAAGGCGGTGCGCCAGCTGTTGTCGGGCTCGAGCGGCGGCCCGACGCGGATTCCGGTGGTGCTGTTTCCGGACGGCTCGACTCTGGTACAGCCCTCGACGCGCCAGCTGGCGGAGAAGCTGGGGATGCAGACCCGGGCTCAAAAGCCGTTCTATGATCTCATCATCGTCGGCGGGGGCCCCGCGGGTCTCGCGGCCGCGGTCTACGCCGCGTCGGAAGGGCTGCGCACCATCCTCATCGAACGCAGCGCCCCGGGCGGGCAAGCCGGGACGAGCTCGTCGATCGAGAACTACCTCGGCTTTCCCGGCGGCATCAGCGGCGGTGACCTGGCACGCCGGGCCGCGAGCCAGGCCCGCAAGTTCGGTGCGGAGATCATCACGGCACTCGAGGCCACGGCGATCACGCGGGAAGACCCATATCGCAAGGTGACGCTGTCCGACGGATCGGAACTGACCGGGTACACGATTCTCATCGCCCCGGGCATGGAGGTGCGGCGGCTCGACGTTCCCGGGGTGGAGGGACTGATGGGCGCCGGCGTGTACTACGGCGCGGCCCTCACCGAAGCCGCGACGTACCGCGGGCAGGACGTGCTGATCGTCGGCGGGGCGAACTCGGCGGGGCAGGGAGCGATGTTCTTCTCGCGCTATGCCCGCAAGGTGACGATGTTGGTGCGCGGACCGGATCTTTCGGCGGGCGCATCACGCTATCTCGTCGACCGGATAAACGAAACGCAGAATATCGACATCCTGGTGAATACGAGCGTGGCGGGAGCGCGCGGCAACGGCAAGCTCGAGGCAGTTACGGTTCGCGATGCGGTGACCGGCGCGGAGAGCGAGCTGCCCACGGCCGCGATGTTCATCTTCATCGGCGCCGCCCCGCGCACGCAGCTGTGCGCAAACGTGGTGATGCTGGACCCGCAGGGATTCGTGCTCACGGGGCGCGACCTGATGAAGGAAGGGCACGTGCCGCCGGGCTGGACCGTGTCGCGCGAGCCATTCGTGTTCGAGACCAGCGTACCCGGGATCTTCTGTGCCGGCGATGCGCGCTACGGCTCCGGCAAGCGTGTAGCCGCGGCCGTCGGTGAAGGCTCCGCCACGGTCAGCGTGATTCACCAGTACCTGCAGACGGTGTGATTCGGTGAACGAGGACCTGCTCGCACGTCTCGCCGCGCATCGCACGATCGGCAGCGCCCCGAGGCCAGAGCTCGAGTGGCTCGCCGCGCACGGCACGCTCGACCGGTTCCAGGCCGGACAGTACGTCGTGCACAAGGGCGAACCTGTCCTGGGGCTCTACATCGTGCTGAAGGGCCATATCACCCATTTCACGGATCAGGGCGGCGCGTGGCGCAAGGTCATCGAGTGGCGTGATGGGGACGTCACCGGGCGACTTCCCTATTCGCGCATGACCGTGTCGCCCGGCAACTCGCTGGTCGAAGAAGCCACCGACGCGCTGCGCATCGATCCGCGCGACGTCGTCGATCTGCCCACGCAGTGCCCGCAGGTGACCGCGTTACTCGTCCACGTGATGGTCGATCGGGCACGCACGTTTCAGTCGAGCGATCTCCAGTTCGAGAAACTGGCATCGCTCGGGAAACTGGCGGCGGGGCTGGCGCACGAGTTGAACAATCCGGCGTCTGCGGCGGCGCGAAGCGCACGGCTCATCACGGACATGCTGGCCGAGTCCGATAATGCGTCGCGGGCATTGGGCGCCGCCGGTCTCACGCCGGCCGAGGTGACGCTGGGAGAGCGGATTCGCGGTGCCTGCCTCGAGACGCGAAGCGTGCAGGTGCGCACGCCACTCGAACGATCGGATCGTGAGGAGGCGCTGATCGACTGGCTCGAGGATCACGACGCCGACACGGCGTTCGCGGCGGCACTCGCGGAGACCGATGTCACGATCGAGCTGCTGGACGAGCTGGTCGGCACGCTCAGCCAGGAGAAGCTCGGCGCGACGCTGCGCTGGGTGGCGGCCGGATGCGCGGTGCGCGGGCTGGCTCGCGATATCGAACGCGCAGCCTTGCGAGTGCACAGCCTGGTGAGCGCGGTCAAGGGATTCACCTACATGGATCAGGCGAGTGTGCCGGAACCGGTGGACGTCGGGAAGGGACTGTCAGACACGCTGGCGCTGCTCGCCGCCAAGGCCCGTGGCAAATCGGCCTCGGTCACGATGGAGCTGCCGCGCGATCTCCCCCGGGTCCGCGCCATTGGCGGCGAGCTCAATCAGGTATGGGTCAACCTCATGGACAACGCGATCGACGCCGTGGGACAGGGAGGGAACGTCAAAGTCAGCGCGCTCGCGAACGGGAGCCGGGTGGTCGTGAAGGTGACCGACGACGGCCCGGGAATTCCCGCCGACCTCAAGAACCGGATCTTCGAGCCGTTCTTCACCACGAAGCCAGTTGGGCAAGGCACCGGGCTCGGCCTCGATATCGTCCGGCGGCTGGTGGACCGGAACGCCGGGCTGATCGAGGTGGACTCGCAGCCCGGACACACGGAATTTCGTGTGGCCCTCCCGGTCGCTACCTAGTCCTTATAATAAGGAACGGCGCCAGCACAGGCCGCTTCCCGCATTTGGTTGCCGGGTCGCCAATTAACTATCTTCAATAGGTAACGGCACTTGGCCGAGAATGCGGATATCCCAGCTACTTTCCCCAGACCGGATCCGTATCCCTCTTCTGGCGTCCGATAAGGAGGGGGTCTTGCGGGAGTTGGTGGATTTGATGATGCAGGATAATGGCGGCCGTGAGGGGGGAGGAGCAGCGGGTGGCGCTGGGGGCAGCCAGGCTGAAGTGATGAATGCGATTCTCGAACGCGAGCGACAGTTTCCAACCGGCATCGGGTATGGTGTGGCGGTGCCGCATGGGAAGGCGCCTTCACTGAGTACGTTGCAGGCAGTCGCCGGGACCGCGCGGACCGCGGTTCCATATGAGACGATCGACGGAGAGCCGGTGCGCTTGTTCTTCATGCTTGCGGGGCCTGAATCGCTGGCGGGCGAACACGTCAAAGCCATCGGGCGTATTTCGCGCATCGTGCGACGTGAACCGGTGCGCGGCCGGCTGCTCGCGGCGACGACTCCCGCCGAGTTCTACCGCGTTCTGTGCGACGCAGAGGCAACATAGAAACGCTTCCCGCCACAACCCTCCGCTCGCATGCCTGCGGCGCGCTCCGCGCGGAGCACGCCGGTGTTCGCGTGCGCCTGGGAGGCTGGGTGCATCGCCGCCGGGACCTGGGCGGCATCGTGTTCCTCGACCTACGCGACCGTACCGGTCTGGTGCAAGTAGCCGTTGGCCCCGCTTGGGCGAGCCGCGAGACGCTCGAGGTCGCGCAGAGCCTGGGAGGCGAATCGGTAGTCATGGTCGAGGGATCCGTGACGCTGCGGCCCACGGACGCCAAGAATCCCGACATGGCGACGGGTGACGTGGAAGTGCACGCCACGGAGCTCAAGGTGGTAAGCGTCGCCGCCACGCCGGCCATTCCGGTCGCCCGGGTCGCGGGGCGACCGGAGGAGCTGCCGGCCGAAGAGCTGCGCCTCAAGTACCGTCACCTCGACCTCCGCCGTCCCGAGCTGCAGGCCAATCTCCTGCTGCGGCACCGTCTGATGCAGCGCGCGCGGCGTACGCTCGCCGATCTGGGATTTCTCGAGATCGAGACCCCGAATCTCACCAAGCCAACGCCCGAAGGGGCACGCGACTACCTGGTCCCATCGCGCGTACACCCGGGTGAGTTCTACGCGCTCCCGCAGTCGCCGCAGATCTACAAGCAGCTGCTCATGGTGGCGGGGTTCGATCGTTATTTCCAGATCGCGCGCTGCTTCCGCGACGAAGACCTGCGCAACGATCGCCAGCCGGAATTCACGCAGATCGATCTCGAGGCGTCCTTCATCACGCAGGAGGACGTGATCGGCTTCGTCGAGACGGTGCTGGTGGGGTTGTGGGACGAAGCGGGGCAGCGGGTGACCGCGCCGTTTCCGCGGCTCGTCTATCGCGAAGCGATGGAGCGCTACGGCTCGGACAAACCCGACCTCCGCTACGATCTGCCGATCACGGATCTGACGCAGCGCGTGCGCCCGCTGAGTGTGCCGTTCTTCGAATCCGGACTCTCGAACGGCGCCCGGGTACGGGCGATCGCCGTGCGGGGTGGCGGTGTCCTGTCACGCAAGGACGTCGATCAGCTGGCGGCAACCGCGAAGGAGCTGGGCTCGAGCGGACTGGCCTGGGCCAAACGCCAGGGCGATCAGATCACGGGCTCGGTCGCCAAGCATCTGAACGCCGAGACGCTCGGCGCCATGGGCGTGAACGACGGTGATGCGGTCCTGCTCGCGGTCGGGCCCGACCGGGTGACCTCGCCGGTTTTGGATCGCGTGCGCCAGGAGCTGATTCGCCGGCTCGCGCCGCCGCCCAAAGTGGCGCACGCGTTCTGCTGGATCGTGGATTTCCCGCTGTTCGAACCCGATCCGGACACGGGGAAACCGGTGTTCGCCCATCACCCGTTCACGTCGCCGCATCCGGACGATCTGGAGCGCGTGGAACGCGATCCGTTTTCCTGCCGGGCGCTGCACTATGACGCGGTCTACAACGGCAACGAGCTGGGCTCGGGATCGATTCGGATCATCGACCCCAACGTGCAGCGGATCATTTTCCGCGAGCTGGGAATGACGCCCGACCAGGTCGACACGCGGTTTGGATTTCTGCTCAACGGCCTCGCGGCGGGCGCGCCGCCGCATGGCGGGTTTGCGATCGGGCTCGATCGCGTGGTGATGCTGCTGGCGGGTGCGGCTTCGCTGCGCGACGTGATCGCGTTTCCCAAGACGGCCGCGGCGCGCGCGTTGTTCGAGGGGGCTCCCACGCCCGTGAGCCCGGCGGATCTCGCCGCGCTCCATCTCGAGGCGAAGCCGTGAGCGACATCGTGCGCCGGCTCTCGACCGAAGGTGTGGACCCGCTTTCGCTGGCGGGCGTGAACGACGGGAATCTGGTCGAGCTGGCGCGGCGGACGGGCGTGCGTGTGTCGCTGCGCGGCGATACGCTCTCGCTCACCGGCGCGCAGACAGCAGTCGACCGCGCCACATCGGTGGCCCAGGCAATGGTCGATCTCGCGCGCATGGGGGAGCTGCTCGGTGTGGACGACGTGAGCCGCATTGCGAGCGAGGATCCTGACGCCGTGGCGGCGCGGACCACCGAGAGCGATTACAAAATCATTCTCCCCGGGTTGCGGCGCGTGATTCAGGCGAAAACCAATGGGCAGCGCGAGTACCTCCGGTCCATCGCGCAGAACGACATCGTCATCGGGATTGGCCCCGCCGGCACGGGCAAGACCTACCTCGCGGTGGCCGCCGCCGTCGATGCGCTGGCGCGCCGGCGGGTGCGCCGGATTGTGCTCGCCCGGCCGGCCGTCGAGGCAGGGGAGAGCCTGGGCTTCCTCCCCGGTGACGTGCAGGAAAAGGTCGATCCGTATCTCCGGCCGCTGTACGACGCGCTCGAGGACATGATGCCGCGCGACCGGGTGCAGAAAGCGATCGAGACGCGCACCATTGAGATCGCGCCGCTCGCCTACATGCGGGGGCGCACGCTCTCGGACGCGTTCGTGATCCTCGATGAGGCGCAGAACGCGACCGGCATGCAGATGAAGATGTTTCTCACCCGGCTCGGCGTGAACTCGCGTGCCGTGATCACGGGCGACAAGACGCAGATCGACCTCGCCGTGCGGGAGGATTCCGGGCTCTTGCAGGTCGAGCGCATTCTGCCCGGCATCGAAGGGATCGGGTTCATTTACCTGGAGGACGCTGACGTGGTACGCCACCGGCTAGTGCGGGACATCATCCGAGCGTACGCGGAAGACGCACAGGGCTGACGTGACACTGCCCACGCGCGCGCAAATCCGGTATCACGGTGATCGCTGGGCCTGGGTCCCCGTGCTCGCCTTGTTCACGTATCTCGTGTTTCCTTCGAGCGCGATCGACGTCGCACCGCAGATCGACCCGGGCCAGGTGGCCGACCACGACGTGATCGCCCCGTTCACGTTCTCCGTCAACAAGAGCGACGACGAGGTCGCGCAGGATGCGGAGGAACTGGCGGCCGCCGTCAAGCCGATCTACGAGTTCAATCAGCGCGCGCTCGACAGCACGACCTCGGCCATGCACACCTTTTTCGACCGGCTCGACGGCGCCGCCGGACAGGGGGCGCTGGGGATCGCGCGCGCGGCGCATGATTTCGGGCTCACGCTCACCCCGGAGGAGGCGAGCTACCTCGCGAACACGAAGAAGCGCCGGCAAGTCGAGCAGTCGCTCTCGGATCTGTTCGATCGCACGCTCGACCTTGGTGTGACGAGTCCGGGCGTGCTCCAGGTCGAAGCGTCCGCCGAAATCACCATCCGGCGCCATTCGTCGGAAACGTCCGTGCCGCGGGCGCAGGTGCTCACGTACACGCAGTATCTCGCGCGAGCCCGGAACGCGCATCCTGACAAAGGGCTGGCGGCGGCCGATGCCGTGTACATCAGGCTCGCGGGCCGGTTTTTCCGGCCCACCCTCACGCCCAACGAGCACGAGACCGAGCGGCGCCGTGACGAGCTGCGCCGCAGCGTGGACCGCACCAAATACGTCGTGCGCGCGGGCGACCGGATCGTGGCGGCCCACGAGGTGGTCACGAGCGAGACGCACGAGCGGCTCGCCGCCCTGCAGCAGGAGCTGCTGCGGCGCGGGGCGGCCACGAGCCACTCGGTGCTCGGCGCGCTGGGCGCGATCCTGCAAGACGGGCTCGTGCTCGGAATCTTCTGGGTGCTGCTGCTGTTCTACCGTCGCGAGACGTACCGCGAGCAGCGACAGGTCGCGGTGGTTGCGGCGCTATTCGCCGCCGCGATCGGCGGCGGCGGTGCCATCGCGCACTGGGTGCCCGAGCATCCCGTGCTGATTCCCCTGCCGTTCACCGCGATGATGCTGAGCGTGTTGTTCAACGGCCGAGTATCGATGATCGCCGCCATGATCCTGGCGATCGTGATCGGCACGCAACCGGTGTTTCACGATTCGCCGGCGCTGTTTTTCTGCGTCGTCGGGGGTGTGTGTGCGGCGCTGTCGATTCGCGTGCTGCGGCGGCGCAGTCACCTGGCCGTGGTGGGCCTCATGGTGGGAGCAGGATATCTCGTGGGCGCCGTGGCGGTCGGACTGGCAGGTGAGTGGAGCGTGAGCGAGATCGTGCTGCGGGCGGTGTGGGGCAGCGTGAACGGCCTCGTCTCCGCGGGACTCGCGCTGCTGCTGCTTCCCGTGGTCGAATCGCTCACGGGCATTACGACGGATCTGTCGCTGCTCGAGCTGCTCGATCCCAGCCGGCCGCTGTTACGCCGGCTGTCGGTCGAGGCTCCGGGCACGTTCCAGCACAGCATCGCGATGGCCAATCTGGTCGAAGCGGCGTGCAATCAGGTGGGGGCGAACGGGCTGCTGGGCCGCGTGGGGTGCTACTACCACGATATCGGCAAGATCAACAATCCGCTGTACTTCGTCGAAAATCAGACGCGCGGCAACCCGCATGACCGGCTGGACCCGCACAAGTCGGCAGAGATCATCAAGGCGCACGTGACGGACGGACTCGCGCTCGCGGAGGCGGCGCGCCTGCCGGCCGTGGTGGCGGCGTTCATTCCCGAGCATCACGGCACGACGGAGATCACGTACTTCCTCGATCGCGCCAAGAAGAGCGGGATCGCACCGGCGCGCCCGGTCGACTACACCTATCCGGGGCCCAAACCGCGCTCGATCGAGACGGCCATCACCATGCTCGCGGACTCGGTCGAGGCCTCGCTGCGCGTGCTCGAAGACCTGACGCCGCGAAAGATCGAGGAGGCCATCGAGCACATCGTGCGCACCAAGATCAGTCAGGGGCAGCTCGACGACGCGCCGATCACACTCCAGCAGATCAACCTCGTGAAGGCCGAGTTCGTGCGGAGTATTTCGGCGATGCATCACAGCCGGATCGATTACCCGGAGACGAGTGGCGGGATCTCGGCGACCTGGCAGCCGGCCGCGAAAGGTTGAGCGGCGGCTGGCTCGCGCTGCCGCCTTAGTCCTCGCATGGGAGAAGGCGCGCGCCCGGCGCACGCGCATCGAGCTCACGCTGCTCGCTCCCGCCGCCATGCGCGGGTTGAATCGGCGGGCCACCGGGCGGCGCGGGATTACCGATGTGCTGGCGTTTGCGCTGCCGCAGCCCGACGGAACCATCCTCGGCGACGTATACCTCAGCAGAGCCGCCGCCCGGGACTGGGTTCGGAGGAACGGGGGAAGCGGGAAGGGGGAAGCGGGAAGGGTGGAGGAGGAGCTGGTGCGACTCGCCGTTCACGGCACCCTGCACGTGCTGGGATACGATCATCCTGAGGGCGACCACCGCACGCGTTCGGCGATGTGGCGGCGTCAGGAGCGCTACGTGAAGCGCCTGTTGCGCACGAGCGATTCATGATGGGCGCCAGCGCTCTCACGTTTGCCGGCGCGCTGTTCACGTTCGCCGCTGCGCTGTGGGCGGGTCTCCTCGCCCTGGGCGAAGAAGCGGCGGTCGGAGAAGCGCTGCATACCCTGGGCGATGCGCCGCCCGCCACGATCGGGGCGCGGGTTCCGCTCCACCGCGCCCTGCACGTCGGCCGTCTGGCGTTGCTCGTCCTGGGCGCAGTGGCGGCTGCCGACGTGCTCGACTGGTGGCATCGAGCCTGGAACCAGGCGGTGCTCGACCTCGCGCTTGCGGCCGGGTTGCTGTTCATCGTAGGCGATGCGCTGCCCCGGAGCATCGCGCGCCTTGCTCCCGAAGTGGCGCAGGCCGCGCTGCCGGTCGCCCGCCGTACGCTCGCGCCGTTTCAGCCGCTCTTCTGGCTGCTGGCCTGGGTCGATCGCGCGCTGCACACCCTGATCACGCGGCGCGCGCCGGTGGATGCCGATCTCGGGACGACACAGCGCGACATTCTGCTCGGCGTGTTCACGCTGGCCGACACGACCGTGGCGGAAGTCATGACGCCGCGGCTCGACATGATCGCCGTCGATCACACGGCGCCGCTCGCGGAGGTCGTGGAGCGGTTCAAGGAGAGCGCGCACTCGCGGCTTCCGGTGTACGATGGCACGCCCGACAATCTCATCGGCATCGTGTTCGCCAAGGATCTCGTGACCCTCTCGATGGGATTGGGTGCTTCGAGCGGCACGTGGCAATCGTGCGTCCGCCCCGCGTCCTACGTCCCCGAATCCAAGACCCTCGACAATCAGCTGCGCGATTTTCAGCGCGGCCCGGCGCACCTCGCGATCGTGGTCGATGAATTCGGCGGAACATCAGGGCTGATCACGCTCGAGGATATCCTCGAGGAAGTGGTGGGCGAGATCCGCGACGAGCGCGACGTGGAAGTCGCGCCGGCCATCAAAGCGGACGGCGATCGCTACTGGGTCGATGGCCGCGTCACGCTCGACGATCTCTCCGCCGCGCTGGGCCGCCCGTTCGAGCATCCCGACGTGTCGACGGTCGGCGGCCTGATCTACTCCGCCCTGGGCCGCGTGCCGCGACCCGGCGAAGAGCTGACGCTCGACGGCTTCCGTGTGGTGGTCGAGCGCGTCGACCGGCGCCGGGTCACGCGCGTGTACTTCGAGAAGCAGCCATGATGACCTCGTGGATCGCGCTGCTGCTCGGACTCGGGCTCGCGGGTACCGCCGCGAGCGTCGGCGCGGCGGCCGCGTCGGTGAGCCAGTTCGAGCTCACGCGCTGGGTGTCGTACCGGCTGCGCGGCATGGGTGCCGCGCGCCTGCTCGAGAACCCGGGCCGCGTCCTGGCGACCGCGAATGCGCTCACGACACTGGGCGTGGTATGCGCGGCCGCCGCGGTCCCCGCGTTGCTCGCCCAGACCACGCCCACGTTTCTCGGCATTTTCATGCTCGCGGTGGGCGTGCCGGTGTTCGTGAGCGCGGCCTATCTGTTGCCCCGCGTCGTGGGTCGGCGCTGGGCCGAATCGATCGTCGCGCGGGCGGTTCCCTGGCTCGAGCGCGCGGCGCGGCCCCTCGCGCCGTTCATCCCACGGCGCGATCCGTCCGCGCGTACCACACTCGCGGCAGTGATCGCGGGCGCGGACACGGAAGCACTCGCGGCCGCCGATGAGATCGCCGTGGTTGGGGCGGTACTCACCTTTGCCGACCGTCCCGTGCGTGAGCTGATGACGCCGCGGACGGCAGTCGTCGCGCTTCCCGAAGGCATGCCCGCCGCCGAGGCGGCGCACGTCTATGCACAAGCCGGGTACAGCCGCTACCCCGTATATCGGGAATCATTGGACGAGGTCATTGGCGTCGCCCACGCGTTTGACGTCCTGCGCCTCGAACCCGAAGATCCAGTGCCGATCCAGCCGCTCCTGGCCGTGCCCGGGACGACGCGTTCGGCGGACCTGATGCGCGAAATGCAGCGCGGTCATGGCCACATGGCGGTCGTGCTCGACGAATTCGGAGGAACCGCTGGTGTGGTGACGCTCGAAGACCTGCTGAGAGATCTGGTGCGCGAGATCTTCGGTGATGAGGGAGCGAGCGACGTGACTCCGGGCGGCGCGCCGCCTCCCGGCGACGCCCGGGGGGTAGCAGCCGTCGTCGAGCTCGAGGGCAATGCTCCGGCTTCGCGGCTGACGGAGGCGTTCGGCCTTCCGATTGGCGCCCGAGGCATTCAGACGGTGGGCGGCCTCCTGGTGTCGGCCCTGGGCCGCATCCCCCGGATTGGCGAACGATTCTTGCTCCGAGGTCTCGAGTTCGACGTTCTCGCCGCGACGTCGACTCGCGTCGATCGCATCCTGGTACGCGCGGGGCCGAGTCGGACCATCACGCTCGATCGCGGCGCAGGGGGTGGGGAGCGGGGAGCGGCGTTCGGAGCCGAGGCGCTATCTTGAGAGAAATCGCGGCCATTCTCGAAGGCTTTGAGCGGCGCGACCCCGCGGCGCTCGCCCGCGCCATCAGTTTGGTCGAAAATCAGCGCGCTGGCTTCGAGCAGTTGCTTGCGCGTGTCCTCGCCGCTCCCGGTCGCATCGAGACGCCGGCACGCCGAACCGGTTTGACCGGGCCCCCGGGGGCGGGAAAGAGCACGCTCACCGAGCGGCTGATCCGCCACTTTCGCGAGCGTGGTGAGTCGGTGGGGGTAATCGCCGTCGACCCGACCAGCCCGTTTACGGGTGGCGCGCTCTTGGGCGATCGCATTCGGATGGAGTCGCCGGAAGTCGACTCGGGCGTGTTCATCCGCTCGATGGCGACTCGGGGAGCGCACGGCGGTCTGGCGGTGACCACCGAAGAAGTCGCGCGGCTGCTCGAGGCGTTCGGGTTCGGGCAGGTGCTGATCGAAACGGTTGGGGTGGGGCAGACGGAGCTCGATGTGGCGGGAGCGGCCGACACCACGGTGCTCGTGCTCGTGCCCGAATCGGGGGATGCGGTGCAGACGCTGAAAGCGGGCGTGATGGAAATCGCCGATATCTACGTGCTCAACAAGAGCGACCGTCCGGGGGCAGACAAGCTGGGGCATGAAATCGAGATCATGGTGAGCATGCGCCGGGGAAGCCGTTCGGGTGCGTGGGAGCCACCGGTCGTGAAGACCGTCGCCACGACGGGCGACGGCATTGGCGAGCTGACCGCTGCCCTCGAGCGGCATCGTACGTATCTCGAACACAGCGGCGTGCTCCAAGCGCGGCGCAGGCAGCGTGTAGAGATGCTGACGCGGGCCGTGATCACGCGGACCTTGAAGCGCTGGGTGTGGGAAGCCGCGCGGGTGGATGAAGTCCTTGCCGAGCGGCTCGACGATGTGCTCGACGGGCGCCAGAGCCCGTACGAGCTCGCGCAGGCGGTGATCGAACAGGTGAAAAGCGGAGCCCTGGAGTGAGCGGGACCGACCGCAAGGCGCTGTACACCGACCGAGACCTCGCGGGATTCGACGCCGAGCGCCAGCTCGGCCGGCCCGGCGAGTTTCCGTTCACGCGCGGGATTCATCCCACGATGTACCGTGGCCGGCTCTGGACCATGCGACAGTTCGCCGGGTTCGGCACGGCCACCGACACGAACCGTCGCTACAAATTCCTGCTCGCCCACGGACAGACCGGGCTCTCGGTCGCCTTCGACTTCCCCACGCTGATGGGCTACGACTCGGATCACCCCCGCGCCGAGGGGGAGGTGGGCAAGTGCGGCGTCGCCATCGCCTCGCTCGCCGATATGGAGGATCTGTTTCACGAGATCCCGCTCGACCGGGTGTCCACGTCGATGACCATCAACGGCCCCGCGGCGATGCTGTTCTGCTTTTACGTGGCCGCCGCGGAGCGGCAGGGCGTTCCGATCGCGAGGCTCCAGGGCACCGTGCAGAACGACATGTTGAAGGAGTACATGGCGCAGCATGCCTGGGTCTATCCGGTCGAGCCGGCGCTCAAGATCATCGTCGACATGTTCGAGTGGTGTGCCGAGCACACGCCGCTGTGGAATACGATTTCGATCTCGGGCTATCACATCCGCGAAGCGGGCTCGACGGCGGCTCAGGAGCTGGCGTTCACGTTGGCCAACGGGTTCACGTACGTGGAGCGGGGGATCGCGCGCGGCCTCGACGTCGACGCATTCGCGCCCCGGCTGTCGTTTTTCTGGGACATTCACAACGATTTCTTCGAGGAAATCGCGAAGCTTCGCGCCGCGCGGCGCATCTGGGCGCGGCACATGCGCGAGCGCTACGGCGCGCGTGATCCGCGCTCATGGAAGATGCGGTTCCATAGTCAGACCGCGGGCGTGACGCTCACGGCCCAACAGCCGCAGAACAACATCGTGCGCGTCGCCTATCAGGCGCTCGCCGCGGTGCTCGGCGGCACGCAGTCGCTCCACACCAATTCGCTCGACGAAACGCTGGCCCTGCCGACCGAACAGGCGGTGCAGCTGGCGCTGCGGACGCAGCAGATCATCGCGCACGAGACCGGCGTGCCCGAGGTGATCGACCCGCTGGGCGGGTCGTACTACGTCGAAAGCCTGACCGATCAGCTCGAGCGCGAAGCCGAAGCGCTGTTCGCGGAGATCCAGTCCATTGGCGGGGTCGTGCGGGGGATCGAGAACGGCTGGTTTCAACGGCAGATCGCGCGTTCGGCCGAGGCATTCCAGCAGGAGCTCGAGGCCGGCACGAAGGTGATCGTCGGGGTGAACGAGTTCGTGAGCCAGGGCGATCACCCAGTCGAGATTCTCAAGATCTCGAACGACACCGAGCAGGAGCAGCAGCGCCGTCTGGCGCGCCTGCGCCAGCGCCGCGACAACACCCTCGTGGCGGCGCGCCTCGACACGCTGAAGCAAGCCGCGTTGCGCGAGGAGAACGTCATCGGTCCGATGCTCGACTGCGCCCGAGCGTACTGTACGCTATTTGAAATCCGGCACGCGCTCGAGGCCGTATACGGGGCCTATCGCGAGCCGGTGTTCTTCTAGCCCATGACCGCACCCGCCGGCGTAACGTCCGAAGCAGCGGTGCACGATGCGGTGCAGCGGTTGGCGCAGATTCGCCCTGGCCCGCACCTGGTCGTCACGTGTTACCTGAAGCTCGAGCCGCGCGACCGCACCCGGGGCAAGTATCTCATCAAGATGAAAAACCGCGCGCGCGATGCGCTCGCCGCGCTCGACATCCAGCGGCTCGACCACGGCACGCGCGAGACGGTCGCGCGCGACTTGGAGCGCGTGCAGCACGCGATCGACGACCCCGCGCTCACGCGCGGTGCGCGTGGCGTGGCGATCTTCGCCTCGAGCCCGCTCGGGCTGTTCGAAGTGATTCCGCTGCCGCACGTGCACCGCTCGCGGCTCGCCATTCGTCCCGTGCCCCTGGTGCGCGAGCTGGTGGCGCTGGAAGAGGAGTTCGGCACGATTCTCGCGGTTGCCGCCGACCGCACCGGAGCCCGATTCTTCCAGGTCACGGCCTACGGCGTCACCGAGCTGCCCGGACTGTCGCTACCCGCCAGCCGGGCCGCCAGATTTCACGGCCCCAAGCAGACGATGCGGCGGGGCGGCCACCCGTCCGGCGCGATCGGCGAGTACCACTACCACCAGCGTATTCGCGAGGAGAAGCATCGGCTGTATGCCGCCGTCGCGGACCGCGTCTTCCGTCATCAAACCGAGCACCCCATCGCCGGCCTCGTGGTAGCCGGCGTGGGCGTGGACGCGGCGGGCTTGTTGCCCCACCTGCACACGTACCTGCATGACCTCGTGCTCGGCGCGGTGAAGATGAGCCCCAAGGGACTGTCCCCGGCAAAGATTCGCGATGCATCCCTGTTGCTCCGAGAGGAGCGGGAGCGGGCGTGGGAGCGAGCGCATGCCGAAGCGGTCACGCAGGGCCTCGGCACCGGATGGGCGATCAACGGCGTATCCGCCACGCTCGAAGCGCTGGAGCGCGGCCAGGTCCGCACCCTGCTCGTGGACGGCCGAGGCGACGATCCCGGCCTCGACGATGCCATCGAGGATGGGTTCGCGCAGGGAGCCCAGGTGGACGTGCTCTACGACGAGCGCGCCCGTCGCGCCGTGGACGGACTGGCCGCACTGCTCCGGTTCCGGATTTGACGCCCACCCCCGCCGGTGAACGCACCGAGGGAGCGAGCGTGAAGCGCACGCCCCCCTCGGGAAAGCGGCCGGTTCGCGTGCTCGTCGCCAAACCGGGGCTCGACGGTCACGATCGCGGCGCCAAGGTGGTCGCGGCCGCGCTGCGCGATGCCGGGATGGAGGTGATTTACACCGGCCTCCACCAGACGCCGGAGCAGGTCGTGCAGGCGGCGATCCAGGAAGACGTCGATGTGGTGGGCCTGTCGATTCTCTCCGGCGCGCACATGACGCTGTTTCCGCGAATCCGCCAGCTGCTCGACACGGGTGGCAGGCGGGAGGTGCTGCTCACCGGGGGCGGGATCATTCCGCCCGAGGATGTCGAGACGCTCGCGCATCAGGGCATCGGCAAGTTGTTCGGTCCGGGGACTCCCACAGGCGATCTCGTCAAATACATCCAGGATTGGGCGCGTGAGCATGTCTCGACGTAGTCGTCGCCCAACGCATTCTTGAACCGCCTCAGAACCCTCACCGCGCAATACCGCGATCTCGAGCAGCGGCTGGAGCAGGGGGGCGGCCCCGACCGCATCCGCCGCCAGCACGAGCAGGGAAAGCTCACCGCGCGCGAACGCATCGCGCGTCTACTCGACCAGGACGGGGGAGGGCAGTGGTTCGAAGTGGGGCTGCTCGTCGCGTACGATCAGTACGACGGCCAGGCGCCCGCGGCCGGCGTGGTCACGGGCGTGGGCGTGGTCAACGGACGACCGGTTGTCGTCGTGGCGAACGACGCCACGGTGAAAGCGGGATCGTGGTGGCCTGAGACCATCAAGAAAATGCTGCGCGCGCAGGAGATCGCGATGCGCCAGCGGATTCCGATCGTCTATCTCGTGGATTCGGCGGGCGTGAATCTGCCATATCAAGGCGGGGTTTTTCCAGGCCAGTACGGCGCGGCACGAATCTTCTACTACAACTCCATCATGCGCCGGTTTCTCCACGTTCCGCAAATCGCCGCCGTGATGGGTCCGTGCATCGCGGGTGGCGCGTATCTCCCGGCCCTGTCCGACGTGATCTTCATGGTCGAAGGGACATCATTCATGGGGCTCGGCGGACCGAACCTCGTGAAGGGCGCCACGGGACAGAGTGTCGATGCCGAGGCGCTCGGCGGTGCGCGCACCCACACGGCGGTGAGCGCCGTGGCCCACTATCGGGCAGCGAACGACGCCGAGTGTCTGGAACAGATCCGGGCATATCTCGGCAGACTGCCGCGCGAGAGCCATTCGCTCAGTGCGGAGCGTCGGACACGATCCAGCGCCGATACGCTGTACGATCTCCTGCCCGCCGATCACCGCATGAGTTATGACATGCGCGCCGTGCTCGATGCGCTGCTCGATGCCGGGACGTTCGCGGCGTTTCAAGCCGACGTAGGCCCGGAAATCATCTGCGGGCATGGCGCCATCCACGGGCACAGCGTCGCCGTGATCGCGAATCATCGCGGCTTCATCAAGGGGACAAAGAACGAGCCGCCGCGCATCGGGGGCATCATCTACACGGAAAGCGCGGAGAAGACGGCGTACTTCATCGAGACCGCAAATCGGGAACGGATCCCGCTGCTGTTCGTGCAGGACGTGTCCGGATTCATGGTGGGCCTCGAGGCCGAGCATTCGGGCATCATCCGCGCGGGCGCGGGGTTTGTGGAAGCGATGGCGACGGCCAGTGTCCCCAAGATCGTGCTGACCTTGAATCACGCTTCGGGTGCCGGCTACTACGCCATGGCCGGGCAGGGATTCGATCCCGATTTCATCGTCTCGTGGCCCACGGGGCGCATGGGCGTGATGGAAGGAGAATCGGCCGTGCAGGCGGTATTCGGGGCGGAAGCCGGAGACCCCGATGTTCGCGACCGTGTCGCAGCCATGCGCGCGGACTACGAGCGGGAGCTCGATGCGAAATTCGCGGGGGCGCGCGGCTTCGTGGATGCGATCGTGGCTCCCGAGAACACGCGCGACGTGCTCGGCTTCCTGCTCGACATCACCGCGTCATTTCGCGGGCCGCATCTCGGTGCGTTCGTGCTTCCGCCGGAGTTATGACGCGCCGGACTTCGTGGGCCTTCTGTCTGCTGGTAAGCGTGGCATGTCGTGGAGGCGGAACGGCGCCGGAGCGAGCGCCCGCGCCGGCCGCTCCCGTGCGCCGCCCGAGTCCCAGCGCAGGCACGAATCTTGGCGCGCACATCTTCACGGACAGCGTCGCCCCGGAACGAACGGGGCTGCCGGTCCTTCCACCACGGTTTGCGCGCGATGCCGGCTACATGCCGCTCGCGAGCGCCGGGGTGAGTGCGTTCCGAGCCCGCTACCCCACCTACGATGGCCGCGGCGTGTTGATTGGCGTGCTCGATTCGGGCATCGACCCCTCCGCTCCGGGCCTCGAGCGCACCAGCGCCGGAACTCCCAAGGTCATCGATCTGCGCGATTTCTCAGGACAAGGAAAGGTGCCGCTCGCGATCCTCCCCGCTCCCGTGGGCGGCAGCCTCACCGTTGCCGGATGCACGGAAGCGGGCGCCGGGCGAATCGCGCGGCTGGCCGCGAACGGAAAGTGGTATGGCGGTGAGCTGCGCATTGGAGACGAGCACGTTCCAGGCGTCGTGGTACGGGCGAGCGATGGTTGGGTCGTCTTCCTCGACGCCAACCTGAACGGCTCGTTCGAGGACGACAAACCACTGCACGATTATCGTGATGGGGGGGAAACGGTGGCGGTGGGAGCAAAACGTATCGTCGTCGCGGCGAATTTCACGGACCAGGGCGGCGTGCCCGCGCTCGATCTCGTGTTCGATGACGCCGGGCATGGCACGCACGTCGCGGGTGTCGCGGCAGGGCACGAGCTGTTTCACCTCACGGGGTTCGACGGCGTGGCGCCCGGTGCGCAGGTGATTGGTTTGAAGGTGACCGACAACCAGCGGGGCGGTGTGTCGGCAACGGGCAGCATCGTCGAGGCATTGAACTACGCCGCGAAGTTCGCCGCGGATCGCGGCCTGCCCCTCGTGTTGAGCTTGAGCTTTGCCGTTCGCATGCCGATCCCGGGAAGCTCCGCCATCGATTCGCTGGTGGACGCGTTTCTCATCGCGCACCCGGACGTGGTCCTCACGGTGGCCGCCGGGAACGAAGGTCCCGGCCTCGCGACCATCGGCTCGCCCGCGGCGGCGGACCTGGCGCTCGCGGTGGGTTCGTCGCTGCCGCTCGCATTTGCGAAACCGCCCAATGACTCGGGACCGAGCACATCCGCCGGCGACGTGATGGGCTGGTGGAGCGCGCGCGGCGGCTTGACCGCCAAACCCGATCTCATCGTTCCCGGGCTCGCGTTCTCGACCGTTCCCGCGTTCGCTGCCGGCCTCGAGCTCGAGCGCGGCACAAGCGTCGGCGCGCCCTACGCGGCGGGAATGGCCGCATGTCTGCTGTCGGCGCTAGCGGCCGAGGACCGCCGCGTGAGCGCCATCGAAATCGTCGCGGCATTGCGCGCCTCGGCCACAGCCCTTCCGGGCACTTCGTTTCTCGATCGTGGCGCAGGCGTTCCTCGACTCGAGGCGGCGTACCGCTGGCTGGCCGCGGGTCATCAGGGGTCCGACTATGCCGTGCGGGCAAGCGATGGCAACACGGCGGCCCTGGACTATGCGTCTCCCAGCACGGACAGTGTGCTACTGTTTCGAGTCCGCCATCTGGCCGGACGGCGCGCCGCAGAGTTCGTGCTGCGTTCGACCGTGCCGTGGCTCTCGGGCCCCGCATACCTGAGTGCGAGCCCGGTCGAAACCGCCATTCCCGTGCATATCGCCCTCCCCCCGAACCTGTCGCCCGGCGTGTACACGGGCTCGCTGGTCGGACGCACGCCATCGGACAGCGCGGCGGGCCCATTGTTCACGATCGTCAGCACGATTGTGGTCCCCTACGATCTTGCCGCAGGGGAGCCGCTCGTCGATCCAAGTCGAGCAATTCCGGCCGGAAGGGTGCAGCGCTATTTCCTTCGTGTGCCAGGACGAGGCGTTACGTTCGCGGCACAGGTCACCATTACCGGTGGCGGCGCCGATACCCTCGCCCGGCAGGTCGCCATGCGGCTATACGAGCCGGGCGGGCGACCCGTGTCCGGGGAGGCGATGCAGGAGCACGGCCCCGGAGCGCGCTACGTGGTGCCGAGCGACGAGGCCAAACAGGGCGTGTACGAGCTGGACGTTGCCGCGCCGCCGCTCGCCGGCATCACCGTGAGCGTACGCGCCGAAGCGTCACGGTTTCGAATGGATAGCCGAGGGAGCGAAGTCGAGGCGGCCAACACCGGAGCGAATTCGATCACCGGCAGCCTCGATCAATCTCTTGTCGGGGTGGCGAAGAATGTCGTCGTGAATGGGTCGGGCGCGGCTCCCGAGACGCTCGTGGTCCGCGCTCCCGTCTGGGCCACGATGGCCACGGTTCGCACTGAGGTCCGGGACAGCACCTGGCGCGAATTGACCGGCTTTGCCGTTTCGACCCTGGATTCCGGCGCCAATCGCATTGCGGCTTTTGCGCTGCACAACGCGCAGGGCACGCAGTCGATCACCATTCCCCCATCTGTGGTTGGTCACGCGCTGTTGCTCGAGCTGTATCCTGCCTTCGCCCGATCCGACGCCGCGCGGAGTTGGCAGACGCGTGTGCAGATTACGTTCATGCTGCCCGAGCCCCGTGCGCTTGGCTCGGTTCGCCCCCTGTCCCTGGTCGCCGGAGAGCGCGTGGACGTACCGCTCGTGAAGCCAGAACCGGACGAGGCATTGGTCGTCCCGCCCGGATTCGTGCCGTACATCGAAGCTCGCGTGCGCCCGGCGCCGACGGGCAATTCCGGTACGGAGACCGCGGTGCTGCACGTCGCCGTGGGCGCGGCTCCCTGATGGCCGGGGGCGTGGTGCGCATTGCGTCGGGTCAGGGGTTCTGGGGTGACTGGCTCGAGGCGCCGGCGCGCCAGGTGGAAGGGGGTCCCATCGATTTTCTCATGATGGATTACCTCGCCGAAGTCACGATGTCGATTCTGCAGAAGCAGAAGTCGCGCGACCCCAATCTCGGCTACGCCCACGATTTCGTGGAATCGATGGAGCGCATTCTGCCGCTCGCGATCGAACGCGGTGTGCGGATCACCGCGAACGCGGGGGGGGTGAACCCGCGCGCCTGCGCCCATGCCGTGGCGGATGCCGCGCGCCGGCTGGGACTGAGCGGCAAAGTGCGCATCGGCATCGTGTCGGGGGACGACCTGCTCGAGCGTCTGGACCAGCTCACCGAGCAGGGACACGCGCTTGCCAATCTCGACACCGGGCGGCCGTTGAGCGATATCCGCGATCGTGTCGTGTCGGCCAATGCCTACTTCGGAGCGGCACCGCTCGTCGAGGCGCTGCATCGCGACGCGAACGTGGTGATCACCGGCCGCGTGACCGACACCGGGCTCACGCTGGCTCCGCTGATCCACGCGTTTGGATGGCGGCCCGACGCCTGGGACGTTCTCGCGGCCGGCACGGTGGCCGGACACGTCATCGAATGCGGGGCGCAATGCTCGGGCGGCAACTGCTTGATCGATTGGCAGTCGATCCCCGACCTCGCCAACGTGGGCTACCCGATCGTCGAAGCCTCGCCCGACGGCACGTTCGCGGTCACGAAGCACCCCGGCACCGGTGGGCGCATCACCGTCGCAAGCGTGACCGAGCAGCTGGTGTACGAGCTGGGCGATCCGCGCGCCTACATTACGCCCGATTGCGTGGCGGACTTCACCACGATCCGCCTCGAGCAAGCGGGCCCGGACCGCGTGCGATGCTCCGGAATCAGGGGACGACCCGCAACCGACAAGCTCAAGGTTTCGGTCGCGTATTTCTACGGCTACAAGGCGGTGGGCACGCTGGTGTACGCGTGGCCCGACGCGTATCAGAAGGCCGAGGCCGCCGATCGGGTGCTGCGCGAACGGCTCGCCCGGCTCGGGCTCCGCTTCGAGGCGCTGCACACGGAGTTTGTCGGGGCTGACTCGACGCACGGCCGCCTCGCGCTCCGCGGGCTCGACGTGAGTACGCTTCCCGAAGTGCAGCTGCGCATTGGCGTGCGCGCGCGGGAACGCGCTTCGGTGGAGCGGTTTACGCGCGAGATCGCTCCCCTCGTTCTGAATGGGCCACCCAGTGTTACGGGCTTTGCGGGCGGCCGCCCGAAAGTGGAAGAGATCGTCGCATACTGGCCGGCGTTGATCGACAAACGCGTGGCGACGCCCTGCATCGAGACGCTCGACGTATGAGAGTTCGGCTCGCGGACATCGCGCATGCGCGGTCGGGCGACAAGGGAGACACCGCGAACGTCGGTCTGATCGCGCGCGATCCCGCGCAGTATCCGGTGCTGGTGGAGCAGGTGACCGCGGCGCGCGTGGCCGAGCATTTTGCCGCGATCATTACCGGCCCGGTGGAGCGCTACGAGCTGCCCAACCTGCACGCGCTGAATTTCCTGCTGCACGGCGCGCTCGACGGCGGGGGGACGATCTCGCTCAAGACAGATGCCCAGGGTAAGGTATTTTCAACCGCGTTGCTGCGCATGGAAATCGATGTGCCCAATGGCTGACATGACACGCCTGCTGTGCGCACACGACCAGGGCGTGTGCACCCTCACCCTCAATCGACCGCACAAGCGCAACGCGATCGACCGTCTCATGATCGAGCAGTTGCTGGAAGCACTCGAGCAGGCGGATCTCGATCCACGGGTGCGCGTTGTGGTGGTGCGTGGGGCAGGGAAGGATTTCTGCGCCGGCATGGACCTGGAGGAGCTGCTCGCCTCGGCCGATCGCGCGGTGGCGGAGAACCGTGAGGCGGCGCTCGAGTTCGCCGAGGTGTTCCTCCGCATGCGCCGCATTCCGAAACCGGTCGTCGCTGTCGTGCAGGGCCGGGCGCTCGCGGGGGGCTGTGGGCTCGCCACGGCCGCCGATCTCGTGATCGCCCAGCGGTCGGCCCAGTTCGGCTACCCGGAGGTGCAACGCGGGTTCGTGCCGGCGCTCGTCCTCACCCTGTTACGACGCGCGGTCGGTGAGAAGATCGCGTTCGATCTCGCCGCCACGGGCCGCGTCATTTCCGCGAGCGAAGCGGCCGCGTATGGCCTCGTGTCGCGCGTGTTCGACGACGGGGTGCTGGACGACCAGGCCCGCGCGCTTTGCACCGCGCTCACACACACGAGCGCCTCCGCCCTGGCGCTCACCAAGCACCAGTTCTATGAGCTCGACGACCTGTCGTTTGAGGAAGGGCTCAAGCTCGGTGCCGACGTCAACGCGGTGAGCCGCACCACTCCGGATTTCCGCTCGGCAATCGCCGCTTTCCTGAAGCAGTAGATGAGCCGGTTCTTCGTTCACAAGGCGTGGCTCCTGGGGTTCGCTCTCCCGACGGGATTGGCCGGCATGCTGCTCGAGCGCCAGTGGCTCGTGTGGATGGCGGTCCTGCTGCTCGCGGCGGCAGTCGTGTTGCGGCTCGTCGAACGCCGCGTGCGCGCGCAATGAATCTGCGCGGTCCCGGTCGGATCCTGCTCGTGTCGTGCTACGAGCTGGGTCACCAGCCCCTGGGACTGGCGTGGCCGCGCGCGTTTCTCGAACGCGCGGGCTACTCACCCGCCGTTCGCGATCTGGCCGTTGAACCCGTCGATGAAGCGACGATCGCGGCGGCCGGTTGCGTCGCGATCGCGGTTCCCATGCACACCGCCTTGCGCATCGGCGTGGCATTCGCGCGCCGGGTGCGCGCGATCAATCCGGATTGTTTCGTGTGCTTCTACGGTCTTTACGCCTCGCTCAACGCCGAGGTGTTGCTGTCCGATCTCGCGGACGCGGTCATCGGCGGTGAGATGGAAGAGCGTCTCGTGCAGCTGATCGGCGAGGTCGAGTCGGGAGCAAGCGGCGATGCCGCCCGGACCCCGCTCGAGCGGCTGACGTTTCCCGTGCCCGCTCGGCGGGGATTGCCCGATCTGCACCGGTACGTGCATTTCGCACGCGACGGGACGACGGTTCCCGCCGGATATGTCGAGGCGAGCCGTGGTTGCCTGCATCTTTGCCTGCATTGCCCGATTCCCCCCGTGTACGGTGGGCGGTTCTTTGCCGTACCGCGGGCGATCGTGCTGGCGGACATCCGCCAGTTGATCGCGGGCGGTGCGCGGCACATCACGTTCGGCGATCCCGATTTCCTGAACGGCCCTACCCACGCCGTGAAGCTCGCGCGAGCCGTGCACGCCGAATTCCCCGAGGTGAGCTTCGACTGCACCACCAAGGTCGAGCACATCCTCGAGCACCGCGAGCTGTTTCCCGAGCTGGCGGCGCTCGGGTGCGCGTTCGTCGTCTCGGCCGTCGAATCGACGAGCGATGTCGTGCTACGCACGCTCGAGAAGGGGCACACCAGAGCCGACGTCGATACCGCGCTCGCGATCACGCGGGAGGCGGGTATCACGCTCCGCCCCTCGTTCGTGGCGTTCACGCCATGGACGACGCTCGACGATTATCGCGACATGCTCGAGTTCGTCGACGCCCGCGGGCTCGTCCACGATGTGGACCCGGTGCAGTATGCGATCCGGCTGCTCGTGCCGCTCGGCTCGAGCCTGCTCGCCCGACCGAGCGTCCGCGCGGTTCTCGGGGAGCTCGATCCCGAACGATTCACGTATCGCTGGACCCACCCGGACCCCCGCATGGACGCACTGCATCAGCGAGTGACGGGAATCGTCGAAGCGGCGGCGCGCCGTGAAGCAACGGCCAGCGATACGTTCGAGCTCATAATGGAGGCTGCGCTCATCGCGCGAGGCGAGCCGACGCGCCGCGCCGCGGCCAGGGGCGCTCCGCGCATTCCAGCGCGCTCACCCCGGCTCACGGAGCCGTGGTTCTGCTGAGCGGAGCCCACGGAGAGCCAGTTGGGCTCTGTGGACTCCGCCGATCCTGGGAGATTAGTGTAAGGGAGAGATTGGTTAGAATGCGTTGCACGTCGCTACGCACAGCGACTCCTTTGCTCATGCCCCTTTAAGAACAGGTAGGGTAGCGAATGCCGAACCTCAATGTCCCCATGTACGACCCCCGCCTCGTGCAGCCGATGCGCGAGGAACTGACCCGCATCGGGTTCGAGGAGCTGCGCACCCCCGAGCAAGTCGACACGGCGCTCACCAAGCCCGGGTCCACCACGCTGGTCGTGGTGAATTCGGTGTGCGGATGCGCCGCGCGGAACGCGCGGCCTGCCGCCACGCTCGCGCTGCAATCCGCCAAACGCCCGGCCCGGCTGCTCACCGTCTTCGCGGGCCAGGACGCTGAGGCTACGGCCCGGGCTCGCAGCTATTTCACGGGATATCCCCCGTCCTCTCCGCAGATGGGGCTATTCAAGGACGGGAAACTCGTGTACATGCTGGAGAGGAAGCACATTGAAGGAAGACCGGCGCAGGATATCGCGGCCGATCTGGTCGGGGCGTTCGAGAGGTACTGCTGAACAAGTCGTTGCCCGTCGCGCCTTCGTAGCGACGGGCAACCACTTTAGAAGATCGTCCCCGCCCTCACCCGGAAGTCCACGTTATCCTGCACCCACTTCCAGAGCTCGTCCTGCTGTTCCGGCTCGGCGCCGGCGCGTACCTGGCGGTGCCAGCCGACCATGACGGGCGCCTCTTCGGTCCAGAGTCGGACGCGCTTGCGGTGAATCAAGCGCTTCCAGTCGTCGCCGATCGTGGGTGAGGCGTACAGCAGCCGCACCGTCACGCTGCGCGACAGGAACTCGAGTGGCGTGAGATCGATCCGGCTGATGAGGTTCTGCGTGCTGGCATGCGGCCCGCCGGCTACGTCCGGAGTCCCGTCCGACAGCAGCACGAGGTTCATCGGCGCGAGGATCAAGCCCCGTTCGCGCGCCAGCATCGCCACCTGCTTGAAGAACACGTTGAAATCGGTCAGCGCGTCGCGCGGCGGGAACCAGGCCCGGAGATCGGAGGCGATCTGCTCCCGGCTGCGGTTCTGGAAGTCGTTGATCGGGTGAAACGCCTTCGGCTCGCCCGGCTTGTCGCCGCCCACGGAGCCGACGAACAGCGCGGTGGGCTGCTTCAAGCCACCCAGGCTATGGAGATGGCCATAGATGTAGTACGAGGCGAACTCGATCGCGTCATCGTACTGGCTCTTGAACGAGCCGCTCACGTCGATGCCGACGATCAGCGTCGAGTTGGCGGGTTTGGCCTGCGTTTCGCCAGGTGCGCAGGCCCCTCCCGCCAACCCAACGGCGAGCGCCGCGCTGGTGAGCGCGGCGCGCGCGAACAGTCGGGCGCTCATACGACGCCCCCCGGGACCACATGCTTGCCGGACGGGGTGGGCAACGGCGTGCTCGCGATCAGCTGGTCGAGATTCTTGAACGGCAGCATGAACGTAGGCCGCGAGACAATCACGACGACCGCGAAATTCAGCGCCGCCGCGAGCACCTGCAACACGGGGAGCGAACCCAGCTCGAACGCTTCCCGCGCCTCGTTCTTGAACCACGGAATTTCGGCCTTGAGCGCCTTGATCGGGCCCTGCCAGAAATCCGCCGCCAGCGCCGTCGTCGACGCGTGCGCAGTCTGGCCGCCCGCAATGTCCTGCCGGGCGAGAATGCCGAGCAATGCCGGCGTGCCGAAGCGGCCGAACAGGAACCAGGTCATCGAGCGCACGCCGATCCATCCGAACGACGCCAGTGCCAGCGTCGAGAAGAAGCCGAGCTGGAAGCCGGTCTGCTGCGCAATCCAGGGCGTGATCGCGTCGATCAGCTCGCGGTACAGGAACATCACCTCGAAGAACATCACGAAGCCTTCGACCATGACCATCGCGACGATCTGCCCAGTCTTTTTCGCGGCAACCGCGTCAGAGAGCGCCTGAATCGCCGCGAAGCTGCCCGAGATCAGGATGAACAGGAACGGCCACAGGATCAGGCTCACGCCCCAGCTCGACAGCTCGGAGCCCGTCAAGTCGGCGAGCACTTCGGTAACGGTCGGCCGCAGAGTGAACGAGAAGATCGTCGCCTCGAGCGCCGACCAGAGCAGAATGAACAGGAATGCGAGCCAGGGCACGCCGGGCTGGAAGTACTGCCGCGTGGCCCAGTCGAGCAGCGCGAGCGGCCGCGTGAAGATGAACTTGAGGAGCTTGGCAACGAGCCCGCCCGCGAACTTCAGCAGGTTCCACACCCACCCGAGCATCACCACCCCGAAGCGCACGAGCCCGGCCCAGTAGAACCAGACCATGCGGCCCGCGTCCCACCACGACATGAGCAGCGCCGTGAGGAACGTGCCGCGCCCCGAGCGGAAGGGGAGCGTGTAGAGCGACGCCATGGTGCACCACATGCCGGCGATCAGGAGCGACGCCGGCAGGAGCAGCAACACGGCTTTGAGCGTCACGATCCACGCAGTGTCGCCGGTGACGGTGTAGCCGAGCACGAGCCGCTCCCAATCGAGAATCCAGCTGAATCCGGACGTGAGGAACTCGAAGGTCGAGCGCCACTGCTCGGGAAGAGCCTGTTGCATCGCGTACATGTTTCTCCTCCGTGGAGGACTACGCCGGTCCTCGCTCTGGAACCGCGTCTGCTCAGGGCGGGGAGGGGTAAGCGAGCCCGCATCATAGGAATGATCGGTTGGGCGGCGGGTGACACAGGTCACGCAACTACGATGTCTTGCGCGTTCTCATTGGTAGCGCTACACATGCGTCCATGCCGGAAGACACTCCCAAGCGCCTCATCGTCGTGGGCGATCGTGTGCTGATCACCCCTGAGCAGGGCGAAGAGCGGACCAACGTCGGCCTCTATTTGCCGGCCACAGCGGTGGAAGGCCGGCAGGTGCAGGGTGGTCGGATCGTGGCCACGGGGCCGGGTACGCCCGTGACGGAGCCCGCGAACATGGACGAGGAGCCGTGGAAGATTCACACGCCCGAAGTCCGCTATCTCCCGATGCAGGCGGAAATCGGCGACTATGCGCTGTTTTTCCGGAAGGCCGCGGTCGAGCTCACGTTCGAGCGCAAGACGTACCTCGTCGTTCCCCAGGCGGCGATTCTCGTACTCATCCGCGATAACGCGCCGCTTCCTGAATAGCGGTCTGGCCCTCGGACTGGAGAGAGCACAACGTTATGATCATGGCGGAAGCGACGTGGGCGAGGAGTCGCGGTGATCGCGGCGAAAAAGAAGGACTGCGCCGCGGAGCGTGGTACCGCGTGGTGGAAGACACGGGGAAGCCGTGGGTGGTGCTCGATGTTCATCGCGTCCACATTCGCGTGCCCCGCACGGACGTGGAGCTGACTCGCGAGCCACCCAAAGCCTGGAGCGTGGTGCACGAGCCCCATCTCGTCTGTCCCGGATGTCACCAGCGACGTCACGTCTCCGGCAAGCCCGCCGAGGTGAAATGCGCCGAGTGCGGCAACAATTACTCTGTCAATTGGGATGATAAGGCCTAACAACCGTCGCACGTCGATACGTCGCTACGTTGCACGCAACGCGTGGCGCTGACGCGCGAATAAGAGGTTGCCCGCAGAAAAACGACCCCGCTTCAGAGCGGGGTTGGTTGTTTTTGGAGCAGGATGACTGGTGGCCTCGTTGCCGCGCGTGCACTCCTGACGCAGCATTTCGGGTACGGCGCATTGCGCTCGTCACAAGGGAAAGTGCTCGGCCCGCTGCTCGCCGGCCGGGATGTGCTGGCCGTGTTGCCCACCGGGGCGGGGAAGTCGCTGTGTTACCAGCTGCCGGCGCTGATGCTCGATGGCCTCACGCTCGTGGTCTCACCACTCATCGCCCTGATGCAGGATCAGGTGGCGGCGCTCTCCGGGCGCGGAATCCGCGCGGCGTACCTGAACAGCACGCTCGACGCCGCCGGACAGAGCCGTGTGACGGCGGAGCTCTATGGAGGCGGGATCAAGCTGCTGTACTGCGCGCCGGAGCGGCTCGATTCGCTTGCCCGGGAGTTCCGGGCACGGAAACTCAAGCCCAGCCTCTTGGCCGTCGACGAAGCCCATTGCATCGTCGAATGGGGAAACGAGTTTCGCCCGGCGTACCGCCAGCTCGGCGGCCACCGCTATCTCCTGGGCGATCCGCTCACCATCGCGCTCACCGGCAGCGCAACCCGCGCCGCGCGCGCGGAAATCACGAACGTGCTGCGAATTCCCCATGCGCACGTCGTGGTCGAATCGTTCGATCGCCCCAACCTGCGGTTCGTCGTACGGCGCATCCGGGATGACCGCGAACGCTTCGTCGCCCTTCGGGCGCTCATCGCCCGGGTCGACGGTTCTGTCATCATTTATACGCCCACCCGCCGCCTGGCAGAGCTCGTCGCGCGCGCGCTGCTCCGGGTCAATCTCAAGGCGATTCCGTATCACGCGGGGCTCACGCTCGAGACGCGCCGGCAAACGCTGCTCGAGTTTCTCGCGAACCCCGCGAGCATTGTGGTCGCGACGACCGCGTTTGGGATGGGCATCGACAAGCCCGGCGTGCGCCTGGTGGCGCACTGGGGGCCGGCACGGTCGCTCGAGGCCTACTACCAGGAAGCCGGTCGCGCTGGACGGGATGGGAAGGCAGCCGAATGCGTGCTGCTGTGGAAGCGAGCTGACCTCGAGTGGAGCGGTTCCGATGGACCGATGCGGCGCTACGTCGAGCGGCAGTGGTGCCGGCGACGCGCGCTGCTGGCGCACCTGGGCGAGCGCATCACGACCTGCGCCGGTTGCGACGTCTGCGGCTGAAAACGAGCCGCGCGATGTCGTTGTAGCGCTTGAGGTACTTGGGTTTAAGTGCGATCGCCACGGAGTGTGAGGACGCAATAATCTCGCCACCCCAGTGATGCCTGGCACCGATTGACGCGAAGCGCCTTCCGGGTAGCTTCCTGCCTTATGCCCCGGGCGTACTGCCCGAGCTTGGGGGTGCGGAATCCGTTACCCTGCGTCAACTTAGCGCGACACACCGAAAGGCCGAACCATGGCTGGCCGTAATTTCCTTTTCGTCCCCGGTCCCACCAATGTGCCCGACCGGATTCTGCGCGCGATGCACCGCGCGATGGAAGATCACCGCTCTTCCGCGTTCCCCGAGCTTGCCAACGGCCTGTTCCGCGACCTGAAGAAGCTCTTTAAGACCTCCGCCGGGCAGGCGTTCATCTTCCCGGCCAGCGGCACCGGCGCCTGGGAAGCCGCGCTAGCCAACACCCTTTCTCCCGGCGATCGCGTGATCGCGCCCCGATATGGGCAGTTCAGCCACCTCTGGATCGAGCTGGCCAAGCGCCTCGGGGTGCGTGTGGACGTGCTCGAAGTCGAGTGGGGTGAGGGAGCCCCGCTCGATCGCCTCGAGGAGCTGCTCGCGGCAGACAAGCAGCACGAGATCAAGGGCGTGCTGATCGTTCATAACGAAACTGCGACCGGGGTGACGAGCGACGTCGGAGGGGTCCGGCGGGTGTTGGACTCGGTCAAGCACCCGGCCTTGCTGTACGTCGACGGCGTGAGTTCGATCGGGAGCATCGACTTCCGCATGGACGAGTGGAAGGTCGACCTGGCGGTGACGGGATCGCAGAAGGGTCTCATGTTGCCGGCCGGTCTCGGCATCCTTGCCGCCAGCCAGAAGGCGCTCGCGCTCCGCGACCAGGCGAGGATCACCCGCGCCTTCTTCGATTTGGGCGACATGGTACGCTCCAACGCCACGGGCTATTTCCCCTATACCCCCGCGGTCCTGATGCTGTACGGTCTCCAGGAATCGCTGGACATGCTGTTCGAAGAAGGACTGGACAAGGTGTTCACCCGGCACCAGCGGCTTGCCGACGGCGTCCGGGCCGCGATTCGCGCGTGGGGCATGAAGCTCTGCGCCAAGGCGCCCAAGTGGTATTCCAATACCGTGAGCGCGATCATGGTGCCGGAAGGCAGCGATGGCGCGCAGGTGATCGACGTGGCGTTCCGGCGTTACAATCTCGCGCTTGGCGCGGGCCTCGGGCGGATGGCCGGCAAGCTGTACCGGATTGGCCATATGGGCGATCTGAACGAGCTGATGTTGCTGGGCGCGCTCTCGGGTGCCGAGATGGCCATGAAGGACGTTGGCATCCCGGTGACCCTCGGATCGGGGGTCGCGGCCGCACAGGAATACTGGCGCTCGACCGCGGCACCGCTGCCGACCCGTACCGCCGCCGCGCAATCGCCCGACACGCAACCAACAGACGGAGGGGCGGGCAAGAAACAACCGCACGCGGCAGCAGTCACCACATGAGTCTGGTCCGGCACGAGCCGGCGAGCCCACGGTTGCAGCGCAGCGAGCTCGCCGTGCCTGGCTCACAACCCTCGATGTTTCCCAAGGCGCTCGAGGGCGATGCTGACTACGTCTTTCTCGATCTCGAGGACGCGGTCGCGCCCGCCGACAAGGAGCAGTCCCGCAAGAACGTCATCGGCGCGCTGCTCGAGTACGACTGGCGGGAGCGCGGCAAGACGATCTCCGTGCGTGTCAACGGCATCGACACCCACTATTTCTATCGCGACATCGTGGACGTGGTCGAGCAGGCGGGCCAGCGGCTCGACACGGTGCTCGTCCCGAAGGTGGGCACGGCCTCGGACGTGTATCTCACGGACGCGCTGCTCACCCAGATCGAAGCCGCGCGGGGCATCACGCACCGGATCGGGATCGAGGTCCTGATCGAGACCGCGCTCGGAATGGCGAACGTCGAGGCGATCGCGCAGTCATCGCGCCGCCTCGAGGCGATGCATTTCGGCGTGGCCGATTTCGCCGCGAGCATGCGTGCCCGCACCGTGAGCATCGGCGGATTGAATCCCGACTACCCCGGTGATCAGTGGCACGCGGCCCTGTCCCGCATGATCACGGCCAGTCGAGCCTACGGACTGCGCCCGCTGGACGGGCCATTTGGAGATTTCAAGGATCCCGAGGGCTATCGCGCATCCGCGCGGCGCGCCGCCGCGCTGGGCTGCGAGGGGAAATGGGCGATCCATCCCTCCCAAATTCCCCTGGCCAACGACATCTTCACTCCGCCCCCCGCGGAGGTCGAGCGCGCGCAGCGCATACTACGAGCGCTCGAGGAGGCCGCTCGCGCCGGCCGCGGCGCCGCGCAGCTCGATGGCCGCATGATCGACGCGGCCTCGGCGCGCATGGCGCAGAACATCGTGCAGATCGCCGCGGCGATCGAGGCGAAGCGGCGCCCCGCTCCTTCGCTCGCCACTTCTCGAATCTGACCTCATGGACATCCACGAATATCAAGCAAAGGAATTGCTCGCCGGCTTCGGACTCCCCGTGCCGCGTGGCGGTGTGGCCTATTCGGCCGAACAGGCGGTGTACCGCGCAGCCGAGATCGGCGGCGATCGCTGGGTCGTGAAGGCGCAGATCCACGCCGGCGCGCGCGGCAAGGCGGGCGGGATCAGGCTGTGCACCAGCGACGTCGAGGTGCGCCAGGCCGCGAGAGACCTGCTCGGCTCGACCCTCGTGACGGCGCAGACGGGGTCCGATGGTCTTCCCGTGCACCGCGTGCTGGTCGAGCAGGCGCTCCCGGTAGAGCGCGAGGCCTACGTGGGGCTCGTGCTCGACCGCAAGCGCGAACGCATCGTGGTGGTGGCGCATCCGCACGGCGGGATGGAAATCGAGGAGATCGCGCAGCGCGAGCCCGAGGCGATCCTGCGCGAGGTGGTCGAGCCCGCCGTGGGCATGCAGCCGTTCCAGGCACGCGAGCTCGCGTTCGGGATCGGCATTCCGCCGGGGCAGGTGAACCAGGCGGTCGCGGCCATTCTCGGCGCCTATCGCGCGTTCCGCGATCTCGACGCCACCATGGTCGAGATCAACCCGCTCGTCGTGACCAAAGCGGGCCACGTGCTCGTGCTCGACGTCAAGATGAGCTTCGATGACAACGCGCTGTTCCGCCGGCCCAATGTCGCGGAGCTGCGGGACTACGCGCAGGAGGACCCGCGCGAAGCCGAAGCGGCGGAGCATGGGTTGAGCTATGTCGGGCTGGACGGTGATATCGGCTGCATCATCAACGGCGCCGGGCTCGCGATGGCCACGATGGACATGATCAAGCATGCCGGCGGGGAGCCGGCCAACTTTCTCGACATCGGCGGCGGCGCCTCGCCCGATCGCGTGGCGATCGCGTTCCGGCTCGTCCTGTCCGACGCCAACGTGCGCGCCATTCTCGTGAACGTGTTCGCCGGCATCAACCGGTGCGACTGGGTGGCGCAGGGCGTGATCCAGGCCGTGCGCGAAAACGACGTCCGCGTGCCGCTCGTGGTTCGGCTCGCGGGGACCAACGTGGAAGAGGGCAAACGCATGCTGCGCGACAGCGGGCTTGCGATCATCACCGCCGACACCCTCGCCCAGGCGGCCGAACGGGTCGTGCAGGCCCGCGACAAAGCGAGAGCCGCGTGAGCATTCTGCTCGACGAGCGCACCCGCGTCATCATCCAGGGATTCACGGGTGACAAGGGCACGTTCCACGCCAAGGAGATGATCGCCTACGGCACCAACGTGGTGGGGGGCGTCACCCCCGGGAAGGGCGAATCCACGCACCTGGCCAAGCCCGTGTTCAACACGGTCAAGGAAGCGGTGGAAGCCACGGGCGCCACGGCTACGCTGATTCTCGTTCCCGCCCCGTATTGCGCCGACGCGATCATGGAGGCGGCCGACGCGGGGATTCGCCTGATCGTGACGATCACCGACGGCGTGCCCGCGCAGGACATGATGCAGGTGAAGCGCTATCTGTATCGCTATCCCAAGGAACGCCGGTCGATCATGGTTGGTCCGAACGGCGCCGGCGTGATCAGCGCGGGCAAGGCGATGATGGGCATCATGCCGGGACATATCTACGCGCAGGGGCCGGTCGGCCTGGTCACACGCTCGGGGACGCTGGGCTACGAGGCCGCGGCCCAGATGAACGCGCTCGGGATCGGACAGACCACGAGCGTGGGAATCGGCGGTGATCCCATCAACGGCAGCTCGTTCGTCGATCACCTGGCGCTGTTCGAGAAGGATCCCGACACCGAAGCCATCATGATTATCGGTGAGATCGGCGGACCGCAGGAAGCCGACGCCGCGATGTTCGTGAAGGACAACATGTCGAAACCCGTCATCGGGTACGTCGCGGGCCTGACCGCCCCCAAGGGCCGTCGCATGGGACACGCGGGTGCGATCATTTCCGCGTTCGGCGACACGGCCGCCGAGAAGGCGGAGATCATGCGGTCCGCCGGCCTGGTCGTCGCCCCGAGCCCCGCCGACCTAGGTTCGACCATGAAGGAGGTCCTGGCGCGCAAGCGGTCGCGGCGGGTGATGGTCCCGCAGTGAGCGCCAGGCCGCGCGTCGTGGTCACGCGGCGGCTTCCTCCCGCCGTGGAAGATGTGCTCGTCCGCGAGTGGGACGCGAAGCTCAACACCGAAGATCGGCCGCTCGATGCGGCGGGCTTGAAGCGAGCGCTGGGAGCGTGCGACGCGCTGCTCTGCACGGTCACCGATCGGATTACGTCGGACGTTCTGGCGGCGGAACCGCTCGCCGCGCGCATCCTCGCGAACTTCGGCGTGGGGTTCAATCACATCGACCTCGCCGCGGCGAAGGCGCGCAATCTCGTCGTGACCAACACGCCGGATGTCCTGACGGAGGACACGGCGGACGATGCCGTCATGCTCATGCTCATGGTGGCCCGGCGCGCGGGGGAGGGAGAGCGTCACGTCCGCTCGCGCGCCTGGACCGGCTGGCGCCCCACGCACATGCTCGGGACGAAGGTGTCGGGGAAAATCCTGGGTCTCGTGGGCATGGGCCGCATCGCGCGCGCGGTGGCGCAGCGAGCGCACTTCGGCTTTGGCATGCGGATCGTGTTTCATGATCCCTATCCGCCTCCCCCGGAGCTCGTGAAACAGCTGGGCGCGGAAGCGCGTGGTTCGGTCGATGAAGTGATCCGCGAAGCCGATTTCGTGTCGCTGCACTGCCCGGCGACTCCCGAGACGCGACATTTGATCGATGCGCGCCGGCTCTCCCTGATGAAGCGCGGCGCCTTTCTCATCAACACGGCGCGCGGCGATGTGGTGGACGAGGCCGCGCTCGTCGCTGCTCTGAAAGCGGGCGCGATCAAAGGCGCCGCCCTCGACGTATATGAACGCGAGCCGACCGTCACGCCCGATCTCCTGACTCTCGAGAACGTCGTCCTGCTCCCGCACCTGGGCAGCGCGACGGAGGAGACGCGCGTGGCCATGGGCATGCGGACCATCGAGAATCTCCGGGCGTTCTTCGGCGGCACGCCGCCGCGCGACCGCGTCGCATGACGCTCACCGTGGCCGAGCTGCGGGACGGGGCGGGCGCGCGACTCGGGGAAGGGGCCGGCACGAGCTCGGCCGGCTTGCTCCGTACCAAGGATTACGTCGAGGGGATCGCCGAGCTGCTGCGCTCGCTGCTGCTCGACGTGATCCGCGCGCACCAGCCCGATATCGTCCCCGTGCTCGAGGGCGCGACACGTGACGTCGAGCCGAGTCCCGAGGTCGTGGCCCGCGTCATTCAGGCGCAGGGAATCTGGTTCCAGCTGCTGTCCGTTGCCGAGCAGAACAGCGCCATGCGGGAGCGCCGCCGCGCCGAGATCGACCGCGGCTACGCCCAGCTCCGCGGCACGTTCGCCAACGTGGTCACGAGCGCGTCGCAGTCACGCATCCCCGCCGACGAGATCCGCGCCGTGCTGGCCACGCTGCGCGTCGAGCCGGTGATCACGGCCCATCCCACCGAGGCCAAGCGGGTCACGGTGCTCGAGCGCCATCGCGGCATCTACCTGCGCCTGCTCGAGCTCGAGAATCCGCGCTGGACGCCGCGCGAGCGTGACGGGATCATCGCCGAGCTGCGCAACGACATCGAGATTCTCTGGCTCACCGGAGAGCTGCGGCTCGAGAAACCCACCGTGTCGCAGGAGCTCGCGTGGGGGCACTACTTCGTCAATGAGAATCTGTTCGAAGTGGTCCCCGAGCTGCTGCATAAGCTCGAGCGGGCGCTGGAACAGGCATATCCCGACGAGCCGTTCCAAGTGGGACCGTTCTTTCAGGTCGGGTCGTGGATCGGCGGTGATCGGGACGGCAATCCGTTCGTCACGAACGACGTGACGTGGGAAACCCTGAATGAGAACCGCCTCACGAGCCTGCGACGCTACCGCCAGCGGCTGATGGACCTCGTTCGCGCGCTCAGCATCTCGGAGCGGACCATCGTCAAGCCGCTCTCCAGCACGTTCCGCGGCGCCCTGGAAACCGAGCTCGCCGTGAGCGGCCAGGGCGAGCGGATCATGGCGCGCAATCCGGGCGAGGTATTCCGCCAGTATCTCGCCTGCATGCTGCGCCGCCTCGACCTCACGATCGAGTACGCCACGCGAGGCAAGACGGCGCCGCGCGATATCGGCTACGCCACGGCCGACGAATTGGTGACCGACCTGCGCCTCATGGAGCAGGGTCTTGCGGACGTGCAATGCGGCGATCTCTCGGTGCTCCGAGTCCGGCCCGTGCGTCGTGAAGTGGAGGTATTCCGGTTCAGCACGTTCCGGCTCGACGTGCGCGAGAATACCGTGCGTGTGAACGAAGCGGTGCGGGAGCTCTGGAAGCACCGCACGGGCGAGACCGATCCGCCGCCCGCGGGCAGCGCCGAATGGCGCGTCTGGCTCCAAGTGGAGCTGGCGCGCCCCTTGAAGCCCGGTCACATGCCGGCGCAGCTGCCCGACGCGGCGGCCGACACCCTCGGCATGTTACGGCTCGTTCAGGAGGTGCGCAGCCAGGTCGATCGCGCAGCGATCGGCACGTTTATCCTCAGCATGACGCATTCGGTCGAGGACGTGCTCGGCTGCTACCTGCTCGCCAAGGAAGCGGGTCTGTTCGCGGATGCGCCGGGCGTGGAAAGCTGCACGCTTCCCATTGTGCCGCTGTTCGAATCGATCGAGGACCTGCGCCGCGCTCCGGAGATGATGCGCGATCTGCTGCAGATCCCCCTGGTGCGCCGGAGCGTGCGGGCGTACGGCTCCGGCAGCGGCGCGACGGCCGCCCACGAAGTCATGATCGGCTACTCGGATTCGAACAAGGACGGCGGTTTCCTCACGTCCAACTGGGAGCTCTCGAAGACGCAGCTCAAGCTCACCCGTCTGGGACGCGAGTGCGGCGTGCCGATCACGTTCTTTCATGGCCGCGGCGGCTCGGTGAGTCGTGGGGGTGCGCCCACCGGCCGCGCCATTGCCGCCCAGCCGGCGGGCTCGATCCAGGGGAGGCTCAGGCTCACCGAGCAGGGCGAGGTGGTCTCCTTCAAGTATGCGAACCGCGGCACGGCTGCCTATCAGATCGAGCTGCTCGCGGCGAGCGTGCTCGAGCACTCCCTGAACTCCGAGCGGGAAGACGCCCTCGTGCCCGCCGCGGAGTTCGAAGAAGCGATGGAAGCGCTGGCGGGCGCCGCGCACGCGGCGTATCGCCGCCTGGTGGAGCACCCCGACCTGCTCGCGTATTTCCAGTCCGCGAGCCCACTCGAGGAAATCGCGCTGCTCAATATCGGCTCGCGTCCCGCGCGGCGGTTCGGCGCCAAGACCCTCGCCGACCTGCGCGCGATCCCGTGGGTATTCGCCTGGACCCAGAATCGGCATTTCGTCCCGGGCTGGTTCGGCTTTGGGTCGGGCGTGATGACGTTTCTCGAAGTGCGCGGCGCGCGCGGGGAAACGCTGCTGCGGCGGATGTTCAGCGATTCGCGGCTGTTCCGGCTCACCGTGGACGAGGTGGAGAAGACGCTGGCGTACGTGGACCTCGAGATTGCGCGCGAGTACGCCGACCTCGTGGCCGACGCGCGAGTGCGCGACGCCATCTTCCCCATGATCGAAGCAGAGTTTCAGCGCACGCACGAAGCGGTCTTGCGGATCAACGGCGCCGAGCCCATAGTCGCCCGGTTCCCGCAGTTCCATAACCGCCTGGAGCGTCGCCTGCCGATCCTGGCACAGGTCAACCGCCAGCAGATCGAGTTGCTGCGCCACTACCGGGCGTCGAGCGGCAAGGAGCAGGAAGACTATCTGGCCCCGCTTTTGCTATCGATCAACTGCGTGGCGGCGGGGTTTGGGACGACCGGATAACTCGGGAAGGGGGAAGCGGGAAGGGGGAAGCCTAAGACGCATGCACGACTCTCTCTATTTCAGCGACAGCCATCTCCAAGTCCGCGAAATGGTTCGCGATCTGGCGCAATCGGTCATCAAGCCTACCGCGCGCCGCTACGACCTGGCGAGCGAGTTCCCCTGGACGAACGTGAAGCAGATGGCCGACCTCGGCCTGTTCGGAATTCCCTGGCCCGAGTCGCTCGGCGGGGCAGGCATGGATTACCTCGCCTACATGATCGTGATCCACGAGCTCGCGAAAGTCGACGCGAGCCATGCGATCACGGTCAGCGCGCACACGACGCTCGGCAGCTCACCCATCATGGATTTCGGGACGGATGCCCAGCGGAAGCAGTTCATCCCCCGGGTTGCTGCGGGGCGTGTGCTCGCCGGGTTCGGGCTGACCGAGCCGAGCGCGGGATCCGACGCGGGCGGGACGAAAACGGTCGCGGTCGATCGCGGCGACCATTACGTCATCAACGGCTCGAAGATCTTCATTACCCACGCGGGCGTCGGCGAGATTTTCATCGCCACGGCGCGAACCGACGCCGCCGCGAGCCGGACGCGCGGGATCACGGCGTTCATCGTCACCAAAGACACGGTCGATCTCGACGCGGCGCTCGCCGCCGGTATCGGCCACGATCCCTCGCTCCCGAAATGCCCCGGCGTGCACGCCGGCAAGAAGGAGGACAAGCTTGGCTGGCGCGCCTCGGACACCCGCGAGCTCGTGTTCCAGGACGCGGTCGTGCCGAAGGAGAACGTACTCGGCACGGTGAACGAGGGATTTCGGCAGATGCTCCAGACCCTCGACGCAGGGCGGATCGGCCTCGCGGCGCTGTCGCTCGGCATCGCCGAAGGCGCGCTCGAAGAATGCCTCACGTACACGAGCACCCGGCGCCAGTTCGGACGCGCCATCGCGAGCTTCCAGGGTGTGCACTTCGCCCTCGCCGACATGGCCACCGAGATCGAAGCCGCAAAGCACCTCGTCTATCACGCCGCCTGGCTCAAGCAGCACCACCATCCCTACAAGCGCGAGGCGGCCATGGCCAAGCTGTACGCTTCGGAATTGGCAATGCGCGCCACCACCAAAGCCGTCCAGCTGCACGGCGGCTACGGATACACCACCGAGTATCCCGTCGAGCGCATGATGCGCGATGCCAAGATCTGCGAAATCGGGGAGGGCACGAGCGAGATCCAGCGCATCGTCATCGCGAGGCAGATGTTGGGGGATCTGATAGACTAGGGCGGCGGTCGAAGACGTGGCGGTTACTGATGCGCCCTCGATCTACCGATGGTGTTGAGGAGAAATGCCCAGCGATCCGCTTCCTCTTCGATGACCTTGCTGGTCGGCTTGCCCGCGCCGTGACCCGCCTTGGTCTCGATCTGAATGAGCACAGGCTCGGGACCGCCCTGCGCCGCTTGAAGAGCCGCCGCGAACTTGAACGAATGTCCCGGGACCACGCGATCGTCGTGATCGGCGGTCGTGATCAGCGTGGCGGGATAGTGCACCCCCGGACGGATGCGGTGCAGGGGCGAGTAGGCGTAGAGATACGGAAACTGCGACGCGCTGTCCGCCGAGCCGTACTCCGTGACCCAGGCCCACCCGATGGTGAAGCGCTGAAACCGCAGCATGTCGAGCACGCCCACACCCGGAAGCGCGGCTCCGAACAGGTCGGGACGCTGCGTCATCACCGCGCCGACCAGGAGTCCACCGTTCGAACGCCCGGCAACCGCGAGGTGCTCAGGAGACGTCCACCGCTCCCGGATGAGATATTCCGCGGCGGCGATGCAGTCGTCGAACACGTTCTGCTTCTTCTCGTGCATGCCCGCTTCGTGCCAGGCTTCACCGTACTCGCCTCCGCCACGAAGATTCGGAACCGCGTAGACGCCGCCCCGCTCGAGCCAGACCAGCGTGCTGACGGAAAAGGCCGGCGTCTCGTTGATGTTGAATCCGCCATAGCCATAGAGCAGGGTCGGATTGGCTCCATCACGGACCAGCCCTTTCTTGTACGTGAGGAACATGGGGATGCGCGTCCCGTCCTTGCTGTGATAAAACACCTGCTCGGTCTCGTATGCGCCTGGGTCGAACGCGATGCTCGCCGCCTTGAAGACTTCCGTGTTCCCCGAAGCGAAGTCGTGGCGGAAGATCGTGGTGGGGTGGAGAAACGACGTGAAGGCGAAGAACATCTCATCGCCCCCGCGCTCTCCCGTGATCGTGGTCACCGATCCCAACCCGGGCAGGGGGATCTCGCCCCGCCCACCACCGTCCAGCCCGGCGACGACCAGCCGGGAGTGGGCATCATGCAGGTAGTTGAGCACGAAGCTGTTGTGAATCATCATCGCGCCGTCGATCACGTCGGCGCCTTGCGGCACGATCTCGATCCAGTGCTCCGGCTCCGGTGAGCCTGTATCGATGGCGATGATCCGCTTGCGGGGGGCGTCCCGATCCGTCAGAAAGTAGAACTCCGGCCCATCGTTCCCGAGGAACACATAGCTCGCGTCAAAGCCGTCGAGCAGGGGAACGACGCGTCCCCCGAGGCGCGGCCGGCCCGCTTCTCCCAGATCGAGGTAGTAGATCCGATTGCGCCGATCCGTGCCGGTCCAGACGTTCACGATCAGATAGCGACCGTCGTCGGTGACATCCGCCCCGAAACCCCAGTCCGGTTGGTCCGGCCGTTCGTAGATCAGCTGGTCGCTCGACTGCGGAGAGCCAAGGCGATGGTAGTACAGCTTCTGGAACCGGGTGACGTCGCGCAGCGCGCCCCCCGTCGTGGCGGGCTCGGCATAGCGGCTGTAGAAGAACCCGGCCCCATCATGGGTCCAACTGGCGCCCGAGAACTTGATCCAGTGGAGCACGTCCGGGCGGTCCCGACCGGACGCCACGTCACGCACCCGGAACTCCTCCCAGTCCGACCCGCTCGACTGCAGGCCATAGACCAGCAGGCCACCGTCTTCAGACAGCGCCAGGGTGGAAAGGGCCAGCGTACCATCAGGCGAGAGCACGTTCAGGTCGAGCAGCTTGTCTGCCGGAGCGGAGAGCCCCCTCTGACGGTACAACACGGGCTGATTCTGCAGGCCGTCGTTCTTGAGAAAGAGATAATAGGGGCTCTGGCGCTTCCGAAACGGCGGCCCGAAGCGGGGATAGTTCCACAGCGCCGTGAGCCGGTGCCTGATCTCGAGCCGCTCAGGGATCCGGGCGAGATATGCCGTGGTGAGGGCATTTTCCGCATCGATCCACGTGCGGCTTTCCGCCGCGTCGGGATCCTCGAGCCATCGATACGGGTCGGCAACGAGCGTCCCATGGTAGTCGTCGACCTGGTCCGCCTTCCGGGCCGGTGGGTAGTGCAGGCGCCCCCCACCTCCGCCTTGGCCGGCTGCATCCACTGCCCCCAATGAGATCGCACCAGCCACGAGAACCCCTCCTACCGCGAGCCACTCGGGATGCCAAATCATAGCCACGCAATCTTGGGACTGTTGACCTAAGTTGCAAGCCCACTTATATTTACCTCTATGAATTGGATCCGGTCCTTGAGCACGCGCTGGGCTTGGCTCGCTGCCCTCCTCGAGGCGCTCTGTTCATGGACGCGGACCAATCGCTGGTTCGCTACACCTGCCTTGGCCGCTGCACACAGCATCCGTTCCAAAAACTACAAAAACCCGGTGCGCTCGAGGCGTTTCGGGTTCGAGGGATCGTGCTTTGAAGCGCGAAATACTCATAAGTGGTACTCCACGGGAAACCCGTGTGGCCATACTCGAGGACGATCGACTTGTTGAGCTGTTAGTTGATCGTCCTGACGCCCGCCGCACGGTGGGTGACATATATCTGGGAAAAGTCGAGGGGATTCTCCCCGGCATTCAGGCCGCCTTTGTAAACATCGGCGCCGAAAAGAGTGCTTTTCTCCACGCATCCGACCTGATCGAATCCGATGACGAAGACGAGCCCGGCGAACGCAACGGCGACGGGAATGGCAACGGCAAGGCGTCGGGCGCAGAGGACGAAGACGACGACATAGACCAGCCGCCCCCCCGCAGGGGCGGGGGCGGGGGACGACGACGCCTTCCGAACATCGCGGACGAGTTGAAGCGCGGCGAATCGAAGATCGTTCAGGTCACCAAAGAACCCATCGGTACCAAAGGACCTCGCGTCACCGCTCAGGTCTCCCTCGCCGGTCGTTTCCTCGTGTACATGCCGTTCGCCTCCAAAGTCGGCGTGTCCCGGAAGATCGAGAACCGCGAGCAGCGCGTCACGCTGCGCGAGCTCGTGTCCAAGCTCGTCCCATCCGACTCCGGCGGGTGGATTATCCGGACGGTCGCGGAGGACCTGACCCCCGAAAGCTGCAAGCGGGAAATCGAGCATCTCCACGGCACCTGGAAAAAGATCAAGCGGAAAGCCAGCTCGGCGCGCGCGCCGTCGCTGTTACAGCGGGAAACGAGCCTGATCCGCGGCATTACCCGCGATCTGTTCAGCGACAAAGTCGACTCGCTGCTCGTCGACTCCAAAATGCTGTACAACGAGATCGTGCAGTACCTGAAGCAGATCGACCCGGATCTCCTGAGCAGGGTCAGGCTGTACAACGACGAGACCTCGCTGTTCGACGAGTACGATATCGAAGCAGAGATCCGCAATCTGTTCAAGCCGCGGGTCGATCTCCCCTCCGGTGGCTACATCATCATTCAACCGACCGAGGCCCTGACGTCCATCGACGTCAACACGGGCCGCTACACCGGCAAGAAGGACCCCGAGAGCACCATTCTCAAGACGAACCTCGATGCCGCGCGCGAGGTGGCGCGCCAGCTGCGGCTCCGCGACATCGGCGGAATCATCGTGGTCGACTTCATCGACATGGAATCACGCGGCAATCGCGACAAGGTGCTGCACGAGCTGCGCGCCCATCTGGGCGCCGACCGCGCCCGGACAAAGGCGTTCGCCGTTTCCGAGCTCGGCCTGATCGAGATGACTCGCCAGCGCGTCCGGCCATCGTTGTGGCAGTCGATGACCGCCGAATGTCCCACCTGCACCGGCACCGGTCGGGTATTCCGTCCCGAGGTCGTGGTGCGCCGGATGGAGCGCTCGCTGCGGCGTGTCGGTGCCGAGCACAAGGAGCGGCAGCTCGCCGTGCGGCTCCACCCGGAAGTGGCGCTCTATCTCGTGGAACAGGAGCCCAACTTCCTGCGCCAGCTGGCCAAGCAGACGGGGCTCGAGCTCGAGGTCCGGGATGACCCCATGATGCGGCTCGATGAGTTCCGCATGATGGCGCAGCCGGCGGGGAGAGACGTGACGGAACACTACGCGGTGGCGTAGTTGCGATATTCGGGAAGCGGGAAGGGAGCAGCGCGACCGTAAATGCGCTTCCACCCACGCTTCCCGTTTCTCGCCTCCCGCTTTATCTTCCGTGCCCTTATGCCCTACGCGATTTTCTCCACCGGTGGCAAACAGTTCCGCGCCGAGCCCGGTGTGACGATCAAAGTCCCGCTGCTCGACGCCGCGCCGGGGACGAAGATCACGTTCGATCAGGTTTTGCTCGCGAGCGACGGCACCGCCATTCAGTCGGGCGCTCCGCTCGTGAAGGGCGCCAGCGTCACGGGCGAAGTCGTGCGCCATGCCAAGGGACGGAAGATCAAGATCTTTCGTTTCGCGCGGCGCACCGGCTACCGCCGCCACGCCGGCCATCGCCAGCAGTACACCGAAATCAGGATTGCCGACGTCACCGTCGGGTGAGCGACTAAATGGCACATAAAAAAGGGGTAGGCTCTTCGCGAAACGGCCGCGACTCAGGTCCCAAGGACCTGGGCGTGAAGCGCTTCGCCGGCGAGTTCGTGACTGCGGGCAGCATCATCGTCAAGCAGCGCGGCACCCGCTTTCACCCCGGCACCAACGTCCGCCGGGCATCGAATGACAGCCTGTTCACGGTGGTCGACGGAATTGTGAAGTTCGAGCACAAGGACAAGCGGAGACAGAAGGTGAGTGTGTATCCGAAAGGCTAGCGTCTCTTTCCGTCCTTTTCCGTCAGTACGTAGGGGGCAGACGCCGGTACCGTTCTAACAACTCCGTCTGGCGGCTCCGCAGCTCGACCTCCGTGCCCCGAACAAACACATGTTCCACCCGCGTCCCGAACTCGAACGGATCTCCCGACCACACCACCACATTCGCCACCTTGCCCGGGGCAAGCGAGCCGTACCGGTCCGCCACACCGAAGATCTCGGCGGGGCCAAGCGTGACGGCCCGGAGCGCCGCATCCCACGGCAGGCCCGCCGCCACCGCATTGCCGGCCTCCTGTCGCAGGTTGCGCGAGTTGTGCGTGTCGGTTTCGACCAACCCGAGACGCACGCCGGCCTTGGCGAGCAGCGCCGCATTCGCCTGGCGCACGCTCAGAGCATCGTAGCTCGGAAGGTTATCCAGCGGCTCCACCAGCACGGGTACCCCTGCACTGGCGATCTCGGGCGCGATCTGCCACGCCTCGGCCGCGCCGGCCAGAATGAGCTTGAGACGATACTCCCGCGCGATGCGCAGCGCCGTTTCGATATCGCTCCGGCGGTTCGTGATGATCATCAGTGGCAGCGTGCCGCGCAGCACCGGACCTAGTGCATCCAGGTCAGCGGCTTGCGCCGAGAGCGGATGGATCTGCGCGCGCGACCAGTCCGCGCGCCTGCGGCCGAATTCCCGCGCGTCATCGAGCACCCGCCGGAGCCGCGCCGAGCTGGCGGCGCGCGATCCGCCGCCCTCGTCCTTCGTGCGCTCCGATAGCTCGGCCACCATCGCGGCGGGTGACTTGACCAGCATCGTCTCGAGCGTCAAACCGGCCAAGTCGATGAGCACTGCCTGACCACGAATCAGGCCGGAATCGGGAACCGCGAGCGCCGTCGTGATGCCCGCGATGCGCGTGATCGGAATCAGCGTCGACGCCGGGTTGATGGCTTCCGCCACGTTGAACGCGGCGGCGATCGTATCGTTGCGCACCCCGGCGTCGTCAGTGCCCGGCACCGCGTCGATTTCGGTGAGCCCCATCGCGCCGGCGCCGTCGATGAGTCCGGGGGTCACCCACGCGCCCGATGCATCGATCCGCACCGCCCCCGCGGGGATCGATACGGACGTGCCCACCGCGGTGATCTTGCCGTTCTGGATGACGACCGTCGCCTGCTCGAGCTTGGGACCGGACACGGGAAACACCGTTCCCCCCACGATCGCGATAGCCTGCGCGAGGACGATGGCGCCGGGAATCACCGATCGCTCCCCGGCGGCGCTTCCTGCCCCAACTCGAAATCGGAACGCGGCCGGTGGGCAGCGTCGTTGCGATCGTATACGAGCCAGCCGTCGTTGTAGACCTGGTCGGCCCTGGTGTAGACCGAAAATGGATCGCCCGACCACACCACCACATCGGCCATCTTGCCGGGTTCGAGAGTGCCGACGATACTGTCGAGTCCGATCATCCACGCGGCGTTGGCCGTGATCCAGCGCAGCGCCTGATCACGAGTGATCGGGATGCCGGCCCGCTGGCCCGCGAACATCGCCTTCGCTGCTTCCTGATTGAGACGTTGAATCACGCCGGGATCGTCCGAATGCAGCGCCACACGCACGTGCCCCTGCTCGAGCAGCGCGGCGTTCTGCTCGATGCCATCCATCGTTTCTTCCTTGAAGCCGTACCAGTCGGACCAC
>DATIYM010000005.1:0-35060 GCA_035517615.1 Gemmatimonadales bacterium
GCACATCACGCCGGCGGTCGGGCGGATTCAGCCCCAGAACCGGCTGGCGCAGTACGGCTTCATCGGCAACCGCTTCCTGTACAACGTCGGCGTACAGACGGGTGAAGACAACACCGACTATCGCCGGCTCGATTACGAAGGCGGCTTCGGCTATGCCTTCGGCAACACCGATTACAAGCAGGGCTGGCTCCTCCTGTGGTGGGCGGCTGGGAACGACATCGTTCCGATGATCAGCCAGAACGTCTACAACTGGTCCACGAACTCCTTTGTGACCCGCGATGCGGTGCAGGGCATCTCTGCACTGAACGGCGGCAACTCGTACAACTCGTCGAATACCGGTGACTTCTACCGGCTCGAGCCCGAGCTCCGCATGGGCGGCGTCGATCACGGCCCGCACAGCCTCTCCATGTCGTTTGTCCCCTGGTTCGGGGAACGTGAGCGGTACAGTGATGGATCCGAAGCGGTCAATCGGGGTGGGGGGATTTCAGTCCGCTACTGCTGGGAGCGTACCATCTGCGGGACCCCGACCTATGGGTGGAGCTCGACGTACAACTTCACCGACCGGTTCGGCGTGGTGCACGACATTCCGATCGATGGGAGCTACAACTTCCTGGTGTCGTATCGGATCGCCATGAACGCGGCGTTCGAGTTCGCGGTCGGCAACGCGCAGGCGTTGGTCCTCGACCAGAACTACCGGAATGGCTGGTCGTGGTCGTTCCAGTGGCACTTCCTGTTCTAACGTGTTCGGCCGGATGTGCAGCACGGATTGGAGCCTTAGCCAGCGCATCGAACAATGCGTGCTGTGCGTCCGGTCGATCTTTACCTGCAACGAAACTCCTGCTCCAGCCATCCGTACTGTGTAGCGACCGAGACGAGCGCACCATGAGCGATCAGCCTTTCTTCACCATTCCCCAACTCGCATGCCGCCTGGGCGTAACCCTGTCGAGCGTGCGGCATTGGATCGGCCGCGGGCTGATCGAAGAACCGGCGCTATTTCCGGGCACGCAGGACCGAGTCTTCAGCGCCAAGTCCGTGAAAGGCATTGAGATGTGGTACCTGCGTCGGTGCATCAGCGGACGCACCCGCGGCCCGGGATCTCGCGAACGCAAGCTTGCGGCGCAGGAACGGTTGTTCGGGACCTAAGGCACGGTCGCAGGCGGTAGTTGGGGGGATGGGTGGTGGGTGGCGGTACGCACCTGCCACCCATTTTTACTCGTTCCCGCTTGTTACTGACAGTTGCCTCGCGTCGGGGGTCCCCGGACATTTCCGGCTCAGCAACTTGCTCGGGAATGCCCTGATATGCGCATCGCGCTGATCGCCGAGGACTACTACCCGCAGGTTGGCGGCATCGCCGAGCACGTGCACCACCTCGCGCTCGAGCTCGAGCGCATGGGGCACACCGCCACGGTGATCGGATCGCACATGGCCGGGGATGCGGCACAGGACCGCACCCGGCCCTACGCGGTGCACCGCATCGGGCGCAGTGTGGTGATCTACGCGAACGGTGGAATCTCGCGCATCACCGTCGGCATGCGGTTGCGCCGCCAGCTGGTCGCGCTCTTGTCGCGGGGACAATTCGATGTTGTGCATGTGCACGGCCCGCTGGCGCTCACGTTCGGCGTGATCACCCCGGTCGCGGCCCGGCGCGCCGGCATTCCGCTCGTCGGCACGTTCCATTCCTGGTTCCCCCGCTCTCGCGGGTATCGACTGTTCCGGCGCGGGCTGCAGCGGCGGCTCGACCTGCACCGCGCCGTCATCGCGGTGAGCGAGCCGGTTGCGCTGGCCCATGCCCGTTATTTCCGCGCGGATTGGCAGATCATTCCCAACGGTGTGAATACGGGGTGGTATCATCCCAACGGCAGAGACGGTCGGCGCGATCTCCGAGCCTCGGGGCCCCGGCTCCTCTATCTCCACCGGCTCGAGCCTCGCAACAACCTTGGCACGCTGATCGCCGCGATGCCGCGCATTCTCGCGGCCTACCCCAACGCGGAGTTGGTCGTGGCGGGCGACGGCCCGTGGCGCTCGTATTACGAGCGGCAAGCGCGTTCGTTCGGCGACCGGGTCCGCTTCCTCGGCACCGTTTCCGACCCCGCCGAATGCTACCGCGCGGCGGATCTCTATCTCTGTCCCACTATGCGCGCGGGTTTCGGGATCACGCTGCTCGAAGCGATGGCCTGCGGCACGCCCATCGTCGTGGCCGATAATCCGGGATTCCGCTACGTGCTCGACGGCGGCAAGGCGGGTATCAGGCTGCCGCACGACAAGCCCGAAGCGTGGGGCGACGCCGTGGTCGAGCTACTCGGCGACGCGGCGCGCCGGGAAGCGATGGGGAAGGCAGGCGTGCAAAAAGCGGGAGAGTTTGCCTGGCCGGTGGTGGCACAGAAGATCGTGCAGGTCTACGAGCGCGTTGTCGGGTGAGGCGTTTCGAATCACCTCGCGCCCGATTCTGTAACGCCCTTCAGTCGAATCTCACTGGCTCACCGTACCGCGCCTTGATCACCTTCTCCGGCCAGCGCTGCTCGAACCAACCCAACTTCTGCGTATGCACCGGCAGAATTTTCTTCGGCTTCACCGTCTCGATGATCCATTCCATTCCCTTTCCATCGATATGCCCGGAAGCGTGGAATGGGCCTTTCTCCGCTCCGGGGAGGCCGCCGACCTTTTTCAAATGGAAAAAGTCGAGCCAGTTCGCCAGCCGCAGATGATCGAAGTGCTGCTCCTCATCGTAGGCTTCAGACGCCGAGTAGATGTAGGTCCCGCCTGAGGGCTCGATATCGATCAGGTTCGCAATGTCCCAGTACGACATGCACAGGATATGGGAGCCCGGCGACCGGCGGATCGCGGCGGCGTCGGTGGTGTGACCGTCGAAGCGCTCCACCAGCTGCCGTTCCCAGATCCCCGGTGACGATCGCGGCGCCCGAAGAATGGAGAGCCCGGCCTCGTCGGGCGCCGGGATTTTGGGATCGATGACGTGCATCTGCTCCAGCAGATACGCGTCCTTGGGTGTCACGACCAGGCGGCGGCCCAGCTCGTGAGCGATGTCCCGGAAGGTCCGCAGCCGCTCGATGTTCCGGGCGGAGAAGTCGGCGACCACGAGTCCGGACTCTTTCCGCACCACGTCGCGCGCGGCTTCGTGGACCGCGGGTTCCTCGACCGGCGCTTGGTCGTCGAGCCGCGTGCCCTCGACGATCAGGATTGCGGGCTCGAGCTGCGCCAGCTCGCGCGCGAACTTCTCGGTGCGATCGCGCCGGTGCCCATGGCGCCGCAGGTCGCCCGAGTACCCGATCCACCCCAGCGGGGTCTCGACCGCGAACGCGCCTGAGCCGGGAATCGAATGATCGACCCGAAAGAACCGGATGCCGAGAGACCCGAGCGCGGCGGTTTCACACGGCGCCGGGTGGAATGTCGTTTTCGATCCCGGGTGAAAATGAAAGAAGGCGCGCAGCTTTTCGAGCGCGGCGGTGATCTGATCCTCGGTTTCGCAGATGTAGTGCGGACGCCCGATGCGCACTCCCGTGATGCCCTTCAAGACTCCCTGATCGGTGACCTCCTTCGGGGCGATGTAGCTGAACTCCCCCGAGCCTCCCAAATCCTGCATGCCCTTCCCGATCAGCGCGGTCATCAGTCCCGTGTAGATCGGAACCTCGGGCTTCAGGAATCCCAGATAGCCGTTGTGGTCCTGGTGCGCATGGGAAAGCAGAATGCCGTCGAGCTGTTCGATGCGGCGGTAATGCGGCTGTGTGCGACACCGCGCCCAGAGGTCCGGCTCGTGCGCGCACAGGTCGTCGCGATAAATCCCCTCGAGCGGCGGGATGAGCCCCATGCGGAGATAATCGCGCAGACCTACGGCCGAGCGGGGTTGCAGGAATTCGTCGAAGTATTTGCCCGCCGCGCCAAACCCCATCCCGAAATCGAGAAAGAAGGTCCGCTCGCCGGTCTCGACGAGAATCTTGTTGCCACCGATTTCGCCGGTCGCGGCGTCCGGACCGCCGCAACCGCCGTAGACGGTTATCGTGACAGGGGTCTGGCTCGTTAGCTCTTCCCGGTTCCGAGCTCCGCCGCCGAATTGATCACGTGCCCCACGATCCCGTACTTCACCGCTGCGTCGGCATCGAGCCAGAAATTGCGATGGGTGTCCTCCACGATCCGCTCGATCGACTGGCCCGTGGCGCGCGCGAACATGCGGTTCAACCGCTCGCGCATCTTGATGATCTCCTTGGCCTCGATGTCGATGTCCGCGGCCGTGCCACCCGCGCCGCCTGCCGGCTGGTGCAGCAGAAACCGGGTGTTGGGCAGGCAATAGCGCTGGTCCTTGGGGACCGACACGTAGATCAGTGCCGCGATCGAGGCGACCCAGCCCGTCCCGACCATCCGGACGACCGGCTGGACGAACCGGATCATGTCGTGAATCGTATCGCCGGCTTCGACGTGCCCGCCCTGGGAATTGACGAACACCGTGATGGGCTCGTCCGATTCGGCGCTGAGCGCGATCAGCTGCCCGATCACGTCCGCCGCGACGCGCTGGTTGATCTCGCCCGAAATCAAAATCGTCCGCGCGCGCAGCAGCCGTTCGGCAATCGGATCGACGTAGGATGGGGCGGGCGGCGTGGTTTGCTCGGTATGCATCAAAGACTCCATTGGGGATGAGAGAACATATACTGGATGAGGCTCAATGACTTGGCCCCGAGAACACGAGCCGCAGCCCCGCGGAAATGACGACGTCGTTCTGTTTCTGCGGCGTGAAGATTCCCGGGAACTCGTAGTAGTTGTCCAGAACCTCGACGTGCCACGTCACGGGACCCTTCCGATTGCCGCGCACGCCGATGCCGAACACGCCGCCCCAGGAGCTCGAGCTCGTCGACATGCCGTTCGCCGCCCGGATGGTCGTGACCGAGTCCCACGCCGCCCCCCGATGGAACGCGGCCGCCGGTCCCGCAAATGCGTACAACGAGCTGTGCTCCCACGACGAGGCCGCATACAGCAGGCGAAATGACGCGATGCCCACTTTACCGGACTGATCTCCGAACGTCGGCCCGGTGGTGCCGCTCGGGCTGTACAACGCATCGCCCTCGAGCGCGATGCGCGGGCGAATCCATGCCGTCAGCTTGATACCACCCGCGCGCTCGGCGTCATGCTTCACGTAACTGTATTGGCTGTTGTTCGGCTCGTCGATCAGGTGAGCGGTGGGAATGTACACGCCGACATACGGTGTGAACTCGAGCTGGGCCGCGGCAGGTTGGGCCGCTGCGACAAAGCACAGCAGCAGGGAGCATCGGGGCATCCAGACGATACGGCGTTGCCGATAGGAGCGTTGCCGGGGACGCGCTATCGCGTTAATTGCAATCCCGCCGTCAAGAACCGGTCCGCCTTCTTGAACCCCGGGGGTGGCTGGTTCGTATACCGCACATCGTATGATAACGCGACTCCCACGATCCCCGAGACCGGCACGGCGAGCGCCGTGTGACTGTTGAACTGATAATTCGCGAACACCCCAAGGTCCGGCATGTACTCGAACTTCTGCTCGAACGTGGTCTTCTCTCTAAACGTGTGATTGTAGTCGGCCGCGAGGCGCGCGGCGGTAAAGTGGCGATCGCCGTCGGGCCGGCTTTCCTGCACCAGCGTCGGGCCGCCCTCGACATTGATCTTGTCCCTGGGCTTGTCCATGGCGACGTACGTCACGCCGATGCCCTCCTCGAACCGCTGGTTCAATCCGGCCGGCGTGTTGCGCTGCCAGCCACCGTAGCCCATGACCTGGGTGCGCTTGTTGAGGGCGTACTTGGCGGAGAGATTGAACAGATAGAAATTCGCGAGCGTCGACGTGCCGTCCGTGCCGTAGATCATCTGAAATTCCTGGCCGAACGCCCACGGGCCGAGGAACTTGTCGTACGTGTCGCCCAGCGAAAACGTGCTCGAGGTCGCATTCCCGGCCGCCGAGACAAATCGAATGTTCGCGCTGAAGTGCGTCGAGTCCGGTGCGGGCAACGTCTGGCCAACGACGAGCAGAACGGCGCTGAGCATGGCTGGGCTCCGAGCGTACAGGAGCCGGGAAGATCATACCGGACGCGCTCAGTGTCGAGCATTTGTCCGGGCAAGGCGTTCCGGTGAGCGCGTACGCCTCGTTAGCGCGGAGCTAAGTCTCTATGCGCTACGCATATTGTGTCCGATGCCGCTCCGCCTGGTCGCCCTCGTCGCCCTTACCCCAATTGCAGCGCTTGCTCAGGAGCCCGTCGGCCTGTGGGGCGCCGAGATCGTTGCTCCGCACCTGAGCGGCGAGTTGACGGTCACGCGGGATGGGACCGCATGGTCCGCCACCATCGCGGGCCACGAGCTCGGCACCGAGGGATCCCAGGACTCGGTGTGGGTGGGGGAGAGGACTCGAGGGGGATTCATCGGGCGCATCAGGAGCGACGGCGCGCTGCAAGGCTTCTGGATTCAGGCCCCAGGCCTGATGACCGACGCACCCTACGCATCACCGCTCGTACTCGAAAGAACCGGCGCCGCGCAATGGCGCGGCAATGTCGTGCCGCTCGAGGACCAGCTCACGCTCTTTCTGGACATCACGAGCGACTCCGCCCAGCTGCGGGCCGTGTTCCGCAATCCGGAGGCGAACCTGCGCCCGGGCGGCGCTCCGGAGTTCGCCGTACGGCGCTCGGGCAACGACCTCTCGTTTCGCAATCCCACGAGCGGCAGCGTCACGTTTATCGGGCGCCTCGACGCCGTGCAGCGCACCATCACGCTGAACTATCCACCGCTCCCCGATACCATCACCCTGACCGCGCGCGACCGGGCAACCGCCGTGGGATTCGTGCCGCGCGCGAGCGGCAATCCGTACACCTACCGGCCCCCGCCTCCCGGCGACGACGGCTGGCGCACCGCGGCCGCGCGCGACGTGGGGATGGACGAGCAGCGTCTCGCACACCTCATCCAGCGGGTGATCGACACCAACCCGGCGGCGCACGCCGCGCCGCTGATCCACTCGATTCTCGTGGCCCGCCGCGGGAAGCTTGTGCTCGAAGAATATTTCTACGGCTTCACCGCCGACCGCCCCCACGCGCTCCGCTCGGCGTCCAAGACCTTCGCGTCGATTCTCGCGGGCGAGTTGTTGCTCCGCCCGGAAATGCCTGTGTATCCGGTATTCCGGAGCTACGGTGCCTTCGCGAATCCCGACCCGCGCAAGTCCAGGATCACGCTCGGGCAGCTGTTCACGCACAGCACCGGTCTCGCGTGTGACGACAACGACGCAGCGTCGCCCGGCAACGAGAACACGATGCAGAGCCAGACCAAAGAGCCCGACTGGTACAAGTACACGCTCGACCTGCCGGTCATCCACGATCCCGGCAGCCTGTACGCCTATTGCTCGGCGACGCTGAATCTCGCAGGTGGGGTGCTCGAAGCGGCCAGCAGAACCTGGCTTCCCGAATTGTTTCGCCGCGAAATCGCCGAACCGCTGGGCATCACGCACTGGTACATGAACCTGATGCCGACGGGGCATGGCTACGCCGGCGGCGGCATGTACCTCCGGCCGCGCGATTTGCTCAAGATCGGGCAGCTGTACCTGGACCTCGGCGTATGGAACGGACGGCGCATCGTGCCCAAGCGATGGGTCGAGCAATCGACTGATCGCCAGATCGCCACGTCGAACGGTGGCTCAGATGGATATGCCTGGCACCGCTACATGCTGCACACGGGCACGCGCGATTACAAGGAGTACGAGGCGAACGGCAACGGCGGCCAATTGCTCATGGTCGTGCCCGAACTCGACATGGTCATTGTTTTTACGGCCGGCAACTACAACCAATACGGGGTCTGGCGGAAGTTCAGGGAGGAGCTGGTCCCGGAGGGAATCATTGGAGCGGTGAAATAGTCGGGCATTATCTCAGCCCATAAATCACCCAAATATCCCCTCCCTCCGGCCTGAACCGGTCGAACAACACCCACTTTCCATCAGGCGACCACACGGGGTAATCGATCCGGACCTCGGGGTCGTCGAACGCGAACACCTGCGCCGGCGTACCGCCATGAAGCGGGGACACCCACAGCACTTTGTGCCCGACCACGTCCATGATTCGCGAATGATCGGGACTGAACGACATGTGCGCTCCACCTGAAATGTCGGGGAGTTCCTGGGGCTCACCGCCACCAACCGGCACTCGATAGAAGCGCTTCTTGCCACTGCAGGGACACTCGTACACGACGAACCGTCCATCGGGTGTCCACCGCGCAAAGTGTCCCCCCACACCGGTGCGGGTGAGCTGGCGCGGGTTCGCGCCGTCCGCGTTCATCACCCACACCTCGAGCCGGCCGGTGGAATCCGACTGATAGGCGATCTGCTTGCCGTCGGGCGAGAAAAATGGATTCACCTCGATCCCGAGCGAGCGCGTCAAGCGGGTGAGTACGCCGGTGGCGAGATCGACGGTCCAGATGTCGGGACAGCCGGACCGCGATGAAAAGAACGCGATCCGTTTGCCGTCCGGCGACCAGTTGGGCTGATAATCGCCCCCGGGCCCGCGTGTGAGCTGACGCGCCGAATCGCCCGACACGCTGTACAGCCAGATGTTCATCTGGCCGCCGCGGTCGGAGTTGAACGCGATCTGCCGCCCGTCGGGCGACCACGCCCCTCGGCTGTCCTCTCGCGTCGTACTGATCACCGCTTGCGGAGCGCCCGTGGGCTGTCCCGTTTGGGGCGAAACGGGCAACCGCCAGATATCCGCGTTCTGATGCAGAATCGTAAACGCGAGCCGCGTGCCGTCGGCCGAAATCGCCGGGTCCACGTCCTGCCCGCCGCCCGTGGTGAGCTGCTGCGGCGCATCGGATAGCGTCCCGTCCCGCCGCACCGGCGCGCTCCAGAGATTCCAGCCGCCGCCCCGAGTCGACGAGAAATAGATCTCTCTCCCGTCGGGCGACCACACCGGATCCACATCCTGGAACAGCCCGGACGTAAGCATTGTCGAGCGTCGCGAACCGACATCGACCACTCGAGCGAAGAAGTTGGTTCGCTCGATGTTCTGGTACACAATGCGCTTCCCGTCGGGCGACCAGCGCGGCCGCACATGCACCAGCGCCTCGGAGGTGTCCGCGGTGACCTGATTCGGATTGTTGCCGAGTGCGTCGACCACCCAGATGCGCCGCGGTCCCGCCCACGAGGCATCGAGTGCGATGCGCTTGCCGTCGGGCGAGTACGACGGATTGAACCCGTTCTCGACCAGGCGGGATGTTTTGCCCGTCGCGACGTCGACGGACCAGATATCTCCGCCGTCGTACTGGCCGAATACGTCGCCCGGCTCGAGCCTGACGTTGGGGCGCTGAGCGCGCACGAATAGAATCGTCTTGCCGTCGGGCGACCAGGATGGCTGAATGTCGTCAAACGGTCCGCTCGTGATCGGGTCGTCGTTTCCAGTGTCGAGCCGTTTCACGAAGATCTTGCGCACGGCACCCGCGTCGGCCGTGTAGGCGAACCGCACCGCGTCGGGCGACCACACGGGGGATTGCTGCACGCCGGCGCGCGATGTGACCTGGGCAAAGATGAAATTCGTTCCCCGCCGGACGCGCGGCGCCGTCGTGCGGCTCGCGAACAGCGCCAGACCAGCGAGCAGCAGCACGACGAGACTCGACGCCCACGCGGCGCGCCGCGCGCGTCCCCCGCCCCTGGGGTCAGGCGGTGAGGCTTCAAGCTGCTCGAGCACCGCGCCTGCATTGGGCCAGCGATCCGCCGGGTCTTGCTCGATCGAGCGCATGATGACGTGCGCCAGTTCGGGTGGGACATCGGGGCGCAGCGCCGAGAGCGGCTCGGGCCGCTTCGCATGGCCGTGCTTCCACGGCAATCCACCCGTGAGCATTTCGTATCCCACGACCCCCATGCCGTAGATGTCGGTGCGCTGATCGACCGAGGGGTCGGCCGCCGCCTGCTCGGGCGACATGTATGCCGGCGTGCCGAGCGCGAACCCGACCCCCGTGAGCGTCGAGGCTGCCGTCGCTTCACTCAGTGCTTTGGAGACTCCGAAGTCGAGCACCAGCGCGTGCCGGCCAGAGAGCATCACGTTCTCCGGCTTGATGTCGCGATGCACCACGCCGCGCGCGTGGGCGTAGGCCAGCGCGTCCGCGATGTCGCGCAGCGTGCGCACGGCGTCGTCCACCGGCAGCTTGCCGGAGCGCGCCAGCTTGCTCCGCAACGACTCGCCTTCGACGTACGGCATGACGTAATAGAGGAGACCGTCGGCCTCACCCGAATCGATCAAGGTGACGATGTGCGGATGCGAGAGCTGTGCGGCGAGGTGAATCTCCCGCAGAAATCGCTCGGCGCCGAGCGCCGCGGCCAACTCCGGGCGCAGTACCTTGATCGCGACCAGCCGATCGTGCTTCAGATCGCGCGCGAGATAGACGCTGGCCATCCCGCCGGCGCCGAGCTCGCGCTCGATCTGATAGCGAGCTCCCAGGGCCTGGGAGAGGCGATCGAACAGGGATCTGGGTGACGCCGGCATGTGGGATTAAGCTACTACCTACCGCGCTACGTGCCTGACCTTGTCTCCATACAACGCCTTGTCCGCCTGTTCCAGCAGTGTGTCGATGACGAGCCCGTCTCGCGGATAGATCGCGATCCCCGCGCTTACGGAGATCGGCGGCAACTCACTCGAGGCGGCGACCGCGGCGGCCACACGCCGCGCCACGCTCCGCCCCGCCGCCTCGTCGGTCTCGGGGAGGATCACGGCGAATTCGTCGCCGCCGTAGCGCGCCGCGGTGTCCATGGCGCGCGCGGTGCCCTTGAGCACCTCGGCGACGCGCACCAGGGCGCGGCTGCCGGTCAGGTGGCCATGGCGATCGTTGATCTGCTTCAGGCCATCGAGGTCGAACAGCAGCACGGCGAACGGCCGCCCGGTGCGCTGCGAGCGCGTCAGCTCACGTTCCAGCGCCTCCTCGAGCTGCCGGTAGTTGCCGAGCCCGGTGAGCGCGTCCTTCATCGACAAGGCGCGGAACCAGCGCTCGGCGCGGCGGCGCCGCGCCACGATCGCCGCGACCGTGAGCGTCGTGAGTGAAGTGACGGCCATGAAGCTTTGCAGCAGCAGCAGCGATTCGTTCGCACCCGCGCGCACGAATGGACCGTGGCCGTGCACCGTGCCGCGAATCGCGATCGCCCCCAGGAGCACGACGGCGGTCGCCGCATCGCGCGGCGCGAAGCGAAACGCCGCCCACAGCAAGAGGGGGATGCAGAGAAACTCGAGCGGCTCGTGGCTCCACCCCGCGCCCACCACGCCGCCGAACACGAGCTCGCTCACGAACACGAGGCACACGGCGAACATCACCATTTCGATCCGCAGCAGCCGGGTCCACCGTAAATGCCCCGGAGCCGCCCAGAGCAAGAGCACCGGTGCGACGACGAGCGCGCCGGTGGCATCGCCGAGCCACCAGGTGAACCAGATCGCGCGGTACTTCGCCCACGGCGCGAAGCCCGCGGCCGAGAGCGTGGTCACTCCCACGCTCGCCGCGATCGTCGTGCTCAGGCCGGCCGCGAGGATCGCGAACAGCGCGATATCGCGCGGCCGCATGTACACGCGGTCGCCGTTGCCCCAGCGCATCACGAACGCCGCGCCCATCACGGCTTCGAGCGTATTGCCCGCGGCGATTGCGGCGGAGGTGAGCGCGGTCCCCGCGGTCGTGAGATTGACGATGAATGCGCCGGCGAAGATCGCGGGCCACGCGTCGAGCCCCATAAGCAGGAGTGCCGCGATGGCGATTCCGGTGGGCGGCCACACCGCCGTGGCACTGGCGTGCACGAACGCGAGCGTGAGCCCGAGCTTCCCCGCGATCACGTAGCAGGCGCCGAGGCCGATCAGTTTGAGCAGTCGTTGCACGGCGGTCGGTAGGGCCATTGGAGAACGTGTGTCGCGCGGAAGGGGAGGGCCGTGCGGTGAGTCACGCCGGTGTGTGGGAGGCTATTGGGTGATGAAGGTCACGGGTATTCACCTCGTGCCCCTCTAGGAAAACTCAGGGGGGAACTGAGGCTACGCCGAGAGCTTTACGATAGTAAAGCCGAACCCCGCCACTGATTTGATCGCGTCCGCCAGCCGGTGAAAGTTCACCGGCTTCGTGAGGAACGCGTCCGGCTCCGAGCCGTTGAAGTCGGGGTTCCCGCTCTTCGTCGCCGTGAGTACCACGACCGGAATGTCCTTGAGCAACGGGTCCTGGCGCATCTCCGACAGCACTTCGTGCCCGTCCATGCGCGGCAGGTCAAGATCGAGCAGCACCACGTCCGGTTGGGCCGCGGTCTCGAACGGCGTGGCGCCCTTCAGGAACGCGAGCGCCTCGAACCCATCGGCCACGATCGAAAGCCGATTCTGGAGTCTGGCCTGGTCGAGCGCGCGGCGCGTGAGGGCCGCATCCTCGGCGTTGTCCTCCACCAGCAAAATGTCGATCGCGCGGGCCTCGTACGGCGGCTTCTCGAGCGACTTGGAGTTGGTGATCGCGTCGTGCTCACCGCTCTCGCGCTCGTGGCGGCGCTTCTCCTGATACAGCGCGCGATCGGCGGCGCGGAGCAGGCTCTCGACTGACACCAGATTCGTGGCCGCGCGCTGCGCGAACCCGAGCGAGATCTTGAGGCGATAGCGCCGCTTGGCCCTGCGCGAGAACATCGCCAGCTCGTCCTTGAGCCGGCGCCGGATCACCTCGACGTGATCCGTGTCGGCGCCGCGCACCAGCACCGCGAACTCGTCGCCGCCGATCCGTGCGATCAGGTCCGAGTCGCGGAACGTGCGCCGCAGGATGCCGCTCACGTCCTTGATCGCCGTGTCGCCCTCGGCATGCCCCAGCGTGTCGTTGATCTGCTTCAAGTCGTCGAGATCCCCGAACGCCACCAGCAGATTTTGTTTGTTGCGCCGCGCGAGCCGCAGGTCTTCCGTGGCGAGCGTCACGAAGCCGCGGCGGTTGTACAGGCCGGTCAGCTCGTCCATCAGCGAGAGATCGCGCAGCCGGTTCTTGAGCCGGTGGCGCTCGATCGCGTAGCGGATCGCGTGCACCAGCACCTGGCGGTCGAGCCGGTCTTTGACCAGAAAATCCTGCGCCCCGGCCTTGAGCGCCGAGAGGCCCAGCTCTTCGTCTTCGGTGGGCGAGAGCAGCAGGATCGGGGCGGCGGGCTCGACGCTGGCGAGCGTCTCGAGTCCCTGCATCGCGTCCGTGAGCGAGGCATCGAGCAGCACCGCGTCCACATCACCGTGGGTCAGCCGAGTCCGCGCCTCCTTGGGCTGCTCGATCATCTCGAGCGCGAACCGGTTCTTGGGTGACGCCTCGAACAGCTCCTGCAGCAGCCGCCCGTCCGCCGCATGCCGTCCCACGAACAGCACCGTCGCGGGATGCGACGACAGCTCGGTGCGGCGCCGGCCCAAGCCCGAACGGCGTTCTCCTGCTTGACGGCGGTCGAGCCCGGAACGGGACTCTTCGATGACAGAGATGTCGGAGTTGCGACGATCACCGACACGGCGATCGAGGCCGGAACGGCGCGGAGGGGAGATGCGGCGATCGCGATCGAGCAAACAGGCCCCTGGGATTAACTCCCTACATAATAAGAAAAAACCCTCGGAAAAGGGTAGGGAGGGCATATTTTCGTCTCTATGGGTGCCACCGGCCGCCAGGCCGACTTGCTCCTCTCCCACCTCCAATCGGTGCTGGGCGACCGCTATTGCCGCACTCCGCGTGTGAGTCCTTACTGCTGGCACACTCTCTCCAGCCGTTTTGGTCCTCAGCCCCTGGCACACGCTCCGGCTGTTTGGTCCTCACCCCCTGACCCCCTCTCCCTTCGGGAGAGGGGGAACTACGAACGTGCGTCCGTCGCTCAATAGAGATTCCAAGCGTTCGCGGGTCACATCGCGATTCCGGATTCGGATCACCGTGTAACCCGCGGCCATCAGCAGATCGGCTCGCGCCCGATCGTATTGCGAGCGTTCCTGGCCCTCATGCGCGTTGCCCTCGAGTTCGATCACGACTCTTCGCTCGAGACAGCAGAAGTCCACGATGAACCCGTGGAGGATATGCTGGCGACGAAATTTCAATCCGAGTACCTGTCGATCTCTCAGCAACGACCACGCATGTCGTTCCATCGGCGTTGGCCGGGAGCGCAATCGCCGAGCGAGCTCGATGCGTTGCTGGGCCGAGACCTTCCGGAGAGGATCCACGGATATGAATGCCACAATGCGAGCGAATGCGGGTCTCGCTTTCGCGCGACGCGAACCCAAAGCCCGCACATAGTTCCCCCTCTCCCGAAGGGAGAGGGGGCCAGGGGGTGAGGACCAGGCGAATGGGCAGTGAGGGGGTCAGGACCAGGCGAATGGGCGGTGAGGGGGTCAGGACCAGGCGAATGGGCAGTGAGGGGGTGAGGACACGCGGAAGCCTAGATCAGCGCCGGTGCAACAACGGTCCTTCGCTTAACTCCCTCTTAACCGCTGTCTCCTACCTTCGCGCCAGTCCTGATAACCACGGCCGCAGGAGGAATGAGAACACAAGCCGCGCTGTTCGCGATCGCCGCGATGTGCGTAGGACGTTTACCGGCTCAGGACTCCGTCGTGGCAGCCCACGACTCGACCATCGCCGCTGCCGACACGAGCTGCACATGCGAACCGTGTCGGTTGGAGCTCCAGAAGGGCACAAAAGGCTGGGAGCTTTTCGCGAGTGCCCATCGCACTCCGGTGCCGCTCGACACCTTGCTGACGAGCGTGAGTCCCGGCGCCAAAGCCAACTACGTGTCGTACAAGAGAGATGCGAAAGCTGGCATGTGGTTGGTCATTTTGGGCTCAGCGACCGAGGTGGTGCAATACAACATGTGGGAAACGTCGTCGCCACCGGCGACAAGAAAAAGGAGCAGCAGGAGTTCCCGCTCATCCTGGTTCCGTTGTCACTCTGGGGTGCTGGGTGGGCGGAAGTGAGCACCGCGAACCATCACATCAGGCACGCGGTCGCGCTGTACACGGCGAGCTGCCCGCGGCGCATGGAGCAGTGTTCGTTGAAGGAGGAGTAGGGTGGTCACAAGCCGAAGTCATCCCCGACACGACCATCGGGCTTGGAATCGGGTGGGGGTGACGGTCGGCACGGGCGCTGAGTTGCCGCGCTGGTCCAAGTTTGCGTTCGTACCGCGGGTGTCGTACCACTGTGGCTCAGTCGGGGACGTCACGTTTCCCAGAGGCGGCCCCGTCGTCGCCCAAAATTGGAAGCACAGCATGCTGCTCGTTGGGGTAGCGCTGGGGTTGAATACGAGTCGGCTGGCAGGGCCCTAGAACATCTTCGCGCTCGTGCCCGACTGGGGATACATTCTCCGGTCCTATGGCAGACATCACGTTGCGCCGCACCGGGCAGACGGTAAAGCACAAAGGCTCGACTGGAGAAATCGACGAGCTCACGATCGGGTCGACCCACATGTGGGCAGTCGAGCGACGTGATGGGTTCCTATCCCTGGATCCGGGAACCTATACCGTGAAGATGGAGTTTTCGCCCAACGCTCAAGAATGGACCAAGAAGGGAGACAAGCTCGTCCCCTCCCGCCGCCGCCAACTTCGCGTGCTCAATCACGGCAAGAAGACCAAAGACGGGGACGTCGCCGCGATTCTCATTCATGCCGCGAACTACCCTGACGAATTAGCCGGGTGCATCGCCCCCGGCACCGCGCTCCTCGCGGGCGGTGTCGATTCCAGTCGCGACGCGATGGACCAGATCTTCGACCAACTCGGAGGATTCCAGCAGGGCGGAATTGGGACGCTGGTGATAACGGGAGACAGCGACGAGTAGGCCGACCGGTCCACGGGAGGGCGGCGATGAAGTTCAACTACGCCATGCGGATAGATTGGCGCGACAAGAAAACACCCAACAAGAAGGAGGCCATCGCGCTCGGCGGCGTGGTCGCCGGGGATTCGACCAACGGCCCGGCCACCGAGAAGGCGCCGTCCCTTCCGCACCTGCGAAAGGTGTTCGAGGCCTCCAACCAGTCCCGGGCCTTCACCATCCTGATCAGGCTGGACACGAAGCCATACTTTCCCAAGGGTCGGGCGTTCGACTTCATGAGCATTGAGGTCGACCAGGTGGGGTCGAGTAACCCTCGGATCCTGACCGCCTCCATCCACGACGTAACGATGACGAAAGAGACAAAGATCCAGGTGGGCAGCGATTGGTTCGATGCCGTCACCCTGGACATGAGCGAGGGCCAGGACTTCAGCATCGATTAGGAGTCGAACAATGCCAAGCATCTTTGTGGATACCGACAACACGGACTTCTCGGACAAGCTGTTCAAGGGCACCAAGGCAGGCGCCCTATCGACCAAGGCTGAGAACAAGATGCAGGCGAAGGTCGAGGGAATTATCGACAAGACTGCGGGCTTCACCCGCAACAAATCCGACAAACAACCGAAGGGCTATGCCATCCGGCTCGAGGTTTCGAAGATCGAGAAGGCGGACGGCAAGACGAAATGCACCCTCTCGGGCTCGATCGTGAGGTATCCGCCCGAAGTGAACAAGAAGGGGGCTGTGGGAGAGATCATGGTGAGCACGGGCATGCAGAGTAAGGCGATTGCCGACGGCACTTCGGATGGCGCGGTGCTCGATTGCATCGAGAGCACCGCCGAGGATCTGATCACCAAGAGCATCCCGTACATGAGGAAGGATTTTCTGAACCGCTGAGCAGCGCGCGCATGACCACGTCTGCCACCAACCCCGCAGTTCCGCTGCGCCACGGCAGTAGGGCCGATTTCTCACGTATCCGCTCGCTCCTCAGAGAGGTCGAGTACGACGAGGGGACGATCTGCCGCACGATCGGCATCGATTCCATGGCCGATCTGGCCCGCGCCCGACCGGAAGATCTCGATCGAGCCGTCGGCGATTCGGCGCCGCTATCGCTACTCATCAAAATCTTCTTGTTCGGGCAGCCCGTTCTGCCGGCCGAGCTGGACCGAAAGCTGGGAGCCACGGCCCGGAACGCGCTCGTGGCGCTCGATCTGGTACGGCTCGGACCCGTGCGAGAGGATGCCGAGCGCGATGGCGTCGCCTACTACTCACCGGTGCTGCTGTATCCCGTGGGCGGCGTGCTGATCGCATCGGACCGCTACGACAAACCCGATCTGTCGCCCCTCAAACCTCCCGCGGACATCGTGTTTCCGGCCATCTTCTCGGGCACATTGCGATTTCTCCGCATTCTCGGCCGCAGTCCTGCGGAGGAGGTCCTAGACCTCTGTTCCGGCACGGGAATTGGGGCGCTGGCGCTGAGCCGTGAGGCACGGCAGGTGGTAGCCGCCGATCTCACGGCGCGGGCCGGCCATTTCGCCCGCTTCAATGGGCTGCTGAACAGCTGCGACAACCTGGAGGTGGTCCAGGGGGATCTGTACGAGCCGGTGCGGGGCCGCACGTTTGATCGAATCATCGCGCATCCGCCGTACGTGCCAGCCCTCGCGCCAGCGCAGATCTATCGTGACGCCGGCGAGGCCGGTGAGCACATCATCCGGCGGATCGTCGAAGGTCTCCCAGGATTCCTGCGACCGGGAGGGACCTTCTACGCGGTCTCGGCGGGGTGGGACTCAGCGGATGGCCCCTTCGAGCAACGCATGCGGCGGTGGCTGGGCGACCGTTCGGACGAGTTCGACGTCATCTTCGCCGAGCACGAGGCGCAGTCGCGCGAACAGGTTGCCCGCTGGCTCGACGAGAAAGCGCGAGCAACGTCCGGCGAGATCGCCCTTGGCTGGGAGCAGCGCTTCCGGGATGCGAGGCTTGAGCGTCACATCTACGGTGCGCTCGTCTTGCGCCGGCGTTTCGCCGACGAACCGGGCGCTCCCGTGACCGCGCGCCCCCGGTTGAGCCACGAGACCGACGGGGCGTGCTTCGAGTGGGCGCTGCGCTGGTTTACCTGGCGCCGGACACGCGAGGCGGCTGGAACGCTGTCACAGACCCTGCTCGACGCGACACACCGCCTCGCTCCGAGTTTGCGCGTGGCGCTGCGCTACGCGCCCCGCGAGGGGCAGCTCGAGCCGAAGCAGGTCGTGCTGGAAACGGAACGGCCGTTCAGGGCGGCGACGACCATCGAGCCCTGGATGCTCGGCGTCGTGTCGGCGTTCGGGGCGGGCCGGAGCGGGCGCGCGGTCCATGAAGCCCTCCACCAGGCAGGCGCCGTGCCGCCAGAGTTCCAACTGGATCACCTCGCTGCGTTGCTGGAGATGCTGATCGAGCGAGGGTACCTCGAGTCGGACTTGCCTCTGCCCTAGTCCTCCGCGGGATTGGCGGGATTCGGAGGGCCGGGATACTTGAGATTGTCGCGAATGATGTGATTGATCTGTCCGTGCTTCAGGGTGCGCGTCCCGGGTTCTACTTCCGCCCCTGGTTCATCCGGGTCGTACACGATCGTGCATTGTTGCCATACCGTTAGATAGTTGGCCTTCAGTCCATCGCGATCCGGCTTGAGCTTCCTGGGCGCGATCAGGTACGCTCCGTTTTTCACGACGCCTACGCCCGTGAGGTTGGAGAGCGCGCGTTGCCCGTTGGCGAGCAGCGTCTTCCATCCTCGTCATCGGGGAACGAGGCGCTATCGAGCGTCGCCATGGAGCGTGCTCACCGGCGCGGCTGGGGGAACCGTTCGAGGCGCAGCGGTGACCCGGACCACACGCCGTTGAAGCGCGCTCGGAGCGACGCTTCCCAGCGGGATTCCATGTCGAGCAGCGCGAACTCTTCGGGCGTGATTGGTCCCGCCACGTCGACCCCACGGCACAGGCGCGCCGCGCGTTCGAGCCGGGCACGCGCCTTCTCCCAATGCCGCCGCGCAAGCTCGGGGTCCGGCAACGCCACTTCATCCTGGAACTCCGCTTCGAATTCGTCGGCGGGAGCCTCGGCGGCGGTGCGCACCACCGTCGTCGAAGTAACGTCCGCTCCGGTCATTTTCGTGAACGCGGCGCCGGCCGCGACGGCGGCCGCGGGGTCCGGGATTCGCATGCCGTCGAGCAGGAGATCGATGAGCGCGGGATTTCCGTAGCTGCCGAGCAGCCGGAATCGGGCTGGACCGAGCGCGTCCGATCGTCCGATAGTGGCGAACCGGGCGAGATCGTCCGGTGCCCCGAGAATGGCGAGCAGCTCGAGCGCATCAAAATGCTCGAGCGAGGGCGCGTCCGCGAGCTTGCGAGTCACGGTGAGAATCGCAGGCTCGCCGGCCCAGGCGGCGGCGTGCAGGGCGGCACGGCGAACGACCGCGTCGTCGCGCAGGCCGGCCGCATAGCTCTTCGGGTCGAGACGCATGCCCAGATAGCCCGCGAGACGCCAGCCGCCGGTCCGGACCGCAGCGTCTTCGTCGTTCAAGAAGCGCAGCACGCGTTGTTCGTTGATCGGGACTTTCGAGTGAAACGCGAAGATCTCGGCCGCGGCGACGGCGCGCTCGAGCGGCGTGCCATGGATCATGGCCTGGAGCTGCGGCAGCAAGGAACCCGCCGGTCCGTGGCACAGTGCATCGCGCAAAGCTGCGAGCCCGCCGCCTTTGGCACGGGCAAACGCGTCGAGCACCCGTCCTGTTGCTGTCGCGTCAGCATGATGTAGCAGCGCGTAGGCCGCGGCGAACGTGCTCAGCGGGTCGCCCTCGCGCAGGGTGTCTTCGAGCAGGGGCAACGCTTCGCCGCCCACCGCGAGGACGCCCTGGAGGTGCGCCGCAAGCCGCTCCTCGAGATGGAAGAACGCGCGCACGGTGTAGCGCGGGGAGCGCACGGCGCCGCGCCGCTGGCCCCACAGGAAGGCCAGCTCCTCGACGTGCTCCTCGAGGATGTCCGGGATGTAAGTCGCTGGTGCGGTCACGTGCTCGGCGTCAGTTGATTTGGACGGAACCGCCCTTGATGCGGTTCGTACGGGTCGCGTGCGAGACGAGATCCTTTCCTCTAATCAGGATCTTGCCGTCTTCCCGGATTGTAATGGAGCCGTCGCCGACCCGGAGCGTGAGGGCACGCTTCGCCTCGAGCACGAGCTCCTCGGGTTGGTCGGGCGCGGGTGCTCGCGCCGCACGCTTTCCCACGCGCCCGAGGACGACGCCCTCGTCCGCCTCGGGACCAGTGCGCCAGACGAGAACCGCGTCTCCCGTCTCGAGCTGCGGTGGCGGACCCTGGACGGTCTCGAGCTGGGTGCAGTGGATCAGCTGTGCCGGTCGTTCATCGAGTGCCACGATGACGTCGTTGGCATGCACCGTGACCACCGCGGCGCGACACACCGATGTTCCGGAAATCTCGGTATCCAAGAGGCTCATACGCGTCTCCGTCGAAGTCGCCGCGCGGCTGTCCTCAACGCACGGTCACTGGCTGAAAATACACATCGTCAAACCCGGCCCCGGCGAGCTTCTCGTACAGCGAGTCGGAAATTACGACCTTGAGTTCGTCTTCCGCGAGCCGGAAGATGTGAGACTGCGGCAAGCGGTCACGGGGAATGGTGATCTGATCGATCAGCTGCATGCCTCCCCCGAGGGGCCGATGGGCGCTGGCTGCCAGGTCCGCGGCCGCCACGCGCCCCACCACGTTCAGGAACAGGTAATCCGTGAAGCGCTCACCCGTTTGCGTGTTACTAATCACGGTGGCGTAGGCGTCGACGTTATCGACGCCGGCTCGCAGCAAGGCGTCGAAGAACGGCTTGCGCGCGACGAGGGCCGGGACCATGAACAGGGTCGGCATGCGGCGCCCTTCCGTGTCGAGATCGATCTCGAACGTGAGCGGCACCTCGAAGTCCGGCGGCAGCTTGGCGCCGGAAAACAGGTTCACGTCCCAATGCGACGTCTGATCGATCAGGGCGCCGCCGCCCGCGGTCAGGTCACGGTACAGTGAGTATGGCATCGCGTTCTGGTGCGCTCGTCACGCATCGTCGCCCAACGCGCCGCCAGCCTCGACAAAATCAGCGGCGCGCCGCGAAACGTAGATGCGTCCACCGTCGATGTCCCCTTCGAGCCCTTCGGACGCCTTGTCCATGTAGTCGACCACGTTGCGCCGCGGCGACTGCTTGCCACCCTTGGATTTGTCCTTGCAGTCCGTGCAGGGTGGCTTGGCGGCGTAGTGATCGACCGAGTTGTTATGGATCTTCGCCAGGTATTCTCCCACGCGCGTCTTGTATCCCTCTTCGCCGACTCCATACGGCTTGTAGCTGTGCGGCCCCTGATGCAGCTGAATACCCACGATCGACATCAGCTTTTCCACGATTTTCCGCTTCTTGGTCTTCGTGGCGCCGCTCCAATCCGTCAGATCCGACGCATACGGCATGAACTTGCCGTTGTTGCCGTGGTCCACGCTGTATCCGTTGGGCTTGAGCAGCTTCTTTGGCGCCTTGGACGGCGCGTCGCTGAGCCACTGGGTGACCGCATGCTTCTGGAGCTGCTGCCACGGGATCAGGTGATGCGCCTGGGATGGCCAAACGTCATCGCTGACACTCGCAAGCGTTATCACCACGCGGGGTTTTTTTATGGAGCGATGCTTCGTGATGTTCCGGGCGAGCCGTGTGGGATCCCCGTCCAGCGTGCACGTCCAGTCGTGCTCGTCCGGCTTGTACTTGCACTTCTCGTCTTCCTCCATCATGTCGACGAGTGCGGCGATCCCTTCGACAGTTTCTGTCATCGCATCATCCCATGATGTTCTTCTTGTTGTGAAACAGGGGATCACCCATCCGGCACACGTTGTTGCCTTCGAACTTCACGTCGAACGAATACATCATGAACTCGCACTCACCCATGTTGCAGCTCGACATGACCCCGCCCACCGACCCTGCCTCGTCGCCCGACGACTTCGAGTATTTGGCTCCCTTGACCATGGGCATCTGACCGTCGGTAGTCACGCCACTCGGGCCCCCGCTCGTATCGGACGACTGGCCGAGGTTCGGGTACGGGATCGGCACGGGCCCGGCGGGAGGTGCCGGTGTCTTGCAGACATCCGGCATCGCGGTGCTCATCCCGTTGCTGCTCTTGTGCGCGATGCCGCGCGAATTCGCGAATGTCGTCTGTCCCACGCGCCCTCCTACGCCGCCTTGACCATCACGGCGGCTCGCTCACCGCGATCCGACGATCCGTACACGAGGGCCGGACTGCGGCGATATCCGTGCTTGATCCCGTGCGCCGCGAGCCCGACCATGAGTGCACCACACGCCGCTCCCGCGTCGCCGTAGCAATCGGCGGGGTGGTGCATGCCGTGATCGGTGAGAAACGCCGCCGAGCTGCGGATGAATGCCACGCCCCATTCCTTGGCCCAATGATTCTCCCCGTTCATGGAGGAGTAGACCTCCTGGATCGGGCCCTCGTGCCCGCCCTGCAGCACGAGCTGCTGAATGGCCGCGGCCAGTCCGTCGCCCCGGTAGGGCGCTTCGCTGTAGAGGTGCCCCGGTTCGATCCCGTGCGCGACCTGAGACAAGGTTGCGAGCGGCGTCGGCGCGACATCCGGCCGCGCGAGCAGGACGAATGCCGCTCCCTCTCCCGGAATGAATCCATCGAGATTGACGGCGGACTTCACGCGCTGCTCCAGGTCGAGCGCGCCGAGCACGTAGAGGTCACGATAGGTATCGATACCGCCGGCCAGCATGAACGGGGCGACGCCCGTCCGGATCGCTTCCGCGGCCCGCCCGATGGCCCCGAGTCCACCCGCGCGACCCCGGAATCCCGCGTCGCTGCGCTGCGGATCGAAGCTTCCCGCCGCCTGCTGCGCGAAACGCTGCAGGAACGCCTTGGCATCGAGCGGGAGGTTCGTGTTCGTTTCCGGCAGCGCCAACGCCAATCCGGGGGCGGGGGCGGGGAGCGGCTGGCCTTGCGGCAGCGCTCTCAGGCACTCGCGCAGCGCCACGACGCCGAGCCGCAGCATCCGCGTCTCGCGGCTCGACAGCACCCCGGTGGCGAGCGCGGGCGCGAGCGGCGGCAGTCCGGCTTCGGGGACTTCCGCCAGTGTGAACGGCGCGCGGCGCTTGTCCAGCAGCTTGGTCTCCGCGAACCGCGCCGTCCCGGCACGCACCGACGCGGCCGTTTCCGCCGCCGAGAGTCCCACCGCGGTGATCATGCCCACGCCGGCGACGACAACGTCTCCCGCCATGGTCATGCGGCCTTGAGCACTGCGGGCTGCACTTCATTGATCCGCAACGCCTTCTTGTCGCAGCGAAACGCCGCCCGCCACACCAGCACCAGACGGCTCTGGTCCGGCTCGATCACGATCGTGTCGAGGTTGGCGGGTTCGACCTGGGGGGCGCCGTCCAACAGGTAGGTGACCTCGACGCGCAGCGGAGGCAGCTGAAACCGCAGCGCCCCGCTCGGCGTGACGCCCTGGACTTCGACGGGCGTTCCCGCGTGCAGATAGCGTGGGGCAACGAGCCCCGGGGGCGCGAGCTGACAGAACCGCGGATCGAAGTCCTGCGGCAGAAATGGCGCGCGCTGCTTCTGCCACTGCTCGTCGTAGGTCCCGGCGTACGACTTGCGTGGCTCCCAATGGGCGGATAGGGGCGAGAAACACGCCGGCGGCGGTGCGTCCTTCCAGGACCCGATCAGCGCGTTGGGGTCCTCGAGATTCGGCAGCCGCATGCCGTCGAGCGATTTCTCACCGTGCTTCGACCGAAATCCGCTTCCCACCGGATTCCGCGCCTCGCCGTACAACTCTGACTTTCCCTGATCCACGCCTCCGTACGCTCGCTCCCAGACGAGGGGGACGGTCTCGAACGGCTCCGGCGCGGACATGATGTGGGTCGGCCCGCGCCGCTCCCATACGCGATCGCCGAATACGCGCACCGTCTTCCGCAGCGCGCCCGCCGCGAGGGTCACGTCCATGGCCGCAGTGGGGCGGCCGCCCGGCGCGTGCGCGTTGCCGAGCAGCAGCACGTCGCTGCCGGGTTTGGTGAGGCTGATGTCCGACGGTTGCTTGATGCTCGTTTTCCCCGGCTCGCCGTGGAACTGGTCCGCGAGGACGACGGGCAGCTGCGGTTCCGCCAACGCCAGGCGCTCGCCCAGCGTGAGCGTCGCCTTCACGACGGTGAACAAGCAATCGATCCCTTGCTGATCAGGGATCAGATAGATCATTCCGGCAAATGGAGTCGTGTTCGTGAATTGCAGCATTGCGTCAGTTGTTCGTGACCTTCGAGCCCTTGATGTTGACGTCCGAATCGGCCTTGACGCCGATTTTCCCCGATCCCTGGATGGTGATGTTCTTGCCCTTGATCTCGATATCGCCGCTTTTCTTCATGGTGATCGTTGCATCGCCAGTCTTGAGGGTGATGCTGTCGGCGACATCGATGGTCAACGTCTTTCCGACGCTCAGCTTGTCGTCCTTCCCTACGCTCTGAGTGCGGCTCTCACCGATCGAGACCTCCTCGTCCTTCGTGACCGAGTCGCTCCGTTTCCCGCTGATGTCGATGGTCTCGTCTTTCGTGACGGAGAGTGACCGGGTACCGCTGATCGAGACGCTCTCGTTGCCGTTGACGGTTTCCGACCTGTTCTTGTCGACCGTGATCGACTCGTTGCCTCCGACGCTCTCCGTTCGATCCTTGCCGATCTTGATGGTTTCGTTATTCCCAACCGATTCGGTCCGATCGTGCTCGATCGTCACCTGCATGTCCTTCTCGGCGTGGACGACGACCTGCTCGCTCCCCTTCTTGTCCTCGAACCGGATCTCGTTGAAGTTGTCGGAGCCGCCGCTCTTCGAGCTGCGCGACTTGACGCCGCTCTGGGTCTGATCGCCCGGGAGCGCATAGGGCGGCATCTGATCGGCATTGTAGACGCGGCCCGTGATGATCGGCTGGTCGGGATCGCCCTCGAGGAAATCCACGATCACTTCCTGCCCCATCCGGGGAATCTGGATGAATCCCCAGTTCTTCCCGGCCCAGGACGTGGCCACGCGAACCCAGCACGAGCTGTTCTCGTCCTTCTTGCCGTTACGATCCCAGTGAAACTGCACCCGCACGCGACCGTGCTTGTCGGTCCAGATCTCCTCGCCCGACTTCCCGACGACGACGGCGGTCTGGGATCCACGGACCAGCGGTTTTTCGGTGACGGACGGGGGCCGGAACGGGACTTTGTGCGGGATCGCGAGAAATGCGTTGTGGTACTCGAACGCGCCGCCCGTGCCGCCGCCGAAGTTGCCGCCCGTCCCCGCATGCTTCACGCGCCACAACAGATAGGTCTGGTTCAAGGCGCCCCGAAAGTGCTCTTTCAAGTCGAACCGGCCGCCGCTCACGAAGGCGCGGCAGGTGCTGTTGCCGTGCGCGACCTGCGCCCACTGTTCGCGCCCTTCGAGCGCCACCCGCGCGTAGCGATCCCCCGCCTCCGGCTTCGTGAAGCCGCCGGGATAATCGTACACCTCCGCGGGTCCGTGACCCGAGACCGAGCTTTCGAGCGTGGTATTCGGCTGGAGATAGTCGTAGTCGCGCAGCGTGACCTTTCCCGCGTGTACGGCGTGCTCGTGCTCGAACGCGAGCACGACATCTTCCTTTTGCCACGATCCCGCGGCCGCGGCCATGCGCGCGGACGACTGACCGGAACAGGGTTGGAAGGCGCTGTTCGCATCGGCCAGCATCAGCGTGTGCTTGTCCTTCGTGTGCTGGAAGAAGTAAAAGATTCCTTCCTGCTCGAGCAGCCGCGACACGAAATCGAGCGGGGTTTCGCGATACTGGACGCAAAACTCCCGCTTCGGATAGCTCTTCGTGCATTTGATCTGAAAGTCGCTGAATCCCTGCGCCTTGAAGACCGCCTCGACGATCTCCGGGACCGACTGGTTTTGAAAGATCTTGCAGTCCTGCGACAACGATAGAAACCATAGCCAGGGCACGATCTCGGCCCGGTAGGCCGTGAGCTCGCCGAGGCGGTTGAGCTGGATGAATCTCGCGATCAGGCCGTGAATGACCCGCTCTCCCCCCCCGGGAAGATTGAGATGGATCGATGCGGGCTTGCGGAGCAGCTGCTCGCCGTCCACGCCGGGATCTTCGGAGAACAGCTCCAGCGTGAAATGAAACGGCTGAGAGATCGCCTCTTCACCGGCGAAACTCCCGAGCAGGAGTTTGTCCGTGCCCAGGGTCGTCTCGACCCGCAGCGGGCGGTTAGCCTGAGAGTACTTCGCCACGATTCCTCACTGCGGCCGTAAAGGGTACGCCAAGTCCCGGTGCTGCTCCTGATTCACCATGCGAGCGACCGTGTTCACGGCCAGGGCGACATCGGCCCAGGCGATTTTCGCCCCGCTCAGCTGGTGCATGAACTGGTCATGCTTGGTCTTGAAGCGAACCCAGGACATCGTGTCCTCGGACTCGGGTGTGTACGTGTCCAACTCGATGCCCATCTGCGCGCGCGCCGCGTCGCGCAGGCAGCGGATCTGCGCACACTCGGAAGCGGCCATTTCCACCGCGACCGCCCCGCGCGGTCCCGCCACCATCACCTTGATATTGGCCGTCACGCCCGCGACGGCGACCACCTGCTCCTGGGAGAGTCTCGGAGCGAGCCCGTGCGCCACGTCCTTCAGCGTGGCGTACAGATCGGCGACGAACGCCCTAAACAGCCCGGGGCGCACGTGGATCAGGTCGGGGTCGTTCAGGTCGCCTGCGTGGCCGAACCCCGTGTCGTACATCCGCGTCTCATTGCCGATCATGGAGTGCGCGTACGTATCGCCGAAACGGTGCAGCAGAAATCCAAACTCCAAGGTTCCTGGTGTCGTGGACCGGAGCGCCGCTTTCGTCAGATTCCGTTCGGTCTCGGACGCTCCACCGGTGAGCGAGTGCAGCGCCCGTTGAATCAAGTCGCGTTCACACGTGACCCAATTGACCATGCCGCCCTGCGCGGTGACACGGCTTTCTTCTTGAAATTTGGCGTCGAGCGCGTTCACCTCATCCGGCATCTGCGCGAACACGGCATTCCGGAGCGCGATCGTGGGGTCGAACCCGACCGCCAACGACGTGAAGTACGCGGTGTAGTAGTGCCCCGGCTCGCGCATACGGCGTCAGGTTGCGGCGACCGCTTGCGGCGCGCGAGCACCGCCGTTCTCGCCGGCATAGGTAAATCCTCCGCCCTCGCCCACGGCAACGCGGATCGCGCCGGTCTGCGCCCCCTCGGCGAATGACGCGAGCAGCAGCCGCGACATCTCGGGCAGCAGCGTATTCGTCAGGATGTTGTCCACGTTGCGCGCGCCGCTCTCCACCTCGGTGCAGCGCGCGGCGATCGCGTCCACCACCGCGTCGTCATACCGCAGGTCGATGCGATGGGTCTCCTTCAAGCGGCGCTCCACCTTCCCGAGCTTGAGCCGGATGATCCGCTTCAGTGACTCGTCCCGGATCGGGAAGTAGGGAATGATCACCGTCCGGCCGAGAAACGCCGGCTTGAAGATCTTGTCCAGCTCGGGTTTGAGAGCCTTGGCGAGTCCATCCGCTCCGGGCATCGTTTCGGGATCGGCGCACAGTTTCATCAGCGTCTCCGTCCCGGCATTGGTCGTCAGGATGATGACGTTGTTCTTGAAGTCGATCTGCCGCCCCTCGCCGTCTTCCATGATGCCCTTGTCGAACACTTGATAGAACAGCTCCAGCACGTCGGGGTGCGCCTTCTCGACTTCGTCGAGCAACACGACCGAGTACGGCCGCCGCCGGACCGCCTCCGTCAGGACGCCGCCTTCGCCGTAGCCCACGTAGCCCGGCGGCGAGCCCTTCAGCGTCGATACCGTGTGGGGCTCCTGGAACTCGGACATGTTGATGGTGATGAGATTGCGCTCCCCGCCGTACAGCAGGTCGGAGACGGCGAGCGCCGTCTCCGTCTTGCCCACGCCGCTCGGACCCACGAGCAGGAAGACGCCGACCGGCTTGTTCGGGTCCTCGATTCCCGCACGCGAGGTCCGGATGCGGCGACTGATGGCCTCGAGGGCGTAGGCCTGCCCGATGACCCGCGCCTCGAGGTGCCGCTCGAGGCTCAGGACGACCTGCGCGTCGTCGCGCAGCATCTTGCCGACCGGGATGCCGGTCCATCCCGAAATGACCTGGCCCACGAGCATCGAGTCCACGACGACGGGCACGAGCGGATCGTTGCCTTGCACCTGGGCGAGCTCTGCGCCGAGCTGGTTCAGCTCACGCCGCAGTGCCGGCGCATCGAGGCCTTTCCCATTGCCCTCGTTCGTCGCATCCGCGACGGCCTCGAGGTTCTCGCGGATTTCCCGCATGCGTGCGACGTGCGTGCGCTCCTGTTCCCACCGCGCTTTCAGCGTCGCAACGCGCTGCTCCGCTTCGGTGCGCAACGAGGCGAGCTCGGCCAGGCGGGCCGCGTGATCCGTTCCGACCGCCGTCTCGCGCTCGAGCACGCGGGTCTGGACCGCAATGTCCTCCACCGCGCGCATCGCGTTCTCGAGCGAGGCGGGTATGGCGTTCTGGCCGAGCGAGAGCCGCGCGCAGGCGGTATCGAGCACGCTGACGGCCTTGTCCGGCAGCTGCCGCTCGGGCAGGTAGCGATGCGACAGGCGGACGCCGGCCTCCATGGCCTCGTCCAAAATGCGGACCTTGTGATGGCGCTCGAGAGCTGGCACCACGGCCCGCATCATTTGCGAGCAGGTCGCCTCGGACGGCTCTTCGACCTTGATGAGCTGAAAGCGGCGGGCGAGCGCCGGATCCTTTTCGAAATATTTCTTGTACTCGGACCATGTCGTGGCCGCGATCGTGCGGAGCTCGCCGCGCGCGAGCGCGGGCTTGAGCAGGTTCGCGGCATCGCCCTGTCCCGCCGCGCCGCCCGCGCCGATCATGGTGTGCGCCTCGTCGATGAACAGAATGATCGGCGTGGCAGACGACTTCACTTCTTCGATCAACCCCTTGAGCCGGTTCTCGAACTCCCCTTTCACGCCGGCTCCCGCCTGGAGCAGCGCGAGGTCGAGCGCGTGCAGGCTCACATTGCGCAGCACGGGGGGGACCTCGCCCTGCGCGATGCGCATGGCGAAGCCTTCGACCACCGCCGTCTTTCCCACGCCCGCTTCGCCGACCAGGATCGGATTGTTCTGGCGCCGGCGCGTGAGAATGTCCACGACCTGGCGAACCTCCCAGTCGCGTCCCAGCACCGCGTCGAGATGCCCCTCACGCGCCCGCTTGGTCAGATTCACCGTGTACTGATCGAGGTTCGGCGTCTTGCCGCCGGCCGCGCGCGGCGCGGCATCGCCCAACTCGCGGCCTTCACCCGACGTGACGTCCTCCGCCGAGTTCTCGACGATCGCGGCGAAATCCTTGTGCAGACTCTCGGCCGAGATCTTCGTCAGCTCACGACTCATCTCCTCGGTCAGGCGGCGTAGCTCGTCTTCGCTCACCAGCGCGAGCAGGGTATGGCCCGTCCGGATCGCCGTCGCGCCGTAGTCGACCGATGCGGTGAGCCACGCCTCCGACATCATCCTGGTGAGGCTCGGGCTCAGGGTCGGGTTCCGCGCGTTGCCGGACTTGAGCTTGTCGAGGCTCCGCGTCAGATCCGCCGCGAGCCGGGAACGATTGATTTCGTAGTGCTTGAGGATGTAGGCGAAGTCCGAGTCCGACGTGTCGAGCAGTTTCATCAGAAAATGCTCGATCTCGACGTCATAGTGCGTGCGGGCCAGGCACAGTCCCGCAGCCGCTTCCAGCGCGTTCCGTGTCTGGGCGTTCAGCTTGCCGATCAAGCCTCGAAGGTTCACGGTCATGGCGTGCTCGCTATCAAAGCGTCAGAATCGTTTGGTCCGCGTCGTGCGCGAACGGCTTGGTGCCGAGCCAGGTGCTCCAACCGAGCGGCGGCGACTGCGCGTCATCGCCACCCAGTACGCAGCGGGGAACATCCTGGCGGGCGAGAAGCAGCTGGACGTCGAAGTCGAACTGATCGTGCGAGAAGAACCGGACGATCGAGCGCAGCGTTTCGTGCGCGCTCCCGCCCGGAAGAAAGCGCTGATACTGCTCCCGCGTGAGCGGGCCGAGCCGGATCCGGACCCGCGCCTGCTGATCCCAGATCTCATCGCCTACGACCGCGCCGAGCCCGACCTGGTCCGCGGCGCCCATCTCTTCACCCTCTCCCAGCGTGCACTGGCTGCTCGCGGCCAGCCCGTACCAGCCGCCGACGAACTGCTCGACCTCGACGGGGACGTCGAGATAGTCCTCGAGCATGTGCTGCAGCGCCACCGCCGAGCGCGGTTGCGGCGCGAGTAACCCGCCGTAGTACAGGAGCGACTCGTCGGGAACGGGCGACTTGTTCCGGAAGGCGTTCAGCCCCAGGCCGATGAAGTCCCGCAGATGCTCGGTCACGGCGTCCCGCCGGTTCTGCTCGTATACCGCGGTGAAGTGGTACTTCTCCCACGCGCGATAGAACAGCGACAAAAGCCGGTGCTGGAAGATGTCGAGGAAATCGCGCAGTCCGCGGTCGCGCGCGCGCCCGCGTTCGGCGGTCAAGAGGGTCAGGTGATACGGCAGGACGCCGAGCGGGCCGATCAGCCCGAAGAAATTCACCACCAGCCGCGCGGGCCGGTCGCCCGGAAGATCGATCGCGTAAATCTCGCTGGCGGGAAACGCGATCGCGGGCCGGGCGGAAAAATGTGCGATCTCGGCTGCGGGGTCGCCGAAGCCGCCCACCGCGCGCCGGCCGGAATAGAGACGGCCCAACAGCCGCACGGCCTGGAAGAACTCGAAGCTCGCTGCGTCGATGGTCAGCGCGCCGGCCAACTCCGCTTCCGCTAGACGAGCGTCTTCCATCCCGCCCTCGGAGGCCACTCGCGCATCGTCTCCCGCCGTTGCGGGGTGCGCGCAGCCAGGATGCAGAAGCTGTTCAGGGCGGTGTACAGCCCGAGAAACCGCTCCAGCACGCTGGCGAAGAGATAGGCACTTCCCCCCGCGAACTGATCTTCGTCGAGGGTGACCCGTACGCGATGCCCGCGCGCGAAGCTCAAACCGTGCTCGCCCGTGATCCGGGTATAGCACGGCTCGCTCTTCACGTCGAGCAGCCCCTGAATCTGCTTCTCGCCCGCCAGCGTGTCGCCGAAGTTGTGCAGCCGGAGCAGCTCCTGGAGTGCTTCCGCCCCTCCGTCGACGAGCGAGAGATAGTTCAGCGATAGCTGCGAGATCAGCCGCCACAGCTGCGGCTTGCCGAGCACGGGCGGAATCACCGGAGTCGGTTTGAGGAGCGCGACGATGCGTTCCAGAGGCCCGCCGCCCGGCAGCGTGAAGTCCCCCATCTCGTCGCCGAACGGCAAGCGGCTGGGGAGGTCGCCGTTGAAACAGGTGACGCGGGCCGTGGCCGTCTCGAACGGAGGCCGCGCCGGTCGTCCGGAGAAGTCGGCGAAGGTGAGAAACAGGTCCGTGTCACCCTCCTGACCGAATTCGCTCGGCCGGGGACGGGCGTACCAGAACGTCGACGGCTTCGTGCCGTCGGTCGCATGCCGGAAGGAATACAGCGGCTCGAACCTGAGCGCCTCGGACGCTCCCGGCCGGGCGGCCACCACCTCATCGATCGCATAGATTCGCGTGCTCTCGCGGCGACGCGCGTCGGCGATGACGGGGTGCTCGAAGCGCGTCGGCAGCAGCTCGATCGGCTCCGAATCCTGGGTGAACAGGTTCACGATGGGCGTGCAGCCCAGCAGGAACGTGCGTTGCGAGACGCCCGCTTCGAGGACCGGCCGCCGTTCGGCGCGCTCGAAGCTCGACAGGAGGAAAATCACCTCCGCGTTCGCTCCGAACCCGGCGCTGCGCACCTGATCGAAGCCGTCGAGGTCGAGGAAGAGTAGCTTCTCGGGAAACGTGAAATATTCCTGGAGCAGTCGATACGCGACCATCGCGCGCCGCGGGATCGGCAGCATCCCCTCGTCCGGCCCAAACCCCACAGGCCTCAGGGCGCTCGACGGGAGCACGATCGTGCTCCGCTTCGGTCCGGCGCCGGGGCGCGAATCGCGGATCAGGATTTGCACGCAGTTGTTGCACAGCACCTCGTACAGCGTCGAAACCAGCGTTCCTTCGCCGTTGAGATACAGCCGCAGCGTATTCAGCTCCAACTTGTCGAATGTCACGTCCGGGAAGCAGCGCAGCTCGAGCCGTACGGCCGCCGCCGCCTTTCCCGGCGCGATGGGTGGCTGCAACTGGTCGGGGGCACGCCACTGCGCCGTCACCACGGACAACGGCCACAAGGTGGTGTCGTAGCAGGTTCGGAACTTGCACGGCGTGCCGGCGACGGGACGTGAATACAGCGTCGATTCGCGCGGGATCCTGAGACCGGTGGTGAGCTTCCCCTGCTCGGGATCGAGAAAAAACTCGACGATCGACATCGAGGGCGTCGGCCGCAGATAATGCGGATACAGAATGGAGAGCAGCGCATCGCTGATCTCCGGCAGGTCGTCCTCGAGCTTGAGGTGGATGCGTGCGGCCAGAAACGCAAAGCCCTCGAGCAGGCGCTCGACGTGCGGGTCCTCGCATTTGGTCGGCTCGAGCAGCAGGCGCGAGGCGACCTTCGGATATTTTTCCGCGAACGCCGCGCCCATCCGGCGCAGATACGCCAATTCCTGCTCGTAATAGAAGAGCAGCTCATCGCGCATCGGCGCCCTCGCCTCGCACTTCGAACGTCGCGCTCGCGACTTCGAGCACCGTGTCGAACACCACCTGTTCGGGACTGGGCTCCATCCGCAGCAGCCCGTCGATGACGAACCGCAGCTCGCGCCGGCCTTCTTCGTCTACGGTGGCGATGGACACCTGCACGCGCGCAAGGCGGGGTTCGAAGAGATTGATGGTCTCCTCGACCTGGCGCCGCAGCCAGTCCCGGGCCGACACGGATTCGGCGGCGAGTGAGGTGATATCGGGGAGCCCGTAGTGATACAGCGAATGCTGCAACTCGACGAACTCGGCCGGCGCGGGCTCGACGATGCGCCGCGTATTGAGCAGCCACTCGAGATCCCGGCGTACCGACCGCTTGAACTCACGCACCGATTGCGCCCAGTTCATGGGCGGCTCGGTGTTCATGTCCGGCTCGGTGTCGATCAGTCGATCGAGCACGGACCGCTGCGCGGTCCGTTCAAGCTCCTGCGCCATCGGTCGCCGGGCTCGCCGTAGAGAATGCCATCGCCTGCATCGGGTCGAGCCGACACACGCGGCGGTAAAGATCGTCCTTCATCTGGGCGTCCTCGCCGAGCTTCTCGAGACAGCGGTACAGGAGGCCGAGGGGTCGCGCCACCGCGTCGCCGGCTTCCCAATCCTCGAGCTTGTGCGCTTCGATTTGGTCGAGGAGCTCGCGGAGAATCGGCAAGGCCACGGCTTCGAGGCCGGTGCTGACCATGATCTCGGTCGCCTCCGAACGCCGCAGAAAGCGGGCACGGGCGCTCTTTTCTTGCTCGGCCTCGCGCAGCAACACCTCGATCCCCTTCTGCGGCCGGCCGGCGCGCACCTCGGCCATTGCCCGGTCGAGCGCGCCGCGGCCGAACCCGCGCCGTGGCTCGACCGACGGCTCGGGCCTCGCCCGGTCCTCTTCCGCCGCCTGCACAGCCGCGGCAACGAACCCGCCGCTCTGGAGCCACGCGCGCGTTTCCGCGTTCGCGGTCGGCGTGTCGTCCATCAACGTGAGGTCGGGAAGCCCGGGGAAATCCCGGAGCAGCGCGGTCAGTGAAGCGCGCAGTGCAGCGGACACATACTGGTACTCGGGTCCGAGCGCTTCACATGCGGTGATCTCGTAGCGCTGGAGGTCGAGCCAGCCGCGGCCATGCGGCGCGGCCATGACTTCCTCACCGGCATCGAGGAGCTCGGACCACCGTGCATCGAGCAGCAGCCGCTTGAGCTGCGTCCGCACCGGCGTCGCCGGCGCATCGAGCAGCGTGGGATCCAGGTCCGGTCCCCCCGCCCGCAGCTCGCCCCAGCGGAACCCGCGGAGCAGGAGGTACGGAGCCGGATTGCGCGGGTCCGCCGTCCGGAGGAACCGTGCCGCACCGGCGATGCGCGCGGCTGCGTCCTCGGCGCTCGTCGGTTCGGGAGACAATGCGCCGGGCGCGGCGGCCCACGGTCCTCCCGCCTGTGCCGCTGCGCGGGCCGTCGCTCCGCTCGGAGACTCGGGTTCCAGCTGCAGTTTTTTCTCGAGCAGTTGCTGGGCGACGTGCTGCACGTCTTCGAGCGCCTGGACCAGTGTGCCGTAGCTCGGCGATGCATCCCCGAATTTCTGCTGGCAGGCTTCATCGAGCGCGCGCACCGCGTTGAGGCAGCCGTCGAGATCACCGGCCAGTTGCTTGTACCAGGCTTTCGGCGTGGCGCCGAATGCCTTGTCGAATTCTTCGGCCGTCAGCCGATGCTCGGCGATCGCCGCCTCGCGCGCCGCCTGCTTCTTTTCGTCGCCCTTGATGTCGGCATCGTACCCAACGGTGCGGGATTCGCGGTACTTGAACATGTCGTATCCCGACTTGGTCACCGGTACCGAGCGCACCGCGGGCTCGAGATAGCGGCCGACCCAGTTGAGCGGGGCCGCGCGCAGCTCCACATCTCCGTCTTCGATTTCCGGGTACACGTGATCCCAGTACTGCCCGAGCATGCCGTGGAGCAGGCTGAGGCCGGCCTGCAGCCCGCCAAGTCCATCCTGCTTGACGAGTGCCTCGGTGAGCCACGCGGCGATCTGCAGATCCTTCGACTTGGTGGCCAGCGCGTCTTGCGTGAGCTTGATGACGAGCGGCCAATCGGCCAGCTTGCGCGCGCGTTTCCAGTCTCCCTGCTCGACGTCGGCTTCTTCGCGGCGCGCTTCCTTGATTTTCTCGTAGACGGGATCGTAACGCAGCGCCGAGCCGGCCGGGTTCTGGCCCGGTATCGGCTGCAGCAGATCGGGTAACTCCGACATCGTCAGCCGGCCGAGACGGCGCTTGGCGTGAAGTCGAGCTCGCGGAGTTCGAGAATCGGGAACTCCTCGCCGTCGACGAGGAGCAGCTTCTGTCCCACGGGAACGGGAGCGCCGTCGTCCGATTCCTGCCACTCGGTGGTGCGGCCGAGACGCACCGAGCTGTCGGGATGCTGCCAGGCCAGCGGCGTCAATGCCGGAACCAGGACCTCGCCAAGCTCGAGGCCGTGAAACCCCGGGCCCGTGCGGACGATGGCGGGGATCCACAACAGATCGCGCAGCCGTTTGGGCGGCGCGACCCGAATGCTGGCAATGTGCTCGAAGGGAAGCCACA
>DATIYM010000006.1:0-3631 GCA_035517615.1 Gemmatimonadales bacterium
CGATCTGATGCGCTCGGGTCTGCGCGAACGCGACCCCGAAAGCTATCGCCGCGAAGCGTTCGCGCTATCGGTCGCGCCGTACTTTCGCGACGTGGCCCGCGCCCGCGAGCTGACGCCCTTCAGAATCACGCAGCGCACTCAGGACGCCGTCTGGAGCAGTCTGGGCGAGTACGACTTGCGCGACGAATTGCGCAAACTGATCGAGACTCGCGGGCCCTGGCCGGCGCTGACGTTCGCGGGAACATTCGATCCGATGCCGCTCGAAGGCACGCGCGAGCTTGCCGCGATTCTGCATAGTCGACTCGTCGAATTGCCCACGGGTCACGCGCCGCATGTGGAGGCGACCGAGCAGTTCCTGCAGGGGATCGACGGGTTCTTGAGGGAAGGCGAAACGCGCCTAGAAGGCCACCCGAAATAGCGTGGGTCCGATGAAGACGAGTAAGCTGTCTCCCTCGAAAAGCGCGTCTCCCTGTCCAGAAGCGATATCGAGCACCGCGCTGTAGGGCGAAACAGAGAGATACCGGCGCGCCTGACCGGTCGAGCTGTTGAGTAACACGACTTCCCCATGCGGTCCCAGTGCTTCGATGGTGCTGGAGCTTCCGAAATGCGTTATCTGCGTCGCCATCCCGCCCGGCGGCAGCGCCCAGGCCTGAAACTCTCCCGTGCTGCTCGTTTGGGTGTAGGCCACCCACCCGTTGTTCGCCAGATACGTGGGCTCGGGGGCGACTCCCGGAGAATACGACATGGGCTGCGTCAGAATGTGCTCGCCCATGCTGTCGAGCAGCGCCAGCTCGTACGGGCCGGTGGGCTCCGTGTTGTTGTTGGCCGACGTCAGCGATTTCGCGTAGATGATGTTGCTGCCGTCTGTTCTCGGCAGCAGGTTAAACAGCGGCGCCGAATCGTGGGTCACTTGGGTCGCGACCCCGTTTCGAAACCGGAAGATCTGGCCGTACGCGTTTGCGCACACGACGTCGCCATTCGCGGCAACATCGCCGTATGAAAACTGAGAAACACCCCCCGGGCGGTATGCCAGGTCGCACGGAAGCAGCGCCGTCCGTGCCCCCGTCGACAACGTGACTCGGGTCAACGACGTGTCCGTCGGAGCGAAAATCCCGAAATCCCCGTTGACCACCGGGGCCATATGACCGGATGGTTCGCTGGTCAACGCTCCGCGATCCCGAACGAATAACGTGTCGTCGTTCGCGTACAACGTGAGAAATGCCACATTCCACGCGCCGGTCGGAGTGAGGACCGGGTACTGCGCAAAACCGATGGCCGAAAAAACCAGGGTATCCACGGGTGAAGCGGCATTATGGATGCTGAGGTCGGTGGGTGTGTACGCGTTGTAGTACAAAGAAGGGCGGTACATGACGCGGCTCGGGCTGGCAGCAGCGATGGGACCGGCGACGGTCATCACATCCTGAAGATGGGTGCTCGATTCGACCCAGACGGTTCGTGAAACCGTGCTCGAGGGGGCGCTGAGCGAATCCGGCCTGCCGACGATTTCCATGGTGGTCACGCCACCATCGAGACTCGCCAACGAAATGGCCTGATCGAGCGACCCCTCCACGATCACAGGGGGAATGTTCGAGCCACCGTTCACCTGAATCGTGTAGCACGCCACGGGAGCGCAGGCTGCCTGGACCTGGATTGCCGGACGCGCGACGCTGAATTGCGGCGGCAGGGTTACCTGGAACGTCGGGTAGATGTCGAATCGCACCTGCGCCTGCGCCGAGCTGCCGTTGACATTCGTGGCGTTGAACGTGAGCAGCGTCGGCCCGAGCGGCAGCCCCGTGAGCGAGGCGCTTCCCGTCCAATTGTTATGCGCGTCGAGAGCGAGAGTGACCGTGCGGCCACCGACCGTCGCGGTAACAGGGGACGCGAGCTGATACAGCGCCGTGACTCCCACGCTAATCTCGAGCGGTGCGTCAATGTTCGCGGCGCCCCCAGCGCCAGGGGAGAAGGAATAGAAGATCAAATCCGGTGTGGTCGTTGCGGACATTGTGGCGGATGCCGCACTCTCGCCGGCGCTGCCGGTCGATGTCAACCGGTAATAGTACGTCTGACCGGCGACGAGCCCATTTCGCTGCACCGGCGACTTAACCGCGGCAATCTTCGTGGCGGTCTCCAACGTCGCGGCTGGCGAGGTCGACTCGTAGAGATTGTATTGCGTCGCCCCGCTGATTGGGGCCCAGGCAATCGTGATCGCGTTAGAGGGACCAGGGGACACAGAAATTCCCCATGGTGGAGACAAGGCGCCGCTGCCATCCGGTGGGTTCGGATTCGAGGGATTGATCGGCGACTCGGCGCACGCCGTGAGCAGCAGAATTGCAACTTGGGAGATGGTGAAACCAAGGCGGCGCGGGCGGTTCACAAACACAATCTTACTGCTACGAGGCCCTGGTAGTTCCCGTCGAGCCGCGAGTTCACTGGCGCCAAGGCACCTCAGTCGACTTACCATCAGCCGCTTCACCGTCTACGTTCCGCCGCATGCCCGCCAAATCCCGCGCGACCCTACGCCGAGTGCGCGAAACCCCCGCAGAACGCAAAGCGCGCGCGCGCAAAGTGCTCGCCCGCCTGGAACGCGCGTACGCGGACACGACCACAGCCCTGGAGCACAAAAGCGCGCTCGAACTCCTGGTCGCGACCATTCTGTCCGCCCAGTCGACCGATGCCCGCGTCAACATGGTCACCCCCGCGCTGTTCGCGAAGTACCGTACGGCGCAGGACTTCGCCAGCGTGAACCCGACCGAGCTCGAGCAGGAAATTCACAGCACCGGCTTCTTCCGCAACAAGACCAAATCGATCATCGGCATGGCCCAGGCGCTGGTCGAGCGGCATGGCGGAGCCGTTCCCGATACAATGGAAGAACTGGTCGAGCTTCCCGGCGTAGGCCGCAAGACCGCCAACGTGGTGCTCGGCAGCTGGTTCAAGAAGAACGTCGGCATCGTGGTCGATACCCACGTCCAACGCCTCTCCGCGCGGCTCGCCTTTACTAAGGAAAGCGATCCGGTGAAAATCGAGCAGGACCTGATGCAGCTCATCCCGCAGGCCAAATGGACCTGGTTCGCGCACGCGTTGATCCAGCACGGACGGCGAGTTTGTATCGCGCGGACTCCGAAGTGCGAAGCATGCGTCGTGAGCGACCTCTGTCCTTCCTCGCGCGTATGAGCCAACTCCCTCCCATCGACCGTGATTCGCTCGTAAACACACGGCGAGATCTCCACCAGCATCCCGAGCTGGGCTTCGAAGAGGTGCGCACGGCCGGCATCGTGGAGCAACGCCTCAGGGCACTGGGCTACGACGTCCGCAGCGGAGTCGGGAAAACGGGCGTGCTGGGGCTGCGGAACGGCTCGGGAACCGAACGCTGCGTCCTGCTGCGCGCCGACATGGATGCGCTCCCGGTGCAAGAAGCGAACGAAACACCGTATCGCTCGCAGCATGCCGGCAAGATGCACGCGTGCGGGCACGATGGACACGTGGCGATTGGACTCGAAGTGGCCCGCCGGCTGCAATCGGTTCCGCTGCCCGGTGCGCTCAAGTTCGCGTTCCAACCGGCCGAAGAGATCGCCACCGGCGCGGAAGCGATGATCGACGCCGGCGTGCTCGACACGCCGCCCGTGACCGCGGC
>DATIYM010000007.1:0-294725 GCA_035517615.1 Gemmatimonadales bacterium
GAACTGCGCCGCGATATAGCGCGCCGCGTCTTCGATGCCGCGGGTGCCCACCCCTCGGCCCTGGCGGGCGGTGTCGGACAGGTAGCGCACGTCGGCCAGCATGCGGCGAGCCACGGGGGAGAGGGTATCCTGGACGGCCGGCACGGGCTGGGCGCACAGCAACGCGATAAGTGCAATCATAGGGGCTATATCTACGGGTAAGTTGATGTCCGTGGAAGGCCGAGCGTTGCAGCCCGGACAGGCAAATCCCTAGATTGCTGCTCGCATGTCCGCACCCCAGGCCCCCTCAAACGTCACGACCGCGGGTCAACTCTCCCGCTGCGTGGAGCAGCTCCGCGGCGGTACCAAGGAGCAGCAGAAGGTCGAGTTCCGGGCGCTGATCGACAAGATGCAGGGACAGGCGCTCACGATCCGGGGTGATGCCGGCCGGATCTCGGCCAATGGCAAGCCGGTGGAGGCCGGGCAGGTGGCGCCCCTGCTGCAGCGGATGGAGCTGCACAACGTTGCCGAGATCGCGATTGCCGCGGGCGCCCCACCAGCCGAAGTCCTGGAACTGATACGCGCCCTTGCCGATCAGCCGGGCCACGACGACATCCCCACACGCCTCGCGGACGTCGGGATCGCGGGCGTCAAAGTCGCGCTCGCCGGCCGGACCCCCCCGCCCGCTGCGGGACTTGGCACGGAAGGCCTACTGCGCGGCGACCCGATGTCCGACATCAAGTCGAGCAAACCGGTCGAAGGCGTGCCGGCGCTGACGTACGATCCGCCGCCACCCGAGCCCGATACCGCACTGCCGTCGCAGTCGCGTCGCGCCAGCTCCCCGGCGCTGCCGGGTCCCAGTGGTACACCGCGGCCCGCGCCGGCCCCCGTGCAGCCGCAGCCAGCTGCTCCGCCTGCTCCGACCAGAATCTCGGCACCCGTCCCGGCGCTGGCCGCAGCGCCGGCGCAGGGCGGGGGCGCGTTCATGGAGCTGGCGTTCCGCGAGCTGCAGCGCGAGCCGGACGGTCCCAATGTCGCGGAGACGCTCGCCCAGCTGGGGAGGGAGGCGGAGCTGGCGGTGGCGGATGGCCGCTTCGATCCCGTGTTCACGATCGCCACCACCGTGATTCAGCTCGAGCCGAAGGTGCACAACGAGAGCATCAAGCGGCACTACGGCATCCTGATTCGCCGCATCTGCACGATCCGAGTGTTGAAGCGCGCGGTGCAGATGGTGGCCAATGGTCCGGCGGCCGAGCGAGACCGCGCCACCATGCTGCTGCGCCGCAGCGGCCCGGAAGGGGTCGAGGTGCTGCTCGACATGCTGGTGAAGTCGCCCAATGTGGCGGAACGGCGGGCGGTGTTCGACGCGCTGTGCCAGACTTCGGCCGGAGCCGATCAGATGATCTATCTGCTCGGGCACCCGGAGTGGTATGTGGTGCGCAACGTCGCCGAGCTCATCGGGGAGCTGGGCGTCGCGGCCGCCGTGCCCGAATTGACCAAGCGCCTCGATCACGCCGACGAGCGGGTGCGCAAGGCGGCGGCGCTGGCGCTCGCGAAGATCGGCACGCCCGCGGCGGCGGAGTCGATGCGGCGCGCGTTCCGGGACAAATCTCCGGATGTGCGCATGCAGGTGGCAATCGGCGTGGGCGGGAAGCGCTCGAGCGCCCTGGCCATGCCGCTCGTGGTTGCGCTCGCCGAGGAGGAGGACGAATCAGTGCAGCGTGAGCTGTTGCTCGGGCTGGGCCGGATCGGCACGCCCGACGCGGTTCAGGCGCTGATCAAGTACTCGCATCCGGCCGGACGGCTGTTCGGGCGGCGACCGGTGGCGATCCGGCTCGCGGCCGTAGAGGGTCTGCGCACGGCGGCGAGCGCCGCCGCGATCGGGACGCTCCAGGGGCTCGAGTCGGACGGGCAAGTGGGCGAGGCCGCGAAGGCCGCGCTCGAGGAAATCCGCTCGCGTCGCAAAAAGCCTAGCTAGGAACGAAGCTCGTCTCGGGCGTGAGCCGCCGCGCAAAGGCGGCACACAGTCGCGCCGCGCGCTGTAAATCTTCCAGGGCCACCATCTCGTTGGGGCTGTGCATGTAGCGGTTGGGTACGCTCACCAGGCCGGTGGGGATTCCCTTCAACGCGTTGTAAATCGCATCGGCGTCGGTCCCGGTATCGTGCGGGGCGGCCTGGATGGTGTAGGGGATTTGCTCGGCCTCCGCACACTCGACGAGCAGGTCGAACACGGCGTGGTTGACTGCCGAGCCGCGTGAGAGCACAGGTCCCGTGCCGAGCTTGTGATCGCCCACGCGCTTCTTTTCCGCGCCGGGAAAATCGGTCGCGTGGGTGACATCGACCACGAGCGCCACCTGGGGATCGATGCCCACGGCGCTGGTGCGCGCACCGCCGCCCTGCCACGCGATCTCTTCGCGCGTGGTGGCGACGGCGAACACGGCAGCATGTTTGGGACGGTTGGCCGCGAGTAGCCGCAGCGCTTCGGAGACGACATATGCGCCGATGCGGTTGTCGATGCTGCGTGACACGATGCGGCCGTTGGGAAATTCCTGTACGTGGGCATCGAGCACGCCCGCGTCACCCACGCGCACGCGCTCCAGCGCCTCGGCCTTGTTCGCCGCGCCGATGTCGATCCACAGGTCGGTGATCTTCGAGACCTTGTCCATGTCCTCGCGCTTCATGAGGTGCACGGCCTGCTTGCCGATCACGCCCTGCACGGGACTCTTCTTGCCCGACAGCACCACGCGCTGCCCCACGAGCACCTGGGGATCCCAGCCGCCGATGCCGGCGAAGAAGAGGTAGCCGTCGTCGTCGATGTGGGTGACCTGGAGGCCGATCTCGTCGATGTGGCCGGCGAGCATGAGGCGCGGTTTGCCGTTGGGGTTGATCGCGCCCACCGAGTTGCCGTGGACGTCGGCAGTCACCTCGTCGGCGAACTTCTTGACCTCCTCGCGCCACGCCCGTGCCGGCGCGGTCTCGAATCCGGAAGGGCCGGGGGTGTCGAGCAGATGCTTGAGGAAGGCCACTGATCCTTGGGTCATCTGGATCTCCGTTTCAGGGAACGCGGAACGCGGAACAGACACTCATACTGCCGTTCCGCGTTCCGAGCCCCGCGTTCCGCGTTTAGGACTGCCGGCGCAACCCAACTCGGTACAGCACCACTCCCAGTGCAGCGAACAACAGTAAGGATACGGTGTTGGAGGTCGCTATTGCCCCTAGGGAGCGGTAGATCCCCACCGCGTCAGCCAGCCAGTCCGCGCTCCCCTTGGCCCCCGCGATCGCGGCAAGCGCGATGCCACCGATCGCGCCACCGGCGATCAGGCCGCTCGAGAACAGCACGCCGGGACCGGATTCGATTTCCGCGAGGCTCGCTTCGTTGGAGCGGCTGCGGCGTTCGACGAGCCAGCGCACGACGCCGCCCGCGAACATTCCGGCGGAGGTCGAGATCGGCAGGTACACGCCGACGGTCACGGGCAGCGATTGAATGCCGGCCAGCTCGAGCGCGATGGCCAGGAACACGCCGATCAGGACCAGCGACCAGGGCAGCCGGCGGGTGAGAATGCCGTCCGTGATCAGGGCCATGAGCGTGGCTTTGGGCGAGTCGAGCCGCGTGAGCTTGCGCGCGCCGTACTCGCGCATGCGGCCGCCGATGCCCGGGTCGACGACGTAGCGGATTTCCCGGGTCGCCGGATCGACGAGGTACTTGCCGGGCGGCACGCCCTCCGACGCGACGTACACCCGCAGCACACGATAGGTGTTGTGGTCGACCGAGTCGCCGCCAGCCACACGGAACCCGCCCATGGTTTGATCGAGCAGCGCGATATCGGGTGTCACGGCTGTTGGAGCGACGAAGCCGGGATGCGATTCCGGGACTTCGTAGGTGTAGGAGCGATTGAGCAGGGTCAGGGTCCAGCCCACCGCGAGCGCGGAAGCAACCGAGCCAATGAGAATCGCGATCTGCTGGCGGCGTGGGGTGGCGCCGATCAGGAAGCCGGTCTTCAAGTCCTGCGACGTATTGCCGCCATTGGCGGCGGCCACGGCGATGACGGCGGCGATCGAGATCGCCTGGACGCGATGGTCGATGCCGGTCCAGCCCAGGAGCAGGAAAATCGCGCAGGTGCCGAGCAGCGCGGCGATCGTCATGCCGGATACGGGATTGGCGGAGCTGCCGATCTGACCGCAGATGCGCGACGACACCGTCGTGAAGAAGAACCCGAACAGCACGATGAGTACGGAGCCGAGCAGGTTGACTTTCAGCTGGGGAAGCAGCGATAGGCCGAGCGCGAGCACGAGCGAGCCGATGACGGTCACGGCGATCGGCAGGTCGTCTTCGGTCCGAAGCCGACTCGTTACCGCCTGGCCGATCCGGCTCTGGCGCAGGCTCTCGAGGCCTCCCGAGAACGCGCTGCCGATGGTTGGGAGCGCGCGTGCCAGGGCCACGATGCCGCTCGTGGCGACCGCGCCCGCGCCGATATAGAAGACGAACGCGGCGCGGATCTGTCCCGCGGACATGTCTTTGATGAGCGTGGTGGCGGGATACATCGGCGTGAGCATGCTCTCGCCGAACAAGCGGATCACCGGCATGAGCACGAGGTACGCGAGACAGCCGCCCGCAAACAACAGGCCCGCGATGCGCGGGCCGATGATGTACCCCACGCCCATGAGCTCGGGCGACGACTCGACGCTCGCCTCGGCGCGCTCGAACGCCGGGAAAATTTTCGTGGGATAGTCGTTCCACAGCTTCAGGCCCGACTGAAGAAACTTGTAGACGAACGCGAGGCCGAACGCCTGGAACACGGTGCGGGCATGAATGCCGCCGCGCTCGCCGGCGACGAGCACCTCGGCGCACGCCGTGCCCTCGGGATAGCGCAACACGCCGTGCTCCTTCACGATCAGCGCGCGGCGCAGCGGAATCATGAGCAGGATGCCGAGCAGCGCTCCAGAGAGCGCAAGCACGGCGACTCGAGAGATGTCGAGGTCGTAGCCCATGAGCAGCACGGCGGGGATCGTGAAGACGACACCGGCCGAAACCGAGTCGGCCGCGGACCCGGTGGTCTGCACGATGTTGTTCTCGAGAATCGTGGCCCGGGACAGGGCGCGGAAGATCGTAATGGAGAGCACCGCGATGGGGATCGAGGCACTGACGGTAAGGCCGATCTTCAACGCGAGGTAAACGTTCGAGGCACCGAAGATGAGGCCGAGAATCGAGCCGAGGATGAGGGCGCGAGGCGTGAGCTCGGCTGGGGACTGGGACGGCGGGATGTAGGGTTCGTGCGCGAGCGGCGCCGGTGGTGTCTCGAGCGTGGTCATTGGGCGGGGAATGTGTGCGCAGTGAGCGAGGCGCGTAAGGGGCGGTCGCCGGGCCTCACCTCCTTAGCTCCGGACCTTGCTCCTTACGGCACTCAGGCGTTCCCCGGCTTGTATCAGCTGATCTTCTGTCTTACAGAACGCGAACCGAATCAGCTTCTTTCCCAGCTCCGGCTTGCTGAAAAAGCTCGAGCCCGGGACCGAAGCCACGCCTGCTTCGCACGTCAGCCAGCGTGCGAACTCCACGTCGCCCTGATCCGACAATCCCGAGAAGTCGGCCAAGACATAGTACGCCCCCTCGGGCGGCGTGCAGCGGAATCCGGCAGCGACGAGAGCGTTGCACATGACGTCGCGGCGGATGCGGTAGTCGCGCGCCAGTTCGTCGTAATAGCTCCGGGGCAGGGTCTCGAGCCCGACGGCGATCGCCTGCTGCAAGGGCGCCGGTGCTCCGACGGTGAGAAAGTCATGCACCTTGCGGATTGCGTCGGTCGCTTTGGGAGGTGCGACGATGGTGCCGATGCGCCAGCCGGTTACGCTGAAGGTTTTCGACGCGCCGCTGATCGTGATCGTACGCTCGCGCATGCCATCGAGCGTCGCGATGGGGATGTGCTCCCCCTCGTAATAGATGTGCTCGTAGATCTCGTCGGTCACCGCGTAGGCGTTGTGGCGGCGGCACAGCTCGGCAATGGCCTCGAGCTCATGACGCCGCAACACTCGGCCGGTGGGATTGTTGGGCGTACAGACGATGATCGCCCGGGTGCGGGACGTGAATGCGTGCTCGAGCCGGTCGAGGTCGAGCTCGCGGCCGGCGGCGAGTGGGACGTAGACCGGGGCGGCGCCGCACAGAGTGGCGTCGGGGCCGTAGTTCTCGTAAAACGGCTCGAACACGATCACTTCGTCGCCCGGATCGATGATCGCGAGCAGCGCGGAGGCCATCGCTTCGGTGGCGCCGCAGGTCACGACGATTTCCGATTCGGGATCGACGGTCATGCCGTACCACTCGTGGTACTTGTGCGCGAGCGCGTCGCGCAGCCGCTTCGTGCCCCACGTGATGGCGTATTGATTGATGTCGCCGCGAATCGCCTCGATCGCGGCCTGTTTCAATACTTCGGGCGCGGGGAAGTTCGGGAATCCCTGGGCGAGATTGATGGCGCCGTGCTCGTTGGCGAGGCGGGTCATGCCTCGTATGACGGATTCGGTGAAACTGTGGGTGCGGCGGGCGGTGTGCATGCGGGCCTGACGTCTATCTGTTTCCCAGAATCAGTTTCGCAATCGTGTGCAGCTGCATGTTGCTCGTCCCCTCGTAAATCGTCCCGATCTTGGCGTCGCGGTAGAATTTTTCCACCGGGTACTCCTTCGTGTACCCGTACCCGCCGAACAGCTCGACGCATAGCGACGTAACCCGTTCGGCGACCTGCGAGGCGAACAGCTTGGCCATGGCGGCCTGCTTGGTGTACGACTCGCCCGCGTCTTCGAGCCGAGCGGCATTGTAGACCATCAGGCGGGCGGCCTCGAGCTCGGTGGCGGCCTGGGCGAGCTGGAACTGCACGGCTTGAAATTCGGCGATTGGTTTGCCGAATTGATGGCGCTCGTGGACGTACTGGAGCGCGGCGGAGAGGGCGCCGCGGGCAACGCCGATCATCTGGGCGCCGATGCCGATGCGGCCGGTATTGAGCGTTTCGATGGCGACCTTGTAGCCTGTGCCGACCGCTCCGATCACGTTCGCAACCGGCACTTCGCATCGATCGAGAATCAGCTCGGTGGTGCTCGAGGCGCGGATGCCGAGTTTGTCTTCTTTCTTTCCCACCGCGAATCCCGTAAACCCGCGCTCGACCGCGAAGGCCGTGATGCCCTTGTAGCCGGCCGCCGGGTCGACCGTCGCGAAAATCACGTACAGGCCGGCCTCGGCGCCGTTCGTGATCCACAATTTGCGGCCGTCCAAAATCCAGCAGTCGCCGCGCCGCACAGCACGGGTCGAGAGACCAAACGCATCGGAGCCCGATCCGGGCTCGGAGAGCGCGTACGCGCCAACGGTATTCGCCGCGAGGCGGGGCAGATAGCGGTTCTGGACGTCCTGGCTGCCCCACTTGATCAGCAGCGCGTTGACGAGCGTGTTCTGGACGTCCACGAAGATCGCGGTCGACGCGTCGACGGCCGACAGCTCTTCGACCGCGAGGACGCTCATCATCAGGTTGCCGCCGGCGCCGCCCCGCGCCTCCGGAATCTCGATGCCCATGAGCCCGAGCTCGAACAGCTTGGGAAGGAGCGCCTGATCGAGCGCCGCCGCGCGCTCCATGGCCGCTACGCGCGGCCGCAGCTCGTGCTCCGCGAAGTCCCGGACGGTTTCTCGGAACAGCTGCTCTTCTTCTGTGAGATGCGTCAGGGGACCCGCAGTATGCTCGGACATGAGTGGGATAATGTAGTTCTACCGCCCGTTACCACCCTTATACATCACGCGCCATACGCGTCCACCGGTGTCATCGGTGATGTACAAGGAACCGTCCGGGCCTTCGGCCAGGCCGACCGGGCGGTGGTTGGCCTGCGCGGTGCGGAAGCCATCGGCGAACGTCTCGTATTCGCCCGCGGGCTTTCCCGCCTTGAACGGCACGAACACGACCCGGTAGCCCTCCTGGGGAAACGGCGTACGGTTCCACGAGCCGTGAAACGCGACCAACGCTCCGCCGGCGTAGCGCTCGGGGAACTGCCGGCCGTGATAGAACAGCAATCCGTCGGGAGCCCAGTGCGCGGGAAAGGCGGCGAGCGGTGCTTTCTTGTCGGCGCAGCGTCCCACATCCTTGGCATTGCCGGAGTACTCCGGGGCCTGAACCAGGTGTTTCAAGAACCCGTCGTAATAGCAGTAGGGCCAGCCGAAATCGTCGCCCTGATCGATCTCGATCAGCTCCTCGGCAGGTAAATCGGCGCTCTGCTGTAACGTGTACAGCTTGGGCCAGCTCTGACCCAGCTGATCGCGTCCGTGCTGGACCGCATACAGATGGCCCGTCGCGGAATCGAAGGTCAGTGCCACGGCATTGCGAATGCCGGTGGCGTAGCGGACGCCATCGCGCTCGACCTGATCGGCACGATTGGCATCGAACCGCCAGATCCCGGCGCGCGTCTCGAGTTCCGTGCAGGGATCCAGTCCCGGCGATTCCTGGGCGCGATCGTGGCGCTGGCAGCTGTTCGACGCGGAGCCGACGTTCACGAAGAGCTCCCGGCCATCGGGCGTGAGCGCGAGGCTGTGCGCCGAATGCCCGCTGGTTGGAAGACCCTTCACGATCACCACCGGTGCGCCGCTCGGCCCGACCTTATGCCGCGCGATCGGATAGCGGTAAATCGTCGAGGCGCTGGCGAAGTAGAGGAACCCGTTGCCCAGCGCGATGCCCGAGCCGCCCTCCCGGGCAAACATGCGGTGCACGTCGGCTTTGCCGTCGCCGTTGGTGTCGCGCAGCGCCAGGACGCCAGGGCCGTTGCCGTCGATGGCGACGTAGATGGTCCCGTCGTCGGTCACCACGAGATGGCGGGCCGGCCCTACCCGGTCGGCCACAATCAGCGCGCAGAAGCCGCGGGGGAGCGTCAGCCCAGCGTTATCAGCGTCGCATCTGGGTGATACGGGGGCGGTCGGTGAGACAGCGGTCGACAAAGCACCGGTCAGCAAGACGGCGGTCAACGGCATTCTCATCGTTCTGCTCAGTCCCGATCCTTGAGCCGCCTTACGAATCCTAGCCCCGGCTTGATAGCGAGCTTTTCCGCCAGCGGTTTCCCGGAGTACCCGGCCACGTCACTCGATGTGGTTTTCGAGAAACGCGAGTGTCAGCGCCCACGCTTGGGTGGCGGAGGGACGGTGATAGCTCGGTCGGGCATCACAGAAGAACGCGTGCCCTGAATCGGAGAAGACCACGGCCACATACGATTTCCCCGCCGTCGCGAGGGCATCGATAATGGCGCGGCGCTGGTCGTCGGGAATGTGGGTATCCCTGGCGCCCCAGAAGAAAAGGATCGGCGCCTGGGCGCGCGATGCGCGACCGACGAGCGCGGGTGCAATGCCGCCGCCATAGAAGCTGACCGCCGCCTTGAGTGGGATACTCGTCGCCGCGATGTAGGACACCCGGCCGCCCATACAAAATCCGACGGCCACGATGCGGTTGGGATCGGTTCCGGAATCCTGGGTCAGCCAGGCATGCGCGGCGCGGACATCGGCCTCGAGATTCTCGGTCGTGAGCGCCTGCATGTGCGGCTGCGTGAGCGCGAACTTGTCGTACGGCGCTTCGAATCCGGTGGGGGCCGTGCGATGAAACAGCTCGGGCGCGATCGCGACGTATCCCTCGCGCGCGAATCGCTGTGCTACGTCGCGAATATGCGCGTTGACGCCGTACGCCTCCTGACACAACAGCAGTCCAGGGCGCTTTCCCGCCTTCCCGGGGCGCGCCACGAACGCCCGCATGGCCGTGCCATCACCGACTCGGAGCTCGACGTACTGGTCCACTGGCGGGTCAGTCCGCGGGCGCGTGTCCGGGAACGGGCGCCGGGCGGCGGGCGATCTGCAAGCGGCCGAGCCGCTGCTGCAGCTCATCCATGTAGGTGTAGATCACGGGCGTCACGTACAGCGTGATGAACTGCGAGAACGCGAGGCCACCCACCACGGCCACGCCGAGCGGCCGCCGCGATTCCGAGCCGGCGCCGAAGCCGAGCGCGATCGGCAGCGTGCCCATCAAGGCGGCCATGGTGGTCATCATGATGGGGCGGAACCGGATGCTCGCGGCCTGCACGATCGACTCGCGCGGCGAGAGGTGCTGGTCTCGTTCCACCGCGATCGCGAAGTCGACCATCATGATGCCGTTTTTCTTCACGAGTCCCACGAGCATGATGATCCCGACGAACGCATACACCGAGAGGTCGATGTGGAACACGAGCAGCGTCAACAGCGCGCCGAACCCGGCAAAGGGAAGGGCCGAGAGGATCGTGATCGGATGAATGAAGCTTTCGTACAGGATACCGAGCACGAGATAGATCACGAGGATCGCGATGATCAGCAGGCTTACGAGGCCGGCCTGGCTGGACTGGAATGCCTGGGCGGTGCCGGAAAAGCTCGTCGAAATCGTAGCCGGAAGCGACTGGTTCGCGATTCGCTGGATCTGTGTCACCGCACTGCCGAGCGACACGCCGGGTTTCAGGTCGAACGAGATCGTCACCGAGGGGAGCTGGCCCGAGTGGTTGACCGACAGGGGGCCCACGGTCGAGGTGAGGGTCGCGAGCGACGCCAGCGGCACGAGGCTGCCGTTCTGGGAGCGGATATACAGGAGACTCAAGGCGGAGAGGTCCTCCTGAAACTCCGGAAGTAACTCCATCTCCACCCAGTATTGATTCGTTGGCGTGTAGATCGTGGAGACCTGCCCGGAACCATAGGCATCGAACAAAGCCTGCTCGACCTGCTCGGCCGTGACTCCCAGCGCCGCGGCTCGGTCGCGGTTGATCTGGACCGCGACCTGTGGATTCGACATCTGCAAGTCCGTGGTCACGTTCACGAGATCAGGCACGGAGCGGAGCCGCGCTTCGAGGCGAGTCGCGGCGTCGTTCAGCGTCTTCATGTCGGGGCTTTGCAGCGTGAACTGATACAGACTCTTCGTGACCCGCCCCCCGATCCGGATGGGAGGAGGGTTGACTAGGTACACCCGCATGCCGGCGATGGTGGCGAGCTTCGGACTGAGGTCGCGAATGATCTGGTCAGCGGAGCGCGGGCGGTCAGAGCGGGGTTTTAGATGCATGACGATCCGCCCCTGGTTCATCACGCCGTTGCCGCCGACGAACGACATGTAGGCCTGGACATCCGGATCCTGTCCGACGATCGCCATCGCCTGCTGCTGATGGTGCAACATCTCGTCGTAGGAGGCGCCCTGGATCGCTTCCGTCGTGCCGATGATGAGTCCCGTGTCCTCGCTCGGCAGAAATCCCTTGGGAACAACGATGAAGAGGCCGACCGTTCCGGCGAGGATCAGGATCGACGCGGCGGCTGAGAGCGGACGGTGCTTCATGACCCAGCCCAGCGACCGCTCGTAGGCGTGAAGCGCTCGCTCGTAGACGCGTTCGGTCGCCTGGTAGAACCGGCCGTGACCCGCCTCCGGGGCGTGCCGGAGGAAGCGGCTGCACAGCATCGGGGTGAGCGTGAGCGAGACGAAGCCGGAAATGAGAATGGACACGCCGATCGTGACGGCAAATTCGTGGAACAGCCGGCCCACGATCCCGCCCATGAACAGCACGGGGATGAACACGGCAGCCAAAGAGAGGGTCATCGAGATAATCGTGAAGCCGATCTCGCGTGAGCCGTGCAGCGCGGCTTCGAACACGCCTTCGCCGAGCTCGATATGGCGCACGACATTTTCGAGCATCACGATCGCGTCATCGACGACGTACCCGACCGAGAGCGTGAGCGCCATCATGGACAGGTTGTCGAGGCTGTAACCCAGGATCGACATCATCGCGAAGGTGCCGACGATGGACAGCGGCAGCGCCAGGCTCGGAATGACGGTGGCCGAGAGGTTGCGCAGGAACAGGAAGATCACGAGCACGACGAGGCACAGCGTGAGGAAGAGGGTGGTCTTGACGTCGGCGAGCGATTGCCGGATCGATACCGAGCGGTCGTGCAGCGTCTGGATATCGACCGAGCCTGGGAGCGCCGCGCGCAGCGTCGCCATCGCGCTCTTTACGGCGTTCGACACGGCGACCGTATTCGTTCCCGGCTGGCGCTGGATCGCGAGCACGATCGCGCGGTCACCGTTGAACCACCCAGCGGTCTTGCTGTCCTGCACGTCATCGAGCACCCGGCCGATGTCCTGGAGCCGCACCGGCGCGCCGTTTCGGTAGGTGACGATGAGCGGCCGAAATGCGGCGGCATCCTGCAGCTGTCCATTCGCCTGAACGGTGTACGCGCGGTGCGGCCCCCAGAGGATCCCGGTGGGCAAGTTCACATTGCCCGCGTTGACGGCATTGGCCACTTCATCGATGCCGATGGCGCGCGTGGCCATCGCGCGCGGATCGAGTTGGATGCGCACGGCGTACTTTTGCGGACCGAACACCTGCACCTGCGCCACGCCCGCGACCATCGAAACGCGCTGCGCGATGAACGTCTCGCCGTACTCATCGAGGGCGGAGAGCGCGAGGGTTTTCGAGGTGAGGGCGTAATACAGAATCGGCGAATCGGCCGGATTCACCTTTTGATACGAGGGCGGGATGATTCCTTGCGGCAGCAGGCGCAGGGTCTGCGAGATGGCCGCCTGGACGTCCTGTGCGGCCGCGTCGATGCTGCGGTCCAGCGAGAACTGCAGCGTGATCTGGGTGTTGCCGAGCGTCGAGCTCGACGTCATCTGATCGACGCCGGCAATGGTCGAGAACTGTTTTTCGAGCGGCGTCGCGACGGCCGACGCCATCGTTTCGGGACTCGCGCCGGGGAGCGTGGCGGTGACGTTGATCGTCGGGAAATCCACGTTCGGCAGATCGCTGACGGGTAACCGCTGATACGCCATGAGACCGAACAGCAGAATACCCGTCATGACGAGGGTGGTCATCACCGGCCGTCGGATACACAGCTCGGAAATCGTCATCGGACCGCCTGCGGACCATCAGCGGTCCCCGTACCGCCTTCGGTTCCCGTCGTGCCGGTGACCTGGACCGGTGTGCCCGAAGTCAGGCGGATCTGCCCATCGGTGACGACCTCGTCGCCGGGATGCACAGCCCCGTTGCGCACCAGCACCGCATAGGTCTCGGTGGTGCGCTCGATGGCCACGGGTTGTGAACGCGCCGTTCCGTCGCGGTTCACAACGAACAGATAGCTCCCCTGCTGCCCCTGCATGACGGCCTGAGCCGGCACGACGAGCGCCGAGTCTTCGGTGTAGAGGCGCAGGCGAACGTTGAGGTACTCGCCCGGCCAGAGCGCATTGTTGCCGTTCGAGAACTGTGCTTTGAGCAGCACGGTGCCGGTCGCCGTGTCGACCGCGTTATCAATGAAGGTGAGCACGCCCGTGGCGGGTGCCGTATCGGATTTCGATGGGCTCGCCAGCACCGGAAGGTGATTCCCGCCGAAGCGTTGCACGTCCGCGAGCTGCCCTTCAGGCACCGCGAAGCGCACCAGGATCGGGTGAATCTGGTTGATCACCACCAGCGGATCGTCCGAATTCGCCCGCACGAGATTGCCCGCACGCACGAGCAGGCGGCCGGTGCGACCGGCGATCGGCGCGCGGATGCGCGCCCACTCGAGGTTGAGCTGCGCATTGGTGACGGCCCCCGAATCGGCCCGCACCGTAGCGACCAGCGCATCTGCCGTGGCGCGCTTCTGCTCGTAATCGGACTTCGTGACGTAGTCCTGCTTCACGAGCTGCGCATAGCGCTCGGCGTCGGCCTGGGCGCTCGCGAGCTGCGCGACGTCGCGCGCCAGCATGCCGCGCGCCTGGTCGAGCGCCGCCTGGAAGGGACGGGGATCGATCTCGAACAGCAGCTGGCCTGCCTGGACATCATCGCCCTCGTGAAACGTGACGCGGGTGAGAATGCCCGTCACCTGGGACTCGATCGCCGCTGTCTGCAGTGGTTCCACGGTGCCGGTCGCGGCGATCTCGTAGGGCAGCGCCTGTTGCTCGGCGCGCGCGACGGTGACCGGGACCTTGGCCGGACGCGCGGGTCCGCGCGGTCCACACGCCGCGAGTAGACAGACGACGAGGGGGACGGCTACCTGCTTCACTGCGGCGAACCCTTCGCTGAATCAGCGGACAGATGCAGCGAGCTCGAGCCATGCAAATCGAGCACGCCGACATCATGTGCCAGCTGGGCGAGGGCCACGTACCAGGAGAACCGGGCCTGGATGCGCTGCGCGCGCGCGCTCGCGAGCGCGGCCTGAGCGACCAGCAGATCGACGAGCGCGCCCGCTCCCGCGCGGTAGCGGCCCAGGGCCACTTCGGCGGACTGCTGAGCGCTCGCGACCAGGTCGGCGCTGGTTTGCACCTGTTGTGTGGCGGTCTTGAGCCCGTAGTACGAGCTGAAGACCTGATAGACGACTTCCTGTTCCAGGCCGCTCGTTTGCGCGCGCGCCGCGTTCGCGGTCGCACTGGCGGCCTTGGTGCCGTAGATGTCGGACCACCCCGCGAACAACGGAATGTGCAGCGTCAGTGTTGCGGTGTAGGCGCTGCCGCTCACGGGGATGGTATAGAACGTCTGCCCCGCGTTGCCACCGAGCTCGAGCGAGGGCAGCGCCAGCGAGCGGGCCTGGCTGATGCGCGCCTGTGCGGCGCGGGCGTTGGCGCGCGCCGCCTGGAGATCGGGACGCTCGCGCACGGCGCGGTCGATGAGCGTGTCAACGCTGTCGGTGATCCCCGCGGGGATGGTCGTGTCTGTCGGTACGGAAACATCGTAGGGCACGTTCGCGGGAAGTCCCATCGAGAGCGCGAGCGCGCCGCGCGTAGTGGCGAGCTGCCCGGTGGTGGACTGTACCGCGAGCAACGCCTGGGACACGACGGTGCGGGCCTGGAGCACATCGGCGATCGTTGCCAATCCCACGTTGTGACGTTGCTCGGCCGCCTGAAGATTCGTCTGCGCTTCCTGCAACGTCGTCTGCTGCGCCGCGAGCAGGGCTTTCGTCCCGAGGTACTGGAAGTATGCCTGCTCCACCGTCAGCACGACGGTTTGCACCGTGGCGTTATGAGTCCAGTCCGCAGCCAACAGCCCCTCGCGCGCTTCTCCGATCGCGCCGCTCCGGCCGCCGAAATCGAGCAGCAGCCAGGAGAGCGTGAGGGTGGGACCGTAGTACTTCTCTTCAATGGACCCGCGGCTCGAGTCGATCGAGGGCACGGTCTTGACCGCGTTGAACGTTCCGTTGAGCGCTATGGTCGGGTAATACGCGCCCTTCGCGGAGCCGTAATTCTCGGCGGCGGCGCGCGCCGTGTACCAGGACGCGCTGGTGGCCGTGTTGTTGCGCAGCGCGACGTCGAGCACGTCGCTCAACTCGAGGTTGTTCACCCGTGCCGCCAGGTCGGGAGGCACGTTCGGCGGTGGTGTCTCGGTCTTGGTAGTGTCGTTCTTGGCCGGCGGAGTCCAGAACGCCCCGGGCGCGGGCGACGTGCCGTGCACGCCCTCCACTCCGGGCGTGCTGGGGAAGCAGCCGGCCATGAGGCCGGAGCACAGGATGACGGTCAGGGGACGTCTCAGGGGCAGTTCGCTCATGCCTCGAAAATGGCTGCGTTCGCGTGAGAAGGGGACGTTCAAGAGGTGTACTCGAATGATACGCGTGAAGTCGTGGGTCGTTGTCCTTTCATTATTATTGCGAATGTGAAATCTGATACCAAGGGTGCCGACCCGGCGGGGGCGGTCCGGCTCGATAAGTGGCTGTGGGCGGCCCGTTTCTACAAGACCCGCGCGCTGGCGGCGGCGGGGATCGATGGGGGGAAGGTCCAGGTGAACGGCGAGCGGGTGAAGCGCTCGCGGGGCCTGCACGTGGGCGATCAGGTCCGGGTGCGCCTGGGGCCCTACGAGCACATCGTGACGGTTCGAGTATTAACCGAGTTGCGCGGCTCCCCCTCGCGGGCCGCCCTCTTTTATGAGGAAGACCCGGAGGGGAAGCGTATCCGCGAAGCCCTGGCGGCACAGATCAAGCTTTTGCCGCCCGCATTTTATCGCGGGAAGGGCCGTCCGACCAAGAAAGCCCGCCGCGACATCGGCCGCTGGAAGGGCGAGGATCAGGTGTGAGCCTTCCTGCCGAATAGGTAACCCAGGCCGAGCCCGATACCGGACGCGATCGCGGCCGCGATGGCGAGGCGCTTTTTCGCGCCGAACGCCACGAATTTCGTCTCCGCGCTCGTGACTTCCACCACGCCGACGGGTTTGGCACTCATGCCGCCGCCCACTCCTCCTCCTTCTGCGGGCGCGTCGTTCTCCCCCTCCCCCTGCTGCTTCGATCCAGACCCTCCACCGAATCCATAGGCGACCCGGGCGACCGGAATGACGGTTTTGCCGTCGATCACCACGGGATCGCCATAGACGGTTTTCACGCTCGCGGTCGACCGCAGGTGGTCGACGGCGGCCTCGATCAGTTCTTTCGTGCTCATGTGTTCCTCCTTGTTGCTGAAACAGGCTTCCCCTCGCGGGGCTTTGGCGCCGCGAGGGGAAGTGGGGAGGCGTACCGCGCCATGGCTACTTGTTCAGCGCCTTCTCGGGCGCGGCGACCTCCACCTTGATCAGATGCGGCTTGGCCGCTTCGACTTTCGGCAGCATGACGGTCAGGATCCCGTGCTCATAGCTGGCTTTGATCTTCTCGGGGTTGACCGTAGCCGGCAGCGTAAAGGTCCGCTCGAACGTCCCATAGGCCCGCTCATAGCGGTGCACCTTTTCCGCCTTCTCCTCGGCGACTTGCTCCTTTTTGCCCTTGATCGTCAGCAAATTCCCTTCCACCGAAATCTGTACGAATTCGGGCTTTACGCCCGGGATCTCGGCGACGAGTCGAATGAAGTCCGGTTCCTCGAAGATGTCCACCAGCGGCATCCACTCGGTGGCCGCGGCCGCCTCGGGGAAATAGTTCCAGTTCCCGAAGCCAAACGGCTCGTTGAGATTGAAGAAACGTCCCATGCGTTGCTCGAGACGATACAGCAGATCGAGCATCGGATCGCGCTTCGTGGTGGTAATGCCTAACATGGGATTATCCTCCCTTATGAGTGTGGACGGAACGTAGCACCGGGAGGGTGATAACCATTTGAAACGAAGATGACGATTTCCTGCGGTGGATTTCATACTTCTGTATCGAGACTTGCACGAATTGCCGATCGAAGCCAATCTCACCCCGCTCGCTCACTCATTCTGGAGGAGTCATGCGTTGGTTGATCGTGGCCGCCGTGGCGCTGGTGTGCACAGTTGGGACTGCCGGAGCGCAGGGACCCGATGGAGCTGCGCTGTACAAGCAGCATTGCAAGAGTTGTCACGGGGCGAAGGGGATCCCGCCCTCGAACATGAGGACCGTGTTCCCGGAATTGAAGACATTGGCCGATTCGGGAAAGTTTGCGGGCATCCCGCTCGATACGATCGAGGCTGTGCTGAAGCACGGGAAGGGACACATGCGGTCGTTTGAGGGAACGCTGAAGCCGGAAGAGATGACGGCGGTGGCGAAGTACGTGAAAACCCTCTAAACGCGGAACGCGGAAGACGGAACGCGGAACGACAATGCAGACATCTGTTCCGCCTTCCGAGTTCCGCGCTCCGCGTTTTACGGGCTTCTGGGGGCCGGAAAAGAGTCGTAGTAGTGCGGCTCGTGTCCCGGCGCACCTTCCAGCGACGAGAGGTACTGGGCCAGCTCTTCGATCTCCTGATGCGACAACGTCGGCGGACCGTACGCCGGCATGCGCGACTCGGCGTGAAACCGGCTCGGCAATTCAATGAAACTGTGGATCCATCCCGCCGAATGACGGGCGCCGACGTCGGACAAGTCGGGCCCGATGTCTCCTCCCTCTCCCGCAATCCGGTGACAGCCGCCGCATTGCTGTGACTGATAGAGCGCGCGGCCGGCGCGCTCGACCGAGCTGAGTGCCGCGCTACTGTCGCTCTTGGGCTGTGGCGCCCGGCCGGCGGCGCCGATCAGAAAGCCCGAGCCCGCAAGAATGAACACCAGCGACGCGAGGGCGAGGGGCCGATGCAGCAGGTTGCGGGTGCTGCCGCGATCGAAAAACGGCAGGCACACGAGCGCCAGCAGCAGCGCAGTAGGGACGCCAACGGCGATCGCACTCTCGAACGACCCGGGCACGAGCTTGAGCAGCTGATAGATCGGCAGGAAATACCATTCGGGCCGCGGGATGTACGTCGTGTCCGTGGGATCCGCAGGTGCTTCGAGCGGCGCGCCGAGCGCGGCGCCGAGTGCGAAGATCGCGATCACCACCACGGCGGAGACGATCGCGTCCTTACCGAGCACATCGGGCCAGAACCGCTGTCCCCCGCGCTTCGTCGCGGCGTAGGCACCGCGGTAATACGCGGGATATGCCGGGTCGGCGGTGCTCCCGGGGGCGCCGTCCTCCAGCGCCTTGGGCCGTGCGGCGATCCCCTGGCGAACGACGAGGATGATGTGCAACGCCATGAGGGCGGTGAGCAGGAGCGGCAGCCACAGTGCGTGAAACGCGTAGAAACGGGCGAGCGTCGCGGCGCCGAGCTCCGAGCCGCCCCGCAGCAGAGCAACGAGCGCGCCTCCGAGCAGCGGCGTGGTGCCGGCGATGTTGGTGCCGACGGCGGTCGCCCAGTAGGCCTTCTGATCCCAGGGCAAGAGATAACCCGTAAAGCTGAATGCCAGAACGACCACGAGCAGGCCCACACCGACCAGCCAATTGATTTCCCGCGGGTATTTGTACGCCCCGACCGCAAACACGCGGATCACGTGCGCGATGATCAGCACGACCATGGCGCTTGCGCCCCAGTGGTGAATGCCGCGGAGCAGCATCCCGCTTGCCACCTGGCGGTTGATGAACTGAATGCTCTCGTACGCGTGGTCGGGAGAGCTCGAGTAGTACGTGGCGAGCGTGACTCCGGTGATGAGCTGCACCAGGAACACCGTGAGCGTGGCGGAGCCGAGCGTGTGCCACCATGTGAGTCGATCCGGGACCTCGCGATCGAGGAGATCGCGTTTGGCGCCGCGCAGGTTGACCCGCTCGTCGAGCCAGCGGAACAGCGAAGCCATCAGACGGTCACTTTCGACGCGATGCCGAGCCGGAAATCCTGATAATCGGCGTACAGTATCCCGTCTTCGACCTTCACGCTGAGGGTGTCGAGCGGGCGGGGCGGTGGTCCGCCGAGCACGCTGCCCGTTTTGATGTCGAAGTACCCGGTATGGCATGGGCAGCGGAACACGTTGGCCGCCTTGTCGAAGGCGTAATTGCACCCCAAATGGGTGCAGCGGCCATTGAACACAGTGAAGTGCTCACCGTCGGTTGTGGAGATCCACACGTTTCTGAGTCGACGTATTGCTACCCACGCGTCGTTTTCGGTGTCCACGAAATCCACTTTGGTCGGCACGCTCGTGTCGAACTGGTCGGCCGCACCCAGGCGGATCCATTTTTCCGACCGCTTGCGGCGGAAGGCGGGAGAGAGAAACGCCCGGAGGGAAGGCACGAACGCCAAGAGCAACGCCAGCGAGCCGCCGATTGCCGTGGCCCAACGCAGGAAGCGGCGGCGTTCCGTGGCGGGCGCAGTGGTCATGTCAGCCGTACGTTCTCCTTATCAACCGGGAATAGCGGTTCCGTGACACACGGTGCACATCTGGGGATTCTTGCTCTTGAGGCGCGCGGCATCGAACCCTGGTCCGTGAGGGTTATAGCCTCGGCCGCCGTTCGCCGCATGGCAGGTCAGGCAGTCGCGCTCCACGTGACAGGCCACGCACGTCTCGAGACTCTGGCGCGCGGCCTGGCCATGGCCCGAGATAAAGAACTGGTTGCCGTCGTGATATCCGCCCCGCAGCACTCCGGTCGAATGCAGCCCCGAGGCGGCATGACACGTCATGCAAAATCCCGCTGTGTTGTGGCAATCGCTGCACGACGTCTCGCGCGCGTACGCCGCGGCGGGATGGCGCGTGAGAAAATCGGCGGGATGATACCCGCGGGCCGCCGCCGACTCGAGCCGGTGGCATGTCATGCAATCCTCGCGCACATGGCAGCCCGCGCAGGTGCGCGCGCTCCGCGCGGCCATTTGCGCGTGCTGGTTCGCGAAATTCTGTCCATGAAATAGCGGCCGCTGGCGCACGACCACCGCTCCCGTCCCGCGGCCGGCACCTCGAGGCGGGATTTGCGCCGCCACCTGAGGCGTTCCGACGTGACAGGTGAGACAGCTTTCCCGCGCGTGGCACGTGGAGCAGGCCGCGGGCGTGCTCCGCGCGGTCGCGCCATGCTGGCGCCAAAAATCCGGGTTGGCGTGCGAGGGAGGTGGCGCGAGATGCGCGACGATTGCCGTCGAGCGGGGATCACTGGCAATCGACTGGATAATCGGCCGCTCGGGGGCGTCGACGTGACACTGCATGCAGAATTCCCGCGCGTGACATACCGTGCAGCGGGCGGGTGCCTTGCCGCCCGCGCCACTTTCGGCGGCGTGGCCGTGGCCGGCCGCGGTCGGCCACGCGGGATCCTTGTGCGTTGGCGGCACGGGGAAGCCCGCGATGTCTGCTCGAGTGACCTGCTGCGCTTCGGGCAAGGCCAGGTGGCACACCGTGCACATCGTGTCGGGCGCCTCGAGATGCGGGACGGTGACGCCGTGACAACTCAGGCAGCGCGCCTGGTTGATGCGCCCCACGCTCGTCATCCAGGGCTTGCCCTCCTGCTCGTGACAGGTGGTGCATTTCGGCGGCTCGGGATGATTGGCGTCGAACATCGTGGCCACGAGGGCATGATCGAACCGCAGATTGGTGCGCCGGATGGTTGCGGGCGGCGTCCAGCTCACGCGGGCCTGGACCGTCCCATCGTGGCAGGTGGCGCAGCGCGCCGAGTCCGGATAAAACGCCCCTTCACCGGTGGCGGGAGCCTGGTGACAGGTCGCGCAGGACGGAAATAGCTTCGCGTGCCCGGCGTGATCGAACTGTTGCCGAGCGACGTCCTGTGCCACGCTGCCCCGCGCGAGCGTGACGAGCGCGATGAGGGCGAGTGCGGCGCGCTTCACTGCGATTGCACCGTGGGCATCTGCGCCACCGCGGGAGGAACTCCCGCGAGGTCCGCTCCGCGGGCGAACGTGAGCACCACGCGCGCGCTGAACCGGGTCTGGTCCCAGCTGAACGCCGCGGCGTCGGGACGGTTGCGGTCCTCGAGGTAGCGCTCCGCGGCCAGCTCCACGTGGACGCCTGGAGACGGGTCGTAGTAGAGGAAGCCGCCGTACACATGTGCCGTCGCGTCGTCATAGCGGAATTCCAGCGGTCGATCGAGCGTGGAGGCCTCGAGACCGACGGTCAGGAACTGGCGCCAGGCGTAGCGCAGATTTGCATCGAAGCCGCGCGCCGCGGCGCCGGGTCCGAACTCGGAATGGTAGTTGCCTTCGATCGTGAGCCGGATCGGCGCGGTGTAGCGTGCCCCCCAGGTGTAGCGCCAGCCGCTCGTGTCCATCTGGACGAGCGGAGCCTGCACGGCGGGGTTGTCGTACCGATACGCCTCTCCCGCGACGTACAGTTGCACTCCTTTCAACACCGTGCCGTCGATGCGGGCGTCGAGTGCGTCGTAGGGCACCGGTGAAAACGCGCCCCAGATGGTCCACAGATCGAAATGCGGGCGATAGCGTCTGACCCCTACGACCGCGTTGATCCGCTCCGTCGGTGTCACATAGCGCAGGCTGGCCTCGACCGTGCCCCAGAGCCCCTGCGCCATGTCGTAGTCGCCGCCGCCGGAAAGCGTGAGCCCACGATACGGACGCAACGCGGCGTCGAACCCCGCTCGCTCGGACACGAAGTAGCTGACGCTGGGATCGACTTCACGCTGATAGGTCGCGCGGACATCGAAGCGGGAGGTGGTCCAGCCCGCGCTGCCGCCGGCCACCACGGTGCGCTCCGGGGGACGATACTCGTCCAGGGGGTTCAGCTCGGGGCTCGTGACCGGCAGGACCGAGCCGGTCCACAGCCCCCAGCCTCCATACCCGCTCACGTCGAGTCCATGCCTGGCGTCTCGCAAAATGAGCTGGCCGCCGTCGAAGCCCAGGTAGCCGAGCCGCGAGGTGACCGCCTGCCGTCCGGCATCGATCGTGAGCCCCTGCCGGACGTACTGGGCGTAACCTTCGACGAGCTGCCCCCACGGCTCGGTGCCGGGCCAATCCGCGGAGCTACCGAGCGCGGTTGTGGCGCGGGCCTGCGCACGAATCGAGAGTCCGGGGATGCCGAAGCCCCACGCCGTGAGCGCAGCGGTGCTCGAGACGGGATTGGCGCGCTGCTCCTGGCCGGGGCGGTAGAAGATGCAGTAGGCATAGCCTTCAGGGCAGGTCACCGCGAAGCCGTCACTCGTGACCGGGCCGCCGGTCGGGCCGGTGAGCGTGTCGGCCAGCGGGATGCTGTCTTGCTGCACGCCGCGATACGAGACGGCCTGCGCCCAGTTGTCGATGCGCAGGCGATATCCTTGTCCCATGAGCGGAGCGGCCGTGACGAGCAGCAGGCCAGCGAGGACACGGCTCCTCACGACTCCGCCTTTCGCAACTGGGCCTGGAATGCCTCAGGCGTCATTCCGAAGTGACATACCGTGCATTCGCGTCCCGCCTGGTGATTGCGTTGCTCGCGGTGGCACGTGACGCACAACTCGCGGTTCGGAACGAGGCGCGCCACGATCGACGCCGTGTGGCAGTTATCGCAGCCGACGTGCGCATCGACGGGAGGTGCGTGCGCGGCTCGCACCGCGGGCGCGCCGGTGTCGGTGTGGCACACACTGCACGGCGTCTCGGCCCCGTGGTGCTGGTCGTGACACGCATCGCAGTGCACCGTGTTCGAGTCGGGCTCGAGCGTCGCCGGTGTGGTGTGGCAGGTGACGCACTTCAGCGATGTGTGGTGGCCGTGATCGAATCGCGCGGGACTGAAATGCGGCGGAGCCGGAGCGACGGTCACGCGGACCGTTACGGATTCGGGTTGGGTCAATTCACTGGCGGAGTGGCACGCCGCGCAGTTGCTGGACTGCGCCGCCTGGTGGTGGCAGATCTGGCAGCCGCGCGGCCTCTGGAACGTCAGGATTTGATTCGAACCCTGCTTGTGGCAGGTGATGCAGTGCAGCGTGCGGTGCGTCGTGTGGGAGAATGAGTCCGCCGCGACCAGTAGTCCGCCGTCCGGGTGGTCCGGCTCTCTCCCAGGCCCGAGCGGCGGCTCAACGAAAAAAGGTCCGTGCCCCCCGGTCGGCGGATCGGGCGACGCATGGAAGCGGACCGACACGCGTTCGAGCGCCTTGGTCGTGTCGAACGGCAGCGGCGGATTGAGATGCTTGCCGCTTTGCTTCGCTCGGACGGCGGCATGGCACCCGGCGCAGTCGCTCGGGTCCACTTTCGCGTGGTGGGGCTCGTGGCAGAGAATGCAGTTCTGGACGACGTTGCGGTGATTGGCGCCGGTGTGGAATGGCTGCGAGCGCCAGTCGGCGTGGCATTTGGCCGAGGCGCACGTCTGCGCGGCTTCGGCCGGAACCGTTTGCGTGTGCGGATTGTGGCAGTCGCCGCACTGACCGCGGTGCGGGTCGCGCGCCGGATCGAATTCCGCGAGCATCGCCTGCATCTGATGGCAGCCGAAGCACTGGTTCTTGCCCGGGACGAGGGTGCCTTTGGCCGAGTCGTACGTCGCGAGCGCCGGCACCTCTGCGGTGAAGCGGTGGCACAGGACGCAGTGCAGATCGGTTTGATTCCGCATGTTGGCGAGCTTGATCTGCACCGTATGGCAGCCCGCCTGCTCACAGGTCGAGTCCACCGGAACGAAGCGATGCACTTCGTAGCCGTGACACGTCACGCATTGGACGTTCTTGAGCGCCGCCGAATCCGACTGGAGATGCGTGCGATGCCCGGCCGTGGACGCGATGCGCTGCCATGTCTCCTTCGCGTCGCCGCGCACATGACAGTTGGCGCACACCCGGGTCGGCACCTTGGCGTGCTTGCCGATCGAGGTCGGCTTGTTCGCCACCCAGAGGTAGAGCTGCCGCAGATTGGCGTACATCCCCTGTTGGTGGCACTGGTGGCACTCGAGCGAATCGTGCTTCGACCCGGCGAAGCGCAGGTACGGTCCCTTCATGACATGGCAGCCGGTGCAGAACCCGTTGTCATGCTCCATGTAGTGGTAGCCGTACAGCCCGACGACCACGAACACGAGCAGCACCACGGCAGCCACGGAAATGATCGCGATGCGCACCTGTCGCGCGCGGGTGATGAACCAGAACACGACGTCGGTGCGCCGGCGCCACAGCACCACCAGGACCACCGCGGCGACGATGACGCCGACAACGAAACCGCCGATCTGAAACCACGACGGGAGATTGAAGAGGAAACGCAGTACAGCGGCCACTCCGCCTGGCAGAGGCGGAGGGCCGACCGTGACTTGTTGAGGACCCGTTACCGTGAGGACAGCCGCCTCAGTCCGGGCGGCGGAGTTGCGGTGATCCGTGGGTCGAAGTTCGGCGGCAACGTCAAGCTGTATGTCGTATGCATGACCTGGATCGACGCCGCGAGTAGCGCTTGCAACAGGAACGGATTGTGCACGCCATTTCCCGACGACATATGCGCCGCCCAGCTCTTTCCGAACACCGTCCCGGCTGTCCAGTATGGGCGATCGTCCGTGGCCGCGAGCGCGGCGTTCCAGATCGTTCCCTTGGCTACCGTGGTCACCGTACTCCCAAAATTCAGGGCCGCAGAGTCCGCTGAGGAGCCTCTCGCGACCATCTGGGCGAGGAGGCCGCCGTCGGTGGCGTCGACAATGCCATTGTTGTTCGAATCCACCCAGAGCTGGTCGAGCAGATTGTCGAGTGTGGCGATGTTCGCCTGATAAGCGGACATCGCGGCCTGGGTCGTGAGGTGACAGCCCGATGTGACGCAGCCCGTGAAGTCGCGCTGGTTGAGGGCGCAGCTCTGGCTTGTGGTCGGGATCCCGTTCGCGTCGAGACACGGGATCGGCAGGAACAGGTGGCCGACGCTCTGGAACTTGAATGCGCCGGTCTCCTGATCGGTGACCGTCGTGCGCACAACGTGGCACGTGGCGCAGAGCTGGGGGTTCGCCGCCGTGCCGTGACTCGAAACTATCTGGTTCGTGTCGTACGTGAATCCCGGTGGGATCCATCCGACGTTCTGGCCGATCACCAGCAAGCCCTGAGCTCCGTGCGGTCCGCGAGCGGCGGACGTCGACGTCGCGGTACCCCACGGCGGTGTGCCCGTGCGCGAATGGCAGCGGACGCAAAGGTTATCAGTTGTGGGCACGTCAATCGGTGCACGCAGCTGATGGATGAAGCCCGACCCGTGCGGCGCGTGGCACACGGCGCATACGATCCGCTGGTGCGACGTGTCCGACTTCTCTACAAAGTTGGTCACGACGTTGAATTTGACCTGAATCGCCGCCTTGCCTTCGTGACACGGTGTGCATGACGCGCCACTATTGACGGCCGGTAAGAACCCCGGACCCGAGCCGTGCGCCGACTGGACCCACTGATCCACAAACGGCTCGTGAGTGCCGGTGTGGCAGCCACCGCAGCCGTTCGTGATACCGGTGTCCACGTGAATCGAGGCCAGCGGCAAGTTCGAATTGGAGGGGCCCGAAGCGTGTTTCTGGCCGGGACCGTGGCAATTCTCGCACTGCACGTCGTGGTACGCCGAGTCCGCGACCAGCTCATAACCGGCAGGCTTCCCGACGGAATTCCCGAGGTGGGAGACCGTGTGGCACGCATCGCATGAGGCCTGGGCCGCACCCGAAGCTTGCAAATCAGCCCAGGCCCCTGAGTGCTTCGTGGTGGCCCAGAGGGTCTGCTGCGTGGAGTGACAGTTCCCGCAGTTCGTCTGTTTCGAGCTCGCCGTGTAGTAACCGAGGAATCCGTTCGCGGAATCCGGCCCGGGATTGAACGGCGGGCGTGTCACGTAGGTCACTTCACTGGTCGTGCACGCACCCAGCAGGACGGCTACCAGGATTGGCTGAATATGGAAACGCATATGCCCCACCTTTCCTCAGGCTACGTCTTAATCTGCCCCCGCGCGTGTCGCCGGCTTTTCGGCGGACGCGTTCTGCAGGTAATTCAGAATCGCTTGTGTCTGCTCCGCGGTTGGCGGCGCGACTTTCATCCGCTCCATGTTGCGCTCCATGCGCGCGTACACGATGGGCCAGTCACTCTTCGAATGGTCGCGCGGATCGGGCAGCGCGTGGCAGCGGCTGCACACCGTGCCGAATGCATCCCGCCCCGGGCCTGCAGGGAGTGTGGCACCGCTCTCTTTCAACGCGTTGACGGTCAGGTATTGCAGGATTTCGTAACGCTCGGGCGGCGTAGGCGTCTTGACGCCGAGCGACTCGGGGAGCTCCTCCATGCGGAGCCACATTCTCCGGACCACGATCGGCCAGTCGGTGGCCGCATGCATGGTCGGCGATGGCAGCGAATGGCATTGCGAGCAGTACTGGGCTTCGGCCTTCGCCCCCTGCGAATTCGGATCGGGGAGGTCGCCCGGCTGAATGCCCGCGGGCGGCAGCGCGATCATGGCCGCGGCCAACAACAGCTGTTCGTTGCGACCGGGAGCCTGGGGCGGGGTTGAAGCGTGCTGGTCAGCGTTCGGCGCTTTTTGTTGGCAGCCGAACAGACCGGAGAGCGCGAAGGCAAGGGCAGCAGCGCGAACGCGGGGCAACCGACCCTCCTCGATTTGGGAGCGCCTAGGGATTCTGCTGAGGCGCTCGTGCGATTATAGCCTATTGGTCACCAGCTTCAACAGCGCTCCGCACGCCTTAAAATCCCGTGCGGCACATGAAGGTGGTATGAAGGCCCCGTGAGGAGCTATTTCCCGTAAGGGAAATCCTGGGTCCGGAGCCGCTTCAACCGAAACCGCTCTTCCCGCTCGCGTTCGTCGAGCGTGCGCCGGACCTGCGCCATATCGCTGCGCAGCGCCGGGGCGACCCGCCGCTCGAGCGTATTCACCTGCCGTGAAGTCTGGGAGAGCGCGTCGCCAACCCGGCGGATCAGCATTTCTCTGGGGGCTGCGTCGAGCAGCAGTTCCGTGAGCCGTTCGAACGCGGTTGCCGCCTGGATCGCGGCTGCTCCGGTCAGACCAGGCGCCGCTGCTCTTGCGGCAATCGTTCGACTCAGCGCCGGACGCCTGACGATTGTGGAAATCGGAATCCCCCAGATCGACCCCGGCTCGACGTCGATCAGGACTTCCCGGGTGGGCCAGCTGAGCGAACGCAATCCCGCAAAGCCGCTCACCGCGAGTGCCGCCAGCAGACTCGGATAGGCGTCGAGCGTGGCCGCGTCGATTTGGGCACGTGCGTCGGCGGCGGGCCGGGCCAACCGGAACAGCTCCGCGACGAGCGCTTCGCGTTTGCGCCGCAGCAGGCCGACGCCCTTCCCGACCTGTGCCAGGCGCCGGGCGGCGCGGATCAGGTTCATCCGGGTGGGAGCGAGGCGCGCGGAGCTCATTGTGATTTTTCCCGTCCCGACCAGGTCGCGTCGGAGATGCGGACGAGGTCCTCCCGCGGCATCCCTTCCAGCAGCCGCCACCCGGTCTCGATCGTCTCGACGATCGGCCGACGCGTGGTCCCCTGGTTCACGAACGCACGCTCGAATTGATCCGCAAAACCGAGGGCGCGGCGGTCCGCCGCGGATAGCCCCGCCTCGCCGACGATCGCCGCCATCGTGCGTGCTTCACGTCCGCGCGTGTACACGGCATACAACTGATCGGACCACTCGCGATGCTCGGGAACGGTTTTCCCCTGGCCGATACCGGCGTTCATCAGGCGCGAGAGCGAGGGCAGGACGTCGATCGGGGGGAACACCCCACGACGATGCAGCTCGCGCGACAACACGAGCTGGCCTTCCGTGATGTAGCCCGTGAGATCGGGAATGGGGTGCGTGATGTCGTCGTCCGGCATCGTCACGATCGGCAGTTGCGTGAGCGAGCCGGGCCGACCGGGAATGATGCCCGCGCGCTCGTAGATGCTCGCCAGGTCCGTGTACATGTAGCCCGGGTACCCGCGCCGCCCGGGGATCTCGTCCCGCGCGGTGGCGATCTCACGCAACGCCTCGCAGTAAGGGGTCATGTCGGCGATCACGACGAGCACGTGCATCCCGGCATCGAACGCGAGGAACTCGGCTTGCGCGAGCGCGACGCGCGGGGCCAGAAGCCGCTCGATGGTGGGATCGCGCGTTTCATTCAAGTAGAGCACGCTGCGCTCGCGGGCGCCGCTGCGCTCGAATCGCGTGAGGAACGCCTCGGTTTCGCGCGCCGTAATGCCGAGCCCCACGAAGATGACGGCGAACGGCTCGTCACGCGGCGCGCGCGCGGTTTCGACGATCTGTGCCGCGAGATCGAGTCCTGGCAGTCCCGGCCCCGAGAAAATCGGGAGCTTCTGGCCGCGGACCAGCGTGTTCATGCCGTCGATGGCGGAGATGCCGGTTTCGATGAAATCGCGGGGCCGCGCGCGCCGCGTGGGGTTGAGCGGGGCGGCCCAAATCGGGCGGATGGCTTCGCCCACGGGCGCGGGCAATCCATCGGCGGGCGCGCCCAAGCCGTTCAGGGTGCGACCGAGCAACTCGCGCCCGACGATGGCCGAGCCTACGTCGCCGGTGAGCGTCAACACGGCCCGTGATGGCGGCAGGCCGATCGTCTCCTCGAGCACTTGAATGACGCTCACGTCGTGCCCGGCGTCGATCACCTGCCCGCGGCGGGCCGGCTCGCCCGCGGCCTCGATCGTCACCCATTCGCCGAGCGCCACGGTGGGGGTGCGCCGCACGTAGAGCAGCGGCCCGGTCGCCCGCTCGGCGCCGCGATACGTTCTCGCGACGGGAATCATGCGTGCGCCTCCGCGACACCTGACACCACGGATTGGGCGTGCGCGAGCGCGGCATCGAGCTCGGCGGGAGCGGCGCGCCGCGCCGCCGCCAGCGCGCGCTGCGCCGCGCCGAGGTCGATGCGTTCGATCGGCGCGCCACGCTCGAGCGCAGCCATTCCCGCCTGATACAGCGCCCAGGCGAGGCCCGCCATGCGATACGTCTTGGCGAGCGGCGAGTAGGCGTCGTTCGGGTCGTAGGCGCTCTGGCCCAGGACCGTTTCCCGAATTATCCGGGCCGCCTCGAGCAGCAGGCGATCGCGATCCTGCAGTGCCTCCGGTCCGATCAGGCTCGCAATCTCGCGCAGCTCGCGATCGCGCTGCATCAGCTCGAGCGTGCCGCGCCGGATCTCGGCCCAGTCGGGGCCCGCCGCCCGCGAGAACCACTCGCCCAGCCGCTCGGCGTGCAGGCTGTAGCTCGTCTCCCAATCGACCGCGGGAAACTGGCGCTGGTGCGCGAGGGCGGGGTCCAGGGCCCAGAGCGCGCCCGCGACGCGCAGGGACGCTTGCGTGACGGGCTCGGAGAAGTCACCACCCGGCGGTGAGATCGCACTGATCAACGTGACGGCACCCCTGCGCTCGGGCTTACCGATCGCCATCACGCGTCCGGCACGCTCGTAAAATTTTCCCAGCCGGTTTCCGAGATAGGTCGGGTATCCTTCTTCTCCCGGCATTTCCTGGAGCCGCGCGCCGATTTCCCGGAGCGCTTCAGCCCAGCGCGACAGGCTGTCAGCCATGACCGCCACACGATATCCCATGTCGCGGTAAAACTCGGCGATCGTGATGCCGACGTAGACGGACGCTTCCCGGGCGGCCACAGGCATGTTCGAGGTGTTGACCACGAGTACGGTGCGATCGAGCAGCGAGCGCCCGGTGCGGGGATCGGTCAGGCGGGGAAACTCTTCGAGTACTTCGGCCATTTCGTTGCCCCGTTCGCCGCAGCCGATGTACACGATCACATCCGCGGCACCGTATTTCGCGAGCGACTGCTCGATGACCGTTTTGCCGGTACCGAAGCCGCCGGGAACCGCGACACTGCCGCCTTCAGCGACCGGAAACAAAAAGTCGAACACCCGCTGTCCGGTAATGAACGGCTCGTCGGCTCCGAGGCGCCGTGCGGACGGACGCGGCTCACGTACCGGCCACTCGTGAGCCAGCGACAGTCGCGTCCCGTCGGCCAGCTCGCCCACGACCTCGCTCACCGTGAACTCGCCCGCGGCAAGTTTCGCGATGGTGCCTCGCGTGCCAGCGGGGACCATCACGCGATGCTCGATCTGCCCTCGCTCGACGACCGTACCGAGGATGTCGCCGGGCTCGACACTCGCGCCCGCGGCGAGCGCCGGCGTGAAGCTCCAGCGCAGCGTGTCGTCGAGGGTCGGCGCGGTCACGCCGGGTGCGATGAAGTCTCCCGTCTGCTCCGCGATGCGGCCGAGCGGCCGGCCCACGCCGTCGAGCACGCTGCCCAGGAGCCCGGGACCGAGCTTGAGCAGGAGCGGACGGCCGGTGGGCTCGACCGGTTCGCCGACCGCAAGGCCCGTCGTGTCCTCGTAGACCTGAATTGTCGCGCGGTCACCGGCCAGGCGAACCACTTCACCGAGCAGGCCGCCCGTGCCCACGCGCACCAACTCGTACAGCGCCGCGTCCCTGAGCGGGCTCGCTTCCGCCAGTGATCCCGAGACGCGGATGATTCGAGGGTCCGTCATTTGAGTCTCACTCGATACCCGATCACCTGCCGGAGCAGCTCGATGATGTACGATTCCGCTGCTTCGGGACGCCGGGTCCATATCGGTCCGGGGAAGGGAACTACGAGCGGCAACGGCCGCCGGCCAAGCTGGCGGCGCACGTCTTCGGGGAGCGCGTCGTACATCGAGTCCTGCACGAGCACGACTCCTGTTTCCTTGTCGGTCATGAGCTCGCGCAACGCGGCCGCGCCCGATTCGTCGCTCGACGCGTCGACCGGCGCGAGACCAGCGAGCGAGAAGCCCGTGCCGACTTCAGGACGGCAGAGTACCCGTAGCGCGAGGGACATCAGGCGCTCGCCAATTGCGGGGGGACACGGTCGGTACCGGCTCCCAGGGCGACGGACCAGATGATGCGCTGCAGATCCATCGTCTGCGCCCGGAGGCGCTGGGCGTACAGCAGCACCGGAGCCGGGCCGAGCGGCTGCGTGCGCACGACATGTTTCAAGGCTTCGATCCGTGCATGCAGCGCCGCCGTTTCTACCGAGGCGACATCGGCGCCGGCGCGCTCGAACACGCGGGCCAGACGAGTTCCAGCGAACGCCGCGGCCAGCATGATCCCCGCATCGCCGGCATTCCCGCGCTCAACGGCGCGCTCGAAATCCGCGATCGTGAGGCGAGCGCCGCCCGAGAGGAACGCGTCTCGCGGTATCATGTCGGACGTGTGCCCGGCGAGAGCGAGGGCCGTCACGGCGTTTTCGATGTCGATGGTTTCGGCGACGAACGCCTTGAGCAATTGCGTGCCGCGCGCGGCGCTCGTCGCGCGCGCGGCGAACGTGCGGTTGATCGCGAGCTCGAGCTGCAGCAGGTCGGGTAGGGCGGCGCGGGCCAGCGGAACGAGGGTCGGCGCGTAGGCGTTGTGCCACGCGGCGAGCAGCGCGGCGACGCGCGCCGCAGTGGGTTGCGCCGCAAGCTCGCCGAGCGCGCGTTCCGGCAGCTCCGGGGTGGGCAGCAATCCCGCGAGCCGCGCCTCGGCCGGCGCGTGCTGTACGGCGCCGCGCAGTACCGCGCGGAGGCTGCGGCGGTCTTCGTCCTCGAAGAGGACGGCGAGCACGTTCGTTCTGCGGCCGCACCACCGCGCCAGCAGCCGCAACGCGGCTGCGCCGGAGCGGCGAATCGCGAGCTCCAGCGCTTCGGGCGTGGCCGCTCCCGGTTCGACCAGAAGTCCCTCGGACCCAAGCGCGTTCGCGAGCGCGCGCACATCCGGCTGTGCGGCGAGATCGACGAGCGCATTCCGATCGAGCAGGTGGGTGCCGAGCCCGCGCGCTCGCGCGTTCAAGTCCTCCCAACGCTTCGTCATGGATGTTCGAGCCGGGCGGCGAGCTCGACCTCGAGGCGAGGGCGAAGGCGGCCGAGCCGCCCCTCGAGCGTATTGTCCACTTCGATCACCCCGTCGGCGCTCCGGACCCGAATGCCGGGACGTGAAGCCGGGTCGGCCTGCACTGTCACGTGCCGGCGCCGCGCCACGATGTCCTGAACCGCTGCCACGAGAGGCGACGGGCAGACGATCGTTGCCGCCGTTTCGTCGCCGAGGGCGTCCAGGGCTTCATTCACCTGCTGCGGCAGTGCGGCGCGGTACGCCGGGTCGTCGAGCATGGACACGAATTGCCCTCGGGCCGCGCCGAGGATGCGGTCGAGCACGCGGCGCCGCCCCTCGAGAACCGCGGCGCGGCCCGACAGGCGCGCCACTGAGAGCGCCGCTTCGGACTGCGCGCGAAGCTCCGCTTCTCGCACGCCGAGCGCGGCGGCTTGCCGCGCACGCGTCCGGTCATCCGCGGCGGTAGTGAGTCGCGCCGCTTCCGCGCGCGCCGCGGCGAGCAGCCCGTCGGCCTGCGCGGTGGCGTCCCGCTCGAGTCCCGCCAGCAGATGATCGAGGCTCACACGGTCTTGCCGAAGAGGATGAGCACGGCCACGACGAACCCGAGAATCACCATCGTTTCGGGAATGGCGATCATGAGCACCGCCGTCGTCGACAGCTCGGGCTTCTCGGCCATGCTCGCGGCGATCGCCGGGCCGATGCGGGACTGGGCCCACGCCGTCGCCAGTGCGGGAATCGCGACGGCGAGCGCGGCCGCGAGAACAGTGAACAGGGTGGTCATGCAGGCTCCTCTCTTCGTGTCCAATGTCCGAACGGCTCGTATCTGACGCCGCCCGGGCTGTAGAACTTTCCGAAGAACTCGACGTAATGGAGACGCAGCGCGTGAATCGTGGGACTGAACAGGGCGATGGCGAAATTCACGAGGTGAAACAGCAGCGCAAAGACGATCCCGACCGCGACGCTGCCGATCGCGCCCACCATTCGATTGGCCACCACCGCCAGCATCACCGACGCGACACCCAGGGCCATGATACGCGCGTAGCTCAGGATGTTGCCGACGGTAGACAAGAGCTCGATCGGCGCGACGACGCCCTCGAGCACGATCAGTACGGGGAACGCGACGAGCAGTGCCACGACGACTGGCGTGAAGAATCCGTGCGGCAGGACATCGACCGCGGCGAGCAGCGCGAGCACGATCAGGACGATCATCACGGCGGAGAGGCCCGAGCCCAGCGCCTTGCGGGGATGACGGTGAATGTTCGCGACCGCGCCGAGCACGAGACCCAGCACTATGTGCACCGCCCCGAGCGCGACGGCCAGGAGGAGGAACGGGATGAGCGCTTCCTCGCGGCTGAACGCGAGCGGCCGGAGCCCGAAGACGCGTCGTCCCAGGTCGCCGAACAGCTCGCCATAGAGGAAGCCGGCGATGATCGAGAACAGGGCGCAGGGGCCGATGATTTCCGAGACGTTGCGGAGCAGCGTTCCGGGTTTCGAGCGCGCGTGGAGCAGCAAGCCCAGCAGCGCCAGCGCGATTCCGTACCCCACGTCGCCGAGCATCAGGCCGAAGAACGCCGGAAAAAACACGGCGACAAAGGGCGTCGGATCGATGGTGCCGTATTGCGGCAGCGGCATGAGCCGGATGAGCGTCTCGAACGGGCGGAACAGGCGCGGATTCGACAGGACGACCGGCGCGTTGTCGGATTGCCAGTCCTCGCGTGACAGCTCGTCTACGACGACATCTTCGCCGAACGCGCTCGCGAGCCGCGACTCGAGCGTCGCGCGCGCCGGTGCGGGCACGAAACCTTCGAGCACGAACGCGCGCGGGGTGAGCCCGGAGAACGGCAGCGCCTCGAGCTCCTTCAGGCGGTCGTTCAGCGCCAGCCGCGCGCGCCGCAGCGTCTCGCCGTGCAGCCGAGCGAGCGCGGCACGTTCCTGGCGCACGCGCTGTTCCTCCTCCGGCAGGTCGCCGAGCCGCTCGATCATGCGCGGAATGGCGTCGGTCAAGGACACGCCCCCGCCGCCGTACTGTTGCGGGACCGGGATTTCCTGGACCCGCGCCTCCGACAGCAGCCGCTCGACGCGCCCCGCCGCCTGTGCGGAGACGATGACGAGCACGGCGGTCTCGCCGGTGGGCAAGAGCTGCGAGAACAGCTGAAATTCCTCTCCGATGACGGACTTGAGACTCGTGCGCATGCGTTGAATCGCGTCCGTGTCTCCCGCCTTGAGCAGCACGTGATACGCGGTCGCGTTCGGAAGCCGCGCCTCACTTTCGAGCAGACTCTGGAAGGCGGAGAAGAAGTGCTGGTACTTGAGAATCAGCGCGCGTTCTTCTTCGAGCCCGGCGGCTTGCAGCTTGAGGCGCTCGACCGAGCGCCGCACCTGCCACGCCAACCGCACCCAACGCGCGAGCTCCGCCGTGGTGGCCGTGCCGGAGGGCATGCCGGCTCCGGGCTCGACACCGAGCTCAGCGAGCGCGCGTTCGATGTCCTCGAGCGCGTTGCGAAGGCGGTGGCGTTCCCGTTCCTGACGCGACGAGAGCTTGAGCGGCTCGAGCGGCTGGGCGACCGTCGGCGCGGCGAGGTGCAGGACTCCCAGGTCCTGGAGCACGCGCAGCACGTCGGGGAGTCGCTCCCTGGGCCCGAGAATCCGCACCTTCGTCATCGCGATGATCATGCGGGCTCCGCGACTCCGCCGATCACTCGGCGGACGACGTATCGGGCCAGCTCCGCGATCTGCGCGTCCGAGATCGAATCGAACCGGGCGGCTTCGGCTGCCCGAGCGGTTGCGAGCGCCGCTGCGCGCTGCGCCTGGTCCCGGGCGACGCGGTCGGACATCTCCCGCACCGCTCGATCGAGCTCCGCTCCAGTCGCGGCGTCATGCGCGGCTGCCTGCGCGCGGGCCTCCGCGACCATGCGCTCCGCCTCGAGGCGTGCCCGTGCGACCATCTGCTCGAGCCGCTCTTCCGTTGCGAGCAGTCGCGCGAGATCACCCTTGCCGTCTTGTGCAGGCACTCTGGTAGCCATCAGTCCCTTGTCCTCCGGGTACAGTCTCGCCCGTGGCGGATCGGGACAACGTGAAGAGTGTGCAAAGATTTCTTCACAGCGATTTCGGCCTGCGGTTCATGCACCTCGATTTTCTTAGGAGCAGCACGAGGAGGGACAGGCTTCGTGAACGCGACCACGAAACAGCTCGGCCGCTGGGTAGGAGCGGGAATCGCGCTTCCGGCCGCGGGGTATGCGGCGATGATCGCCGCCGCCCGGCTCGGGTACGGCCATCCCGCGGTTGCTCGCGCCGCCGAAGCAGACCCGTTGCTCGATGGATTCATGCCCCAGTACGACATCGTCGAACGGCACCACATCCGGGTCCACGCGCCGGCAGAGATTACCCTCGCTGCCGCGGCCAACGGCGTGAATCTCGACGAGTCGCCGCTGATCCGCGCGGTGTTCCGACTGCGCGAGCTGATGCTCGGCAGCACACCGGATCGGACGGCGCGCCCGCGGGGCCTCGTGTCTTTCGTTCAGTCGCTGGGTTGGAGACGCCTGGCGGAGCGGCCCGGGAGAGAAATCGTATTCGGCGCCGTCACGCAGCCCTGGCAAGCCGATGTGGTGTTCCGGCCCGTCGACCCTGACGCGTTTGCCGCATTCCGGGATCCTGGGTTCGTGAAGATCGCGTGGACACTGCGCGCCGATCCGATTACGGCGCGTGACTCCATTTTCCGTACCGAGACGCGTGCGGTCGCAACCGATGAGCACGCACGGACGCGGTTTCGTCGCTACTGGTCATTGGTCTCGCCGGGAATCGTATCGATCCGGTGGCTCTTGCTCCGGCCGCTGAAGCGTGAAGCCGAGCGCCGCGCCCGCCGCGAATCCGAGTAAACACTCTCTTGCCCGATTCCGAAAGTTGAGTTTCTATTGGTCCCCGTGAGCGCCGGTACGCGAATGACAATCGGCAAGCTCGTGCTGGCCTGTCTCATCTGTTTCGCGATTTTCGGAGCGCTTGCGGCGCTGGTCGTGCATTTTCGCAATCGTTGACCAGATCATCCTCGAGGTGCAACCAATGAAATTCAGGTCCGGTGTCTACGTCGTGCCTACCAACCGCTGGTACATCGAGCGCACCGTCTGGTTGATCGCGGGGTTCGTGCTCCTGATCAGCACGGCGCTCGCGGCGCTCGTCAACCCGTGGTGGGTGCTGCTCGTGATCGCGACCGGGATTGCCTCGATCACGGTTTCGTTGACCGGGTTCTGCCTCGTCGGCAACGTGCTCTATCGACTCGGATTCACACCGATGCTCGGCCGGCGTGAGGCGACTCCATCGCGGTTCTATTTCATGCAGACGGACCGCTGGTATCTCGAGCGCCGCATCTATTTGGCCGTTGGGATCAACATCTCGATTGCGTCAGTGCTCTCGCTGGTTCATAGCCCCTGGTGGCTCGCCTTCACGGGATTTGTGGGGACCGCGATGGTGTGGTTCGCCGCGACCGGCTTCTGCATCATGGCGAACGGGCTGTACTGGACCGGGGCGGAGCCGCGCCTGGCGCCGGAACATGGGCGCGAGCGTCAGTCCCCTGAAGTGGAGCTGGCGGTCTAAGCCAAAGCCGGCTCCGTCTCCCGCACCGGCGACTGCTCGCGGGCACGCGCAAACCGCCGCGTGAACTGGCGCAGGTCTTCCCAATCCGTGTAGTCGTAGTCGCGGCTGGAATCCGTATCGCCGCCGGACTTCGCGACGATGCGTTTCATGATCCACTTCTTGAGCCAGCCGTAGCGCGAGTACGGCAACGCTCCCGCGACGATCTTGCTGACGCTCGGGCGCCACCCCGTCTCGTCGAAGAACCGCTCCATGATGTTTCGCAGCTCCTGCTCGACTTCGGGCCGGTGTTCCAGGACCGCGAGGCAGACCGAGAGAAACGCGGTGTGCGCGCGGTTCAGCGCAGCGGCGTGATGGCGCACCCAGCGTCGCAGCGCGTGCTGGTAGCGCTGGCCGTGCAGCGATCCCGCGATTATGACGCGGTCGTAGCGTTCGGGCCCCAGATCCCGGCCGGCATGACGCGCGTTCACGGCAGTAGCCTCCCAGTGCTCGGAGGCAAACGTATCGGCGACGGCTTCGGCGATTTTCTGGGTGTGCCCGTCGGTGGTTCCATAGACGATCAACACGCGTGGCATGGCCGCTCCTTGGTGTGCGCTTTGTACATATACGACTCTAGGGCAACCGTGCTTGACGCGTGATGAAATGCGTCTGAAGATTCGTGGTATAAGATTTTTGCTGAGTCTAAAGGTTTCTTCATAGAAGCTTTGCCTGGTCTGGCGGTTGGGCGGGATACGCTATACGGCGTGTTTTCAGCCGGCGCGGCACTCGCGCTGGGTGTGCAGTCATACCATCACGGAGAGTCCGCATGTACCTCCCCACGTCCCACCCGTGGGCGGAGGGCGAAACGCTGGGCGCGTATCTCGAAAAACGAGGCGTGACCCGGCGGGACTTCCTCGCTTTCTGCGCCCAGATGACCACCATCCTCGGGCTTGGCGAGCTGATGACGCCGCGCGTCGCCAGCGCTCTCGCCACGGTGAAGCGTCCCAGTGTGATCTGGTTATCGCTGCAGGAGTGCACCGGTTGCACTGAGTCGGTGCTGCGTACCGAAGCGCCTTCGATCGGCAATCTGGTGCTCGATCTGATATCGCTGGATTTCCAGGAAAACCTCATGGCGGCCGCGGGCCACGCCGCCGAAGGCGCGCTCGCTCAGGCGATGCAGAAGAACGCCGGCGACTATCTCCTGGTCGTCACCGGCTCGGTGCCGCTCGCCGATGGTGGGATCTACACGACTATAGCCGGCCGGCCGGTCAAGGAAATTCTCGAGGAAGGCGCGAAGGGCGCCAAGGCGGTCATCGCCGTCGGGGCGTGCGCGCACTGGGGCAACATCCAGGCATCGCGGCCGAACCCCACCGGAGCCGTGGGCGTGAGCGACATCGTGAAGGACAAGCCGGTCGTCAACATCGCCGGATGTCCTCCGATTTCCGATGTCATCACGGCCACGATCGTCCACTATCTGACGTTCGGGAAGGTGCCGGCGCTCGATTACGACGGGCGCCCGATGTTCGCGTACGGCGCGCGGATTCACGACCAATGTCCGCGGCGCGCGCACTTCGACGCCGGCCAGTTCGTGGAGGAGTTCGATGACGAAGCGGCCCGCAAGGGCTGGTGCCTGTATCACGTGGGCTGCAAAGGGCCGGCCACCTTCTCGCCCTGTCCCATCTTCATGTGGAATGCCGGGACGAGCTGGCCGATCGGCGCGGGGCATCCCTGCATTGGCTGCACCGAGCGGCATTTCTGGGATACGATGACGCCGTTCTATGGCCGCTTGCCGGACGTGGCCGGATTCGGCGTGGAGCGCTATGCCGACACGCTCGGCGCGGCGCTGGCGATCGGGGCGGCCGCGGGCGTGGCGGCGCATGCGGTGGCCACGGGCGTGCATCAGGTTCGCGAGCGCCGCCGCCTCCCCGTCGTCGAAGGGCAGGGAAAGGGGGACAGCCATGGCGGCCACTAGAGTCGTCGTCGATCCGATCACTCGGATCGAGGGGCACTTGCGGATCGAGGCGCAGGCCGAGAACGGGAAGATCACGAATGCCTGGGCCACGTCCACCCAGTTTCGCGGCATCGAGATCATCATGCAGGGGCGCGATCCCCGGGACGCGTGGGCGTTCACGCAGCGCATCTGTGGCGTCTGCACGGTGGTGCACGCGGTGGCCTCCTGCCGCGCGGTCGAGGACGCACTCGACATCAAGATTCCGCCCAACGCGAACATCATTCGCAACCTGATTCACGGGATGCAGTTCGTGCAGGATCACGTGATGCACTTCTATCACCTGCACGCGCTCGACTGGGTGGACGTGGTGAGCGCGTTGTCCGCCAAGCCGTCGGAGACGGCGGCGATCGCGAAGTCGATTTCGCCCTGGCCGAACAATTCGGAGACGTACTTCGCCGAGGTACAGAACCGGCTGAAGACGTTCGTGGGATCAGGGCAGCTCGGGATTTTCGCGAACGGCTACTGGGGTCATCCGGCGTACAAACTGCCGCCCGCGGTCAACCTGCTCGCCGTCGCGCATTATCTCGAGGCGCTCGATTGGCAGCGCGACGTCATTCGGCTGCACACCATTTTCGGCGGCAAGAATCCGCATCCCAACTTCCTGGTGGGCGGGATGGCCTCGGCCATCAATCTCGAAGCGCGCGCGACCATCAACGCGGCGCGGCTCTCGGAGATCAACGACATGATCGCCCGCACGCAGCGGTTCGTGGAGCAGGTGTACTTCCCCGATCTGCTCGCGATTGCCGGCTTCTATAAGGAGTGGGCGGCGATCGGCGGTGGCACCGGCAACTACCTCGTGGCCGGGGAGTTTCCCGAAACCGACGTGCGCGATCTGAACTCCCTCTATTTCCCGCGCGGCATCATCCTCAACAAGGACCTGACCAAGGTCTGGCCGTACGATCACAAGCAGGTGCAGGAGTACATCAACAGCTCGTGGTACGAGTACTCGAAGGGTGATGACGCGGGCCTGCACCCGTGGGAAGGCGAAACGAAGGCGAAGTACACCGGACCGAAGACGCCGTGGACCTATCTCCAGGATGAAAAGAAATACACCTGGATGAAAGCGCCCCGCTACGAAGGGCACGCCATGGAAGTCGGTCCGCTGGCGCGCATGCTCGTGGCCTACGCCTCGGGACATGAAGACGTGCGGGCGCTCATCAAGGAGCTGATGGATCGTTTGCAAGTGGGCCCTGCCGCGCTGTTTTCGACACTGGGCCGGACGGCGGCTCGCGGCATCGAGACGGTGTTGATCTCGCGCCGCCTGTCGCACTGGTACACCCAGCTCGTCAACCGCATCAAGGGTGGCGACACGCAGACGTTCAATCAGGCGAAATGGGATCCCTCCAAGTGGCCGGCGACGGCGCAGGGGTACGGCTTTCTCGACGCGCCTCGCGGCGCGCTCGGCCACTGGGTACAGATCGACAGCGGCAAGATCTCGCGCTATCAGTGCGTGGTACCGAGCACGTGGAACTGCTCACCGCGCGACGCGAAAGGGCAGCCGGGCCCCTACGAGGCGGCGCTCATGGATCACCATCCGCTCGTCAAGCCGGATCAGCCGATCGAGATTCTCCGGACGATTCACTCGTTCGATCCGTGCATGGCGTGCGGAGTGCACGTGCTCGACGCGACCGGGAACCTCGTCACGTCGGTGAAAGTCCAATGAGCACGACACGGCATGAAGCCGAGCCGCCCGGCGGGTTCGCACGCCGGGTTGGCCCCGCGTCGGGGAATTACCGCTGGGTGTATCTGTGGGAGTGGCCGATCCGCGCGATGCACTGGGCGGCCGTGGCGTCGATCGTCACGCTCGTCGCGACCGGCTTCTACATCGGCGCGCCGTATTTCATGACGAGCGGCGAGGCGAGCAGCCACTTCCTCATGGGCCGGATACGGTTCCTGCACTTTGCCGCGGCCGGAGTGCTCGTCGCCACGGCGATTGTCCGTGTGTATTGGCTCATCGCCGGGAATCAGTTCGAGCGCTGGCGCGCCCTGTTCCCCATCCGCAAGCAGGATTGGATCAACCTGTTCAAGCAGATCAAGTTCTACCTGATGATCCGGCCCGAAGACGCGCCTCAATACCTCGGGCACAATCCGCTGCAGCAGCTCAGTTACACCGGCCTTTACCTCGTCGCCGGTATCATGGTGGTCACAGGGTTCGCCATGTACGGGCAGTCGCATCCGGGCGGCCTGTGGTACAACTTGTTCGGCTGGGTGGTCCCGTTTCTGGGCGGCATCCAGATCGTGCACTTCGTGCATCACGTCCTGACCTGGGTGTTTCTCATTTTCCTGCCCGTGCATTTGTACCTCGCGCTCCGGGCCGACATTCTCGAGCGTACGGGAACGATCTCGTCGATCATCAGCGGCGGTCGATTCGTGAAGGCGGACGTGGAGTATGTCGATCAGCCGAAATGACGTGAGACGCGGGACTGTGGTGATCGGTCTCGGCAATCCGATCATGGGGGACGATGGGATCGGCATCGCGGCGCTCGAGCGGCTCCGCGACACTTGGGATGTCCCGGACGACGTCGAGCTGGTGGACGGGGGTACGTGGGGGCTCACCCTGCTGCCGATCATCGAAGACGCGGGCGCGGTGCTGCTGATCGACGCGATCGATACTGGGTCAGCCCCGGGGACCGACGCGGTCATCCTCCGCGATCAGCTTCCCAAACACCTCGCGACCAAAGTCTCGCCGCATCAAGTCGATCTCCAAGACGTGCTCGCACTGGCGGAATTGCGAGGCACGCTACCCGACCGTACCGTGGCCATTGGCCTGCAGCCCGCGATCGTGGAGATGACGAGCGGGTTGAGCGACGCGCTCCGCGCGCGGGTCGATCACTTGGTGCTGCTGGTCGTGGGGATGCTCGAGAGCTGGGGACACCGGTGCACAGCGAAGCCGGAGCCCGCGCGTGCATGAAATGAGTATCGCCCTCGAGGTCTGCCGGATCGCCGAGACGCAGGCGCCCCCGGAGCAGGTCGTACGGGTGGGTGTCGAAGTCGGCGACGACGCCGGGGTCGAGGTGTCGAATCTCGAATTTTGTCTCGAGGCGTTGCTCAACGAGCCGCCGTTCGCGGGGGCGACGCCCCTGATCAGCCGAGTCCCGGGAGACGTGCTGCGCGTGAGCTACCTGGATGTGGACGATGGCCGTCCGGACGATTGAAGTCCGGGAGCGAGTGCTCGCGAAGAACGACGAGCTCGCCGAGGATGTGCGGCGGCGGCTTGGCGAAGCTCGGGTGCGCTCGTTCAATCTCGTGTCCTCGCCCGGGTCGGGAAAAACGACCCTGCTCGAGCGAACGCTGGCCGCCCTGGGGGACGAGATCGGGATCGCAGTCATCACGGGCGACGTGCAGACGCAAAACGACGCCGACCGGCTCGCGCGGCACACCGACCGTCTGGTGCAGGCGGTCATCACGAATGGCGCGTGTCATCTCGATGCGCGTCAGGTGGCGACGGCGCTCGAGGCGATCGATCTCTCCGCGATCGAGCTGCTGTTCATCGAGAACGTCGGGAACCTCGTTTGTCCCGCGGCCTGGGACCTGGGGGAGGACGCCAAGATCGTGATCCTTTCGGTGACCGAAGGAGAGGATAAGCCGCTCAAATACCCGAGCATGTTTCAGCAGGCACGCTACGCTGTGCTCAATAAGATGGATTTGCTGCCGTACGCGCCCTTCGACGTGAAGCAGGCGGTCGGCTTCGCCCGGCAGGTAAACCCGGAACTCGAGTTCTTCTATACGTCGGCCCTGGCTCCGAACGGCATGGACGAGTGGTTCGGCTTCCTAAGGTCGCAGGTGCGAGGCATGTTCTAGCCATGTGCCTCGGCGTACCGGGAAAGGTCGTTGCGGTGAACGGGCAGCTCGCCACAGTGGATTTCTGGGGCGTGCGCCGCGAGACGCGGCTCGACGTGATCGATGAGCCGGTCGGTCCCGGCGATTACATCCTGAATCATGTCGGATTCGCGATCCGGAAGATTCCCGCCGCGGATATCCAGGAGACGCTCGCGCTGTACGAGCTGCTGCTGAAAGAGGCCGAAGGCGACATGATGGCGAGCGACATCCGCGGTGAAATCAGCGCAGCCCGCGAGCGGGGCGAGGGATCCAATGCTTGAGACGCTGCGGACGACCGAAGCGGCCGGCCAGCTCCGGTTTCGTGACCCCGCAAAGGCAAAGGAGCTGGCGCAGGCGCTCGACAAGGTCACGGCCGACGTGGGGCGCGCGCCCGTGTCGGTCATGCACGTGTGCGGCAGCCACGAGCAATCGATCGCCAAATTCGGCCTGCGCTCGATTCTGCCGAAGACGTTGAATGTGATCATGGGGCCGGGCTGCCCGGTGTGCGTCACCGACGTCCCCGAGGTGGATGAAGCCGTCGTGCTCGCACAGGACGGCCTCCGGATCGCGACCTACGGCGACATGCTGAAAGTGCCGGGGACGGCGCTGTCGCTCGCGGACGCCCAGTCCCATGGCGCGCACATCGACGTCGTCTACAGCGCAGCCGAAGCCGTGGAGCTGGCGCGTGACACCACGGACGAGGTGGTGTTCTTCGCGAGCGGTTTCGAGACCACGGCCGTCGCGACGGCGGCAGTCGTGCTGGCCGAACCACCGGCGAACTTCTCGGTGCTTTCGGCGCACAAGTACATCCCGCCGGTCATGGAGATCGTGGCCGAGATGCCGGGAACGAAAGTGGAAGGCTTCCTTGCGGCCGGGCATGCGGCCACGATTACCGGGTCGGCGATCTTCGACCGGTTTGTCGACCGTCATCACATTCCGGTCGTGGTCGCCGGATTCGAGCCGCTCGACATTCTCGCCGGGCTCGTGAAGCTCGTGGAGCTGGTTCGCGACGGAACGCCGCGGGTGGAGAACATGTACCCGCGCTGCGTGACACCGCTTGGCAATCGCAACGCGCAGCAGCAATTGTGGCGCGTGTTCCGTACGGTGGGCGGGATGTGGCGCGGGATCGCGCACGTGCCGAACGGGAACCTCAGGCTGCGTGATGAGTTCGCGCGCGTGGACACGCGGAAGAAGTTCCGGATCGACGTGAAGCGGCTTTGGAACAATGCGCCGTCTACGCTCACGCAACTGTGCATGTGCGGAGACATCATGGCGGGAATCGCATCGCCCTCGCATTGCTCGCTGTTCGGCAAGGAATGCACACCCGACAATCCGGTGGGCGCGTGCATGGTGTCGAGCGAGGGGACGTGCCGGATCTGGCACCAGTACGGAGGCCATCCGGACCTGTGAGCGTCACGCTGAAGCCTGGGACGTCGGGCCTGATCGGTCGTGACGAGATTGTGACGCTGAAGCACGGCGCCGGCGGCCGGGCCATGCGTACACTGATTCAAGAAACGCTGGCGGCCGGATTTCTCGACGCGCCGGCTTCGGGCATTGGGCTCGCGGCCATGGACGACGGCGCGGCGCTCAAGCTGGGCGACCGCTGGCTGGTGGTGACCACCGACTCGCACGTGGTGCATCCCGTGTTTTTCCCGGGCGGCGACATTGGCAGGCTGGCGATCGCGGGAACGGTGAATGACCTGGCCATGATGGGCGCCACCGAGCCCGCGGGCCTCACCTGCGCGGTCATTCTGGAAGAAGGCTTCCGGCGCTCCGACCTGGAGCGGATTCAGCGCTCGATGCTCGACACGTGCCGGGAAGCGGGCGTGACCGTGATCACCGGCGACACGAAGGTGATGGGACGTGGTGAGCTCGACGGCATCGTCATCAACACGACCGGCGTGGCGCTCACGGATCGCGTGGTTCCGGACTCCGGGCTGCTCCCGGGTGATCGGATCATCGTCACGGGGACAATCGGCGATCACGGCATCGCGCTGATGGCGCGGCGCCACGCGATCGCTTTCGACGCGCCGCTCGAGTCCGATGTCGCGCCGATCAACGCGCTGATCCGGGCCGCGCTTGCGGCCGCACCGGGCGAGGTCACCGCGATGAAAGACCCGACGCGCGGCGGCGTGGCCAGCGCGCTGCACGAGATGGCCGAGAAGAGTGGTGTGGAGATCGTGATCGAGGAGCCCGCGGTACCCGTGCATCCGGTGGTCCGCTCGGCGGCGGAGATGTTGGGCCTCGATCCGTTCCACATCGCGAACGAGGGCAAGGCACTCATCGGCGTCCGTCCCGCTTCCGCGGAGCGCGTGCTCGCGGCCCTGCGAGCGCATCCACGGGGCAGCGAAGCCGCGATCATCGGGACCGTGTCGGATGCTCACGCGGGCCGGGTCGTGCTCGATACCGGGCTGGGACGGCGACTGCTGGCCGAGCCGGAAGGAGAACCGCTTCCGCGGATCTGCTGACGGGTGGTGAGGAGGCAGCGAATGATCGAGCAAGCGACCAAGCCGGTGTCCCGCGAGCCCCACCTCGTCGAGCGTCCGTCGCAAACGATGGCGGTCATCTACACGCAGGGAGAGCCGCGCAGTTCGGCCGATCGGGCGTTACCGGCGCTCTACTCTGCCGTCTATCACCTTCGGTCCGTGCTCAAGCGGGAAGGGCGGGCATTCAAGATCGATCACCTGCGGGCCCGGTGGCCCGACGCGCACCGCGTGCCCCGTGAGCGCTGGACGGCGATCTGGGGATTGCCGATACCTGCCGACGTGAAGGAGATCATCGCGCGGAAGGCGGGGTTTTCCGTGCTGCGCGAAGTGTGGGACTACGGACTCGTCGCGGAGATCCTGCACGTGGGGCCGTATGCGAGCGAAGGAGACAGCGTGCGGGCCCTGCACGCGTTCATCGCCGAGCAGGGGTACGAGACGTCCGGACCGCATGAGGAGGAATACCTCACGGCGCGCCGCGCGCGGACGCAGCAGACCCTCATCCGGTATCCGATTCGCCCCAAACCGTGATGCCTCACATCCAGATGACCAGAGACGGCGCGGTCGGGATCATCACGATCGATCGCCGCGAGCGCTTCAATTCGCTCGACGTCCAGACGGCTCAGGACTTCCGCAAAGCGGGATTGCAGTTCGCCCGCGACGAGACCGTCCGCTGCGTGGTGATCAGGGGCGCGGGTGGCGTGTTCTCGAGCGGCGCCGACCTCAAGTACATCCGCGAGCAGGGCGACACGCACGATTTCGGATATCTCCAGCCCGAGCAGGTCGGACCCGGCAAGGGTTTCGGCGAGAGTTTCAAGCAGATCCTCGAGTACCTGCACAGCACCATCTCCGAGATCAAGCGCGCGCCGAAGCCGTTTATTGCCGCGGTGGATGGCGTGGCCGCGGCGGGCGGATTCGGGATCGCGATGGCGTGCGACCTCGTATTCGCGTCGACGCGGGCGAGCTTCGAGTGGGCCTATCACAAGACCGCGCTGACGGGCGCCGAGAGCTCGACGTTCTTCCTGCCGCGTCTGATCGGGCTGCGCAAGGCGATGGAGCTCGTGCTGCTGAACCCGCGCCTGTCGGCCGAACAGGCACTCGAGTGGAAGCTCATCACCGGGGTCTTTCCCGTCGAGGATTTCGAGCGCGAGCTCGCCGGGGTCGCGCAGCGGCTCGCGGCGGGCCCCACGCGCGCCTACGCCGTCGCCAAGAGCCTGCTCAATCAAGCCGCGGGCGTGGACCAGCTCGATTTCCACCTCGATGAGGAGTTACAGCAGCTCGCGCGAATCGCCGACACGCCCGACTTTACGGCAGGACTACGCGCGTTCTTCGCGCGCGAAGCCGCAAAGTTCAGCGGTCAGTAATTCCGGCCGCTCGTTCCTTCGCAGTCGCCTTTCCGGCGGTCATCGACCGTCGGTTCGATACGAGGCCGGAAATGGCCGTGGCCGTGATTATCAGGTACATGAAGAACCCGTACACGCACGCGGGATAGCCGAATACCGTTCCGGGAACGCCCGGCGCGGGACACGTGAACGCGCTCTGACCGAAGAGCTCGTGATAGGTGAGGACGCCGGAAAAAATCAACCCGAAGCCCGAGATTGCGAGAATCACCTGGAGTGCGCGCCGCATCGTCATCTGGTTTCTCCCCCGTGAGGGTTCTGCATATCAATAGCCATCCAGGATGCCGGGCTGCATGAGAATCGCATGAACCTGCCATCAGGTTGGTGCCCCGTCTGAAGACTCCTTCATCATCCGTTCACCCACCCGTTGAACGCCTCGCGCTACACTCGAAGTGGACACAGGAGGTCCCATGGCCACGGGAGCGCATCGTCTGATGATCGCATTGCTATTCGCGCTGGCTCAAGGCGCGGTGACGGCGCCGGGCATCGAGGGACAGGTGCTCGATCCACGCGCGGGCATTTTCGTTGCGCGCGGCTGCACCGAATGCCACGGCATCTGGGCGCTGCATCTGCGCGCCAGATCGGACGTCGGGCCCGACCTCACCTTCGCGTACGCGGACGTCCAGACACGGTTCAACGAAAACCTCGCGGCATTTCTCCACAATCCGAGCGGGGTGATGCGGCTCATGCTGGTGGAGCACGTGCACCTGAGTCTCGCGGATCGCGATTCGATCACGCACGTGCTCGAAGGGATTTATCTCGAGCACCGTGCCCAGCTCGATGATCATGCGATTCCGATTGCCGGTGACACACCGCGGTGACCCGAGGAGGGCGTATGGCAGACGTCATGCTGCAGCCGGTCATGGAAGCGCTGGGGGAGGAGTTTCCGATCGAGGGATCGGCGCGCGATCAGCTGCGCGCGGCCGTGAAGTACGCTATCCTCGCACCGTCGAGCCATAACAGCCAGCCGTGGGTGTTTCGGATCGGCAACGACCATCTCGAAATGTTCGCCGATCGCTCGCGCCGCCTGCCGGTAGTCGATCCCGACGACCGCGAGCTCGTGATCAGCTGCGGGGGCGCATTGTTCATGCTGCGCCTCGCGCTCAGGAACTTCGGGATCGGTGAACACACGGAGCTGCTGCCCGATCCCGCAAAGCCGGACTTGCTGGCGCGCGTTCGGATCGGTGGCAGTGCCGCGCCCTCGGATGTCGAGCACGCCTTGTTCACCGCGATTCGGCTGCGCCACACGGATCGGTCGGCCTACGAGACGAGAAGTGTTCCTCCCGAGCTGCTGCACGCACTCGCGAGCGCCGCGGAGCGCGAGGGCGCGTGGCTGGTCACGATCGACGATCCGAGCATCCGCGGGCATGTGGCCGACCTCGTCGGCCTGGCCGACCGCGTCCAGATGGCGGATGTCGAATTCCGCCGGGAGCTGGCCAAATGGCTGCGTCCCAATGTCACGCGCCGACACGATGGTATGCCGGGATACGCGCTCGGGAGAGGTGGTTTCGCGTCGATCACGCACCCGCTCGTAATCCGCCGGTTCGACGTGGGCGGGGGTCAGGCCGCGGGAGACGAAGAGCTGGTGCGCGGATCGCCGACGCTGAGCGTGCTCGGTACGGCGGGCGAGCATCCGAGGGCATGGCTGTCGTGCGGTCAGGCGCTGGCTCATGTTCTCCTGCGGGCGCAGGTTGAAGGCGTAACGGCGTCGTTCCTGAATCAGCCGATCGAGGTGACGCGCGTCCGTCGGCTGCTCGAGATGATCGTGGGCCACGTGGGGCACGTGCAGCTTCTGCTCCGGCTCGGCTACAGCACGCATTCCCAGCTGCGTCCCACGCCGCGGCGTCCGATTGCGGACGTGATCGATTCGGTGGAAGGCGCCGCATGAATCGAGTAGCGGGCAAGGTGGCACTGGTCACGGGTGCCGCGATGGGAATCGGCCGAGCCTGTGCCGGGCTGCTTGCGGCCGAGGCTGCGAGTGTATTCCTGACCGACCTCGATCGCGATCAGGGCGAGCAAGCGGCGCGCGAGCTGTGCGGGTCCGGCCGGAACGCGCGGTTTCTGCCGCACGATGTCTCGAGTGAATCCGATTGGGATCGCGTGATGCAGGCGGTCGTCTCGCAGTGCGGACGACTCGACATCCTGGTCAACAACGCCGGGATCGGCGTCACGGGTGACGTGGAGCACACCACGCTCGAGTCGTGGCACCGCGTGCTGCGGGTGAATCTCGACGGCGTGTTTCTCGGCACGCGCGCGGGGGTGCAGGCGATGCGCGCGACGGGGAACGGGTCGATCGTGAACATATCGTCCATCGAGGGTCTGATCGGCGATCCCGATCTCGCGGCCTACAACGCGAGCAAGGGGGCGGTGCGGCTCCTGACCAAATCGGCCGCTCTGTACTGCGCGAGGGAGAAGCTCGCGATCCGGGTCAACTCGGTTCATCCCGGATACATCAAGACGCCAATGGTCGAGAACGCGATGCGAGCAGCTCCGGACCCTGACGGGATGCGGCGGCATCTCGAAAGCCTGCATCCCGTGGGTCACCTGGGTGAACCCGACGACGTCGCTTATGGCGTACTGTATCTCGCATCCGATGAAGCAAAGTTCGTTACCGGCTCCGAGCTGGTGATCGACGGCGGCTACACGGCACAGTGAGTTGACCATGCTCCAGCTCGATACGACGGCGGCGAGTGAGCTCGCGGTCGCGGCGTTGGCGGGGCTTGCGGTCGGAATCGAGCGCGAGTGGTCGGGCCATGCGAGTGGGCCGGGAGCGCGGTTCGCGGGCGCTCGCACGTTTCTCCTGCTCGGCATCCTGGGCGGCCTCGCGGGCTGGCTGATCGGCGGTGGCGAGCTCGCGGCCGGTGTGGCATTACTCGCGGCGGGGTGCGCGTTGACGGTGGCGGCGTACATCATGACCGCCCGGCTGCCGGCCCTGAATCCGGAAGCGCCGAGCGTCGAAGGGACGACAGAGGTCGCCGCGCTTCTCGTGCTCGGTCTTGGTATGGTGGCCGGGCTCGGCTTCCCGCTCCTCACCAGTGCCGTCGTGTCGGTGATGGTGCTGGCGCTCATCGAGAAGACCAGGATCCACGGCGCAATCCGGCAGCTCGGCGAAACGGAATTTGCCGCGGCGCTGCAATTCGCCGTGCTCGCGCTCGTCGTCCTGCCGCTACTCCCCGAAGGTCCATACGGGCCGTACGGCAGCATCCGCCCCCGCGCATTGTGGACAGCGGTCTTGCTGTTCTCCGCGATCAATTTCGCGGGGTACGTCGCGCGCCGCGCGGTCGGGCTCCGTCGTGGCTATCGGCTTACCGGGCTCGTGGGCGGTCTGGTCTCGAGCACGGCGGTTACGCTGAGCTTCTCGCGTGAAAGCCGTGCTGAGCCGGCGGCGGGTTGGGCGCTCGCGTCGGGGGTCATCGGGGCCTGCACGGTGTTGTGCATTCGCGTGCTGGTTTTTTCGGGACTGCTCAACGGGCCGGTGGCCGTGACTCTGGTGCCGTACGTCATTCCGGTGCTGCTCGTGGGCGCGGGACTGGTTGCGCTGGCGCTCCGCCGCCCGGAGCCGGATCAGGAGCCTTCCGGCGCTCTCGTTCTCAAGAGTCCGCTCGGGCTCTGGGCGGCGATCAAGATGGCCGCCGCGTTCCAGCTCGTGCTGATCGTGGTGCCCTATGTCCAGGAATTGTGGGGACCGACCGCGGTCAATGCCACGGCGGCGCTGCTCGGACTCACGGACATGGACGCGTTGACCTATGCCATGACACGGCTGGCCCCGGAACATGCAACCGCCGCGGCCGCGGCGCAGGGAATCGCGGTGGGGATTCTCTCGAACACGGTGTTCAAGCTGGCCATTGCGCTCGTGCTGGGGGTGGGGGCATACCGAAAGGTGGCGGGCTCGGGCCTGCTCGCTCTCGCGGCTGCGAGCGGCATCGGGTTATGGATTGTTCATTAGCCCCTTAGCTTCCCTGCTATGAGCCGACCCGATCTGCATCAGCTCCTCACGGAGCTGCACGAGCAGCTGCTCGAAGCCCGCTCGGTCGATCCCAAGGACCAGGCGCTGTTGCGTCACTTGGCCGAGGACATTCGCGCGCTGACAGCTGCGCGTCCCACTGCTCCTCCCGAGTATCCGATCATTCGGCAACGTCTGATGGACGGGGTGTCAGCCTTCGATGCGTCGCATCCGCAACTTGCCAGGGCGCTGGCGAACCTGATCGATACGCTCGCGCTGTACAACATCTAAAAGCGGTCCGTGCGCTGCTTTCCCACGGCCGTGACGAGAAACAGTCCCGCCGCAATCGCAATGATGAGGGGTCCACTTTCCTTCCCCCAGCGGTTGGCGAGCCATAAGCCGGCCAACGTGGACGCCAGGGCCACGATCACCGAGATGGTGAACATGCCCGTCAGATCCCGCGCGAGCCGGCGCGCGGTCGCGGCGGGAATGATGATCAACGAGCCCATCAACAGCACGCCCAGGTAGCGCAAACCCAACGCGATCGTGAACGCGAACGCGAGCAGGTAGAGCAGGTTCAACCGCGGCACGTTGATCCCGGTCGTGAGGGCGACGTCGGGTGAGAGCAGTGTGACGATCATGCGATCGCGCGCGGCGATCACGAACACGATGACGGCCGCCGCTCCCATTATGCCCGTTGCCACTTCCCACGTCGGGAGGGTTCCGGGGCCCCCGAACAGCGCATCCATCAGCTGGTCGCCGCTCGTGACCAGCGCGCCGATGGCCAGCGCGCTGGAGAACACAACGCCGATGATCGTTTCGGTCGCGAGATGGGTGCGGCGCTCGAGCGCCCAAATGAGGATGGCGCCGAGGCAGAGTGCCACGAGCGCGCCCATGACGGGATGCAGCCGCAGCAGCAGGGCGAGCCCGATTCCCGGCAGCGCCACGTGCGACAGCGCGTCAGCGGCGAGCGTCATGCGCCGCATCAGGGCGAAGCAGCCGAGCAGCCCCGCCGCGACGGCCATGGAGGCCGAAAGCACGATGGCGCTAGGAGGCAGAGTGGTCATGAGTGTAGAAGCTCAGGGGCGTGCCGTAGACTTGCGAGAGGAGCGTGGGCGTCAGCACCTGACGAGGATTCCCGAAGCAGGTGTGCTCGGGCGAGAGGCAGAGCACGTTGGTCGCATGCTGCGAGACGATGTTGACCTCGTGCGAGATCATGAGCACGGTAACCCCGTGCTCCGTGCGAAGGCGGTGCACGGTCTCGTACAGCTGTTCCTGGCCGGGCTCGTCCACGCCGGCGGTCGCTTCGTCGAGCAAGAGGACGGTGGGCCTGCCGAGCATGGCGAACGCGATCAGCAGGCGCTGAAACTGCCCGCCCGACAGGGTGCCGATCAGACTCCCCGTCACGTCGCTCGAGATTCCCACGCTCTCGAGCGCTTGCTCGACGTCGCTGCGCGACGCGTGGGCGAGGCGCGCGCGCGCCCGGAGCAGATCGCCGCCCGTGATCGGGAGGTCGCGTTCGAGATCGAGCTTTTGCGGCACATAGCCGAGGCGGGTGTTCGGCGCCCAGCGGATGGTGCCCGCATGGGGGATGGCGCCGACCAGCGCGCGAAACAGCACCGTCTTGCCCGAACCGTTCGGGCCGATAACGGCGAGCGTCGATCCTTCAGGGACCGCAAAGGAGAGATCGTTCAGCACTTCGAGGGATCCGAAGCGCACCGTCAAATGCTCGACGGTGAGCGCGGGGGTTGGAGCGGTCATATGCTGTAATCTACCGGGCGACGGTTAGATTGCCGCGTGCGCTTCGCCACGCTCGCGGAAACCTTCTCCCGGCTCGAAGCGAGCGGCCGCCGCCTCGCCGCGCTCGAGATCATCACCCGGCTGTTCGCCGCGGCGTCGCATACCGAGCTCCGGGACATCGTGTATCTGCTCCAGGGCCGCCTCCGCCCGCCCTACGAGCCGATCGAATTCGGCGTGGGCGAGGCGCTCCTCATCCGCACCATTGCCCGAGCGAGCGGCGCGGCCCCAGCCCAGGTGGTGCAGCGGTTCAAGCGGACGGGCGATCTGGGGCTTGCCGCCGAATCTCTGCTGGAACGTCCACGCAGCGGATCGCGGAAGCGCGTGCTTCACGTCCGGGAAGCGTACGAGTCATTGTACGCCATCGCGGTCACGGGCGGTGCAGGGTCCGTCGAGCAGAAGACGCGGCTCGCCGAAGCGCTGTTGCGACGCGCGGCCCCGCTCGAGGCGCGCTATCTCGTGCGCATCATCCAGGGACGCCTGCGCCTCGGGATTGGAGACGCCACGCTGCTCGAAGCCGCCGCGCTCGGGGCGCTTGGCGACCGGAGCAAGAAGCCGCTGCTCGAACACGCGTACAACGTCCGATCCGATCTTGGTGGCGTGATCGCGCTCGCCTACCGGTCGGGCGCCAGAGCGCTGCACCGGGTAACGCCGCAAGTGGGCGTCCCCGTTCGTCCCGAGCTGGCCCAGCGCCTCGCGTCGGCTACCGCGATCGTCGCACGGCTGGGCACGGTTGACGCAGAGCCCAAATACGACGGATTCCGGCTGCAGCTGCACCGCGACGGCGCACGTACCTGGGCATTCTCGCGCCGGCTCGAAAACGTGTCCGCGATGTTTCCCGATCTCACCAACGCGCTGCGCCGGCAGCTCACGGTGCGCAAAGCGATCCTCGAAGGCGAGGCAGTGGTGTACGATCCGGAGAATCGCCGGTTCCAGTCATTCCAGGTGACCATCAGCCGAAAACGGAAACACGATGTTGCGGGAGCCGCCAAGCGCCTGCCGCTCCGGCTGTTCGCGTTCGACCTGCTGTATGCGGGTGAGCGCAGCTACCTGGCGGAGCCGTTACGGGTGCGGCACCGCCGGCTGGCCCAGATCGTCCGGGGCGGACGCCGCGATCCACTCGTCGTCACGGAAGTCACGACGACATCCAACCCCGCCGAGCTGGAAGCGTACTTCACCAGAATGCTCGCTCAGGGTCTCGAAGGGATCGTTGCGAAACGCCCCGATGCGCCGTACCGGGCCGGCGCCCGCGGATTCGATTGGGTGAAGCTGAAGCGCTCCTATCAGTCCAAGTTGCGTGACACGATCGACGTCGTGCTCATCGGTTACCTGACCGGTCGGGGCAAGCGGGTGGCGCTGGGCGTCGGTTCGCTGCTCGGCGCCGTCTACGACCCCGCGCATGATCGCTTCCGCACGGTCGCCAAGATCGGGTCCGGTCTCACGGAGGCGGGATGGAAATCGCTCAGGGCCACGCTCGACCGGGACGCGCGCCCGACCAAGCCCGCGCGGGTCGACTCGCTGATCATTCCCGACGTCTGGGTCGAACCGCGCGTCGTGGTCGAAGTGCTGGCGGACGAGATCACGCGCTCGCCGCGCCACACCGCCGGACGACATGAGGGCGAACCGGGGTACGCCCTGCGGTTCCCGCGTCTGCTCAATATTCGAACCGACAAGGGGCCTGAGGACGCGACCACCGAGGCGGAGGTGGTCAGGATGTACGGAATGCAGGGAGGTAGCACTCGTTCACGTACTGTTTGAGCATGCGATGCGCGCTGAACTGGCGTCCGGATACCCGCATCGCATTGCGCATCTTCTCGATCCAGCCCATGGGCACGTTCCGCTCGTCACGCGCATAGTACAGCGGAATGATCTGCTGCTCCAACAAGTCGTAGAATGCCGCCGCATCGTGCGCGTCGGCGTCCGTTCCCTCGGGCGCCAGCGGTATCGCCCAGCCATTCGTGCCATCGAAGCCTTCGGCCCACCATCCGTCGAGGGTGCTCAACTGCGGGACGCCGTTCATGGCGGCCTTCATGCCGCTCGTGCCGCATGCCTCGAGCGGCACTCGCGGGACGTTGAGCCAGACGTCCACTCCCTGGACGAGCCGGTGCGCCAGGTGCATGCCGTAGTCTTCGAGAAACGCGATTCTCCCCTCGAACCGGACATCGCGGCTCAGCTCGTACACGTGCTGGAGAACGTGCTTCCCGGGGTCGTCGGCCGGATGCGCTTTTCCGGCAAACAGGATCTGCACCGGCCGCCACGGATTCACGAGCAGCGTGCGCAGCCGATCCAGATCGCGAAACAGGAGATCAGCACGCTTGTAGGTGGCAAACCGGCGGGCAAACCCCAATGTCAGCGCGCGCTCGTCGATGAGCGTGCCGGCACCCACGATGTGCTGCGACTCCTTCCATTCGTCCGCCCAGCGGCGGCGCGCCTCCTCGCGGATCGCCCGTGCAAGGATTCGTTTGCGCTCCATATGCATGGCCCAGAGCGCGGCGTCATCGAGCGCCAGCATTCGGTCCCACACAGCGGCGTCGTCCTCGTGGTCGACCCACGTACGGCCGAACTGCCTGTCGAGCAACGCGGTGAGGTGGCGCGACAACCAGGTCGTGACGTGGACCCCGTTCGTCACGTACCCAATCGGCACCTGATCCACCGGCAGGTCGGGCCAGAGATCGCGCCACAACTCTCGCGAGACGGTTTGGTGCTTCCGTGAGACGGCGTTCACCCGCGCGGACAGCCGGATGGCGAGGACCGGCATGTGAAATCGCGCGTCGCCCCCCTGGCCGCGTCTCCCGAGCTGGGCGATCGTTTCCCGCGTCACCCCCAGGTCGTCCCAGATGCGTCCCGTACAAGCCTCGATTTGCTCGAGCGTAAAGGCGTCGTCCGCGGCCGGCACCGGGGTATGCGTGGTGAAGATACTGGCCTCCCGCACCTGCCGGACGGCATCGGAATATGGAACCTTCTGCGCCACGAGCTCGCGCACGCGTTCGAGCAGCATGAACGCCGCGTGTCCTTCGTTCGCGTGCCACACGGCGGGTTCGTCCCCGAGGGCGCGGAGCACCCGGACGCCACCCACGCCCAGGATCCATTCCTGCTGGAGGCGGAGCTCGAGTCCACCGGCGTAGAGCCGGTGGGTCAGCTCGCGGTCGGCGGGCTCGTTCTCCTCGAGATCGGTGTCGAGGAGATAGACCGGCACCCGCCCCACGAGGATACGCCATGCCCCCACGCATACCGTCCGCTTTCCCATTTGCAGCGTCGCAAGACACGGGTCACCGCCCGCGCCGAGCACACGATCGAGTGGCGTGAGCGTGGGATCGAAGGATTCATCCGCGTCTTCTTGCCAGCCATCGAGTCTCAGTCGCTGATCGAAATAGCCGCGGGTGTACAGGAGGCCGACGCCGATCAGCGGCACGCCAAGATCGGAGGCGCTCTTCGTGTGGTCGCCCGCCAGAATTCCGAGGCCTCCCGAGTAGATCGGCACGGAATTGTGCAGCCCGAATTCCGCACAGAAGTACGCGACGGGCCGATCCCCGATTCCGGAATGCTCCTTGCCGAACCACGTACCGTCGGACCGGGCAAGACTGCGGTACTGCGCGAGCACGGCGTCGTAGCGCGCGACGAAATCGGAATCGGCCGCACAGGCGGCGAGCCGCCTCGAATCCACCTGGCGCAGCAGCGCAATCGGGTTATGACGTGTGAGATGCCAGAGGGTGTAGTCGATCGACCAGAACAGCGCCTGGGCCTCCGCGCTCCAGCTCCACCAAAGATTGCGGGCGATTTCGCTCAGTCCCGCGATTCGCGGGGGCAGGGGGGGCTCCAGTGAACCGATCGTCAAGCGCTCAGTGTCGCTCGCGAACCACGCGCCACTGGCCCGTGACACCGCCCACGACGGGACCGGGCGTACTCACGAACGTCCCGGCGATCGTGTCGCCCGTGAGACGGCCGTCGAATGTCGTCAAGACGCGGTCGCCGCTTGCGGGATCGGCATACGGCATAAGCTCGCCGTGCACCCGGTCCCCCTCGATTCGCACGAGGTGAATGGTGAGTGCCGTGGGCATGGCCGTGGACGGCCGGCCCACGAGCTCCGGATCGTGCCACGGCCTGAGGGGAGCGCCGAACTGCGCTGGGACCATCATGATCACGCCCGATGCCGAGTCACCATGCGGGTTCGCAGACACCGTGAAATCGATCGAACCCGCGCGCCCAGTGTTTTCGCTACCGTACTCACCGGTCCAGTGGCCGACCAGCGTTTGGACGTCAGTGGGTGCGCCTACCAGCGAGACTGGAGCGCGGTGGGTTGCGCAGGCAGCCAGCAAGACCAGAGCACATTCTGTGGTTCGGATCATATAATCGAGGCAAGAGTCTCGTGAACATTGGCGTGGGCGACCGGAATTAGGGAGTGGCTGACTGATGGCGAAGGAAAGCGCCGGGATTCTCCTGTTTCACAGGGATCCGGCTTCCTCGGCTCTGCTGGTCCTGCTGGTGCATCCGGGTGGTCCTTTCTGGGCACGGAAGGACGCGGGCGCCTGGTCGATTCCCAAAGGCGAGATCAATCCCGGCGAGGATCGCCTGGCGTGTGCGCGCCGCGAGCTGAAAGAGGAGGCGGGATGCACGGCCGACGGCGCACCAGTGCCACTCAAACCGTTGAAGCAACCAAGCGGCAAGCTCGTGCACGCCTGGGCAGTCGAGGGCGATTGCGATCCGGCGCTCGGGGGCAGTGACTTTGCGATGGAGTGGCCGCCCCAATCGGGCAAGCAGATGCGTTTTCCGGAAGTGGACCGAGCCGAGTGGTTTACGGTGGAACGCGCGCTGGAAAAGATTCTGCCGGGCCAACGCGGTTTTCTAGAGCAACTGGTGCAGCTGCTCAGCTGACTCGGGCGACCCGCTTTCCGAATCCGGTCGCCCGCGTCTCGATCGACCTGAGGTTCGCTCAGCACGCCGAGCATGGGCTCACTCTTCGCGCATCTGTTCGACTTCGATCTTCAGCTTGCCCACTTCGCCGCGCAGCTCGTCGAGCTCTTGGGTGTGCCGCTCCACGGCTTTGAGATGGTGCTCGATTTGATCGATCCTGCCCTCGAGGGCAGCGAGTCGCTGCTCGATCGTGGTGCCGGTACGTGTCGCGATCGCCATTGCGGCCTCCCCTTTGTGGTTTACCGAGAAATTCCCACGTGCACGCTCGCCGCGGGGGCCTGAGGGAAGTATGAACGCACGATGAGCGTTCATTGGCCCGCGAGCATCCTGTCCCAGCCATAGACGTCGTCCCGGAATTGCAGCGTGCCATCGGGATCGACCCACGCCGTCCAGTACGACACGTAAACCGGGATGCCGCGCTCGAGCGTCACGACGCGCGTTTCTGGCCCGCGCATGGCGCTGTCCACCGAGTCGCGTGGCCACTGCGCCGAATCGGCGAGCAGGATGCGGGCGAGCTGGGCCGCTCGCTCGGCGCGTATGCAGCCGTGACTGAAGGCTCGTATGCGCTGCTCGAATAACGAACGCTGCGGCGTATCGTGGATGTAGGAGCCGAAGCGGTTTGCGAACTCGAATTTCACGCCGCCGAGCGGGTTGGTCGCCCCGGGAGCTTGCACGAGACGCAGGGAATACGAGGAGTCGTTGAGGGCGCGCCAATCGACGGCGTGCCGATCCACCGGGCGCCACGCGCCGTTGGTCCACCGGAGTACGGTTATGCGCTCGCGCGCGAGATAGCCGGTGTCCCGCAACACGAAAGGGACGACCTCGGCAAGCACGATCTTCTTCGGAATGTCCCACGACGGGTGAAAGATGAGGTTCGTGACCCGCGAGATGATGATGGGCGTGGGCCAATCGACACGTCCGACGATCGCGCGCATCGTCAGCACGGCCGTATCGTGACCCACGAGGGCGAGGGAGAACGCGGCGCTGTTGACCATGATGTAGCGCTCGCCCAGGCGGCGGGGCAGCCAGCGCCAGCGCTCGAGATTCAGCTCGATCTGGCGTATGCGCTGTTCGACCGGGACGTTCAGCGCAGCGCGCGTGGCCGCTCCGACAATCCCATCCGCTTCGAGTCCGTGCTTCGCTTGAAATCGGAGGACACGCCGAGCCAGCGCTCCATCAAAGCGGTCGTCCGCAGTCTCGGTGGCGTCTCCGTCGTCTTCGGCCGCAAGCCGACGTCTCAAGTCGAGCACGCGGATACCGCGCGCGCCGGGTGCCAGATCCGGCCCGTTCGAGAGCGAATCCCAGCCGCCCCGCTCGGCGATGGAGTGATAGCGCTCCAGCGCCGCGCGAAGGCCCGTGTATCCGCGCTGCGGCGGAGCGAGGCGCCGCAGTACGGTATCCAGGGGAAGGGAATCGAGGGCCCGGCCGAGGTCGCTGAACCGGATCGGCGCGGGTGCCGCCGACCAGAGGCTGTCTCTCGGCCCGGGACGGAATCGGCCGGCGGAGACGTCCCGGGCGTACGCGAGCAGGATGCGCGTCAGCCTGAGCTCGGTCTCAATCGCCGAATCGGGCCCGGTCGTTCGCGATTCGAGCGCGTAGCGCCGTGGGTCCAGGCCATCTTCGTCCGCGTGTCCGAGGACGGTCGTGAGCCGCATCGCCGCTGGTTTCACCGTGGTATCCGAAATCCAGAACGGACGATACGCCCGCGACCCGTAGACCTCGATCAGGACTCGGCGCTCGGAAGAATCTGAATCTGCGGCCACCCGGGCCGCGAGGAGGTTTGCCGTTCCCTGAGCCGACACGATCGGGGAGAGCGCGACCTGCAGTCCGCATAGCACAAACCACGACCCCTTCACGAGGCCTTCAGCCTCCCTTCTCAGGCGCCGAGGTTTCGACAGATCCGAACGCGGAGCGACGATGATTGCCGTTAACGACGACAGGAGCGACCGGCGCGACCATGATTGCGGCGCTCCGGGTACTTCATCGCAGCGGCTTCAGTTCGTTCGTCGCCTAACCGCTGCTCTCCGCCACGGTCCGCATGACGTCGGTCGTGGTCACGATACCGACCAGCTTGCTATGATCCATGACCACCGCGCGGTGGATCCGCTGCTTCAGCATGTACGCGGCGGCGTCGCGAACCGTGGTCTCGGGAGACACGGCCCGGACGCCACGACTCATTGCCTCGCCCACCGTGTGCTCGGCAAGGACGTCCCATTCAGGCCCGGCCAGCTCCTTGAATCGCTCCGTCACGTCCGCTCCGGCGTCGGACCACAATTCGCCGAAGTATGCACTGGGCGGAGCATCTTCGGCGTCCGGCTCCCACTCCACCGGCTCCGCTTCTTCGACGTCGTCCTCCTCGACTGGCTGGGTGCGCTCGGTGGGGACGCCGGGAATATCGGCTTCGAACGCGAGGACGTCGTTGGCAGACAGCGTGCCCACCACTCGGTCACCGGCGACCACCGGCGCGCCCGTGATACGGTGAGTCGAGAGCAACTCGACGGCGTCACGCAGGGTGAGCTCGGCGTCGAGGACCAGCACCTCGCTGGACATGATGTCTCGCACGACGGGCCCCGTGCCGGGGGCTTTGGGGTGCTGGGTGCGCCTGGCGGTTTCGTGTTTCATGACCATCCTCCCGAATCAAGGGTCCCGGTTCAGGAGTCAACCTGCACGAGCCGCCCTAAAGGCTTGGTGAAGGCTCCGTGAGCGATCACTCACCGAGTTTGAGCACGGCTCTTCCCGAGAGCAGAGCGGTTGCGACGCAGAGCGGGAGGAAGAAGTAAATGACGCGGTAGGCCACGAGCGCGCTGAAGATGGCGCCGCGGCGATATGAGCCACCCAGCATGGCGAGCACGACGGCCTCGAATATGCCGATCCCCCCTGGCAGCTGCGCGATCAGCGCCGCGATCTGGCCGAGGATGAACACCTCGAAAAAGCCAAAGAAGGCGACGGCCTGTGAACCGGGGAGCAGCACGAAGAGCGCTGCTCCTGAGAGTGTCCAGTCCGCGAGCGACACGACGATTTGTTGCACGGCAAACGATGGCGACGGTGGTTCGAGCCTCCAGCGCATCACGTGGAACGGCTTGCCCCAGAGACTCCAGGCCAGATACGCGAGGACCCCCGCCAAGGCAACGAAGCCGAGTGGCTGCGTCGAAGACACACGCAGCCCGATGAGACGGGGCACGGCGGCTGGCTCGAGCAGGAAGGCCAGGGCCGCAGCTGTGAGCAATCCCACCGTGTAGGTGACCAGGTTGAGGAATACGAGCTCGGTCGTCTCGGCGGTGGTGAGCCCCCAGCGCGAATAGAACCGATAGCGGACAGACCCGCCCACGAACAGCGAGAGGGGAATGTTGTTGGCGAGTGCGTATCCGATGAACGATGCGAGCACAATCCTGCTGATCGCGAGGGAACGGCGGAGGAACCGCAGCGCGATGATGTCGTAGCCGGCCAGCGCGAGATAGCCGAGGACAGTCAGGGCGAATGAGGCGACGAGCCGATTCGGGCGGAGCGAACGGAATTCTCCGATGAGCTCGTGTATCGAGACTTCGCGGAGTTGGCGGCGCACGATCCAGAGAGCTCCCGCGAGCAACGCGAGCTCGACGATCCAGCCCAATGCGCGCAGCAGTGGCCGTGATCGGGCGGTGGGCCGCTCGGCGGTCGGTGTGCGTGTCGCCACGGGGACCGAAGCTGCATGCGGGATTTCCCGCGCGCCAGCGCGGCCTCGAACACTCAGGATTCTCATCCTGGGTTCACCATTCCCTCACTCGAGCCGGGCGAGCGTACCACAGCATCTGAAATGGGGGATTTGTGATTGCTCACCCGGGCGCGCTCGAGGAAGTCGAAGCTCCTCGGCAAGCGGTACCTCCTGCCCCGGAGCCCATCCCACGAAAGGGGTGGAGCAAACGACGGCAGATAATCGTCGCCGCGCTCGCGGCGGCAATCCTGCTCGCGTCCGGCCTGCTCCTGTTACTACGGCGCGCTGGGGCCAGCGCGCGCTCGCTCGGGGCCACGGGGACCGTCGAGGCGACGGAGGCCGTGCTGGGCTTCGCAGCGGCGGGCCGCATCGCGGAAATCCGAGTTCACGAGGGCGACACCGCCTCAGCCGGCGGGGTGCTCGCGGTTCTCGATACCGCGCAGGTGATGGCGCGCTTGCGTCAGGCGGAAGCGGCGGTGGGAGTGGCGGCGGCACAGCTCGCGGATTTGCGGCGTGGATCACGTCCGCAGGAACTGGAAGACCGTCGCCAGGCGGTTACGGCCGCGCAGCGCAACCTGGACCAGGCGAATCTCGACTGGAACCGCATGCGCGAGCTGACGAACGCGGTAAGCCAGCAGTCGATCGACGCCGCCCGGACCTCGCGCGACATCGCGCAGGCACGTTACGAGCAGGCCCGCCAGGAACTCGATCTGGCGGTCGCGGGCAGCCGGCCCGAACAGATCGCCGGAGCGGCTGCCGGTCTCGAGGCTGCGCATGCGCAGGCGGGGCTCGCAGCAGCCGTCGTCCGCGACTACTTCATCATTAGCCCGTTCGCGGGGCTCGTCACCGTGCGCGCCCGCGAGCCGGGCGAGTCGGTCGTCCCCGGGAACGCCGTGCTGAGCGTCATGAACCCGGAGGACCGCTGGGTCCGGATCTACGTGCCCGAAAACCGGCTGGGCGCCGTGCGCATCGGCCAGCAGGCCACGATCACGATTGACGCCTTTCCACATCGTTCATTCTCGGGCGTGGTGAGCTGGATTTCGCCCGAGGCGGAGTTCACTCCGCGAAACGTCCAAACCCAGGACGAACGGGTGAAACTCGTGTACGCGGCCAAAGTGCGCATTACCAACGATGCCGCGCTGGCCTTGAAACCCGGCACTCCCGCCGACGTGCGTCTCGACCTCAATCTGAACGAGAGCAGGTAAGAGCCAATGCCCGCGATCGCGCTGCAGTCGTTGACGCGCGCGTTCGGATCGGTCGTCGCGGTCTCGGATCTCACCTTTGCGGTCGACGCCGGCGCGCTGGTGGGCCTCGTGGGGCCGGACGGGGCGGGGAAGACGACCACGCTTCGCATGCTGGCCGGCGTGCTCCGGCCCACGAGCGGCGACGCTCTTGTAGATGGATCGAGCGTGACGCGCGACCCCGAAGCGCTGAAGCCGCACATCGCGTACATGTCGCAGCGGTTCGGGCTCTATCCGGACCTGACGGTCGCCGAGAATATCGAGTTTTATGCCGATGTGTATCGCGTCGGTCGCGCGGAGCGGAGCGAGCGCCTGGAGCGGCTGTATCAATTCTCGGGTCTCGGACCGTTTCACTCTCGCCGGGCCGGGGCCCTCTCGGGGGGAATGAAGCAAAAACTGGGGCTGTGCTGTGCCCTGATTCACCAACCTCGCATCCTGCTGCTCGATGAGCCCACCTTCGGCGTCGATCCGGTATCCCGGCACGAGCTGTGGCGCTTCGTCAACCAGATGGTGGCCGAAGGCGTGACGGTGCTCGTCTCGACGGCATATCTCGACGAGGCGGAGCGCTGCGACCGCGTGGCCCTGCTGGACCACGGACGCCTGCTCGCGTTCGATGCTCCTAAAGTCCTCCAGGAGGGCCTGGAGGGGACGATGCTCGAAATCCAGTTGTCGGATGCGCGGGCGGGAGCTCGGGCCCTGCGCGCTGTGGAGGGCGTCCGCAGCGCGGTGGTGGTGGGAGACGTGGTTCACGTGCTGCTCCCGAGCGATGCCGACAGCTGGTCACGGGCACTCGCCCGGCTCGGCGCGGACGGGATCAAGGTACAGGACGCCCGCCCCATCATCCCGTCGCTCGAGGACGTGTTCATCTCGCGCGTGGCGGGCGGGCGGTGACGCATGGTCCGCGCGATAGCGGCGATCGAAGCGGAGCACCTGACCCGGCGGTTCGGGGATTTCGACGCCGTGCTCGATCTCTCTCTCGCGGTGTCTCCCGGCGAGGTCTTCGGTCTCGTCGGGCCCAACGGCGCCGGCAAGACCACCTTGATGCGGATGCTCACGGGCCTGCTGGCACCGACTTCGGGGCGTGCCCACGTTGCGGGGTTCGACATCACGCACGAGCGCGCGCTCGTGAAGCAGCACATCGGGTATATGGCGCAGCTGTTCTGTCTCTATCCCGAGCTCACGGTGCGAGAGAATCTTGAGTTCTTCGGGGGTCTCTATGGCCTCGAGCCTCGCGCGCTGGCCGAGCGGCGAGCATGGGCGTTGTCGACCGCCGGACTCGAGGGGCATGAAGATCAGGTCACCTCCGAGCTGCCGCTCGGCTGGAAGCAGCGCCTGTCCCTGGCTGCGGCGGTCATGCACGAGCCCGAGATCCTCGTGCTCGACGAGCCCACTTCAGGCGTGGATCCGGTATCACGCCGCTCGTTTTGGGATTTGGTCGAGACGCTTGCCGAGCGGGGAAAGACCATTCTCATCAGCACCCATCACATCGAAGAAGCCGAATATTGCGATCGCATCGCGCTCATGAACCGTGCTCGTCTGATTGCACTCGGCGCTCCGCGCGAGTTGAAACACGAGCTCACGGGGCGCGTGCTCGAGCTCGAGGTGACCGGTCTGGAGCGTGCCGTCGACGTTCTGGAGCGAGTCGCCGGGGTGCAGAACGTGGCGATGTTCGGCCGGCGGTTGCACGTCGCGGTGCTCGATCAGGCGTCGGCGCTCCGCGAATTCCCCGGCCTGCTGCAACGCGCTGGCGTGGCGCTGAACGCGATGACGGCCGTCGAGCCGACGCTCGAGGACGCGGTGATGCTGTTGATCCGTCGCGCGGGGGGAGCGGTGGCAGGATGAGGCTCCTCGAGCTCGATCGCCTGCTCGCCGTCGCCCGCAAGGAGTGGCGCCAGCTGCGCCGTGACGTGCGCAGCCTGCTGCTCGCGTTCGGGGTCCCGTTACAGCTGCTCCTGTTGTTCGGTTACGCGATCAGCTGGGACGTGCGTGACATCCCCACGGCGGTGTTGGACCAGGACGGCACCGCGGCGAGCCGCAGTCTGATCGATGCGTTCCGAAGCGCGGGGTACTTCCATGTCGTCCGCTGGCTGTCGACGCCGGCGGACGCCGGAGCGGTCCTCGCCCGGGGGCGTGCCAGCGTCGTGCTGGTCATTCCCGAGCGCTTCCAGGCGTCGCTCCAGGCCGGACGTCCCCCCGGGCTACAGCTCTTGCTCGATGGCAGTGACGCGAACACCGCCACCGTGTCGCTCGGATATGCCAACGCCATCGTGACGAGCTGGTCGCCCGAGCCGCGGATCCGCGTGGCCGTGACGGGGGTGGATCCACAGGCGCGGGTGTGGTACAACGAGGACCTCGAGAGCCGCAAAGTTCTCGTGCCGGGGCTCGTGGCCACGATCATGATGATGATCGGCTCGCTGCTCACGGCCATGACCATCGCGCGCGAATGGGAGCGCGGCTCGATGGAGCAGCTGGCGGCCACGCCGATCCGGCCCCGAGAAATCGTGCTCGGCAAGCTGCTTCCCTACATCGGTATCGGCATGGCGGACGTTGCGTTCACGATCGCGCTCGGAGCCATCCTGTTTCGCGTGCCGTTCCGCGGCAACCCCGCGGTGCTGTTCGCGGCGGCGCTCCTGTTTCTCGTCGGTATGTGCGGCGTGGGCATCACGATCAGCGCGATCGCGAAATCGCAGCGGCTGGCGGTGCAGCTCAGCATGCTGCTTACGTATCTGCCGGGAATGATTCTCTCGGGCGCCATGTTCGACATCTCCACCATGCCCCGGGTGCTCCAGGCCGTAAGCTGGGCCGTGCCGGCCCGATACTTCGTCGTCATCCTCCGCGGCGTCCTGCTCAAGGGAGTGAGCCTCGCCGATCTGTGGGTACCGCTCCTTGCTCAGGTGGTGTTCGCGGTGCTCGCGCTGACGCTGGCGCTGCACGCGTTTCGGAAGGAGCTGGCGTGATGTCGCGCGCGTCGCTGCGCCGGCTTTGGCAGATGATCCGCAAGGAGTTCCGCCAGCTGCGGCGCGACCCGCGTGTGCTCACCATGATGTTGATCTCGCCCCTGCTGCAACTCCTGGTCTACGGCTACGCCGTGACCACCGACGTCCGGAACGTCCGGACGATCGTGCTCGATCGGGATGGGACGCAAGTCTCACGCGTCGTCACGGACGCGTTGACGGCTTCGGGGTACTTCGAGTTGACTGGATACGCCTCCCGGCCCCGCGACCTCGTCCGCGCTCTGGACCGCGGCACCGCGCTGATCGCGATCGATATTCCCCGAGGCTTCGCGCAAGCGCTCGCCGACGGCTCGCGGGCGCCGATCCAGGTGCTCGTGGATGGAACCAACGCGAACACCGCCAACGTCGCGAGTGGCTACGTGGCGCTGATCGCCCGGCACGCCGCTGCTCAATGGACCCCGCCGGCGGCGAGCCAACCCGCGACCGCCCCCGTGGCGTTCGAGCCGCGGGTGTGGTACAACCCCGGCCTCGAGGCACGGATCTGGTACGTTCCCGGCACCGCGGGAGTCATCATCGTGAACCTGTGTCTCATCCTCACCGCGCTCGCCGTCGTCCGGGAGCGGGAGGAAGGGACACTCGAGCAGCTCCTGGTCACGCCGATCCAACCGCTCGAGATCCTGATCGGCAAGACGCTGCCCGTGGCGACCATCGTGTTGTTCGATGTCGCCATGGTCGCAGCCCTGGGGGCGCTGCTGTTCCATGTGCCGTTCCGCGGCAGTGTGCTGGCATTCGGACTGTCGAGCGTGCTGTTCGTATTTGCCGGCCTGGGAGCCGGGCTGCTGCTGTCGACGGTGACGCAAACGCAACAGCAGGCATCGATGTCGATGGGGCTCGTGATGATGCCCGTCAACATGCTGTCGGGCTTCGTGTTTCCAATTACGAGCATGCCGCGCGTCGTGCAGTGGCTGACGCTCCTCAATCCGCTGCGTTATGAGATCGACGTGCTGCGGGGTGTGTTCCTGCGCGGGGTGGGGTTCAGCGCACTGTGGCCGCAATTCCTGATGCTCGCCCTGATGGCCATTGCGCTCCTGCTCATCGCCGCGCGACGGTTCCAACAGACCCTCTGAAAGAGCGCTCGTGACAGCGGACGGTCGGCGTCCTCCGATGCCCGAAGACGGCTCGAGACACATTGTGCGGTCACTCGCCTGGGATCTGGCGCTGAACGCCACGATTCCAGTTGCGTGTTACGTGCTCGCGAAGCGCTACATCTCGTCTTCGGAAATGACGGCGCTGCTTTTCGCGACCGCGTTCCCCACGCTCAAGAGTATCTACGACCTGCTGCGCCATCATGAGGCCGATCCAGTCACGGTGTTGGTGTTGCTCGGCATTGTGACCAGCATCGTCGCGCTCTGGTTCGGAGGCGGTGCCCGGGTGCTCTTGATCCGGGAATCGTTCTTCACCGGTGCATTTGGTATCGCGTGTCTCGTCTCACTCCTCTTCCCGCGGCCGATCATGTTTTATTTCGGACGCCATTTCATCGCGGGCCGCGATCCGGAACAACGAAGAATTTTCGAAAGTCGGTGGCAATACCCCAGCGCCCGCCGAGCTCACCGGCTGGTAACGGCCGTGTGGGGAGTAGTGTACGTGGGCGAGTTTGGTCTGCGCGTGGCGCTGGCGTTTACGCTGCCAACGGCGATCGCTCTCATTCTGGCACCCACGCTGCTCGGTGTTGCGACCATCGCGACGATCATCTGGACGTTTCGCTACGCGCGAAACGTGCGCGCTGGCATACCAGCGTGATGTCTTGAAGCGAGGGAAAATCGATGAACACAATACTGCTGGCCGCGCACGGCGGCGAGAGTGCCGAAGGGGCGGTTCGCGTCGCCGCCAAGCTCGCGGATCGACTCAAGACGAAGCTCAACGTGCTCTGCGTCCTCGAGCCGCTCCCGGTTGTGGACTACGGCTATTTGGCGACGGTCCCGCCAACCCAGGAGCAGTACGACATGCTATCGGAAGCACTGCGTGGCGCAGTGACCAACCAGTTCCGCCGCTGCGGACAAGCCGAGTGCGCCCCACTCGTCGAGATCGGGTTTGCAGCGCCGGAAATTGCCCGTGCGGCACGAGAGCAGGGTGCGGCGTTGACCGTCATGGGCCTCGGTCCCCACCATGCACTCGATCGGGCACTCGGTGGCGAGACGGCGCTGCAGCTGGTGCAGATCGCGAGCACTCCGGTGCTCGCGCTTCCGGGCACCGTGGCCGACATCCCACGACGGGTGATGGCCGCGATCGATTTCACGCCAACGAGCATTCGTGCCGCCCGCGTGCCGCTTCTGTGGTTGGGGGCCGGTGACGTACTACAGCTCGTCCACGTCAGTGCCGCTGAAGCGTCCGGCTCGGACGCTCGACTGGAAAAACTCAAAGCCGAGATGGCGGCGGAAACGCGAGCAACCATCGAAACCCACGAGCTGCGGGGAGAGGCTGCGCGCGCGCTGCTCGAGCATGCGGCCGCGTCCCGCAGCGATTTGATTACCGCGGGTACGCACGGCTACGGCATCTGGAAGCGCCTGACCCTGGGAAGCGTCGCTTCGAAACTGGTTCGTCTTTCGCCCGTGGGCGTATTGATCGCCCCGCTCGGTTCGGTGTCCCAGGCCTGACTGCTGCTATTCGGGCCAGCGCAGCAGCGCGGCGAGTCCATCGATCTCGGCCGTCATATTGGGATCGTGCACCACGACCACCGCCGCACCCTGAGCCAGCGCATCGCCCACGGCGGCGCGGACCAGATCCCCAACCGGAAGCGCGAGCCCTTCCTCCTCGCATTCCGAGCGTGCCAGCGCGAGCCGGCGGGAACGCGTGCAGCGAAATCCGGAGAGGCGCGTGCCATCCGCGACCAGCAGCGTCCGAACCTGTCCGTGCCAGAGCGCATGCGTGGTTTCGCGGACCCCGTTCGTGGAGCGTCCCGTTCCCAACCCGTGCCGCATCGCGGCCACGAGCGCGCGTTCCGTCGCCGGACGCTGCCTAATTCGCGCGGCGTCGACCGCGCTGCGAACGATACTCGGGGTGACCGTGGTCGGATTCAGGCGCACGGCGCCGATCAGCCGGTTCGCGAGTGGAGCGGGAAGCGCGCGTACCAGCGCCGACACGGCGGTCTTGGGACCCGCCACGAGCAGCGGCTGGTGCGACCGCCGCTCGATCTGCTCGATCCGGCCCAGCACGTTACGGAGATGCCGGCGCTCCTCTTCGTCCACTCGGCCGTGGTACTCTTGTTCGCCCCAACCGGGTCCACCCTGCCGGTCGCTGTGGAAACGGCCGCCCCGCATGGCGGGAGAATCGAGGCAGGGTAGCTCGGTCGCCTCCCGCTCGTTGACCTCGAAGAACCGGGCGTGGGCGCGATCGAGAACAATGGCGAGTACCCGCTCGCTCGCTGCATTCGTCGCGGTCGTCATGGTCACATCTCCTCTCCGGCCCCAACGGGCGCCGGTAGCTTCGGTTCGGGAATCTCGGTGAGCGTCGCTTCCGTCAGGAGCAGGATGCTCGCGACGGACACCGCATTTTCGAGAGCAATGCGAACTACCTTGGTTGGATCGATGATGCCCGCGTCGAGAAGATTGACGTACGTCCCACGCGCCGCATCGAAGCCAAAGTCGCCCGTGCCCGCGCGCATGCGATCGACGACCACCCCGCCATCCACGGCCGAATTCTCCGCGATCTGCCGCGTGGGGATCTCGAGCGCATGCCGGAGGATCAGCATGCCGGTGCGCTCGTCCCCAGCGGCCTTCTCGGCCTCGCGCTCGAGCGGTTCGATCGCCCGGAGCAGGGAGAGCCCGCCTCCCGGCACGATGCCCTCGGCAATGGCGGCCTTGGTGGCGCTGATGGCGTCATCGAAGGCTTCCTTCCGGCTCTTGAGCTCCGTCTCCGACGGCGCCCCTACGCGGATCACCGCCACTCCACCGGCCAGCTTGGCCAGACGTTCCTCGAGCTTTTCCCGATCGTAGTCAGAGGTAGCGTCCTTGATCTGTTTACGCAGCTCGTCACAGCGGCCGGTGATGACGGGTTTCGCCCCAACGCCCCCGATGATCGTCGTATCCTCTCGGTCGGAGACCACGCGCTCGGCCTGGCCCAGGTCGGCGAGTGAAACGTGCTCGAGCTTGACGCCGATCTCTTCGGCGATGAGCCGTCCGCCGGTGAGAATCGCCATGTCCTCGAGCATGGCTTTGCGGCGATCGCCAAATCCGGGGGCCTTCACGGCGATACAACCGAGGGTGCCGCGGATCTTGTTCACGACCAGCGTGGCGAGGGCTTCCCCCTCCACGTCCTCGGCGACAACCAGGAGTCCGCGGCCTTCCTTGGCGACCTGCTCGAGCAGCGGGAGCAGATCCTTGAGGTTCGTGATGCGTTTCTCGTACAGCAACAGATACGGGTGCTCGAGCGCCGCCTCCATTTTCGTGGGATCCGTCACGAAGTAGGGCGAGAGATAGCCGCGGTCGAATTGCATCCCCTTGACGACTTCGAGCGCCGTTTCGGTGCCCTTGGCCTCTTCGACGGTAATCGCGCCTTCAGGGCCCACTTTCTCCACCGCGTCGGCGACCAGCTCGCCGATGGCGGGATCGTTGTGAGCGGAAATAGCCGCGACCTGAGCCTTCTCACGCCGAGTCTTGACCGGCTGTGAGAGCTGTTTGATCGAATCGACAGTGAGATGTAGGGCGCGATCGAGCCCGCGTTTCAAATCGATGGCGCTCGCACCAGCCGCGACGTTCTTGAGCCCTTCCGCGAAGATCGCATGGGCCAACAGCGTGGCGGTCGTGGTTCCATCGCCCACGGCGTCCCCGGTTCGAGAAGCGGCCTCGCGGAGCACCTGCGCGCCGAGGTTCTCCTCCGGGTCCTTCAAGTCGACCTCTTTGGCGATGGTGACTCCGTCGTTGCAGACAAGGGGCGTGCCCCACTTCTTTTCGATCAGCACGCACTTCGATTTCGGGCCCAGGGTCACGCGCACGGCGTCGGCCAAGGTGGTGGCCCCGCGCAGGACTTTTTCCCGCGCCGCGGCCTCGAAGGTCAACTGTTTGTGTGCCATGCGCTCTCCTTAGCCCTGCGTCTTTGCCGATTGGCGGGCGGCGAGCCGGACGCTCGAGGCCTGCGGGCCCAGGTCCCCCGGCTCTTCGTGGAAGTGGACGAGACTGCCGACGTCCAGACGGCCAAATGCGTCATCCAGCACGCTGTGCGCGTCGAAGTAGATGTCACGGCCGTCCGCCGATTCGAGAAATCCGTAGCCACTGAGCGGGTAGTATTGCGTCACCGTTCCGACCGGCTCGTGCTCGTGCTGTTTCACGGCACCGCGCTGCACGCGGGCGAAGTCCTCGAGACGCCGCCGCGCGGCGTGGAATGCCTCGTCGAGCGCCGTCCGCAGCTCGTTGGCAGGTTGGCGATTGACGACGACTTCCCCTCCCGGCAACCCCAGATCGAGGCGCACCTGGTATTGATCGCTATCGCTCAGATGCCTGCGTCGTGGGATCTCGATCGTAACGCCGCAGCTCGTGATACGGCCGTATGCATGATTCAGCCGCTCGATGCGTTCGCGGACGTCTCGCTCGATTTCCGGAGTGAGGGAGATGGATTTGGCCACAATGCGGGGCGGCAACATGGAACCTCCGTAATTGGATTCCCCGGTAACCTGCCCCACGAGCCATGAAGAATCGCTGAGATCGCCTGCAAGCTTCTCTCGCATCGCCTTCACCGTCCCCTCACGGGGCCGATGCCAGCATTCGAAAGTCTCATTCACCCGGAGGATTCGTATGGCAATCGACATCGAGCCACAGGCCGACGCTCTGGAACGCGAGGTCTACAAGGAGCTCGTGTGGGAGCCCTCGGTGGACGCATTGAACGTCGACGTGATGGGGCGCCCAAATGGCGTGATCGTGCTGACGGGAGTGGTCCGGAACTACGCCGAGAAGGTGACGGCCGAACGGGCGGCGCGGCGCGTCAAAGGCGTGCAATCGGTGGTGAACGAACTCGATGTGCGCCTCGCGAGCTCACACGAGCGGAGCGACGTGGATTTGGCGGACGCCGTCGTGCAAGCGCTCGAGTGGGACGTGCTCGTTCCCCCGAGGCGGATTCAGGCGCGCGTCGCGGACGGCTGCGTGCGTCTCGAGGGGCAGGTCGATTGGAACTACCAGCGCGAGGCGGCCGCAGAAGCGGTGCACCGCCTGGCCGGCGTCAAAGGCGTGACCAATCTGATCAAGGTCTCGTCTCAGCTGACCGTTCCCAACGTCAAGGCGCTCATCGAGGCCGCGCTGCGGCGCTCCGCCGAGCTGGACGCCCAGGCGATCGACGTCGACGTTCAGGGACGGGTCGTGATGCTTCGCGGCAGGGTGCAGTCGTGGGCGGAGCGTGACGCAGCGGAGACGGCAGCCTGGTCGGCCCCCGGGGTCACGGGCGTGCTGGACGAGATCGAAGTCGCGCCGGCCGAGGCGTAATGACGCACGCTGCACCGGTGGAGACGTGGGCTCGACCCGCCATGGCGCCGGTGCAGTCGCCCCCCGGGTCGATCGTCCGGAAGACGGGCATCCGACTGGCTTGGCGGGAAACGTTTGGCGTCGCGTTCGAATCGTTGCGCACCAACGCGCTCCGCTCCCTGCTCACGATGCTCGGGATTATCATCGGGGTAGGGGCCGTGATCACAATGGTTGCCCTCGGCTCGGGCGCTCAGCGCGCCATTCAAGCCCGCATTCAGGCACTCGGCCCCACGCTGCTGACGGTGTACCCGGGCCAGAGCTTCACTCGCGGCGTCGCGAGCGGCACGCGCGTGAGTCTCACGCTCGACGACGATACCGCGCTCGCGAGCCACCCTCGGTTGATGAGCGCGGTCGTGCCCGAACTGGTGCGGAATCTGCAGATCCAGCAAGGCGACCAGAATATCAACGTGAATGTCGTGGGAACGACGGCCAATTATGCTCGGGTCCACGAGTACACCGTCACCGCCGGCCGCATGTTCACAACCGGTGATGACGCGGCGCGACGGCGCATCGCGGTGCTCGGGGCGTCCATTCCCGCGATGGTCAACTCCGATCGGCAGGCCATCGTCGGAACGCAGATCCTTGTTCGGGGAATTCCGTTCGAAGTGGTCGGCGTGCTGTCGGAGAAGGGTTCCCAGGGCTCGTTCACGAACCCCGACGAGCAGATTCTCGTCCCGCTTGCTACCGCCCGCTATCGCGTGCTCGGCACCGACCGGCTGCGCAGCATCACGGTCCAGGCGGCGAACATAGATTCCATGAATCTCACGATGATCGAGATCGAACGCGTACTCAGGCGACAGCATCATATCCGCCCCGGTGAGGACAACGACTTTCAGATCCTCAGCCCGACGTCGATCCTGAGCACGTTTCAGGAGACCGCCGAGACATTCTCCGCGCTGCTCGCGAGCATTGCCGCCATCAGTCTGCTGGTGGGCGGCATCGGGATCATGAACATCATGCTCGTGTCCGTGACCGAGCGGACCCGCGAAATCGGGTTGCGCAAAGCCGCCGGCGCCAGGTCGGTCGACATTCTGCTGCAGTTCCTGGTGGAAGCGCTGGTGCTGGCGCTCTCAGGGGGAGCGATCGGAATCACATTCGGGGTGATTGGCGCGCTCGGCGTCTCATCGGTCGCGCACTGGAACACGACGATTGCGCCGAGCGCGGTCGCGATCGCGTTTGGCTTCAGCGCCGCGGTTGGCCTGTTCTTCGGGATCTGGCCCGCCCGCCGGGCCGCGCGACTCGATCCGATCGAGGCACTGCGGTACGAGTAGGCTCGCGCTGCTGAGCTGCGTGGCGTTGGTTGGTGCGATCGCGCCGCCCGTGGCCGTGTCCATTCGCCCTGAACGCCCGGAGCAGGGCTCGCTCGCCGTTATCTCGCTCGCTTCGAGCGACCGATTGCCTGAAGGAGCAGCGGCGGGCGAGCCTCTCCATTTCCATACCGACTCGGCCGGCTACTGGGCGATCCTGGGCATTCCGCTGTTTCAGCGCGAGAGTCTGCCCGTGACGATCGAAACCTGGCATGCCGACTTCGACGTCGGCGGCAGCTCCGAGACCACACTCGTGTATGTGCCGGTCGTGACGCGTTCCGAGCCAGGCGAGCGGCTGCGCGTGGCGCCGCGTTTCGCGGAGCCGGTGGATTCGGCACTGCTCGAGCGCGTCGCGCGGGAGCGGGAAATCGCGCGCGAGGCGCGCGCCCGCTCTCAGGACATGCCGCGGTTGTGGACGCATGCCTTTCTCCGACCCGTTGCCGGCAGGGTCACGAGTCCGTTCGCGGCCCACCGGGCATGGCCGGGGAACGAGGCCGACACCGCGCCGGGCGCATTCCACGATGGCGTCGACCTCGCAGGCGCTGCCGGAACGCGGGTGCGGGTCGCAAATCGCGGAGTCGTGGTGATCGTCGGAGACTGGTATTACGGCGGCACGGTGATCTTCGTCGACCACGGCGGTGGACTGGTGACGGCCTATCAGCATCTCAGCCGCGTAGAGGTCGCCGTGGGCGACACGGTGGCACGCGGCCAGGTGATTGGACTCGTCGGGGCGACCGGGCGTGTCACGGGCCCTCACTTGCACTGGAGTGCGTCCTACGGGGCCGTGCTGGTAGACCCACTGTCGCTACTCACGCTCGCTATCCCAGACTAATTGGCTCGCTTCGCGCAGTTGTGGCCGGGCTCGCGCGCCGTCAGAGTCCGTGAGCTCGATCGGCGCGGGCGGGAAATCGTGGAATGCGCACCATGAACGTCGAGCCGTTGCCAGGCGTGCTCTCGAGCGCGATCTCGCCTCCCATCATCCGCGCCAGCCGGCGTGACAACGTCAGGGCCAATCCAGTTCCTGCGATCTCCTGCTGTGATCCAACGTAGGCGTTGAACACTTGCTCGTGGCGTTCCGGCGCAATGCCCGGCCCCTGATCGGCAATACAGAAGGACAGCGTCTCGTCGGTGGCCCGCACGGTGATCTCGACACGGGCCGTCGGAGGACTGTGTTGAATCGCGTTCCGTAGGAGATTCACGAGGATTTGCCGGACGCGCTTGCAGTCGACCAGGGCAGGGATCGCAGTGTGAATTGCCGGGATTTCCAGCCGCACACCCGCGCTATCAGCCATGGGCCCGACCGTCCGCAGCGCTTCTGCGAGAATGCTGTCGGCGCCGGCCTCCTCAGGCGTGATCCGCAGTCGTCCCGCATCCAGGCGCGAGAGATCGAGCAGGTCGTTCAGCAGCTGCACCGAATCCTCGGCTGCTTCCATGGCGTGCAGCGCGGCGGGAGGTGGCGACTTCCCGCTGCCGCGTACCAGAAGGTCGAGCCACCCGTACACCCCCGTGAGCGCATTGCGCAGTTCGTGATTCATCATCGCGTAGAACCGGTCACGCGAAGACTGAAACTCCCGCAGCTGTTGCATCAGCCGGGCATTTTCGATGGCAACGCCGGCTTTGCGCGCCAGCAGCATCGCGATCCGTTCGTCCTCGGCGCTGAATTCGTCCGCCCCCTGCTTCTCCGTGAGGTAGAGATTTCCGAACACTCGGTGTTGCGCCATGATCGGCACGCCCAGAAACGATCGCATGGCCGGATGATGCGACGGGAATCCGTACCGTGCGGCATGCTGCTGGATATCGGCGATGCGCACGGGACGCGGGTCGCGAATCACGACGCCCAGCAGTCCGTGCCCGCTGGGCAACGCCCCAATTCGGTCGCGCTGTGTGGCCGTTAACCCCGATGTGACAAACTCCACCAGCGCCGTGTGTTGTTCGTTGAGCACTCCCAGCGCCGCATACCGCGCGCCCACGATATCCCGGGCGGCGTCCGCGACGCGTTGCAACACGCCGCCCAGCGTATGCTCGGCGAAGATATCGAGGCCCGCGGAAAGCAGTCGCTCGAGCTGCGCTCGCGGTTGGAGCTGTGTGGTGACTCGTGGTGGGGCCATGAACCGCTCACTGACGTAGTACTAAAGGGAACCGGCTTTCTGCGCTCTTCGGGTTCTATCCTACTTGTATCTCAGGGTTAATCCTAGATAATTGGCTGAACCGAACGCATCCCTAATGCTTAGGGAACATCCTTACGGTTTGAAGTTCCGGGTCCACGGGAAAGCCGCTAGAAGGAGTCTCGTGATGCGAGGTCATTGGTTCGGCTCGATCGCCGGCGCTGGTCTGTGTTGCGGCGTGGTGTTGTTCATCGGTGGCTGTAAGACAACCGAGGTGCAATACGTCGCGCAGCCGCAATTCAAGCCGGGACCGGATTCGACAAATGGATTCCTCGGCTACTACACGGTCAGCACGAAGCAGACGAATTGCGGAAATTGCCATGTGAGTGCGCAGACGTCCTGGATCGGGACGAAGCACGCGCAGGCGTGGGCCGATCTCCAGGGATCGGGACATGCATCGAGCTCCTGCAATGGATGCCATGCCGTTTCCCAGTTAGGCAATAGCGTCGGACACCCGGCCGGTTATCTGGTCGCCTCCGATTCGGCCTATCACGACGTGCAATGCGAGAATTGCCACGGCCCAGGGCACACACACGCCTCGAGCCCCACGCAGGCCAACGAACCACTCGCGTCGATCCACGTGGACACAGGGCTGACCAATGGCTGTGGCGGCTGCCACACCGGAGTCCATGAGCCCTTTGTTGATCAGTGGGTGCAATCCGCGCATGGTTCGGGTCCCGGGTTCGCGCACGCGGTGGGGAACACGAGCTGCACGCCCTGCCACGAAGGCAAAGCTGCCATGACGGTCAAGTTTCACGTGACGGGAGCGTTCGTCGAGAAGACCGATACCTCGAATCAACGGATCGTGTGCACGGTATGCCACGATCCCCACGGGACCGCCGGCTACGAAGGCCAGTTGCGGGCATCGATTGCGACCCCCACGACGGACAATCTGTGCGTGTCCTGCCACTCCCGCACGGCCACACCGCCGTGGCCGGTGGCCACAGGCACCTCGGCATCCCGTGGTCCGCACGGCGCGCAAGGTCTGCTCGTTATCGGTCAGAACGTCGGGTGGATTCCGCCCAACTTCCAATACGATACGAATCAAATCGTCTCGAGTCACGGCACAGCGGCAAATCCGCGCCTCTGCGCCACCTGCCACGTCTCGACCGAGACGATCACCGATAAGGCGACGGGTGCCTTCCAATTCCAGAGTGTGGGCCATCTGTTCACCGCCGCGTCGTGCATCGATCCGGGTACCGGCCTGCCTACGACCAGCACGTCGTGTCCCATTGGGCAGCGGGATTTCAATGCGTGCGTCAATTCCGGCTGTCACTTGACCGCTCAAGCGGCGAGCTCCGCATTCCAGGCGGAGCAGGCCAGTCTCGACAATCTGCTGGATCAACTGTGGGTGGACTCGAACAACAACGGGATCATCGATGCGACCGACGGCGGGCTGCTGGCGCAGATGGTCGCCCGCGGCAGCGCCGCCGATTCCGCGCAGCTGAATTTCGGCAGCAGCACAACGACCGTCGCGAAGGGAACGATCTGGAACGCTGCTCTCGGGGCCACCGATGACCGGACCTATTGGCTGGCCGGCACCGTGTTCGGGAAGAGCTGGGCCGCGCACGCGTCCGCGGGCAACGGCGTCCACAATCCGTTCCTGCTCGAAGCGCTGCTTTCCGCATCCATCGCGGCGCTCCACACGGCGAGCGGCTTGACGCCCACGGTGCCTCTGGACCTGCGAATCCGGGCGACGCCTCCACCCGGCGTGCGGGTACGCTTGTCTTCGCGGCAGTAACTCGGCGCCCGGCCGTTTGCCCGTCGAGCTGTGGTCGTTGGAGGAGGCGCGATCCCAGTGCGTTGAACACGGGGGAATCGCGTTCGAGCTTGCGACCGGGGAGGCGGGCTATTCGTGCACGCGCGCGATTTCTACAGAACAGGGCGCGTGGCGCGCGACGGCTTCAGAGACGCTCCCTAGCAGGAAGCGATCTAATCCGGTGCGGCCGTGTGAGCCGACCACGATCACATCGGGATGCCAGTCCGCTGCAATGTCCAGGATCAGGGCGCGCGGGTCGCCCTCTTCAACTGCGGCGACGACCTCGAGCCCCCCTTTCTTGAGCGTGTCTGCCGCCCTGCGTACGAGCGCGTCGGCCTTTCGCAACCGTGCTTCACGCAAGGCATCCAGCTCCGCCGGTTTCCACATGCCCATTTCGGCTCCGGACAGGAGTGATGGAATGAGAATACCGGCGGGCTCGACAACGTGGAGGATGCGCACCTCGGTACCTGGCCCCCGCGCGAGCACCGCGCGGGTAGCGGCTTCGGACGGCTCCGATTCATCGATGGCGAGGAGAACCTTCATCCGGCGTCGCTTTCTCTTCTGGCTGCGCGGTTGTCGCCCGTCGGGGACGGCAACTGCACAATTTCTGCGCCGATGCGATTCGCGTACCAGAATGTCCAGACAATGGTGACGATGGTTGCAAGTCCGAGCACGATAGGGCAAACGATGAGCACGACGACGGCTGGCGAGGTGTAAACCAGCGCAACGCGCAGCATGAACTCGCCGACGAAGACCAATCCCCATGCCGTCGTTACGAGCCGGTAGGCCCGTCGGGGCGCAGGTTTCTCTGCCTGAGCGTTGAAAGCCAGGCGACGCACCAGGTCTTTGCCGGCCACGAAATACCGCGCGAAATAGAACATCAGCGGCCGGCGCAGCAACAACGAAAGCAAACACAGCGCGCCAAATGCTCCTGTGGAAAACGACTCGCGAATGAGGAGTATTCGAGGGTCGCCGCCAAGGAATACCGGGACTATGCCCGTCAGAAGTCCGATGGCGACGAGAATGGTTACCGGATCCAACTCGCGCCGACGAGACACATCGTACCCGCTCTTCACCAGTGGAAATGCGGTGGCGATCGCAAGCGCCAGGAACTCGGAAGTTGACAGGAACCATCGTGCTACGACGTAGCAGACGACCGGCACGGTGGTGTTGAAAACAATGTCCCAGGCCAACGTGCGAATCAACGCCCTATCGGGGGAGTCGCGAGAGACAGGGGAATGGGGCCGAAGGATGCTCGAGGGTGCCAAGCTCATGGAATACTTGCCTCTGATCATGAACACAGGCGCTCCTTGATGATCAAACCTTAGAGATCCAATGATGAACACCAGCGCCCTTCGGTCATGAAGATCCGCTTATGGTTCCCAATCCCGATGCAGCGCACGTTTCCGCCAGACTTCAGGAAGATTTCAGGTGACCTGGAGCAGGTTCGCGGGCGAACCGAACTTCGGATGAGGCGTGTGATGAATGCCGTGATCCAAGAGGCGACGTCTGCGGTGCTGGAGACGATCCAGAAGCGCCGGTCCGTGCGGTGCTCGCGCCCACGGCTATGCATCGTGAGCCGTGGGCGTTTGTCGTTATCCAGGACCGCGGGGTGTTACAGCGGCTTTCCGACCGTACTGTCGCGATCGCGGCGCAGAAACCTCATGCTCGCCGCCTGCGAGCTCGGTCTCGGAACCTGCTGCATTGGCTTTGCCGTGCCAGTGCTCAACACTGCAGACGTGAAGCAGGAGCTCGGCATTCCGGCTGATGTAACGGCAGTTGCACCGATCATCGTTGGCGTCCCGAGCGACGATACGGCACCAATCCCTCGCAAAGCTCCCGATGTTCTGCGGTGGATCCAGGCCGCAGTCAGATGAGAACGATCACTATCGAAGAACACTGCGCCAGCCCGGGATATCTCGAGGGAGCGGGACGCCACCTTCAAGGGCACGCAACTCACTTCACCGGCCTTGGCGCCGGGCTGCTCGACCAGCTGCGCGATGTGGACGAGCGGCGTCTGTCCGAGATGGACGCGGCTGGCATCGACATGCAGGTCCTCTCGCTCACGTCGCCGGGAGCGGAGCAGCTTACCGGGAGCGAGGCCGAAACCGTAGCCCGCGATGCAAACGACTTCATCGCGGCGGCGGTTGCGCGCCATCCGAACCGGTTCGCCGGGTTCGGAACGATTCCTGTCGCATCGCCGCACACGGCAGCCGACGAGCTGGAGCGTCTCGTCGCACGCGGTTTCAAAGGCGTCATGATCAACGGGCACGCGCGCGGCCGCTATCTCGATGACCAGGCCTTCTGGCCAATCCTCGAACGCGCGCAGTCGCTGAACGTCCCGATCTATCTCCATCCGACGGAGCCGCCGCGTGGCGTCGTCGAAACCTGGTATCAGGGATTTTCGCCTGGTGTCAGCTACCTGCTCGCGAACGCGGGTTGGGGATGGCACATCGAAACGGCCGTGCACGTGATCCGCATGATTCTTGGTGGTGTGTTCGATCGCTTCCCGCGACTACAAGTCATCGTCGGACATCTGGGTGAGGGACTGCCGTTCATGATTCGGCGGCTCGACATCATGCCACCCGCGCTGACGCGGCTCGAGCGGCCCGTCAGCGCGTATCTCCGGGACCACATTCACTATACCATCAGTGGGTTCAACTTCGCGGCTACGTTCCTCGATCTCTTGCTCGAAGTCGGTGTGGACCGAATCATGTTTTCGGCGGATTACCCCTACGCCTCGATGCACGCGGCTCGAGCGTTCCTTGACCAACTGCCAGTCAGTCCTGCCGACCGTGAGCGTATCGCGCACACGAACGCCGAACGGCTGCTTGCACTCTAGGGTCAGAAGAACCTCTTCACGGCACTTTCAGACTCTCCTAACACAACGCTGATTACCCTGTGCTCAAGGGTCGGGCAGTTAGGAGGTGCTGGTTGCAGTTCCGATACCTCCAGGACTCCGATACTCGGGGCCTTCCGTAAGCGGTCGTTCGCCGCTTGCCCGACCCAATCCCGTTGCTGGGCCTTGCCACATGTTATTCTGGTGTCCGCGCCACGCTGTGCCTACCGCCGCGATCCTCATCGCGGCCGCATGCGCCAAGCCTCAGCCGGCTCCGCCGCCTGCACCGGAACAGTGGCAGCTCAGCTCCGAACAGCTCGAGCAGCTCGTCGCGCCCATCGCGCTATATCCCGACGCGCTCGTGGCGCAGATTCTCGCCGCGTCCACCTATCCCGTCCAGATCGTCGAAGCCGAACGATGGATCGCCGACCGACCCGATCTCACGGGCGATATGCTCGCGGACGCCGTCGACAGCGAGGACTGGGACCCGAGCGTTAAGGGCCTGACGCAGTTCCCGGTCGTGCTGGCGATGCTCGATTCGAATCTGGCGTGGACGTCCGCCCTTGGCGACGCATACGTGAATCAACCCGACGATGTGCTCGATGCGGTGCAGGCAATGCGCGATCGCGCGCGCCGCGCCGGAACGCTCACCAGCACGCCCCAGCAGACGGTCGAAAATGACGGGGATGTGATCATCATCGCGCCGGTGGGGCCGGACGTGGTGTGGATCCCGGTGTTCGACCCCTGCTACGTCTACGGCGCACCGGTGGTCATGTATCCGGGCTTCGTCACCGGATGTATCGTGACACGGCCACCGCAAATCGTCTTTTACAACAGCGTGTGGATCGGTCCGCCGGTCCACGGCCGCTGTTGCGGCTGGCGCTGGTGGGCGTGGTCATGGGATTGGCACCGGCGCATCATGTACTACGACCGCACGGCCTACGTATCGCACACGAACACCTTCGTGGCCCGGCGCCATCCGGGGGGGCCCGCTCCCGTCCGCCCGACGAACCCGAACGAGCGCAGGCCGGCGCCTGGTGCACGCGACACTCGCGGCACGAGCTCTGGTGCGTTCAGCGGCCAGGCTCCCGGAGGAACGACACGACGGGCCTCGGACCGAGGCAAGGCGAGCGCCGGGTCGAGGGACAAGCAGAAGCCGAAACCGGATCGCAAGGGCGGCGATCGTAAGTCGAGCGGACAAAGCCGGAGAGACAAACAATGACCCGGCTCATGGGGATGATGCTGATACTCGTGGCGATTGCCGCGCCGTCTGCGGCGCAACAACCCCTGCAACGGACGTTCGCATCGCCCGATGAAGCCGCCGCGGCCCTGTTCAACGCCGCGGAGCAACATGACAGTACAGCGGCGCAGGCGATCCTCGGTCCGACGTGGCGGGAGCTCGTGCTCTCGGGCGACTCGGCACGAGATGCCAGGGATATCGACCAATTCGTCCGGAACTACAAGGAAATGCACCGGACTGCGGAGAATGCCGACGGCACGACCACGCTCTACGTGGGAGCCGAGAACTGGCCGCTACCGATTCCTCTCGCCCAACGGAATGGCGCCTGGTACTTCGACGCCGACGCGGGGAAGAAAGAGATCCTGTTCCGCCGGATCGGCGAGAACGAGCTCGCGGCCATCGCGATCTGTCGCCAGGTCGCGGTGGGCGTGGCAGCGGACACGGGTGAGCGGCAAGGCTATCACTATCGGCTGGTGCAACAGGGCGAGAGCCGGGTGGCGATCGCCTATCCAGCGGAGTACGGCATTTCCGGCGTGATGACGTTCTACGCCGGAGCCGACAGCGTGGTGTACCAGAAGGACCTGGGCGTGGAGACGACGGCAACAGCCCAGGCGCTCGGCGCTCATCAGCCGGACAAGAGCTGGCAGCGTATCAACGAAAAGTGATCCTTCGCGCGGGGAGGAAACATGTCAGCAGGTCGGATTTGCAGTCGGACCGTCATCACGGCGGTTCCCGATGAGTCGGTGCGAGAGGCCGCACAGCGAATGGCGCATCATGGCGTGGGTACGCTGGTCGTGGTGAAGGCGGGCGGCAGCGGGAATGAGCCCATCGGCATCGTGACGGATCGCGACATTGCGATGCGGTGCGTAGCGGAGGGCCGCGACCCTGATACGCTGGCCGTGTCGAGCATCATGGCGCAGCCGTTGCGCGTGATCGATCAGGACATGGCGATCGAGCACGCGATCGTGCGCATGGCCGAGGCGGGAGCGCGCCGGCTGGTCGTGATCGGCAAAGGCAACACTCTGGTGGGTATCCTCAGTCTCGACGACATCCTCGAGCTTCTATCGGATGAGTTCAGTCCGATTCATCGCCTGCTGGAGCATCAGGAGCCAATCTTGACGAGCTGAGGGAATACGAACCTGAGGAGGAGATTGACGCACTCATGAAAGCCTACGTGTTTATCGGCGCTTCGACTGCCGCCGGTCCGGCAATGGTGGCCCAACAGGTCCGCAGGATTCCGGGTGTCCAAACCGCGGATCTCTGTTGGGGACAGCCCGACATTATCGCGGTGGCGGAAGCCGCCGACGTGCGGGCGCTCCAGGAACTGGTACTGAACAAGATCCAGCAGGTTACCGGCGTGAGCCAGACCGATTCGCACCTGGTCTGCGAGCCGTAGGCGGCCATCGTGATTCGGGGACCGTGTCACACCTCGAGGTGAACGGTCGCGAGCGCGAGCGTCAACCTGGAAACGCCGGCTCCCCATTCGCCGCGTGCCAATGCCTGATGCCGTCCCAGATTTCCTCGGCAGTTTCGGCGTACCAGAACAGCTCTCGGTCTTCTTCTTCGATCACCCCTTCGTCGACGAGAAAATCCACGTCGAATGCGCGACGCCAATAGTCGCGACCCACGAGCACCACCGGGAGCGGTTTGATCTTGCGTGTCTGAATCAACGCGAGCGTCTCGAACAGCTCATCGAACGTTCCGTAGCCGCCGGGAAACGCAACCAGGGCGCGGGCACGCAACAAGAAATGCAGCTTGCGCATGGCGAAGTAGTGGAACTGGAGGCACAGCTCGGGTGTGACGTAGGGGTTCGGAAACTGTTCCTGCGGCAGGTTGATATTCAGGCCGACGGACTTGACGCCCACATCGTACGCCCCCCGGTTCGCCGCCTCCATGATCCCCGGGCCTCCGCCCGTAACGATCACGGTGCGTCGCTCGGGCGCCGCCTTGGCCATGAGCTCGGAGAGCCGGCCGAATTCCCGCGCGACATCGTAGTAGCCGCTCTTCGCGAGAATACGCTCGGCAATCTGGAGCTTCCGGCGAGTCTCGCGGTTCGCCGGGTCGCGCGCGAGCAGCGCGCGCAGCTCCGCGACGCGGCGCCCCGCCGCTTTCGGCTCACAGATGCGTGTCCCACCGAACACCACCACAGTGTGCCGGATCCCGTGCAGCTCGAGCAGCCGTTCGGCCTTGTAGTAATCCAGCTGTAACCGCACGGCGCGCATGTCGTCGCGCGCGAGAAAATCCAGGTCCCGGTCCGCCGGCCGGTAGCTCGGACTGTCGAGGATGGCGCGGACGCGCCCTGGAGCGCTAGGATCCTCCTCGGGAGATTTCGGGGTCTCCGACGGAAGCGGCTCACGGCGGGCTTGCGGATGCGGGGGAGTCGGGATCACGACTCGTGGCTTCGCGTCATCGGTGTTCATGCCGCTCCTTGGATTCGGTTCCGAACGATTGCCAGGGTGTCACCGTAGCACCTGAAGAGGAATATGGATGAACGGCCGGCCATCGAAACCGAGCAGCTGACGCGAATCTTCAGCGGAAGCGAAGTGCCGGCCGTCGATCACCTCGATCTCCGCGTCCCGCGGGGCGTGATCTTCGGATTACTCGGCCCGAACGGCGCCGGGAAGAGCACCACGATCAAAATGTTGACGACGCTGCTCCCCCCCACATCCGGGCACGCGCGGGTCGCCGGGTTTGATATCGAGCGGCAGGCACCGCGCGTGCGGACACGCATCGGCTACGTCCCGCAGCTGCTTTCCGCGGACGGCGGATTGACCGGTCGCGAGAATCTGCTGCTCTCGGCGCGACTGTACCGGGTCCCGGCCGGCGCGCGCGACCGCCGCATCGCGGATTCGCTGGCGTTCATGGACCTCGAGGACGCGGCCGACCACCTCGTGCGCACCTACTCCGGAGGAATGATTCGCCGCCTCGAGATTGCTCAGGCCATGTTGCACGAGCCCGAAGTGTTGTTCCTCGATGAGCCCACCATCGGATTGGATCCTGTCGCGCGCCGCGCGGTGTGGGAGCGGTTACGCGAGCTCAAGCGCCGGTCCGCGACCACGATCCTGCTCACCACCCATGACATGGAGGAAGCCGACGCGCTGTGCGATACGCTTGCCATCATGCATCAGGGCCTCGTGGCGCTGGCGGGAGCGCCCGCAGCGCTCAAGGCCACCCTCGGCACGGATGCCACACTGGAGGACGTGTTCATCGCCACGGTTGGCGGATCGATCGAGGAGGGAGGGAGTTATCGTGACGTCCGTCGCGCGCGCAACACCGCCCACCGGCTGGGCTAAGGGCGGCGCGATCGCGGGGTTCGTCAGCTCGGCACTCGCGATCGCGGAGATGGAGGCGCGCAAGCTGGCGCGCGATCCCACCGAGCTCGTGAGCCGCGCCGTGCAGCCGGTGCTGTGGTTGATCGTCTTTGGCCAAGTGTTCACTCGAACCCGGGCGATCCCGACTGGGGCGCTCTCTTATCTGGAGTTCATGGCTCCGGGCGTGCTCGCGCAAGGCGTGCTGTTCACGGCCATTTTCTACGGAATTGCGGTGATTTGGGAGCGTGATCTCGGGATCATCCACAAGCAGCTCGCGAGTCCGGCACCGCGGGCGAGCCTCGTGCTGGGAAAGGCAATCGCCGCCGGCGTGCGCGGCCTGCCCCAGGCGATCATCATTTTTGTGCTCGCCGCGGTGCTGGGACTGCGCCTCGAGCTGGGCGTCGTCCCGTTGGGGATCGTGCTGGCGCTCGTACTCCTCGGCGCGGCCACGTTTGCCACGTTCTCACTGATCGTCGCCTGCATCGTGAAGACGCGCGAGCGGTTCATGGGAATCGGGCAGCTGCTCACGATGCCGCTGTTCTTCGCGAGTAACGCGATCTATCCGCTCGAGCTGATGCCGGCCTGGCTCCGCGCCGTCGCACACGTCAATCCGCTGACGTATCTGGTCGATGGGCTGCGGGCGGAGATGATCGCGGGCGCCACGAGCCGGTTCGGTGTGCTCACGGATCTCGGGCTTCTGTTCGTGCTGCTCACGGCGCTCGTGCTCCTGGCGGCTCGCCTGTATCCCGGGTTGGCCCGCTGAGAAACACTCAGGGCGATTTCAGAAAGGCTTCACGGGAGAGCGGGTAGTGTGGGGCATCAGCTCCCGTGAGGTTTGCCGTGAGATTCTTGCTTCCTGTCCTTCTTGTGGCATGCGGAATGGCCGCGTGCGGCTCCGTGATCATGACGGCGCATCCACCACTCGAGTCTCGCGGGCTCAAACCGGGAGCCAAGTTCCGCGTCGTCGCCACGATTGCGGCGAACGGGTCGAACGACGCGATTCGGGTTTCGAGGCACGTGCGCGAACGCTTGAACGCCGCGGGGATTCCGGCGGTAGCGAGCGGCGGCCGGTGGGAAAGGCAGTACGAGGCCATCCGGGAGATCTGCCAGCGCACCGACGTCCTAGTCGATGGTGTCGTGATCGTGGACGTCACGGTGCTCGCCCTGATCGATTGCGAGAACGGGCTGACGGCGTACACCGTCAGCGGCCAGACGGGGAGCCCGGGCATCGACGTACTTACCGACCGTCTGATAGCGTTCTTGAACGAGGGTCCTGAGGGACCACCCCAGACGTTCGGCACCGAGCGGCCGATCTCGTAGGTCCGGCTCATCCCGCGCTGCAGCGGTTCTTCACGCGGGGTTCACGGACTCCTCAGATGCTCCCGATAGGCTTGAGGATAAGCGAAGCAACCTACGGAGGCGGTTATGAACGGGAAGCACGCAGGACGGCGGGTGGTGTCCATGATCCTTTTTGCGGGCAGCGGATTTTTGCTCGCTCTGGCCGGAGTCGCTCGTGCCCAGAGCACGCAGAGTGGGAGCGCCGACGTACGGCACTACACGGTGGACCCGCGCACGAGTCTGGTGTGGTGGCAGGTGAATCCCCACATGAAACATCTTTGGGCGACCACGTGCCCGCTCGATCCGTCATGGCTGCCTGGCGAAGGACGCAGCTCGGGGATGGGCGTCGACGAGCATATGTTCGATTTCCCGCCCGAGGATACGGTCCACATTCCGCTGCTCCAGCGCATTCGTGTCCGGCCGGTGTGCACCGAGGCCGTGCATGGTGAGCTCATGACCCCGGACACCGCGACGTGGGCGGAGACGCAGGGGCGGATCGTCGTCGACGCGGCCGCCTTGGTGAGCGGCGAGAAGCAGCGGGATGAGTTCACGCGCTCGAGCGTCCTCGAGACCGACAAGTACCCCCAGATCGTCTTCAACATCGACGAGATTATGGATGTGAAGCGTGCGGGCGATACGACGGCGGCGCTGGCGGTGGGAGAGTTGATGCTGCACGGCAAATCCACGCCCATTGCCGTCCACCTGCTCTCCTGGCATGAGAACGGGATGCTACGCGTGCGGGGGCGCTGGTACATGACCGCCAACGAGTTGTGGAGCAAGTACGGGATCTCGAAGCAGGCCATGGCGCTTGGCGTCGGGATGGGGATCTGGAAGCAGCTCTGGATGGGCTTTGATCTCGTGCTCCGCCCCGAGCCACCCACATCCGCCACGCAGTGAAGGCGGCCCGAACCTTGCTTCGCGCGGTGCGCTATGATTAATGCGATGGATCAATGGTCGTTGGAGTGATGATTGGTGATGTTCGGCAATCCAGCACGCGGGAGACTAGCCATGGCGATTACAAAGAAGGTTCTGAGGGAAGCGGCCGAGCGAGCGGTAGACCAGGCTCGCACAGAAGGAAAGCGTGCCGCTCAGCGGGCGGCGCAGCAGCTCGTGGTGGCGGCCGATGCGGCCATTGTCGAGGCGGGGAAGGCGGCGAGGCGGCGCCAGCGCCGGCGGGCGACGAAGCGGGCACTCAAGGTGGTGGGGAAGGCCGCGCTCGTGGCGGGCGCCGCTACCGCGGCGACTATCGCGATTCGTCGCGCGCGGCGCCGGGCGGCCGAGTAATCGTCCGAATCGACTTCTGCACCTCGCGCACGGTTCCCCCGCTCAGGCCGCGTGCGCGAGGCAGGTGCGCGCCCAGGGCAGGACGTCGAGCCGCTCGAACGGAATCGGCTCGCCTGCCCGCTCGCAAACTCCAAATTCAGCAGGCTTGTTGTACAGGCGCTCGAGTGCGGCGTCGATTTCCGCCAACTCATTCGTCTGACGGGCCGCATTGGAAGCGTCCAGCTCGCGGTCGGCCGTGTCGGTCCCGAGATCCGCCAGGTGTGATCGCAATGTGGAAAGCTCCCCGGTTTCTTCCTGGATCGTTTCGCGTGTCTCGGCGGCGTAACGAGCGAGCGACCGCGTCACCCGATCGCGCTCTTCCAGCAGTCTTCGCTCCAGGTGCTTGCGTTGCGCTTTTGTCAAAGGCATGTCATTCCTCGTGTCGGTGAACGGGCACGCCGCCTTACCGCAAGGCATGTCCCGATTGGATCGATGCGCGACCCGTGAGATGGGTCGTGAACCAGTCGCTCGCAAACGTCGCCACCTGCTCCAGGGTTCCCGATTCTTCGAACAGATGCGTCGCGCCAGGAACGACGATCAGCCGTTTCGAGCACCGGAGCCGCTCGAGCGCATCCTCGTTCAATTCCAGCACATCCCAATCGTTTCCGCCGACGATGAGCAGCGTCGGCGCGGTCACGCGACCCAATGCCTCTCCTGCCAGATCGGGACGACCGCCGCGCGACACGATCGCGCTGACGGTCCCCGGGTTGTCCGCCGCGGCCACGAGAGCCGCCGCCGCGCCGGTCGAGGCCCCGAAGTAGCCGAGGCCCGCGGGGTCGATCCCGGTTTCGGAGACGATCCAGCGACGCGCCTGGTCCAAGCGCTCCGCCAGCAGATCAATGGCAAACACATTCCGGCGATTGTCGGCTTCCAAGTCCGTGAGCAGATCAAACAGCAGCGTCCCGATCCCGGCGCCCTGCAAGGCCTCGGCGACGAACTGATTCCTGGGGCTCAGGCGGCTCGAGCCGCTGCCGTGCGCAAATAGTACGACCCGCTGGCCGCCTTGTGGCAGCGATAGCGTACCGGGAAGGGCAATTCCGTTGGCTGAGATCATGACTTCCCGAGTGGTCATGGCTTCCTCCTGTATTGCACGACCGAATCTTGTCACCGCGGGAATGAACGGGCGCTGAGGATCATACGAACGTTTCCGATGAAGCTCTCTTCCCGTTGCGTTTGGATCGTCTTCAGGCCCTAATCGATACCCTGCCATTACCAGGAGGACGGGCCGTGAATGGTTCTGCCGGCGTCCAGAGGAGAGTCGAGAGCTCGATGATGACGGGAACGCGCATCGCCGCGTTCTGGCTTGGCGCATTTGCGCCCAGCGCCCTGGTTGTTGGGGCGGCGTTGGCAGGGGACTGGGCTGCTCTCCTCGGCTTCCAGGGCACGCTTGTGGGTATTGCCCTCGCGTGGTCGTATTGCTGGTTCCGGAGCGGCGCTGCGAACTGGCGCTGGATCTTCTTGAGCGGCTGGGCTGTGGGCGCGCTCGTCACGGTACTCGCTTGGGTAGGGCGCGGCGCGGAAGCCGAGCGCGGCCTGCTGATCGCCATCATCGAGAGCGGGGTCTACGCGCTGAGCTTCCGCCTGGTGGCGTTCGCGTTCAGCGGCGCGCCGAGCACGCCGGTCGCACTACCCTCTTCCACACGGGTCATCTGATGGACCAGGTCACGGGTCGCGATCAGGCAGTCCTCGAGACCATTTATCACCGCCGCGCGGTGCGCTCCTTTGGCCCGGACCGGATCGATGAGCAGACCATCCGCACCTTGCTCGCGGCCGCTGTGCAGGCTCCCACGGCGATGCATCTCGAGCCCTGGACGTTCGTCGTGATTCAGGACCGCGCCGTCCTCGAGCGCTACTCGAATCGCGCTGTCGCGATGGTCAAGCCGGATGCCGGGCTGACCCGACTCGTCGCGGCAGGCGGCGACATCTTCCATGGGGCCGGAACGTTGATCGTAATCTGCGGAAAGCCCCTGGGAGCGTTCGTGGTCGCCGATTGCTGGCTCGCCGGCGAGAACCTGATGCTGGCGGCGGACGCGCTCGGACTCGGAACTTGCTGTATCGGGTTCGCGGTCCCGCTGTTGAATGCCGCGGAGGTGAAGCGCGAACTCGGCATTCCGGCCGATGTCACTGCCGTAGCGCCAATCATCGTGGGAGTCCCGGCGGACATCGCGCCGCCTGTATCGCGCAAGCCTCCAGACATTCTGCGGTGGGTCCGATGATAGCCACGCCAGCTGCTTCGCCCCGCTACGTCATGCCACTTCGCGAAGTCACGCTCGCGGATGTTTCGAGTGTCGGCGGGAAAAACGCCTCGCTTGGCGAGCTGCTGCGCAATCTCGAATCCAAAGGCGTGGCGGTCCCTCACGGATTCGCGATCACTGGCGCTGCGTTCCGCGCCACGCTCGCGGCCGCGGGAGTGGCGGACGAGATCTACACCCTCCTCGAGCGGCTCGACGTGACCGACGTTCGGGCGCTGGCCCGGGTCGGCGAACAGATTCGTGAACGTGTGGCAGCGGCCCCCCTACCACACGTCATTGCCGAGCAGATCCATGCAGCCTATGCCGCCCTGTCGGGGCAATACGGTGAAGCAGCGACCGATGTCGCCGTGCGGTCCAGCGCCACCGCCGAGGACCTGCCCGGCGCATCGTTCGCGGGCCAGCACGAGACGTTTCTCAACGTGCGCGGCATGACGCATCTCGACACCGCCGTGCGATGCTGTTTCGCGTCGCTGTTCACCGACCGCGCGATCGTGTACCGCGTGGAGCACGGGTTCGCCCACCGCGACGTGGCGTTGTCGGTCGGGGTTCAGAAGATGGTCCGCAGTGATCTCGCCTCCGCCGGCGTGATGTTCACGCTCGACACGGAATCGGGATTCCCCGACGTCGTCCTGATCACGGGCGCTTGGGGGATCGCCGAGACGGTCGTCCAGGGGCGGGTCCAGCCGGATGAATACTGGGTGCACAAGCCGACCCTCGCGCGCGGGTTCCGTTCCATCATTCGCCGGGAGCGGGGCACCAAGAACCTGAAACTCGTTTACGCCACGGGCGGGGTGAAATCGGTGGAAGAGGTCCGCGTGCCCGATGCGGACCGCGCGCGCCTCGTCCTCTCGGATGACGAGGTCCTCCAACTCGCGCGCTGGGGCATGCTCATCGAGGACCATTATTCGGCCAGGGCCGGTCGGCGCACACCCATGGACATCGAGTGGGCCAAGGACGGCCGCCTCGGCCAGTTGTACGTCCTTCAGGCCAGGCCGGAGACGGCACACGCCCAAGTCTCGAACCCGGTAATCGACCTGTACACGTTGCACGACCCCGGTCGCGTCCTGCTCGAAGGGAAGAGCGTGGGTGGGAAGATTGCCGCCGGGCCGACGCGGGTCATGCATTCACCGGCGGACCTCGATCAGTTCCACCAGGGAGAGGTCCTGGTCGCGCGCATGACCGATCCGGCTTGGGAACCGGTCTTGAAGCGGGCCGCGGCGGTAGTGACGAACGAGGGCGGGCGCACGTGTCACGCCGCGATCGTTTCCCGCGAGCTCGGGATTCCGTGCGTCGTCGGGACGGGGAAGGCGACGGAGGTGCTCGAAACGGGGCGTCCCGTAACCGTGTCCTGCGCGACCGGCGACGAGGGGAAGGTGTACGAGGGACTGTTGCGTTTCGAGCGACGGGAAATCGACCCCGCGACGCTGCCCCGGCCGCCGGTGTCGCTCATGATGAACCTCGGCAACCCCGAGAGCGCATATCAGCTCTCGCGGCTCCCCAGCGCCGGCGTCGGACTCGCGCGCATCGAGTTCATCGTTTCGACTTGGATCGGCATGCATCCTCTTGCCGCGGCGCATCCCGAGCGCGTCCTCGATGGCGACGTCCAGGCGGCCATCCGGGAGCGCGCTGCGGGGTTCGGGTCACCCGCCGAATTCTTCGTGGACCGGCTGGCCGCAGGGGTGGGGCAGATCGCGGCTGCGTTCTATCCTCGTCCCGTGATCGTGCGATTTTCGGACTTCAAGACGAACGAATACGCAAGCCTCGTTGGTGGCGCGGCGTTCGAACCCGTCGAGGCGAACCCGATGATCGGCTTCCGCGGAGCCTCACGCTACTACGACGAGCGGTATCGGGAGGGCTTCGCCTTGGAGTGCGCGGCGGTTCGCCGCGTGCGCGAAGAGATGGGCCTCCGCAACGTGATCGTCATGATCCCCTTCTGCCGGACGCTCGAGGAAGGTCGCCGCGTGGTCGCCGAACTCGAGCACAACGGACTGCGCCGCGGGGAGTCGGGTCTCGAGGTCTACGTGATGTGCGAGATCCCGAACAATGTCGTGCTCGCCGATCAATTCAGTGAGCTGTTCGACGGCTTCTCGATCGGATCGAACGACCTGACGCAGCTCACGCTGGGCGTCGATCGCGATTCGAGCCTCCTGGCGCACCTGTTCGATGAGCGCGATCCGGGCGTCAAACGGTTGATCGACCAGGTGATCCGCGCGGCGCACGAGAAAGGGCGCAAGGTGGGCATCTGCGGCCAGGCGCCGAGCGATTATCCGGAGTTCGCAAGCTGGCTGGTCAAGATCGGAATCGATTCCATATCGCTAAACCCTGACGCGATTCCGGGCGTCTGCGGGCGCCTCGCGGCTCCCGAGCCCGCGCCTTTCCCCCGTTCTGATCCCGCTGTGCCCCGTTCGCTGACCCGCGTGACCCGGCGCTCAATGCTCCAGCCCCGCAGCGTTGTCTGATCGCCCATTACCGGCGTCGGGCACGGGATGCATGGTTCTTGCAAGTTCCTTCATATCCACTTTAACGCGCCGCGCGCACACTCCTAGGCGAGAGCACGAACCAGTAGAGGAGGGTGCCATGCAAAGCGAACTCGAGCTGAAACGACGGGTACGGGACGAGCTGGGCGGGGAGCCATCGCTCCATCCCGCGCACATTAGTGTTTTCACGGATGATGGCGCGGTAACGCTGCAGGGGACGGTGACGAGCTATGCACAGAAGGTCGCGGCCGAGGCCGTGTCGCACCGGGTCAGGGATGTGCGCAGCGTGAAGAACGCGCTCGACGTGGTCGTTCCAATCGCCAATCGCCGCAGCGACGCCGAGATCACGCAGGCGGTCACGCGATTGTTACAGTGGAATGCAACGATTCCTCGGGATAAGATCCAGGTGCGGGTCGTGGACGGGTGGATCGAGTTGAATGGCACGGTCGAGTGGCAGTATCAACGGGTGGCGGCGGAAGCGGCCGTGCAACCGGTACTCGGCGTGCGTGGTGTGAGCAACCTGATCGCGGTGAAGCCCCGTACGCCGGCCGGGCAAATCCGGGAGCGTATCACCGCGGCGCTCAAGCGGCGTGCCGATCTCGCGACACGCGATGCGCAGGATGTCGAAGTAGCAGCCGACGGCAGCGTAGTAACGCTTCGCGGGAAGGTGCATTCCTGGTCGGACCGTGCGCTGATCGAAGCAGCCGCGTGGGGCGCGCCCGGCGTCGCAAAGGTCGAGGATGAATTGGAAGTCGTATCCGAAGAACCGGAGCTCGCGTTTTAGGCGATGACGGCCGTCGAGACGAACGTCACTGGACCCTTGACGGCCGACGAGGCGCGTGCCACGGACGCGTACTGGCGCGCCGCGAATTACCTCTCCGTCGGGCAGATCTATCTGCTCGCGAATCCGCTGTTACGGGAGCCGCTGCGCGTGCAGCACGTGAAGCCGCGGCTCCTCGGCCATTGGGGAACGACGCCAGGCCTGAACTTCATCTACGTGCATTTCAACCGCGTCATCAAGAAATACAATCTCGACGCGATCTACATCGCCGGCCCCGGTCACGGTGGCCCCGGGATGGTCGCGAACGCGTATCTCGAGGGCACCTACACTGAGCGGTATCCGGATATCACCCCGGACGTCGCGGGACTGCAGAAGCTGTTCAAACAGTTTTCCTTTCCCGGCGGCATCCCGAGCCACGCCGCTCCCGAAACCCCCGGTTCGATTCATGAGGGCGGGGAGCTGGGATACTCGCTCATGCATGCGTTCGGCGCCGCGTTCGACAATCCCGGTCTCACGGTCTGCTGCGTGGTTGGCGACGGTGAGGCCGAGACCGGCCCGCTGGCCACGAGCTGGCACTCGAGCAAGTTCCTCAATCCCGCGCGCGACGGCGCCGTAATCCCGATTCTGCATTTGAATGGATACAAGATCGCGAACCCCACTGTGCTGGGACGGATGTCCGATGCCGAGCTGCAGCAGCTATTCACCGGGTACGGCTGGGAGCCGCGCTTTGTCGAAGGCGACGACCCCGACGAGATGCACCAACGAATGGCGGCCACGCTGGACGCGATCATTGAGCGCATCCGGGAGATCGAGCGAGCCGCGCGGGCGGGTGAAGCGCAGGGGCGGCCTGAGTGGCCGATGATCGTGTTGCGCTCTCCCAAGGGGTGGACCGGACCCAAGTTCGTGGATGGCAAGCCCGTGGAGGGAACGTGGCGCTCGCATCAGGTGCCCGTGTCCGATCCGGCTGCCCATCCCGAGCACCTGCGCATTCTCGAAGATTGGATGCGGAGCTATCGGCCCGACGAGCTGTTCGACCCGAGCGGGCGTCTGATCCCCGAGCTCCTTGCCCTCGCGCCCGAGGGCACGCGGCGGATGAGCGCCAATCCGCACGCGAATGGGGGCCTGCTGCTCGAGCCGCTTCGCCTGCCGGATTTCCGAGAGTATGCGGTTTCGGTTCCGCAGCCGGGGACCGTCCTGGCGGAAGCCACGCGCGTGACCGGTACGCTGTTACGCGACGTGATGCGGCAGAACACGAGAAATTTCCGGTTGTTCGGGCCGGACGAGACCGCCTCGAACCGGCTCGAGGCAGTCTATGAAGTGACGGACAAGACCTGGCTCGAACCGATCATTCCCACCGACGAGCATCTCGCGCCCGACGGCCGGGTCATGGAGGTCTTGAGCGAGCACCTGTGCGAGGGTTGGCTCGAGGGGTACCTGCTCACGGGCCGACACGGGCTGTTCTCGTGCTACGAGGCGTTCACGCACATCGTGGACGCGATGTTCAATCAGCACGCCAAGTGGCTCAAGGTGAGCCGCAACATCCCGTGGCGAAAGCCGATCGCCTCGCTGAATTATCTCCTGACCTCGCACGTCTGGCGCCAGGATCACAACGGCTTCAGCCACCAGGACCCCGGCTTCATCGATCACGTCGTCAACAAGCGCGCGGACGTGGTTCGGGTCTACCTGCCGCCCGATGCGAACACGCTATTGTCCGTCGTCGACCACTGCTTGCGCAGCCGGCACTACGTGAACGTGATCGTGGCCGGGAAACAGCCGGCGCTGCAGTGGCTCCCCATGGACGCCGCGATCGAGCATTGCCGCGTGGGCGCGGGCGTCTGGGCGTGGGCCGGCACCGACGGCGGTCGCGAGCCCGATGTGGTCATGGCCTGCGCCGGCGACATTCCCACCGCGGAAACGCTGGCTGCCGTCGACCTGCTACGCCAGCACTATCCCGACATGCGGATCCGCGTCGTGAACGTAGTGGATCTGATGGCCCTGGAGCCGCCGAGCCAACACCCCCACGGAATCGACGACGACAGGTTCGACGCCATGTTCACGCGCGACCGGCCTGTCATCTTCGCGTATCACGGTTATCCGGCGCTGATTCATCGCCTCACGTACCGGCGGACGAATCACGACAGCTTCCACGTACACGGCTATCGTGAAGAAGGCACCACGACGACGCCATTCGACATGACCGTGTTGAACGAGCTGGATCGATATCATCTGGCGCTCGATGCGGTAGAGCGCGCCAGCCGGTTTGCCGCCAATGCGCCGCGCTTCCGCCGGTTCGTGGAGGAGCGGCTGCTCGAGCACCGCGCCTACATCTGCGATCGCGGCGAGGATCCGCCCGAGATCCGTGATTGGACGTGGCGCTATTGAGAACTCTCGTCCTGAATCTCGGGTCGAGCAGCCAGAAGAGCCGTGTGTATGAATTTGAGGGACCACCCGAGTCCAACCCGCCGCCGCCCGTGTGGGAACGGAACCTCGAATGGGGCGAAGCACCCGGGAGCCACGGTGCCGCGGTAGCCCAGATTCTCGAGCACGTTCCTTCTCCTCGGACGATCGACGTGGTGGGCCATCGCGTGGTGCACGGGGGGCCGAATTACGATGATCCTGTTTGCATCACCGAGACCGTCAAAGCCGAGATCGCGCGCGTCGCGGAGTACGCTCCGCTGCACAATCGCGCCGCGCTGGACGGGATCGCCGCAGTCGAGCGTCTTCTCGGGCCAGTCCCGCAAGTCGCTGTCTTCGATACTGCGTTTCATCGGCATCTTCCTCTCGCCGCCGCGGTGTATCCCGGCCCGTACGATTGGTTCAGGACTGGAATCAGGCGCTACGGATTTCACGGCATCAATCATCAGTACTGCGCGGAGCGCGTAGCCGCGCGGCTCGGGGCGGAAGGGTCCCGCCGGGTGGTCGTCTGCCATCTGGGAAACGGGTGCTCGCTGGCCGCCATTCGAGACGGCACGAGCATCGACACCACCATGGGATTCACTCCGGTCGATGGCCTGATGATGGGCACGCGCTCGGGGTCGATCGATCCGGGAATTCTCACGTATCTGCTCCGGCGATCCTCTCTCGACGCGTCTCAACTTGACGTAGTTCTCAATACGCAGTCAGGCCTGCTCGGCGTATCCGGAGTTTCGGGCGACATGCGACGCGTGCTCGCGGCTCGCCGCGCGGGCCATGAACAGGCCACGCTGGCCTTCGACATCTACGTGCATCGGCTGCGTGCGGGAATCGCATCGATGACCGCCAGTCTCGGCGGTCTCGATGCGCTCGTGTTTACGGCCGGGGTGGGAGAGCACGCGGCGGAGGTGCGCGCAGCAGCCTGTGCGGGGCTCGCGCACCTCGGGGTCGAGCTCGATCACGAGCAGAATGCTGCGTCGCCGGCCGATGCCGAGATCCAGTCGACGGCGTCGAGAGTCCGCGTGCTGATCATTCGCGCGGAAGAGGATTGGATGATCGCGAAGGCGTGTTGGAGAGTTCTGGGGGGAAGAGGGAAGGAAGAGGCGTAATACACCGCCGGGTACCTTCCCCCTTCCCGAATCTCTATGTAAATGCCGGCTCCGCCCTCGATACTCCGCTTCTCTCCGCTGCCTTGACCGTCACCGGCGCATGGGCCGGCACCACGAGCAATGATGTGGGCAGCTGATTCAAGAGCCGTTCGGTGACGCTGCCGATCAAGAGGCGATCGACGAAGCCCTTGCCATGCGAGCCTACAACGAGCAGGTCCGCGTGCCAGTCGGCAACTTCGCGCGCGATCGCGTCGAACGCGAGTCCGTGCCGCGTGATCTTCTCGGCGCTGGGATCGAGCACCAGCGGCCACACCTCGCGCTTCACGTGCTCGTCCAGCAGGGTGTAATACGACTCCACGTCGTAGGTCGGCGCGTCCGGAAGGATCGGCAGCGGCTCGAACGCGCACATGACGCGCAGCTCGGCTCCCAGCAGCGTCGCGAACCGCTCCGCGGTCTTGATCGTCGGCTGCGCCGCATAGGACTGATCCGCGGCCACGAGAATCCGCCGAATCGGCGCGCGCAGCCCGCCCGTTACGAACAGCGGCACGTCGGTGGTGCGCGCAACATTCAGGGCGGTGCTTCCCGCGAACCAGCGCTCGAGCAGCGTATGATGTTTGCCGCCGAGCACGATCAATCCGGCATCGAGCTCGGTCGCGACTTCCTTCAGCACCCAGGTCGGACGCCCGGGACGAATCATGAGGTGCTCCGCAAGCTCGGGTGGAACGATTCCCCACAGTCCATGCTGCACTTCGTCCTTCGCCTGGGCCAGGTGCGATTCGCTCAATTCCTGCGCCTGCTCCGGCAGTTCCGCCATCGCGAAGGCGGTCAATACGTCACGCGCGGCGTGAACGAGCTGGCAGCTCGTTCCCGCGGTGTTCGCCAAGTTGGCGCCGACCGCGCCAGCCCATGCCGCCTCCGGCGAGCTGTCGATACCGACCACAATGGGTTTCCACGCCATAATGCCCTCCGGAAGAAGTTCCTCACATCGTCTTCGTGTCCTGAACTTCGCGCGCGCACGATGAAGCGAACGTGATGATTGCTCCAAGAATTCTAGAGGCGGGGTTCATCTCGACTTCATGGCGACGGACGGATATTCCGATCGGACACAGGGGAGGGAGCGGTGCCATGAACGTCGCGGAGCTGATGCACACCGAGTTGAAGACGATCAGTGTCGATTCCACCATAGGCGATGCCGTGGACGCCTTGGCGGAAGCGCAGGTATCGGCGCTTCCGGTAATCGACCGGTTTGGACGCGCTGTCGGCGTGATCTCGACCAAGGATATTCTGAACGCGGAGGCCACGTTTGCGGGGCAGCAGGAACGGGATATACTGTTCGAGCACACGACCGTGCTGGAGATCATGTCCGCCTGGCCGCCGACCATCGGCCCGGAAATCTCGGTTCAGGAAGCGGCGAAACAAATGCTCTATTTCGACGTGCAACGGCTGTTCGTCGAGGTGGAGGGAGCCCTGGTGGGCGTGATCTCGCAGAGCGACATCGTCTCGGCCGTGGCGCGCGCCAAGACATAATCGCCTGCGACGACGTATTTTTGGAGTGTGCAGGGGAACGATTCCACTGAGGTGGCACGCGTTCGCCGCCGGTTCGAGCTGCTGCTCGATGCCGGCGTCGCGATCTTCTCGGAGCACACGCTCGCGGCGGTGCTGCAGCGGGTGGTCGACTCCGCTCGAGAAGTGGTCGGTGCCAAGTACGCTGCCCTGGGCGTGCTGTCGGCCGACGGGAAGGGCCTGTCCGAGTTCGTTACTTCTGGCCTCTCGGACGCCGAGCGCGCGCATATCGGCGACCTGCCGAGTGGTCGCGGGTTGCTCGGTCTCGTGATCCGCGAGCCCCATCCGATTCGTTCCGCCGATATCAAACACCACCCCCAGCGCTTCGGATTCCCGCCCAATCATCCGCCGATGCAATCGTTTCTCGGCGTCCCGGTGGCTGTGCAGGGTTGCGTATTCGGCAACCTGTATCTCACCGAAAAGGTTGGAGGGACTGAATTCACCGGCGAAGACGAGGCGATCGCCGTCTTCCTCGCGGCCAAGGCGGCTGTGGCGGTTGAAAACGCGCGACTCCACGAGAAAAGACAGGAATTGTTGCAGCAGGTGCAGGGCATGCAGCGCCAGCGCGATCTGTTCTTCGCGATGATGAACCATGAGCTACGCAACGCGCTCACCGGCGTGTATGGCTGGGCGGAGCGGCTCGTGCGCGGCAAGGGAAGCCCGGAATCGAAGGGCCAGGCGGCTCAGGAGGTCTACGAAGCCGCGGAACGGACCATCACACTGCTCAACAATTTTCTCGATCTCACCCGACTCGATGCGGGGAAAGTGCGCCCCGTATTCCGCGATCTCGATGTGCACGGCGAGATCGGCCGGGTGCTCGCGAACGTGCGTCCGGCCGCGGAGGCGAAGCGGATCCTGCTGCACGAAGAGTACGCGAACGGCATCGCCCTGGTGCGTACCGATCCCGTGCGCCTGGAGCAGATTCTCGTCAACCTGATGAGCAACGCGATCCGCCACAGTCCGGAAGGGGGCACGATCACCGTACGCGCTGAGTCGCAGAATGGCGAGGTCCTGTTTTGCGTGCGGGATCAGGGCCCCGGCATTCCACTCGAGCTGCAGAGCCGCATCTTCGAGCCCTTCGAGCGGTTCGATCCACATTCCGGTTTGGGCACCGGGCTTGGGCTTCCCGTGTCGCGCCGCCTGGCGGAAGTGTTGGGGGGCCGGCTGACCGTGGAGAGCGCCCCCGGCGCGGGAGCGGCGTTCACCCTCACCCTGCCGGTGTCCGCTGCATGAAGAATTCCTCAGAAATGCTTTAGCGCCGGTTCAAATGGAACCCCTTAGGCTGATCTCATGAAAATTCTCGTGGTCGAAGACGATCGCAAAGTTGCCGGCTTCATCGAGCAGGGTTTGCGCGAAGAGGGGTATGCGGTGGACGTCGCGCTCGACGGCGAGCAGGCGACCATGAATGCGCATGTGTACGAGTACGACCTGGTTGTGCTCGATGTCATGCTCCCCAAGAAAACCGGGCTTCAGATCGCGAGCGAGCTGCGGCGCGAGGGGCGGAAGACGCCGATTCTCATGCTCACCGCGCGCGACACGACCGAAGATGTGGTCCGGGGCCTCGACGCCGGCGCCGACGATTACCTCACCAAGCCCTTCAAGTTCGACGAGCTGCTCGCCCGGGTGCGTGCGCTCGTCCGGCGGGGCGGAGCCAGTCGAACGGAGCTCTTGAGCTACGGGCCGGTCGAGCTCGACCGCTTGAAGCACAAGGCGAAGGTGAACGGCAAGAAGCTCGATCTGACCCCGAAGGAGTTTCAGCTGCTCGAGCACTTCCTGCTGCGCCCCGAAGAGGTCGTGCGCCGCACGGAGCTGCTCGAGAAAGTGTGGGACCTGCACTTCGACCCGGAGAGCAACGTGGTCGACGTGCACGTGGGGAATCTCCGCCGCAAGCTGCACGAGGCGGCGCACGTGGAGCTCCTGCGCACCGTGCGCGGAGTCGGGTTCCGGCTGCAATCCGGCGATCAGGAAGACGAATGACGCAGTCGCTCCGGCGGACACTCGCCGTGCGGTTCGCGGCGACGATGGCCGCCGGACTGGCGCTCGTGTCGGGAGCGTTGTTCCTCGGCATGTCGTATCTCATGCACAAGCAGTTCGACCAGGCGCTGGCCGGGGCCGAAGTGCTCGTGGCGGGCCAGGTCGAGAACGGATCCCCCCCTTCGATTTCCGACTTGCTGACCTCCGCGGATCCGGCGGCCTATGCGCGCACCGTGAACCGCTACGCCGCGCTGCGCCGGCCTTCCGGGGAGCTGATCCGCGCGTTCCCCCTGATCGCGAGCGACCTCCCCGTTGATTCGGCGGCGCTCGAGCGCGCCCGCGTCGGGTCGCCGATTTGGGTCGACGGTCTCTGGAAGGGCCAGCCGGTCCGAAGCCTTTATGGGATCGTCCCCGAAGCCGGCACCGGAGCCCAGCAGGTGATGCAGGTCGCGGCATACCTCGGCCCGCTGCATCACACCGAAAACCTCGTGCTCCTCGCGCTTGCAGGCGTGGTGGTGCTCGGCACCGTGGCGACGCTCGTGGGCGGCTGGAATTTCGTGGGCTCCGCGGTTGAGCCCGTCCTCGAGATTACCCGGCAGGCGACGCAGATCGAAGCCGGGACGCTGTCGCGGCGCATTGCGGCACATGCCGGAACCGACGAGTACCGCGGGCTCGTGGCCGTGCTCAATCGCATGCTCGAGCGGCTCGACAACGCCTTCCGAACGCAACGCCGTCTTACGGCCGACGTGGGGCATGAGCTGCGCACGCCGCTCACGGCATTGCGCGGCGAGATCGAGGTCGCGTTGCGCACCGATCGATCGCCGCGCGAGTATCAGCTGGTATTGAGGAGCGCGCTCGAGGAAATCGCCCATCTCAGCGCGATGAGCGACGACCTGCTGCTCATTACGCGCGCCGAGAGTCATCAAGTCGAGCCGCATCGCGTCCCCACCGATCCCAACGCGCTGGTGCGGGCCAGCGTCGCGCAGGTGCGCCGCCGGCTGGAAGAGAAGGATCTGCGACTCGACGAGTCGCTCGATCGGGCCGTCCAGGACGTGGCGCTCGACCCGGAGCTCGTGTCGCGCGCGCTCGATCACCTGCTCGATAACGCGGTGAAGTACACGCCGGAGGGCGGGCGCATCCGCGTCACGACCGAGCCGGCGGCCCCCGCCACGCGCGGCGTCCGGTTCGGAGTCGAGAATACGGGCTCCGCGATCCCTTCCGCGGACCTGCCGCACATTTTCGAGCCGTTCTTTCGCGCGGACCAGTCGCGGACGCGGGCCGGCGGCGGCCCCGGGTTGGGGCTCGCCCTGGTCGCGGCAATTGCCGAGCTGCATGGCGGGGCGGCACGCGCCTCGAACCGCAACGGCAGCAGCGTGCGGCTGGAAGTGGAGATCCCCGCGCCGGCAGCGGCCTGAAGGGGAACGGAAGCGGGAAGGGGGAAGTGTAAGATGAAGCTCCTGCGAGCGTATCCACTTCCGTTGCTCGCGGGCCTCGGTCTCCTGAGCGGGCTCGGTGCCCGCTTTTTGTTTCACGCCCCCACGGTTGCGAACCGCATCGATCTGGTCACGCTGGTCGTCGGCGGGACGCCGCTCGTATTGCAGACGCTGCGCGGCATGATCCGCGGCCGCTTCGCCGCGGACGTCGTGGCGATGCTGGCCATCATCACCGCCCTGCTGCTCGGCCAGTACTTTGCGGGCGTCGTCATCGTGCTGATGCAGTCGGGCGGGGAAGCGCTCGAGCGCTATGCGATGGGGCGCGCCTCGCAGTCGCTCGAGGCTCTGCTCGCGCGCGCTCCGAAGATCGGCCATCGCGTGCAGGACGGATCGGTGGTCGAGGTCCCGGTGCAGGAGATTCGCATCGGCGACGTTCTGCTGGTTCGGCCGGGCGACTTGGTGCCCGTCGACTGTAAAGTCACGGACGGGATCTCGTCCGTCGATCAGTCGGCCCTCACGGGTGAGCCGCTTCCGATTCGCGCGCTTCCCGGACAATCGCTGCTCTCGGGGAGCGTGAACCTCGAGGGGGCGCTGCACGTTTGCGCGGCCCGGCCCGCCGCAGCGAGCCAGTATCAGCAGATTGTGCGCCTCGTCGAGCGTGCCCGCCTCGAAAAGCCGCCGCTGCAGCGTCTCGCGGATCGATTCGCGGTCTGGTTCACCCCGATGACGCTCATCGTATGCGGATTCGCGTGGCTCGTGACGGGGGATCCGAACAACATCCTCGCAGTTCTGGTGGTCGCGACGCCGTGCCCCCTGATTCTCGCGACCCCGGTCGCGGTCATCGCAGCCATCTCGAGGGCGGCAGACGCCGGTGTGATCGTGAAGACGGGGGCCGCCATTGAGCAGCTGGGCCGGGCGCGCGTCTTCGTATTCGACAAGACGGGGACGCTCACCCTCGGCAGGCCGACGGTGGAGCGCGTCGCCACGTTGAACGGCCTGCCGAAAAACGAAATGCTACGTCTCGCCGCTTCGGTGGAGCAGCTCTCGTCGCACCACCTCGGAAAGGCCGTGAGCGAGGCGGCGGTCGATCTCCGCCCCCCGGTGGCCAGTGATTTTGTCGAGGTGCCGGGTTCGGGAGTGATGGGGACGGTTGAGGGACACCACGTGGCCGTAGGATCGGCGGGATTTCTCGAGGAGCAGGGCCTCGTCGTGGCGCCGGTTGCCGATGACCGGACGACGGCGTTCGTCGGCGTCGATGGGCAGGTGGCCGGCACGATCGCGTTCGCCGACCGCCTCAGACATCAGGTCCCCTCGCTGCTACAGCGGCTCGCGGTCCTGGGCGTCGCCGAAACGGTCATGCTTACCGGCGATCGCGCATCGAGCGCCGAAGCGATCGCGGCACAGGCAGGGATCCGCACCGTTCGTGCCAATCTCCTTCCCGGAGACAAAGTGGCCGCCATTGTGGAACTGAAACGCCGCTTCGGCGGGGTGGTGATGGTGGGGGACGGCATCAACGACGCGCCCGCGCTCGCCGCCGCCACGGTCGGCGTCGCGCTCGGCGCGCACGGGACGGCGATCTCGGCCGAGGCCGCGGACGTTGTCCTGCTCGTGGATGACATCGCGCGCGTTGGTGACGCGGTGGCGATTTCGCGCCGCATGCGTCGCATCGCGCTCGAGAGCATCATCGTGGGACTGGGGCTGAGTTTCGTGCTGATGGTGATCGCGAGCTTCGGGCTGATTACGCCGGCGGCGGGAGCGGTGATGCAGGAGGCGCTCGACGCGGGGGTCATTCTCAACGCGTTGCGGGTGCGGTGAAAGCGGCGCCGAGCCTGTCCGGCGGCCGCCAAAACGTCCAGGGAAACCGTATACGGTTCTCCTGGACGTTTCTCTTTAACGTCTTGCCTTGACGGTGCTTCTCGACGTCTTAGCGGCGCCGCGCGTTCCCCAGCAGCCGCAGGATTTCAAGGTAGAGCCAGATCAGCGAGACCATCATCCCGAACGCCGAGTACCACTCGACCCATTTCGGGGCGCCGGCGCTTGCCGCCTGCTCGATGAAATCGAAGCTCAGCACCAGGTTCAACGCCGCGACCGTGACGATCACGAGGCTCACGATGAGCGCGCCCGTGCCGCCGCCGTACATGAACGGCACGGTGACGTGGAACATCGAGAGCACCATCGCCACGACTCGGACGAGGAGAATCGCGCCCATCGCGGCGACCACGCCGAGGCGGAACTTGTTCGTGACCTTGATGAGCCCGCTGCGGTACGCCACCAGCATGCACAGCATCGTCCCGAACGTGAGCGCGACCGCCTGGATCACGATGCCCTTGTACTGCATCTCGAACAGGACCGACAGGCCACCGATCGCGAGCCCTTCGAGCGCCGCGTAGATCGGCGCCGTCACGGGGGCCCATTCCTTCTTGAAGATGGTTACCATGGCCGCGATGAGGCCGCCCAACAGGCCAGCCACCATCCACGGCATGGCGAGTTCCGGCGACTGAGTCCGGACCACCTCGGTCCACAGCCACGCGGCCGGAACGACGACGAGGAAGAGCAGGAACGCGGTCTTGTTGATCGCTCCCTCGACCGTCATTGCCTCGCCGGGCGTGACTTGCCCCGGCCGGCCGAACTGTTCGATCAGGCGCGGGTTGAGAGTCGGATTGCTGCTGCGCAACGCCATGCTTGTGCCCCTTCGTTTAGTTCAGTACGCAAATATACAGGATGGGTGATCTGGGAAGCGTAAACGTTGCATCCCGCATCTGGTGCTCACCAGCCCACGGGAGCGCCCTTGTTCTGCCGTTCGAGCCATACCATGAGCGGCTGAAAGTAGTCGAGCAGCGCGGTTGCATCCATGGTACGCTGCCCGGTGAGCACTTCGAGCGCATCCGGCCACGGCTTGCTCTGCCCCAACCGCAGCATCGCGGCAAGCCGGCGACCGGCATCCTTGCTCTGGTAATACGAACAGCGGTACAGCGGCCCCTCGTATCCCGCTTCGTGGCAGAGCGCGCGATAGAACTGGAACTCGAGCACCTGCGCGAGGAAATAGCGCATGTACGGAACGTTTCCGGCAACGTGATACTTCGCGCCCGGGTCGAACGTGGCCGGGCCACGCGGTTCGGGCGGCATGATTCCGCCGTAGTGACCGCGTAGTTCCCACCACCGTCTGGTGTAATCGGCCGGTCCGAACTTGCCGGCGAACATCTCCCAGCGCCATTTGTCGATCGTAATTCCAAAGGGGAGAAACGCGACATGGTCGAGCGCCTGCCGCAGCAGGTCGAGCGTGTCGCCCGAGGGAGCGGGCTCGTTCGCGAGCAGACCGATCTGGACCAGATAGCGCGGCGTGATCGAGAGGGCAATGGCATCGCCGATCGCTTCGTGGAATCCATCATTCGCGCCGTTCTTGTACAGGAACGGCTGATCCTCGTACGACCGAAAGTAGTAGTCGTGGCCCAGCTCGTGATGAATGGTTCGGAAGTCGTCCGCCGTGGGTTCAATGCACATCTTGACGCGGAGGTCTTCCCGGTCATCGATGTCCCAGGCGCTCGCGTGGCAGACCACGTCCCGGTCGCGGGGGCGTACGAACAGTGAACGCTGCCAGAACGTAGGTGGCAGAGAATCGAATCCGAGCGAGATGTAGAAGCGCTCGCCCATTCGCACCATTTGCAGGGGAGTGACACCGCGCGCCTTGAGAATGCCGGTCAGGTCCACGCCCGTTCCCGCCGTACTCCGCGGCACGACGAGGTCGGCGATGTTGGACCAGTCCTGTCCCCACATGTCGCCCGTGAGCTGCACGGGGATCATCCCATTCGGTGGAACCTGCCTGGCTCCATAGCGCTGCACCAGCCGACGGCGCACGTACGCGTGCAGCTGCACGTACAGCGGCCGCACCTCCTGCCATAACGAGTCGACCAGCGCGACGAAGGCATCGGGTGGCATGTCGTACCGCGCCCGCCACATCGCGCCGGCATCGGCAAACCCCATCTGGCGCGCTCCCGCATTGGCGAGCGACGCAAACCGCGTGTAGCGGTCTCGCATGGGCGTGCCCACCGAGTCGTGCCATCCCTTCCAGGCGTCGAGCAGGGAATCCGGATTCCGCGAAACCGCGAGCACATGCTCCAGATCGTCGAGATTGCGGCACGACGGCTTCGACTGGGGCGTGGCTCGCCTGCAGTAGCGTCCCCGGCCGTAGTCGGCGTCGAGACCTGCGGCCAGTCGGGTCATCTCCGTGGCCTCGGCCGAATCGGGCGGAGCCGGCGCATCGATGAAGCGTTTCAACAACTGCATGCGTCGAGCCAGCTCGTCCGGCAGCGGCACGCCATCGAACTGCCTCGAGGTCTGCACGATACGCGACAGTGCCGCGCCGAATCCACGCTGCGCCTCGGCGGAGAGCACTTCGGTATCGTAGTTGATGTCGTACTCGCTCAACCATTCCGCGCGGTTCTGGACCACGTTCTGCACCGCGAGCACTGCTTCGGCTGAATCGAGAAACCGCCGTGCCCGTTGAACGGCAGTGTCGGCGGCCGGCGCTTGCGGTTCGCCTCGAATGGGAAGCGCCGCGAGAGCGGCGATCACGCTCAGCGTGATGAATCGGTACATGAAGGTCTCAGTCGTGATGGATGGTCCGCCGCAGATCGTCGAGCACGCTCGACGCGCCGATGCGGAACAGCGTTGGGTTAGCCCACTCCGCTCCCAGTTCCGTCCGGATCAGCGTGAGCCATTCCAGGGCGGCGCGCGCGGTGCGGATACCGCCTGCCGGCTTGAGCCCCACGCGCCGTCCGGTCTCGAGATAATACTCGCGAATCGCCCGGGCCATGACCACGCCCGCTGGGAGGGTCGCGTTGACGGCCTCTTTTCCGGTCGAGGTCTTGAGGAAGTCCGCTCCCGCCCGGAGCGCGACGTGGCTCGCCCGCGCGACGGCGGCGGCGTCGCCGAGATCTCCGGTGGCCAGAATCACCTTGAGCGTCGCGCTCCCCGCGGCGCTGCGAAACGCCTGAATTTCGTCGCGCAATGCGTCCCAATTCTCGGAGTGGACGTACCGTCGCGTGATCACGACATCGATCTCCTGCGCGCCAGCGCGCAACGCGACCGCGATTTCCCGATCGGTTGCCGCACGGCTGGTCGGGCCTCCGGGAAACGCCGCCACGGTCGCGACCCGCACGCCGCTCCCGGCCACGAGCTGGGCAGCGTCGGACACGAAGCGCGGGTACACACAGACCGCGGCGACGTGGATCTCGGGAAGTTGGCGCAACGGAGCTCGTGCATCGGCGCACAACCGCGCGATCGCGTCGCGCGTTTCGTTGCCTTCCAAGCTGGTGAGATCGAGACAGGAGACGAGCAGGGCGACGAGAGCGGCGTCCATACGGGAGCGGAATCTAGCGCGTGACCTTAGCCGGACTTCCCGAGCCCGCGACCGATGGCTGGTACCACTCGGCCGATGCCTACCAGTCCGAACATCGCGCCCAGGGCTGCAACGAGGACGATCACCGCGTCGCCGTATTGCGTCGCGATCTTGAGCCCGGTGAGGTTCAAGCCCACCGCAAACGCTACGGCCACGAATGTGCCGGATGCGAGCCCCGCAGCGAGATGGTGTCCCCACGGCTCGGTCGGTCGGCGCTGCTTCGGCCCCACGCGGGAAAGTCCGATTCCGAGCAGCGCGCCGAGCACAGCGGTCAATACGAGACGAATCGGCCAGACGTAGGCGAGCACGAGTTGGTCCGACCGGAACGGTGGACTCTCGGCGACGAGCGTATCGCTCCGGATTCCAACCGAACGAATGCGCACGTCGCGCGTCTCCCCACCCACGAGCGTCAGCTCGGCAGGCTCGGGTGTGGCGTGGCCGGCGGAAAGCCGCACGACCCTTGCTTCCGACCCCGCCTCGAGCGGCAAGGCGACGTGAACCACGGACACTCCCAATCCCCATCCCGTCACCCGGCCGCTCACCGCCGCGAGCGTGATGGCGGGATGCGCGAGCGGCACCGCAATGTCGATTCCTTCGGGGTTGAATGTGGCGCGCACATGCACGAGGAGCGACTCCCCGGACTCCTGAGTCGCGAGGCGCACCAGCACGTAGGGAAGATTGGTGTGGTCGATCGTGAGCCCGGAAGGATCGGCATGCACGCCGGCGCCGCTGATCAGGAACGCTACAGGGCCCGATAAACTGCGCGAGCCCGTGCGATCGAGCGTGTCCTCGAGTCCCACGTGCATTGCTCCCGTGAACGCGCGAGACGCGCCATCGTACTCGAGCAGATCGGCCTGGACGACCGGCCGGACAAACAACAGGTCCGAGCGGCGATCGGTGGTGAGGAAGCGGAATGGCAGGACCTGAAGTGACGGCGAAGCACCGCGGGGGGGGCTTGCGGTCTCGGGTACTCTGACCGCGAGCAGCTGACCTGGCTCGAGGGTGAGCGAATCGACGCGAGATGAAATCGTGTCGCTCCCGCCTCGGGCGACGCGGGTGATCGGGCGGGCGGAATCGCCACGCAGTCGATCGAGCTCGGTCGCTCGCACGAGACGCGGCCGTTGGGCCGTGCTCGGATGGGCCAGAGCGGCGAGCAGCAGCGCGGACGCGATGAGCTGATTCCCGACCATGGCGCAAGGCGTCTTTGCACGAGCCGTGCCGCGCTTTTCGTGGGACGAGGCGGAGCTCCTCCGTCCTCGGAAGTGGACACCAGTGTCCAATTGCTACAACGCGGCTATTGCTTCAGCAGCTTGAATGCGTGGGTCCAGGAGCGGGTGCTGAAGCCGTAGATGATCCAGACCATAGCGAGCGCTTCGAGATAGCGCGACATCTCGATGCCTCCCAAGTCGCTCACATTCCAGCCGAACGGTTTGAGAATGTCATCGGTGACCCGGTGCTTGGCCGCCGGATCGTTGCCGGCGATGAACATGTCCGGCGGCCCGCCCGGAAACTGGGGTTTGAACATCAACGAGTTCCCCATGTGGTTGAACGCTTTCACCACCTTGGATTGCGGCAGCCAACGCTGCACCTGCTCTCCCGCCGAGTCATTGCCGGAGACGGCGAGCCCGGGAGGCCCGTTGGGATTCATCTTGAGTGGATTGGTCACATCCACAACGATCTTGCCGGCGAGCGCCGCGGCGCCCGCGAGCTTCAGGGCATTCTCGGTGCCCGACCACAAGGTTGCGAGCACGACGATATCCCCGAACCGTCCCGCGTCCGTGAAGCTGCCACTCGATGCCTTGGCTCCAGCCTTCGTGAGAAATGCCTGCAGGTCTTCTTTGGCGGGGTGCCGGGTCCCGATTTTGACCTCGTGGCCCAGCGTGACGAATCCCCTGCCGAGGGCTTGCGCGACGATGCCGGAACCGATGAGGCCGATTTTCATTGTACGAACAAACGACGTCGAAAGAAGAACGTCAAGATGATTCTGACGTTCTTCTCTCGACGTCTTTTCTCTCCCTATGCCGCCTTATTCCCGACGACCTGCGGCTGCGTCTTGGGATTCGAAACGCCCAGCGCGAGCAGGGCGGCCACGCGCTTCGGGAGTCGCGGATGGGTGGAAACGCGTTCCGCTCGACGAACCCAGTAACCGCTGTCGCCTTCGGCCTGCGCGGCGAATTCCCTGGCATCGACTTGCGAGTACAGCCAACTCCCCGCTGCCAGGAGGAGCAGGCCATTGATCGCGCCATCCGGCTCGCAGAACGCGCCAACGCGATCGCAGGTGTACTCGCAGGCGCGGGAATACGCCGGGCCGAGATACGGGAACAGGCGTCCGGGCGCGGTGAGCCAGCGGTACTTCAAATGGCCGCGCCAATGGTGGCCGAGCTCGTGTCCGACGATGAAGCTCACCGCCGATTCACCTTGCCGCACCGCCAGAGCCAGCACGTCCGAATTGAGAATCACGAAGCGCCGCCCCAGGAGCTTGGTCGCGAAGGCATTGAGAATCCCGCCGGACTCGAGCACGTACACGGTGGGTGGCTCACTCATACCAAGACGCTGCGCGTGCCGGGTCACCATTTGGTGCACCATGGGAAACTGCCGCTCGGAGACGAGCACGCCGTTCCCGCGAATGCGGCCGAGTGCCAAGGCGTGCACAAAGAATCCCGCAAGCGCGAACATCGCCACATAGCCGAGAATGCCGGCGGCCGTCTGGGGGTTCGCCATGGCCGAGATGATGAGTACGCCGTACACAACCAGACTCACGAGCAGCACGAGCGTGTAGAGGCTGCGTTCGTGAGAATGCACGAGATCGTTCGTGCTGAGTCTGCGGACGTCCATTGGAACCCCTCCAGGGTGGTGGAGAGCGCGCCGAATGGTAGGGAAGAGGCTCCGTTGGAAACGTGAGGGGGGTCACAGGCGGGAAAGCCGCCCTATGCCGCTACGATCCCCGCCGTTGCATACCTGCGGTAGATCCCCTCGCGTTCGAGCAGTAGCCGGTGCGGGCCGCGGTCGACGACCCGCCCGCGATCGAGCACAAGCACTTCATCGACGTGCTCGATGGTCGACAGGCGGTGCGCGATGATGAGCGCGGTACGCCCTCGGCGCAGCTCGATCAAGGCCTGCTTGATGAGCGTTTCCGATTCCGGATCGAGCGCCGACGTTGGCTCATCGAGAATCAGGACCGGCGCGTCCTTGAGAAACGCGCGGGCGATCGCGAGCCGCTGCTTCTGGCCGCCGGACAGCCTGAGCCCGCGTTCGCCGATGTCGGTGTCGTAGCCCGAGGGAAGCCGCTCAATGAACTCGTGAGCGAACGCGAGACGCGCCGCCTGCTCGATGTCCGCATCGCTCGCGTCGGGCCTGCCATAGCGCAGGTTTTCGGCGATCGAGCCGGACACGAGCAGCGGTTCCTGGGCGACGACGGCGATGTTCTGGCGCAGCGACTTGAGCGTGGTGTCGCGCACGTCCACGCCGTCGAGCAGCACCCGGCCGCGGGTGGCGTCATAGAAGCGCGGCAGCAACTTGACGAGGGTGGACTTACCGGCGCCGCTCGGCCCGACGAGCGCGGCGGTGGTGCCGTGCGTGAGGCGCAGCGTGATGCGATCGAGCACCGGAGCGTGAGAGCCGTAGTGAAACGACACGCTCTCGAAGCCGATCTCGCCGCGCACCCGGGGGAGCGGCACCGCCTCCGGCTGCTCGCGCACATCAGGATACGTGTCGAACACCTCGAAAATCCGATCCATGGCGGCGCGGCTGTTGGAAAGCACGAGGCTCAGCTCCGCCAGCCGCTGCACCGGCTGATACAGCAAGCCCAGATAGCCGTAGAACGCCATCAGCGTTCCGATGGTCAAGTGGCCGTCGAGCACGAGCTCGGCGCCGAACCAGAGCACCAGAATAGGGCCGAGGGCCGTAAGGAACCCGGTGACGCCGAGCGAGATGGATTGCAGCCGCACGCTCTCGAGCACGCTCCGCAGATAGCGGTGGCTCTGGCGATCGAAGGCGCGGGCCTCCGCTTCTTCCCGCGTGAACGACTGGATCGTGGCGATCGCCCCCATCTGCTCGTGCAGCTCACCCGAGATCTCTTCGAGCTGATCGTGAATCGCCCGGCTCTGCCGTTTGATCTGGCGAGTCAACCGCCTACTGATGACGGCGTAGCAGGGCAGAACGAGGAACGCGACGAGCGCGAGCTTCCACTGCGCGACCCACAGCACGCCGATGATCGCGACGATCGACGCCAGGTCCATGGCGGTATTCACAAATGCCGCGCCGACGAAATTCTGCGCCGAGGCGATGTCGCTCGTCATGCGGGCCACGACCTCTCCGATGCGCTGGCGGTCGAAGAAGGAGAGGCTCATCCGCTGGATGTGCTGGTACAGGTCGCGGCGCAGATCGAAAATCAGCCGGTGTCCCGCGACGCCGGCCAGGTACGACCGCCAGTAACTCACCAACCCGTACACCACGTACAGAACGATCAGACAAACCATCAACAGATGGAGCTCGAGCCGTGGCCGGGGATGGGTGCTCCGGGGGCTCAGAAAGTCGTCGACCAGGACCTTGAGGGTCCAGGGCAAGGCCAGGGGGATCAGATAGCGGATGACGCCGAACATGACCGCAAGGACGACGAGCTTGCGGTACGGGATGACGTAGGCGAGGAATCGTTCGAGACTGGTACGGCGGAATGGAGCGGTCATGGCGACCGCAAGCTATACAATTCCGCCGTTCCAGTCGTGGTGCTAGGTCACATCAGCGCGGCCAAAGCCACCCGAACGTGCCGGCCATGAGCAGACCGTACACCAGACCATCAATGGTCGTCTTGATCGTGATGGTCCAGGAACGGTGGTACCAGATGGACATCTGCCACAACGCGACCGAGTATGCGATGAACGCGGTCGTGCCGGCGAAGCGGAACACGGGGAGATACGGCGTCCCGGGACCGAGCGCGCGCCCGGTGATGTAGGCGGACAGAACGCCCACCACGAGGATGTACACGAACCAGAGTGCCAGGCTTCGGCCCATCGACATCGGTCCGTTCGGCATCACCGTCACGACCATGACGGGCCCGGCCTTCATTTTCTCGGCGAATTCCGGTGATCGCATGTCCGCCGTACTCTGAGGACGGGGAATCATGTAGTCGCCCGGTGGAATCGCGAGCGGCCGCAAGGCATCCCGCACCCGCTGCTCGTTCGGCATCTGCGGGTAGTCGGACTTGTGCCACGGGAGCACCATGTGGATCAGGAAGCTCGTGGCGAACACGATGAGCGACGAGACGAGAATTGGAGCCCAGAGCGCGGAAAAATGTACCATGACAGCCTCCCTCCCAGGGTTCGCGCGACGACCTAAGGTGCGGGCGGGCGGCCCAACCCGCAACCGGCGCGATTACGCGAGCGGTCCACGATTGGGAGGCGGTATTCCCTTTCGCTCCACCACGTCTCCTTCGCTTGTCATGAACGGATACGACCCATCATCCGCCATGAGCTGGCGTGCAAGGCGGTTGTAGCGAGCAATGAACGCACGGCGCTGTTCCCACACGAGAAAGCAGGGCCGGTGCATTACGGCGTCGGAAAAGCGCCACATCGGATCGGATTCGTCCGCCAGAAAATCCGGGGTGACGACCACATCGTCGTCGGGACGGATCGCCTGGCGGCACAGGGCGCAGATGGCCGAGCCGCGGGCGACATTTTGGGGCGGTCGGTGAATCATCCCGCATCATAACCCAGCGAGTCGCCGGGGTTTCGTCCGTTCAGCGGGGTGCGAGCCGGACCGCCACGAGACTCCCGACGCGCCCGCCGGTGAACGTCGTGTCCCCACGGACATGGGCAGCGAGAAAGGCTCTGGTCATGGCGAGAACGCCCGAATACTCGCGGGCTGTTTCTGGCGTCGCACCAGCCGCGCTCGCCAGCGCGGGAAACGCGCCCACGGCGGCTCCGATCGTTGAAAAGTGCTGATGATGCAGCGCTCGGGTGCGTACAATCCAGACTGGCGCCGGATCGAGCTTCCGCAGGATCGTCCAATCGGGGGTCATCTCGGGATCGAGCTGCTCGTAGATGTGCAGGATCGCGGCTCGCACCGTCCGCGGCGTAAATGCCCTCTCGGGAGCGGCTTCGTAGAACGAACGGGCAGTCGCCGTCCCGATTCCACCGTCGAGGCTGACGATTGCGGATACCGTCGAGTCGCGCATCGCGTAGAGCAGAGCGCCACGAGCGCCGAAGCTGTAACCCACCACGCCCACGCGCCCGGGCGTGATTTCCGTGCGATACCGCAACGCCGCGCGCAACGCCGCCAGGTCATTTGCCTGGTCCAGGGCCGCCACCCCCACGTCGGATTCGCTTTCAGGCTGACCGGTGATTCGCGCCTGCGAAGGGGTCGTGGCCACCACGTACCCCCAGCTCGCGAGGTACTCCGCGAGCACGCTCTGATCGACCGCTGACTCTCCATTGCCCTGCGCGATCAGCACCAGGGGAAAGGGTCCGCGCGCGGGCGGAATGTCGCGCTTCGCGAGCATCGGGGCCGTAAACCAGCGAGTGACCGTGCTTTCAGCAATCGCATGCGCGGCAAGAAATGCGCACCGCTCGTCGATGGCCTTGAGTCCAAGCTGAGCGGTGTCCACGCTCGTGGTCTCGGCGGCGGAGAGACGCAGATAATCGCTGTAGCTGAGCGGCGCGCCCGGGGACGTGGGCGCCGGGTACCACAGGGCCAGCTGCAGCGGCCGCGGGCGGACTCCCAGATGGCGCGCCGTGTCGGCCAGCAATACGGCCGTGAACCCCACATCCCAGATGCCGCGCTCGAGGGTCGGGCTCCACCACGGATCCCGAGGGATGGGGGTGGACGCGAGGCACACGGACATTAGGGCGGCGCCCAAGAGAAGGCGCACGTCAGGCGTTCTCCTGTGCGCCTGCCGCGAGTCGAGTTTCGATCCGGGGGTCGGGAACGAGCCACATGATGGCGACGAGCACGTAGAGAGCGAACGCGATTTTGGGCGCGACAAACGCGATCAGAACCGCGGTGGAGTAGATCAGGAGCGACGCGAGACCTTTTCGGTCATCTCCTACCGCGCGCGCGATCACCGAATCGGCTCCGTGCAGCTTCACCAGACTCTTCGCCAGAACGTTGTAGGCCATCCCCGCCAACAGCAGAATGCCGCCGTACAGGGCGACGGGAGCACGGGCGAACTCGTGTACTCCCATCCACGCCGTTCCGAATGGAATGAGAGACAGCCAAAACAGGAGGTGCAGGTTGGCCCAGAGCACGCGGCCGCTCACGCGGCGGGAGGCTTGGAAGAGGTGATGGTGGTTATTCCAGTAGATCCCGAGGACCACGAAGCTCAGCACATAACTCAGGAACAGCGCGGTGAGCGGTCGCAGCGCACTCCACTCGGCGCTCTGTGGCTCGTGGAGCTCGAGCACCATGATAGTGATGATGATGGCGATGACGCCATCCGAGAATGCTTCGAGCCGCTGTTTGTTCATATGGTGTCAAGGCCATGTTCTGGCGCGACTGGTCCTTCGAGTGCAGTTCAACTTCAACCTCGGGGAGGCGTCGTGCCCGACCAGAAAACAATAGAGCGCGCTGAAGAAGACAAGCGCGAAGGCAAGCGCCCGTTCCGTGCTCCGTGTTCGCTTTATCCCGCGCTCGCCCGCCTCAGCGCCCGAAAGTGTGCCACCAGCTCCGGGAGCTGGTGATTGGCATTCAATCCGCTCGGGTTCGGCAGAACCCAAACGCCTGAGGGCCCGAGGCGCTCGGGCTGCGCCCCGATGTGCGCGCGGGGTTGGGCAAACGCCACGCGGTAGGCTCCGATCCCGACTACGGCCACCCAGCGCGGCGCGTACCGTTTCGCTTTGCGCTCGAGAAGGCGTTTACCGTGAGTCAGTTCTTTGTTGTCCAGCTCCGCCGCGCCCGCCGTGGCGCGCGCCACGAGATTCGTGACGCCATAGCCGGCTTCGAGCAGGAATCGCTCTTCCCATGGCACGAGCAGACGAGTGGTGAAACCGGCGCGGTAAAGCGCGGGCCAGAACCGGTTTCCGGGCCGGGCAAAATGATGGCCTGTCGCGGCTGAATAGAGACCGGGGTTGATTCCGCAGAACAACACCTTGAGACCGGGCCCGATCACATCGGGTACGGTCCGGTTCGCGGCGCGGAGCAGCTCGCTTCGTGTCGGACGGTGCGGCGGTGATTGTGGGGGCCTGGATGGCATGCGACTATGGAGCTGTCCTGGCGCCCCCCACGAGAGCCATGAGGTGGCTGCGATATGCGAGGATTGCCACCCCCGCGCGCTGCCGCGCTCGACGATCGGTCCCGACGTCTCCGTGCGTCCAGCCCGGCAGCGCGCCGATCAGAACGGCCAGCCATCCCATGATGACTCGATTGGCGAGCTCCGATCGGATGACGACCGAATCGGATCTCTCGCCTGTCGGCTGGAGTGCATGGAATACGGCACCCTCACAGGTTCGATCGGTGAAAATCGTGGGAATGATCCCAAGAGAAAGGATCGTGAACATGGGAACGACGGCGCTGTTGCAGTAGGCGCCCGTCGGTGACGCCAGCAGATCAGTTGCCGTATCGTTCGCGTTTCCAAGCCGAACCGACTCGAAGGCGCCCGATGACTCGAGCCACTGCAACGTGGCTTGGGCATATGCTGTCCCGTTCTGATGCCGACGGGCGGCTTCCGCCGGGTCCCACGCGATCACGACAACTCGATAGGGCAGCGGTCCATGTGCGAGCAGCGCCAACTCGTCACGAGTGGGAGGGTCCGGCAGCTCGGATGCGTAGCACCCGCCCGAGAAGCCATAAACCACGAGGACCAGGGCCGAGAGGAGCAGCTTCCAGCGATGCCGGATGAACTGCGGCAGCGTCACCTGAACACCTCGAGGGCCACGTCCACGCGTCCAAACGGCGCGCTCACCTGGACTCCCTGCACATCCTTCTTTACCAGCGCAAACATCTCACGCGCGATCTTCACCCCCTCGGCGAGCGCCGCCTCTTTTCCCTTTTCCTGCGCTTTCTTCATCCGCGCGAGGATCGGCTCGGGGACGGACACGCCGGGGACTTCGTTCGCGAGGAATTCGGCATTCCGCAGGGAAATGAGCGGCCAGATCCCGGCGACGATCGGGATCCGGAACTGCTCGACCTTGCGCAGGAAGCTTTCGAGCTGCACGGGGTCGAACACCGGTTGGGTCACGGCGAATTCTGCTCCGGCGTCCACCTTCCACGCAAACCGCGACAGCTCGCGTTCCAGGTCCGGCGCGGCGGGATTGACCCCGACGCCGATGGCGAAGCAGGTAGGCTTGCCGATGGGATTCCCGCCGGGATCGAGTCCGTGATTGAGCCGATACACGAGATTCGTGAGCCCGATCGAGTCGATGTCGAAGACGGCCGTCGCTTCGGGGTACGGCCCCATCTTCGGTGGGTCACCGGTGATGATGAGGAGATTGCGCAGTCCGGCGGCCCCCGCGGCGAGCAGGTCCGAGAGCATGCCGAGCAGGTTCCGGTCGCGGCAGCAGTAATGCGTGACCGTCTCGATCCCCACTTCCCGCTCGATAATGACGGACGAGAGCAGTGCACCCATGCGGCTTTGGGCGCGCGGGCCGTCCGGGACATTGACGGCGTCCACCCCCGCTTTCTTGAGGGCGCGGCATTGCTCGAACATGGGCGTCGGATCGATGCCCTTGGGCGGCACGATTTCGACCGACGTGACCAGCTCTTTTCGGGCGAGCTTGGCCGCGAAGCGGGAGCGTTGCTCGAGCGGTACTGCCTCCACTCCAGCGGGCGTCGCGATCGATTCTCTCGACACTACCGTTGGCTGATGGCGCGGAACGACGCTCGCGACGTAGTCGCGGATCTTCTTGATGTGCTCGGGCGTCGTCCCGCAGCACCCGCCCACGAAGCGCGCGCCGGCTTCGATCATGCGGCGCGCGTAGGTCGCCATGTGCTCGGGGCTCGCGAGATAGATCTTCCGGTCGCCCACGTCCTTGGGAAGCCCGGCGTTCGGGACCGCGGAGATGGGCTTGTTGGTCACTTTGACCATCTTCTCGACGGCCTCGAGGATACCGGCTGGTCCCACCGAGCAGTTTACGCCGATCACGTCGGCGCCCCAATCGGCGAGCTGTTTCGTGAACGTGGCCGGATCGGTGCCGTAGTGGGTGAGTCCGTCGGTGCCGACCGTCATCTGTGCGATCACGGGCAGATCCGAGCGGCTGCGCACGGCGCGGATCGCTTCGTGCAGCTCGTCGGCGTCGGAAAACGTCTCGAGCACGAAGCCGTCGACCCCCCCCGCCACGAGCCCGTCTACCTGGCGCTGGAACAAGCCAAGGGCCTCTTCGCGCGACGTCGGGCCGAACGGTTCGATGCGCACGCCCAGCGGGCCGATCGCGCCGGCGACGGCGGCGCGGCCGTCAGCCGCGCGCCGCGCGATCTCGGCCGCGGCCTGGTTGATCTTCTCGGTGTCGTCGGCCAACCCGTAGGTGGCGAGCTTCACCGGGTTGGCCCCGAAGGTGTTGGTCTCGAGCAGTTCGGCGCCCGCGCGGACGTAGGCCTCGTGAACGTCCTGGACGAGCTTGGGCTGCTTCAGGTTCAGCTCATCGTAGCAAACGTTGAGGAAGTAGCCCTTGGAGTACAGCATGGTCCCCATGGCGCCATCGAGGACGTGCACCTTCCCGTCCGCGATCAGATCTCGGAGTGTTACTGCCACCGGGCCGCGTTGTCTTGTACCGTCACCTCTGCCTCCCCCAGAAAAAACGCCCGTCACGGCGAGAAGCCGTAACAGGCCGGCTTTTTAGCGGATGGTTTTACGTGGCCGCAATACGCCGCAAATCCCACGGAATCAATTGTCGACGAAATCTAGGATACGGTGACCAAAACGAGAAGTGGGCCAATCCGCAATTCTTATATTGGGTCCCATGTCTGATCTGCTTTCGGCCCGCGCTCAGATGGGCACCTCGCTCGCGTTTCACATCATCTTCGCACTCGTGGGCATCGGGATGCCGCTGATGATGGTGGTGGCGGAACGCAAATGGTACGACACGGGAGACGAGATCTACCATGAGCTGGCGCAACGCTGGGCACGCGGAACCGCGATTCTGTTTGCCGTCGGCGCCGTCTCGGGCACGGTCCTGTCGTTCGAGCTGGGCCTGCTCTGGCCGGGCTTCATGCGGCAGGCCGGCGGGATCATCGGGATGCCGTTTTCGCTCGAGGGATTCGCGTTCTTCACGGAGGCGATCTTCCTCGGGATCTACCTGTACGGCTGGGAGCGGATCTCGCCGCGGGCCCACATGATCGCGGGATTGCTGGTGGCGGTAAGCGGAGCCGCCTCGGGCATTTTCGTCGTGATCGCGAATGCGTGGATGAACACGCCCAGCGGTTTCAGGATCGTGAATGGTGCGATCACGGACGTCGACCCGATCGCGGCGATGCGCAATCCCGCGGCGCTGTCCCAAACGATCCATATGACGCTGGCGGCATACGCGAGCACCGGGCTCGCGGTTGCCGGCATTCACGCGTTTCTCCTGCTCAGAGATTCTTCGAATGCCTTCCATCGGAGAGCGTTGACGATCGCCCTTCTCGTCGGCGGCCCGGCCGCGGTGCTCCAGCCGCTCTCGGGCGACCTGGCCGCGCGCCAGGTGGCGCGCTACCAGCCGGCGAAGCTCGCCGCAATGGAAGCGCTGTTCGCGACGGAACAGGGCGCGCCGCTCGTGCTCGGCGGATGGCCGGACATCGAGCAGCACACTACCCGCGCTGCGATCCGCATTCCCTACGGTCTCTCACTGCTGGCCTTTCACGATCCACACGCGACCGTGCGCGGCCTCGACGCCATTCCGGAAGACGAATGGCCCAACGTGCCGGTCGTCCACTGGAATTTCCAGCTCATGGTGGCACTCGGGAGTTACATGGCGCTGGTGGTTTTCTTGGCTGCGGTAGCGGCCGGGAGGCGGGAAGCGGGAGGCGGGAAGCGGGAGGCGGGAGGCGGGAAGCGGGAAGCGGGAGGTGGGAAGCGGGTAGTTAGTGGCATTGCCGACCAGAAGTGGCTGTTGCGGGCAATCGTGGTCGCGGGACCCATGGGATTCCTCGCGACCGAAGCCGGGTGGATGACGACGGAATTCGGACGCCAGCCCTGGGTGATCTACGGTGTGCTGCGAACGCGCGATGCGGTGTCGCCAATGCCCGGCCTCGTCGTTCCGTTCGTCGTGTTCACGCTCCTTTACTGCTTCCTCGGATGGGTCGTGGGATGGCTGCTGTATCGCCAGATCCTGCACAGTCCCAAGATCTCAGAACAGGTGTGGGCGAATGTCACTGTAGGGAAAGGCGAAGAGGGAAGGGGGAAGGGCACGGCATGATCTCACTGCCCGACATTCTCGCCGGGGTGATCGTTGTCGCGCTCAATGCGTATGTGCTCCTGGCCGGAGCGGATTTTGGCGGAGGCGTGTGGGACCTGCTGGCGCGCGGTCCGCGGCGCGACGCGCAGCGTGAGGTCATCGCCGAGGCGATTGGACCCGTGTGGGAAGCGAATCACGTCTGGCTCATACTCGCCCTGGTCGTGCTGTTCACGGCATTCCCACCGGTGTTCGCGGAGCTGGGTACGCGGCTCCACATCCCCTTCGCCCTCGTGCTGATCGGGATCGTGCTGCGCGGCTCGGCATTCGCCTTTCGCAGCTACGGTGGCGAGCCAAGCGGGGTGCAGCTGCGCTGGGGGCACGTGTTCGCCATCGCGAGCGCCGTAACGCCACTGCTGCTCGGCACCGCGCTGGGGGCGATTGCCGCGGGGAGATTAGGGGAAGCGGGAAGCGGGAACGGGAATGGGTTCGTGGCGGTGTACGTGCGGCCATGGCTCGCGCCGTTTCCCATATCCGTGGGCATTCTCGCGATTGCCTGTTTTTCGTTGCTCGCCGCGGTGTATCTCACACTGGAATCAGACGAGCGCGCGCTGCAAGAGGACTTCGCGCGGCGCGCGCTCGCGGCGCAGGGCGTGGTGATTGTCTGCGGTCTCGCGGCGCTCGGGCTGGCGCGCTCGGCATCCCCGCAGCTTGCTCAAGGTCTGCTCAAGGCGTCCAGCGCCGTGCTGGTGCAAGGACTGGCGGCGCTCGCCGCGCTCATCGTGCTGGTGGCGCTGGTCCGACGGCGATTCACGATCGCGCGGATCGCCGCAGCGGTCGAAGCGTCGTTGATCTTGTGGGGATGGGCGCTCGGGCAGTATCCATACATCCTGCCTCCCGATTGGACGATCGACGGCGCTGCGGCTCCTGCCGCGACGCTCGAGCTCCTGCTTGGCGCGTTGGCAGTCGGAGCTGTCGTGCTATTTCCGTCGCTGCTCTATCTCTTCCGCGTGTTCAAGGCGAAGACGATGTCCGACGCCGTGCCGTAGCCGGCCGCTTCGCGAGCAGCGAGCGTGCGATCCCGCTCGCATCCATACCGTCCACGCTGATCCGCTTGCGGCGGCTCGTAAAGCCCGCCGTGATGGTTACCGCGCCCTTCGCCACGCCGAGTGCGCTGGCGACGAATCGTAGCAGTTCTGCGTTCGCCGCGCCGTCCTGCGCTCGCGCCGCGATCCGGATCCGGATGGCGTCGCCATGCATGCCGATGATTTCGTTGGCGCTGGCGCCCGGGACCACGTGCACCCAGATCTCGCGCATCGAGCGTCAGGCGCCGAGCTCCCGGATCGCTCGGAGCACCGTGTCGATGTCATCGGGACTGTTCATGATCCCGGCCGCCACGCGCGCGTAGGATTTCTTGTAGGGTGAGGTGGTCGTACGGATCTTCTTGGCGGCGAGGCGCGCCGTCACCTGATCCACCGTCAACCCGTCGACCTCGAAGCAAGAAATGCCCGCGGAAAGCTCGGGATCGCGCGGGGTGTGCAACGTGAGCCCCTTGAGCTTCGCGGCCGCATCACGGAACGAGGCGTTCAGATCCGCGATTCGCGCGGCGACACGGTCTCGGCCAATCGAGCGGTGCAGGTCGACCGCCGCGGGCACCGCGAGCAGGTGTTCGAAGGCCACGAAGCCCCCGGGAGAAACAGACGAGGCCTGCGTCGGCGGGAGCGGCGCGCGATTCATCCATGCAGGCCAGGAGGTTTGGAAGCTGTCGGGATCGAACGACGGGATGGTCGGCCGCAGGTATTGCCAGACGTCGCTCTTGCCCCAGAGGAACCCGGTCCCACGCGGGCCGAACAGCCATTTGTGTGTGCCGGCGGCGAAGAAATCGCAGCCCGTGCGGGCGGCGTCCACATCCTGATTGGCGAAGCCATGCACGCCGTCCACGATCAACAGGCAGCGGTCGGCCTCGCTGCGGCCGGCATTGGCGCGCGCCACGACTGTGGCGATGTCCGCGATGGGAAGCTTGACTCCCGTAGACGAATGGACCCAGGTCACACCCACGGCGCGCGTCTTGGGGGTGATGGCTTTGGCCACCCGCTCCGTGATCTGGGCGATGTTCGCCGATGACCCGGTGTCGTACAGGGGGATGTAGCGCACACCGCATCCACTGCGCGCGGCCGAGTATCGGATCGACTCATGATGCGAATAGTGATCATGCTCGGTCGTGACGATCTCCTGATCCGCGCGGATGCGTAATCCATGGTATGCCATGGCCAAGGCACCCGTAGTGTTCGACGTGATGCAGATTTCGGATGGCTGGCCGCCGATGTAATCGGCAAGAGCGCGCTTCACGGCCTCGAACGGCCGGCCCTCGGAGTCGCTGAGCGCCGCCAACTCGAGCCACACCGGATCGGCATCGAGCTTCCGGCGAAACCGATCGATCGCTTCGGCCACGGGTTTCGGGTGGGAGACGAGCAGGAAGCTCGCAAGGTGTACCCAGTCGGGAGCGAGCGGAAACAGCGCGCGCACCGCCTGCCAGTCCACGTCTCCATCGCGCCGGCGCAGTGGATGCGGCAGCGTGACATGCTCCGCGAGCGGAGCCGCATAGAGGCGAGGCCACGATCCGGCAGTGAGACCTGCTATGACCGACGCGAGCATCTGACGGCGCGCGAGCGTCATCGAGTCTTCTCCTTAAATGATTGAGAGCAGCACCTGCCGGAGCACCCATAGGGCCAGCCACGCCACGAGCGGACTCAGATCAAATGCGCCGACGGTCGGAAGCACGCGGCGGATCGGTTCCACGAGCCAGTCCGTGAGCACGTAGGCCGGCCGCATCCAGCGCGAGTATCCGAACACGCCGATCCACGAGCCGATCACGCGCAGAATCAGCGCGGCGATGAGAATGTCGTACAGCAGCGCGATTGCGAGGGCGAGAATCGCGCGCAGGCCACCGTGCGACACGGCCGCCAGCTCGAACCCCGCCTGAATCGCCCAATCGATGAGCGACAGCAGCAGCACGCCAATGACGGCTGTCCCAATGGCGAGCCACCATCCGGCGTTGAGCGGATTGCCGCCCGAACGGACCAGACGGCGCTCGATGGGCCCGGTGAACGGCTCGCTGATCGTTCGCAGCGCGCGGCCCAGCGGGTGGAACGGCGAGATGCGGCGCGTCCGAACGAGCCACCCGGCCAGCGCGATCAGTGTGGCGGTGCAAAACGCGGCAAAAACGAAAATGCGCGCCGCGGAGTGAACAGTCATTTGGACGACCGGAGCGGCACGGCGCGCGTCAGGGCGTAAAAACTTCGACGATGTCGGATTCCGAAAAGCCAGGCCGCGTTCCGCCCCCGATGACATAGATCCTGCCGTCGAAGGCCACTACCGCCATGCCGTGCCGTGCGGTCGGCAGCGGGGCCGCTTCCGACCATTCGTTCTTTGCCGGGTCGTAGATCTCGTGATCGTTGAACACGGCGTAGCGACTCTCGCCGCCGAACGTGTGAATCTTTCCGTCGAGCACCGCCGATCCCAGCGCCCCCGAGGCGTTGAGCATCGGGGCCCTCTGTCCCCAATGGTCGTGCACTGGATCGTAGGTTTCCACCGTGTTCATGTTGTGATCCGGATTGAGCAGCCGACCCCCGATGACGTAAATGATGTCGTGGGACACCGCGGCGGTGAGGTGATCGCGTTTGGTGAGAATCGGCCAGCCATTGTGCCATTGGTCGAGTGCGGGCTCGTAGATGGGTGTCACGTCGGCCATGCCGCCGTCGACGAGCCGCTCGAGACCGCCCAGCACGACGATTTGCTTGCCGACCGTCACGGCAGCCGCGGCCGCCCGGGGCCGCGAGATCTGGCTTTTCGAAATCCAGGTGTTGCGGCCGGGCTGATAGGACCAGACCGTGCGCTCGGCGTGAAACTCCTTGCCGGAAAATCCTCCGATCACGTACAACACGGAGTCGCCCATGACCGCGAGCGCCATGTGGTGGCGCGGGGCGGGGAGGTCCGCGACGCTCTCCCAGGAGTCGCTCGCGGGATCGTACCGATACACGTGCGCGGTCGGTTGTCCTTTCCCGTCGATCCCGCCCGCCACGTAGATCCGCCCGCGCAGCACCGCGGCGCGCGCCTCGAGCAACGGCTCCGGAAGGCGATGCGCCGTGGTCCAGTGCGCGAGGGAATCCGGAGGCACGGCGGCGCGAGCCGGTGCGCGACAGGGTGTGACACTTCCCAGAGCGACAAGCAGCAGCGAGAGCATGCAGTGTACCTGTGTAGTGTGAGCGGTCAGCCGGTCAGCCGCCGCAACCTAACCGTGACGGCGGAACGTGCAACTACGGCTCATGCGAATGCGGCGGCAACAATGCGGCTTTGCTCGGCTTGATGCGCGGCGGGATATCCTTCAGCCGGGCTCGAGCGCTCGGGACGGGTAATGTCCCGCAACGCGACGCGTTCCGGAACGAGCGGCCGGAGCTGGGGGATCATGAATTTCTGCGGTCCCATATTGCGCGGCTCCTCCTGCACCCACGCGATCTCAGTCAATGCCGGATAGCGGGCGACGAGCTCGGCCATCTCCGACGCGGGGAACGGGTACAGGAGCTCCACCCTGGCCACGGCGACGTGGGTCGCCGTGGCGCGTTCGGGCGACATGATCAGATCGTAGTAGACCTTGCCCGTGCACAGCACGAGCCGCCGGACTTCGTCCCGACGACTCGCGGCGGTCGTGTCGTCCAGCACGGGTCGGAAGCCGCCCGAGGTCAGCTCGTCGAGTCGCGACGCCGCCTGCGGGAGCCTGAGCAGGCTCTTGGGCGTGAACAAGACCAGCGGTCGAAGCTCCGGATGCTTGGCCTGCCGCCGGAGCAGATGGAAGTACTGCGCCGGCGTCGAGCAGTTCGCGATCCGCAGGTTGCCCTCGACGCCCAGCGCGAGGAACCGCTCGACCCGCGCGCTCGAATGCTCCGGTCCCTGGCCCTCGTAGCCGTGCGGCAACAGCAGGGTGAGCCGTGAGGTTTGACCCCATTTCGCCAGTCCCGCGATCAGAAACTGGTCGATTATGACTTCGCCGGCATTGGCGAAATCGCCGAACTGGGCTTCCCACAACACCAGCGCGTCTGGCGCGGCGGCGGCGTAGCCGTACTCGAACCCGAGGCATGCGAATTCCGAGAGCGGGCTGTTGTGCAGCTCGAACGGGGCGCGCGCGCCCGGCAGGTTTTGCAGCGGCGAGTAACGCTGCCCGGAGGTCGCATCGTAGAACGCGAGGTGCCGCTGGCTGAACGTGCCGCGCTCGGTGTCCTGCCCGGTCAATCGGATGGCGGTGCCCTCATGCACCAGCGTCGCGAACGCGAGCGCCTCGGCATGGGCCCACTCGATTTCCGCGACCGTGAGTGCCACGCGCCAGCGGTCCACCTGCCGCTTGAGCTTGGGGTGCAGCGTGAAGTCGGGGGGCAGCGCGAGCAGCTGCTCGTTCAACCCGGTGAGGAGCTGCGCCGCCACGCGAGTGTCCGGCTCGCTCACGGCCTGCGCGCCCGAAATCCGCTGCGGCTCCTCGCCTTTGGCGTCCTCGAACAAGTGCGTTTGCAGGGACTGACGGATTTCCCCCATCTGCTTCTCGAGCGCCTGTAAGCCGCGTTCCGCGTCCGCCGGATCGACCAGCCCCTCGGCCGCAAGCCGCTCGACGTAGCGCTGACGCACCGTGGGGGTTTCTTTGATGCGCTGGTACATGAGCGGCTGCGTGAACGTCGGCTCGTCGGTTTCGTTGTGCCCGTGGCGGCGATATCCCACGAGATCGATCACGACGTCGCCGTGGAATCGGTCGCGGTACATCATGGCCAGGCGCACCGCCGCGAGGCACGCTTCCGGATCGTCGGCGTTGACGTGGGTGATGGGAACGTCGAAGCCCTTGGCGAGATCGCTCGCGTAATCCGTCGAGCGTCCTTCTCTCGGCTCGGTTGTGAACCCGAGCTGATTGTTGGCGATGAAGTGAACGGTTCCGCCGGTCGTGTAGCCTTTGAGTCCCGCCAGATTGAACGTCTCCGCCACGACCCCCTGCGCCGCGAACGAGGCGTCACCGTGAATCAGCACCGGCAGCGCCACCGAGCCATCGTGCAGCGCGACCTTGCCGCGCCGGTTGGTCTGGCTCGCGCGCGCACGCCCTTCGACCACCGGGTTGACGGCTTCGAGGTGGCTCGGGTTCGCGGACAGCGTCACGTTCACCGGCTTTCCGGCAAGCGTCTGATATACGCCGTCGGCGCCGTGGTGATATTTGACGTCGCCCGTTCCGCCCTCGGGCGTGAGTGTTTCCTCGACGTGCCGGCCGCCCTCGAATTCGGCGAAGATCGTCTCGTACGGCAGGCCGACCACGTGCGCGAGCACGTTCAGGCGCCCGCGATGCGCCATGCCCATGACCACCCGGCGGGCACCCGCCGTGCCCGCCAGCTCGATCGTCAGGTCGAGCATCGGGACCAGAGCGTCGAGTCCCTCGATCGAGAATCGTTTCTGGCCCAGATAGGTGCGCTGCAGAAATCGCTCGAGCGCCTCGACGGCGGTCAATCGTGAGAGCAAGCGGCGCTGCTCATCGGGCGCGAGCGGTCGGAGGTGCTCGCCGGATTCGATCACGCGGCGCAGCCACAGGCGCTGTTCATGACTGCCGATGTGCTCGACCTCATAGGAGATCGTGCCGCAATACGTGCGCAGCAGCTCGGGATACGCGTCAGCCAGCGTCCGGCCCGGCACGTAGATCCGGAGCAAGTCCGCCGGAACGGTGGCCATGTTATCCGGCGTGAGGCCGAGCGGCGCGGGATCGAGCGACGGATCGCCGGGCGGCTGGGAGCCCAGCGGGTCGAGCCGGGCCGCGAGATGGCCGAAGTGACGGATTGCTTTCACCAGCGCCATCGCGGCGGCAACGTGCTTCAGGTCCTCGAGACCAGCGGTGTGACGGGAGGCGGGAAGCGGGAGGCGGGACGCGGGAAGCGAAACTGCCCCGGTCATCCCGCTTCCCGCTTCCCGCTTCCCGCCTCCCGTCACGCCGAGGCTTTCCCTCACACCATCGTAGAATCGTGCGTCTTCGAGCAGTTCTTCGACGCGCCGCAGAAACACTCCCGATTCGGCGCCCTGGATGATCCGGTGATCGTACGTGCTCGTGATCGTCATAATCTTCGCCGGACCGACCTGACGAATCGTGCCGGTCGCGAGGATCGCGCCCTGGCCGCGCATCAGCCGCGGGACGGACGCGACGGTGCCGAGGGTGCCGGGATTCGTGAGCGTGATCGTGGCGCCCGCGAGGTCGTCCGGCAGGAGCGTATGACCGCGCGCCTTGGTGACGAGGGCTTCGTAGGTGGCACGGAACTCGGCGAAGCTCATGCCCTCGGCACTCCTGATCACCGGAACGACGAGCCCGCGCGTGCCGTCCTTGCGCTCCACGTCCACGGCGAGTCCCAGATTGACCGCATGCGGATCGAAGCGGTGCGGGTTACCCTCGCGCTCCACGAATGCGTGCGTCATCACGGGCATTTCGCGAGCCGCCTGCACGATGGCGAAGGCGATCAAGTGCGTGTAGGAGATTTTCCGGCTGGGTTCGCCACTCGCGTTCAACGACTTGCGTTGGGTATCGAGCACGTCGACGGCGACGTCGCGGAACGACGTGGCGGTGGGTACGTCGAGCGACTCGGTCATGTTCTGCACGAGTCGCGCAGCGGCGCCAGTGAGTGGGATTAGGCCGTGGGTCGGTGCAGGAGCAACGGGACGCGGGAAGCGAGAAGCGGGAAGCGTGAGCGCGGTTTGGATCGCGCTTCCCGCTTCCCGCTTTCCGTCTCCCGCCTGCACCTCGCCGCGGCTCGTCGGGATGACCGGCAATTCGTTGAGCTGACCGTTATCGAACAGGGCCCGCCATTCCTCGCCCACCGACTGCGGGTCGCGCAGGAATTGCTCGTACATCACCTGCACGAACGCGGCGTTGTGGGTCCCGAAGACAAACTCGCTCACGAGATCAATCTAATGGCCGCAAGGGGCGGTATCGGGCGGCAAAAGGCGGCACGAGCATTGTGCCCATGCCGCCCTCGATCGCCTTGTGGCGCCGCTGCCGCCCTATGTCGAATCGTGCTCCCCGCCGCCCCCCATACGTCCCCGCATCTGCCCGCGCATGTGCTGCATGTGTTCGCGGAATTTCTTCTGCTGATCGGGCGTGAGGATCTTCATGATGTCGTCACGCGCCTTCTGCATGTTGGCCATCATCTTGGACCGGATTGGCTCGAGCTTGGGGCGCAGGGAATCGCGCGCCGCGGGACTGAGATCGCGGAACGATCGTCCGCCCGTGATTTGCTGTGCCTGCTCGCGCAGCGGCGCGTTTTCCTTCTGCACGCGTTCATGGATCGTCCGAATCTTGGCGCGCTGGTCGGGCGTCAGGCCGAGCTGCTCGAACGCGGCCGAGTCGAGCCCGGGCGGGCCGCCGCCGGGCGGTCCTCCGCCCTGCTGAGCAGGGGCGGTCCTGACAACGGCCGCGAGCGTAACGCCCGCAACGAATACCGAAAAACGGCGCATCGACCCTCCTGGGGCTTTTCTTGTCTACGCCGGAGCGGGTCTCGGGGTTGGACTATTTGAGGATCAGCTCCTGCCCCGACTTGTCCCCCAAGACGTGTCGCACCTCGAGTCGCTTGGTCATCAACTGTCGCTGCTGATCCTCGTTGCCCATCATCTTCTGCCAGATCGGGTCCATCTTGTCCGTCAATCCGTCGAACGCCGCCCAGTTCTTGTACTCGACCATGAGTAGCAGGTCCCAATCGTCGGGACCCGAGGTCGTCGTCTCAATCACCTTATAAGAGAGGATGAGACCCTGCTTTTTCGCTTCGTCGAGGCTGCGCTTCCACGTCTGGCCAAGACTACGGAGGTAATCGTCGGTCATTCCGTCGGTAGTGCGTATCATGCTGATGTCCCATACTGAGCCTTCGGTGTAGGGTCGGGTTTGCGCGGCGGCTGCAGCTTGAGCGTGAAGCGCGGCGGGAATCGCGGCGAGAGCGGCAAGCGACACGGCGAAGCGGAGCGACATTAGACCCTCCTCTAGGGTGGAGTGGTAATGGCGGGAAGCAACGAACGTGGGCTAGGACTCCGCTGGTGTAGGGGCCCCGTCATATCGCGGGTTGCTAGTTCACTCGCCGGGTCTTTCTCCGCATGAAGTCCATGAGAATGAACTGCCCCAGCGTCATCGTATTCGTGAAGTACGCTTTGCCGCGGCAAATGGCGCTGACCTTTTTCACGAACTCTACCAGGCTGCGGTCGCGCGCGAGCATGAACGTATTGATCATGATGCCCGACCGGCGGCACAGCGACACCTCGCGATACGTTGCCTGCAGGATCTGCGGGTCCAGACCCATCGAGTTCACGTAAATGCGGCCGTCGGGGAGCGTCAGCGCGGACGGCTTCCCGTCGGTGATCATGATGATCTGCCGCATGTCTTTTCGCTGGGACAGGAGCATGCGGCGGGAGAGCTTCAGGCCTTCGGCTGTGTTCGTGTGATACGGCCCGACCTGCGCGCGCGCGAGCTGCGCCAGTGGAATTTCTTCAGCCGTATCGTGGAATAGCACGACGCGCAACGTATCGCCCGGGAACTGCGTCCGAATCAGATGCGTGAGCGCCAGCGCAACCTTCTTCGCCGGCGTGAACCGGTCCTCGCCATACAGGATCATCGAGTGCGAGCAATCGAGCATCAGCACGGTTGCCGACGACGACCGGTACTCGGCTTGATGCACCATGAGATCTTCGTACTCGAGGTTGATCGGCACGCCCAGTCCCTCGCGTTCGAGGGCGCTCGTGAGCGTGGCGTTGACGTCGAGATTGAGCGTGTCGCCGTACTCGTACGGCTTGCTGGCCGCCTCGGCTTCGATTCCGGTGGCGAGATGCTCGGTATCGTGCGCGCCGAAGCTCGACTTTCCGATGCTGCCGAGCAGATGCTTGAGGGTTCGGTAGCCGAGGAAATCGATGCCTTTTTCGGTCAGATTGAATTGCACCTGCTGCGCGGCTTCCTTGGCCATCCCGCCCGGGCCGAGCAGCGGCTGCTGTCCCGCCGGCATCTTGGGCGCTTCGTTGACGTTGAGATAGCCTTCATCGATCAGCTTCTGCACGATCTTGTCGAGCAGCTCGCCGAGCTGGCGCTGCAGGTCGGCATCGCGCTGCGCGTCGCCGGTGGAATCGCCGCGCAGCACCTTGAGCATCTCCGGGGTGAGCTGCCCCGACTCCATGAGGGCCTGGAGAATCGCCTGGCGCAGGGCGTCGAGTGATCGATCGGCCTCGTCTTCGCCGAAATCGCCCCAGAACGGGTGGGAATACGATCCGCCCGCGAATCCCGATTGCAGCAGGAAATCGGCGAGCTGATCGAGCAGCCCTTGCAGGTTGATCGTGTCCGCCAGCTCGGGCAGATAGCGGCTGTACGTCGTGTATTTCATCGGCTTGTCCTGAATATCGGCCACTCGCGACCTTTCCCGCAATGACCGAAGCGGAGCGTATCGAACGTTCGATGGCCCTGGGCGCGCTTTCACATCGGAACTTTCGGCTCTTCTTCTTTGGTCAAGGGATCTCCCTCATCGGCACCTGGATGCAGTCCGTGGCGCTCGGGTGGCTCGTGCTCGAGCTCACGAACTCCGCATTTGCGGTGGGTGTGAACCAGGCGCTCCGCTCACTCGGCGTCCTCGTGTTCACGCTGTACGGCGGCACGGTGGTCGACCGCGTGGACAAGCGGCGGCTCATCGTCTGGACCCAGGTGCTGCAGATGCTCGAAGCGCTCGCGCTCGCGGCGCTCGTGTGGACGCACACCGTCGCGATCTGGCAGGTCATGGTGCTCGCCGTGATGTTCGGCATCGTGAACGCGTTCGATATCCCGGCCCGCCAGGCATTCATCGTCGAGCTCGTCGGCAAGGACGATCTGATGAACGCCATCGCGCTGAATTCATCGATGTTCAACGCGGCGCGCATCGTGGGGCCGGCGGTCGCGGGCCTCTTGATCGGCGCATCGGGGGTGGCGATGTGCTTTTTTCTGAACGGCATCAGCTACATCGCCGTCCTTGGAGGGCTCGCGGCGATGCGGCTCCCGACCTTCGTCCCCCGCACCGGCCATCCCTCCGCCTGGGAAGGGTTCCGCGAAGCGCTGGGATTTATCCGCAGCGAGCGGCGCATGAGCGCGCTCGTCACGCTCGTGGCGATTTTCAGCGTGCTCGGTTTTCCGTTCCTCGTCCTGATGCCCGTGGTCGCGCGAGACGTCCTGCACACCAACGCGCGGGGCTACGGGCTGTTGATGACGTCGGTGGGCGTTGGGGCCATGCTTGGGGCGCTCGCGCTGGCGTGGCGCGGGCGATCGGTGCGGAAGGGGATGGCGTTGCTCGTCTCGGGCGGGGCGTTCGGGGCTTTGCTCGTCGCGTTCGCCGCCACGCGTTCATACGTCGTGGCGGTCCTGCTGCTCGCGCTCGCCGGCTGCGCGATGATCGTGACTACCGCATTGTCCAACACCATGATTCAACTGCTCGTGCCCGACGCGCTGCGCGGGCGTGTCATGGCATTCTACGCGTTCGTGTTCGTGGGGATGGCGCCGTTCGGCGCGTTTCAGGCGGGGTTCCTGGCGGAGCATTACGGAACGCCGCTCGCAATCGGACTGGGCGGTGTGGGATGTCTGGTGGCGGTCCTGGTGGCAGCGTGGAGGGCCCCGGCATTGCGAACCATGGACTGAACGCGGTTGCTACCAGCCGCGACGTTTCGCCTCGCTCACCACCACGCCCGCCGCTCCCTCGAATCCCAACCGCTCCGTGTTCACGACGACGTCATAGTTCTCGGGCGCGTGGCGCGTGCGGCCATAGTACGTCTTCACGTACTCGTCGCGCCGGCGGTCGGTATCGTCGACCTCCTTGTCGGCCCGTGCCGCGTCGAGTCCAAGCCGCTCCACCGCGTGGCGTACGCGCCACGGCTTCGACGCGACCACGTAGACGTGCAGCGCGTCGGGGCGCTGGGCGAGCACGATCTGCGCTCCGCGCCCCACGAGGACGATCCTGCCGTGGAGCGCCGCCTCGGCGATGACCCGCTCCGTCACGCGCGCGACAATGGCGTCGTCGCGCGCCGCGGTGGCAACCGATTCGCCATCCAGGAATGTCTCGGGCGATCCGACGGCGAGCGTCCGGGCGATGCGCTCGAGCAGCCGCGGCGCCCGTTCCTCGCGCTCCGCCACCTGCGCGGTCGAGAGTCCGGCGCGAGCCGCCACCGCGTCCACGAATTCATTGTCGATCACGTCCCAGCTCAACGCCTGGGCGACGAGCCGGGCCACCTCCGAGCCGCCGGAGGCGTACTGCCGCGTGATCGTGATGACGGGAGTGGCCATTAGGGTTGTCGGAGATTCTTGCGCAGGTCGCCGATGTTCAGGAGCGGCAATCCGCCTTCGGTCGGCACGATGAGAATGACGTTGTTCGAGGTCCGCATGTCGTGCAGCACCTCGATCCACTGCTTCGTGAGCGCTTCGGGTGAGAGCGTCTGATTCAGGAGCCGCTGCTGCTCGGTCTGGAGCCGCGCTACCTCGACGCGATGCCGTTCCGTTTCGATCTGCTGCTCCTGCGCTATCTTGTTGTTGATCGCTTGTACGACCTGGGCGGGAGGCTGCAGATCGCGGAGAAAGAACGCCGTCACCGTGGCGATCCGGAAATTGCCTCCGCCGGCACGCGGTGTCGTGACCAGCGCGGAATCGACGAGCGCCTCCATGGTGCTGGCGATCTGCGTGCGCTTGGCGATGTCGTTGATCGAGTATTGCACCATGCCGTCGCGCACGCCCTTCCGAATCGCATTGAGCACCGCGCCCCGAATCTGGTCTTCATTGCCGATTTCCGTGTAGATGTGTGGGGCCTGCATCGGATCGATCTGCCAGCGGATCGACACCTCCACGTGCATCCCCATCTGCTCGGAGGAGAGCGCTTCGATCGCCTCGATCTGCTCGCCCTGGGTGGGCCATTGCTCCTCGCGTGTCGAGTAGCGCTCCATCTCGGACCAGGGCGGAATGAATCGAATACCCGGGAGGAGAGGATGGGGATCGACGTACCCGAAGGCATGGCGCACACCGACACGGCCGGGATCGATCACCACCATGCCCGAGCTCACGAGCACGAACGCCGCGAGCAGCATCAAGCCATATCCGGCCAGGCGGAGCAGCCGGGATACGGGACCGGGTCGCTCGCCCTTGACGGAGGCCGCGGCGATCAGAATTGCGAAGGCGAGAAACAGGAGGACTGCACCGGCGACGAGCTTGGACATCGGAGCTCCGTGGGGAGGACGGAAAAAATATAGAGGCCTTTCCGCCCCCTACGAGAACAGATTCGGCCCCTGTCCCCCGCCTCCCTTGCCGAATCCCTGTCCTTTCGGCTCGGGACGCGCGCGCACGTAACCCAGCTCGTCGGTCCGCGAGATGCGCTTCTCGGCCACGAGCCCCTCGAGCACCAGCTCGCAGGCCGACACCATCGTGAGCGGGTCCTTTTTCGCGGCCAGGCCGACCTGATCGACGAGGTCGAGCAGACCCGGAACGACGCTGAAGCCTTTCAGGCAGGACTCCGCCCGCTCATCCACCGACACCTTGAGCGCGCCTCCCTCATCGAACCAGTGCACGATGTCGTCCACGTTCGCGCCGCCCACGCGACCCTCAAAGGTGCGGCCCGCGGCACGGCGGATCAGGTCGCGCGCGATCACCTCGGCACCCTGCAGCTCGCCCTCGTACTCGAGCTCGAGCTTGCCGGTGATCGCGGGCAGCGCCGCGTACACATCGGACACGCGGGGGACGACCGACTTCTCCTTCGTGACGATCGCACGCCGCTCGGCGTTCGAGATCACGTTTTCAAGCAGGGAGATCGGCAGCCGCTGCGACACACCGCTCCTGCGGTCGACGCGCTTGTCCTCGCGCGCTTCGAACGCGACCCGCTCCACGAGCTCGGCCATGAAGTCCGGCACGCGCACCGGGCGGCCGGCGCGCTCGACCCAGGCCTCCTGCTGCGTGATCGCGGCGCCCAGCGTGACCGTGTGCGGATAATGCGTCACGATCTCGGAGCCGATGCGATCCTTGAGCGGCGTGATGATCTTGCCGCGCGCCGTGTAGTCTTCCGGGTTCGCCGTGAACAGCAAGGCGACGTCCAGGTTCAGGCGCACGGGATATCCTTTGATCTGCACGTCGCCTTCCTGCATGATGTTGAACAGCCCCACCTGCACCTTTCCCGCGAGATCGGGCAGCTCGTTGATGGCGAAGATGCCCCGGTTGGCTCGGGGCAGCAGGCCGAAATGCATGGTGAGCTCGTCCGACAGCAGGTGCCCGCCGCGCGCCGCCTTGATGGGATCGACATCGCCGATGATGTCCGCAATGGTGACGTCCGGCGTGGCAAGCTTCTCCACGTAGCGCGACTCGCGCGACAGCCAGCTGATCGGGGCGGCATCGCCTTGTTCGCCCACCAGCTCGCGTCCGAATTTCGAGATCGGCTGGAACGGATCGTCGTTCACTTCGCTGCCGGCCAGCACCGGAATCTCCTCGTCCAGGAGCTTCACGAGTTCGCGCAGGATGCGGCTTTTCGCCTGGCCACGCAGGCCCAGGAGAATGAAATTGTGCCGCGAGAGAATCGCGTTCACGAGCTGCGGGAGCACGGTGTCCTCGTAGCCCACGATCCCCGAAAACAGCGGGGATCCGTTTTGCAGCAGGCAGATCAGGTTCTCCCGCATCTCATCCTTGACGCTGCGCTCGAGCCGTGCGGGGCTCGCCCATTCCGTCAGTTTCAATTCGCCAAGAGTCGTTGGTCTCATCATATGTCCGAGATTAACGGGTACGCCCGCGAAGTAAAGACACAGCGTGTCCGCCGGAAGGGGCGCGAACACGCCACGTTAGTGTCTCATCCGATGGGGCGATTCCTGCGGCCTTGACTGTGGGGGGGTCACCGGTAGGTTACCCCGCGCGCACTAGCCTGGTCCGTACTTCACTATAGTGAGGAGAACGAGATGAAGCGCATCGCACTCGCATTGGCCGTTGTGGCGTTGGCCGGCTGTTCCAAGGGTGGGGAGTCGAGCGGCAATGCGACCAACACGCCGAGCATGAACGCAACGCCCGACACCTCTCACCCGATGGCCGCGGACACGAGCCACGCCATGATGGCCGATACGTCCCACAAGATGATGATGGCCGATACGTCACACAAGATGATGGCCGACACGACGCATCACAAGAAGACGACCACGCACAAGAAGAAGACGCCGTAGACGGACGTTCGACACCGCGATAAACGATGCCCGGGACCAGCTGGCCCGGGCTTTCGTTTTTCCGTCTAGAGCGTGAACGGCAGGTCGACCACTCTTACGTCGGAATTCCCCGCGCGCGCCATCGTCCCCGGCAGGACGTCCCGTCGCAGCAGCGCGAGACCGATCCACTGGCCTCGGCTGGCTCCTTCCGGAAGCCACACGAGACTCGTCACGCGACCCACCTCACGGTCCTGCTGCTCTACGGTCGTGGCGTCCCCAGGCGCGTCGTCGAAGCGGAGCCCACGGAGATAGCGATTCACGTGACCCCGGAAATGCAGGCGTGACACGGTCTCCTGTCCCGTATAACACCCTTTCGTGTACGACACGCCACCCAGCTCATCGAAGCGCACTTCCTGCGGAATCGTCTTCTCGTCTATCTCCGCGCCGATCCTGCCCCAGCCGGCGAGAACCCGTGCCGCCTCGAGAATCGGTCGGTCCGCGATGTGGATGCCCGCTCGGCCGAGGCGGTCTTCGAGTACGGCGACAGCAGCCCGTGGACCCATCAGCTGAAGGACGAATGGCGCACCGTCTGGAGGCCGGGCGATCTCCCACCCGTCGGGATGCAGAGCGGCGCGTCCGGGCGGAGGGAGGGGGAGAAATTCGGCCAGCGTGCTACACCGCTCCAGCGCAGCGGGGCCAGCGAGCCGCAACACCGCGCCATCCGAGGAACGGTCCTCGACCCGCGCCAGCCGCGGGGGCACGGAACGGGTGAAGATCGCGAGCGCGCGCGACCGGACGTCTGCCGGCATGGTGAACGTCACCGTGGGATTGTGCCGCGCCGCCCAACCATCCACTACGATCATTCCCTTGGCCGTGAGCATCGCGCCATAGACGAACGCGCCGTCGCCGGGCTTCTCCACATCGTTCGTCAGTAATCCCTGCATGCACGCCACGGCGCCAGCACCCGAGAGCGCCATGACGGCGGCATCCTCACGCGCCACGATGGCGCCGGTGCGGAGCGCTGCGAAGCCGGCCGGGTCCAGGTCGCCCGGCCCCACTCGCGCGGCCCCGAGCACGGGCGCGTCGTTCATTGCCGTCCCAGCGTGAGCAGCTCCCCCGGGTCGTGGCCGGTGAAGGAAGTCCACACGAATTCCGCGCCTTCGCCGTTCAGGGTTTCTTGCGAGTGACTCGTCGTGAGCATGACGCATCGCATGCCCGCGGCCCTCGCCGCCGCCATTCCCGGGAGCGAGTCCTCGATGGCGATGCAGGCGGCGGGCGCCACCGCCTGGCGCCGCCCGAGCGCCGCGTGCGCTCGCAGATATCCCGCGGGATCGGGCTTGCACGCTTCGACATCCTCCGCCGACACGATCACCTCGAAGTGGCGCTTGAGCCCGGTTCGTTCGAGCACGATCTCGATCTCGCGGCGTAACGCGCCGGAGACAATCCCCAGGCGAAATGCCCCCGCCGCACGGTCCACGAACTCGCCGGCACCGGGAACGAGGAGCAGCGAGCGCCGGATCAGCGCTTCGTAGCGACGCGACTTCTCGCGGACCAGCTCGGCCAATCGGGCGCCGCTGAGATCCTGTTTCGCGGAGCGGAACGCGGTGACGAAACACATTTCGTCGTTCCAGCCCAGATACTCACCATAGTATTGCTCGCGCGCGAGCGGGATTCCAGAATCCCCCAGGACCGACGTGAGCGCCTCACGGTGCTGCTCCTCGTCATCCACGATGACGCCGTTGAAGTCGAACAGTACCACCTCGGTTTGCGTGCCGCCGCGCGTGGTCGACTCAGGCATAGAATCCAGCGCGCCGATAAGACTCGTCGAGCAGCTCCACCGGATGCTGGACGCGGGCGGAAATGCGCGCCGCCTGAAGGCCGGCGCCGAGCTGCATCAGGCAGCCGGGATTTCCGGTGGCCACGACCTGCGGCGCCACCTGACGCAGCTGGGCGAGCTTCGGAGCGAGCACCGCGCGGGACATTTCGGGTTGCACCAGCGTGAACAGCCCCGCGCTCCCGCAGCACTGCGCGGCATCGGGCGTCTGGACGAGCTGGAGCACCGGGATGGCGCGAAACAACGCCATGGGCGGCTCGGCAATTCGCTGTGCATGCAGCAGGTGGCAGGGTGGGTCGTACGAGATGCGCACGTCGACCGGAGCGCCGGGTGCGGGCCCGCGCTCGGCCAGTAGCTCGCTCACGTCCCGGACGCGCTCGGCGAACGCCCGCGCCCGCGGGTCGTCGTGCAGCAGGTGACCGTAATCCTTGAGCATGGCGCCGCAGCCCGCGCTGTTCACCACGATGGGTTCGGAACCGTCGCCAAACGCCGCGACATTACGCCGCGCGAGCGTTCTTGCCTCTTCCGGAAGGCCCGCGTGCACGTGCAGCGCCCCACAGCACACCTGCCCCGCGGGGCCCGACACTTCGTAGCCGTTCACCCCGAGCGTCCGGACGGTCGCGTCGTGCACGTGGGAAAAGAGACCGTCCATGATGCAGCCTCTGAAGAGATGGGCGGCAAGAGTCGGGAAGGGACGGAAAGCGACGGATGTATTCGAGCGCACCCGCCCGTCTCGTTCCCTCTCTTTCCGTCTCTTTCCGTCCGGTCTCGTCGCCGCGAGCATCCCCATCGCGAACCGCGCGCGGCCCCAGCCCGCCAGCAGGCGAGGGAAACCCGTCGCCCGCAGCGCACGGGCGAATGCGTAGACCACGGGGGAGAGTCCTGGCATCGTCATCGTGGCGAGCGCCGCGCGTGCCATCCACGGGAGGCGGCGTTGGCGCATGAGCAGTGCGCGCGCGGTCTCGAGCCCGCGGCCATACCCCACGCCGGAAGGACACACCGGTTCGCATCCGCGGCAGCCCAGACAGCGGTCCAGATGCTCCACGACCGAGCGATCGTGCGGCGACAGCTCCCCGCGCTCGAGCGACCGGATCAGCTCGATACGGCCGCGGGGGCTGTCGGCTTCATCACCGGTCGCGAGGAACGTGGGACATGCTTGGAGGCAAAACCCGCAATGCACGCAAGCGTCGAGCGCCGCGAATCCGGCGTCGCGCTCGAGCGCGTCAGCCGTCGTCGTCATCGCTCTCCACGGCAACGGCCAGCGCGTTTCCGGGATCGAACGTCTGCCGCAACCCGGCAATCAGGGGCCCGGCGCCCTCGCGATACGCGCCAAAATGCCCGACCGCGCGACGCACTCCCCACGGCGCACGCTCGAGCGTGAGCGGCACTTCGAGCGCGGCGAGCGCGCGGCGCAGACGGCGCAGCCGCTCGATGGTCGTATCGCCCGCCCAGCGCAGCGTGCCCACGCCCGGGCTGGCCGACACCCATTCGTCGCCGACTTGATGCTGAATCAGGTCGAGCAGGTCCTCGCTCGAATCGGGTAGACCGCCGATCCGAAACGATACCGGGCGGGTGGCGAACGCCTCCGCCGCGCGCATCCAGAAGAGATGCGCTTCTTCGGCGCGGAGCGTGGAGAACTGACTTCCCGTTGCCGCCCGGAGTCCCGCTTCTTCGGCGGCGACGAGCGCGGCGGATCCTGCGAGCCGCACGGCGAGCGACCAGCGGTCGCGGCGTGCGAGCGGGGGCGAAAGCAGCTCGACCGCCGCGAGCGTGAGGCCCGCCGCGTAGACGTCGTCGGCGACGCGCGACAGGTCTTCACGCGAGCCCTCGAGCACCAGCGTCTGATCGGCACGGGGCAGGGCGCGGAGCCGCAGATGGACGAGCACGATCACCCCGAACGCGCCGAAGCCGCCCGTCTGGAGCTTGGTCAATTCGTATCCCGCGACGTTCTTCATGACGCGTCCGCCGCTTTGAATCACGCGGCCGTCACCGGTCACGAACGTGACCCCCACAACGTGGTCCTTGACCGCCCCGAAGCCGTGACGCAGCGGACCCGCGGTGGCGGTCGCGACAATCGAGCCGAGCGTTCTGCCGGCAAGCCCGGGCGGGTCGAGTGGCAGCCACGTGCCGTGATCGGCGAGCTGCTGGCGCAGCTGATCGCACCCGATTCCTGCTTCAGCCGTGGCGGCGAGGTCCTGCGGCTCGATCGCGGGAATGCGGTCGAGTCGGCGCGTAGTGAGCGCCAGATCTGCAGGCGCGTCGGCAGGCATCCAGGTCCCCGCGCCTTCCACGCGGATACGCCAGCCTTCTTCGCGCGCTGTGCCGAGCAACAGCGCCACGGCGTCCGGCGATGACGGCGCGACCCGAGGCACGCCATCGGGCGGGCCGTGGTCCTCGAGGACGGAATCCTGGCCGAGCACCGCGCGAACGCGTTCGACGATCTTCATTCTGTGAACTCGGAGGCCGGAAGGCGGAACGCGGAACCTTCCAACCGCGTTCGAGCCTCGTCCTGGGGTTGGGAACCCGCCTTGCCGTTCCGCCTTCCGCGTTCCGCATTCCGCGTTGAAGGCGCTACCGCCCACTCCCGACACGCATGCACCGGAATCACCTTCCCGGGGTTGACCCGCTCGAGCGGATCGAAGACGCGGCGCACCGCGAGCATCGCGGCTAGGGAATCGGGGCCAAAGATCAGCGGCATATAGCGCAATTTATCGAGTCCGATGCCGTGTTCGCCCGTGATCGTTCCCCCGGCGGCGATGCAGGCGGCCATCATTTCGCCGCTCGCGGCATCGACCCGCGCCCGGAGCCCGTCCACCCGGCCGTCGAACGAGATGTTGGGATGGAGATTTCCGTCGCCCGCGTGAAACACGTTGCTGACCTTCAAGTCGTAGCGCTGAGCGATCCGGCCGATTGCCTCGAGCACGTCGGGCAGCCGGGAGCGAGGCACCACCGCGTCCTGGACGGCGAGATCGCGCGACAGTCGTCCCATGGCCCCGAACGCCTTCTTGCGGCCGAGCCACAGGCGTTCGCGCTCGCGTGCATCGACGGCCGTTTTGACGGAGCGTGCCCCGTGGGATTTGAGCAGCGTTTCCACGCTGGCCGCTTCGACGGCCACCGAGGCGTCGGCGCGTCCATCGAGCTCGACGAGCAGCACGGCGGCGGCGTCGCGCGGGTATCCCGCGGCATAGATCGAATCCTCGACGGCGCCGATGCACGACTGATCCATCATCTCCATAGCCGCCGGAACGATGCCGCTCGCGATCAGGGCCGAAACGGCTTCTCCCGCGGTCCGCACCGATCCGAAATCGGCGAGCAGCGTGCGAATCGCCTGCGGCACGGGGAGGAGCCGTACCGTGATCCGGGTGACGACGCCGAAGTTGCCTTCCGAGCCGACGAAGAGTCCTACTAGATCGGGTCCCCATGGCTCGCCGCCCGAGCTGCCGAGCTGCACGACCTGTCCATCGGCGAGCACGACTTCGAGCGCGAGCACGTGGTTGGCGGTGACCCCGTACTTGAGGCAGTGAGGGCCGCCGGCATTTTCCGCCACGTTACCACCGATGGTGCAGGCCGACTGGCTCGACGGGTCCGGCGCATAGAGGAGTCCATGCGGGGCGGCCGCGGCTGACAACTTCGCGTTCACGACGCCGGGCTCGACCGTGGCGCGGCGGTTCTTGGGATCGACGTCGAGGATCCGGTTGAGCCGGGTAAGCACGAGCAGCACGGCGCCCTCGTGTGCGAGCGCTCCCCCCGACAGCCCGGTTCCCGCGCCGCGGGGGACGAAGCTGACGCCGTGCGCAGCCAGCAGGCGCACGACGGCGATGACCTCATCGCGCGTTCCCGGGAGCACGACGATGCCGGGCATGCGCTGGTGCACGGTCAGGCCGTCTTTGGAGTAGGTCACCCGTTCGGCCTTTGTCGTGCGCACGTGCCGCGGGCCCACGATGTGGCTGAGCGCGGCCGCGACGGCCGGATCGACGCTTCCAAAATTTTGATCGGGCATGCCGAAAGTATAGACGCGCGAGCGTGCCGGACGATAGCGGGTGGGGAAAGAAAACGTGGTCAGGACGGCGGGCGCCCTGACCACGCGATCGGGTACGCGATCCCGCTAGAGGCTACGCGGCGCGCCAGAATCCTTTCAGCATCCGTCCGTCCGGCGACTCGCGGAGCTTCTCGAACGCGCGCTCGCGAATCTGGCGGATACGCTCGCGAGTAACGCCCATGAGCGCGCCGATCTTCTCGAGCGTCATCGCCTCGCTGCCTTCTTCGAGTCCATAGTAGAGGTAGAGAATCTTGCGTTCGCGCGGGGTGAGGTACTTCTGGAAGATCCGGTCGACGAACTCGCGCATCAGGCGGCCGTCGGTCGTTTCCTCGATTTCCGAGCCTTCCTGTCCCGCGAAGCGCTCGCCCAGTGTGGCCGCGTCGCGATCGGTGCGATCGACCGGCGCATCGAGCGACAGCTCGGCCGCGGTCATGCGGCGCGCCGTCCGGACGTTCTCGACCGTGTCCTCGAGCGCCCGCGCGATCTCGTCGTCCGTGGGCTCGCGACCGAGCTCCTGCGACAGGTAGGTCTCGGTACGGCTCATGCGGATCAACTGGGAATTCTGATTGAGAGGAATGCGGACGCTGCGAGTTTGTTCTGCGAGAGCTTTGAGGACGGCTTGGCGGACCCACCACACGGCATACGAGATGAATTTGACGCCTTGATCCGGATCGAACTTTTTTACCGCCTTGAGCAGTCCTTCATTGCCGATCGCGACCAGCTCCGAGAGATCGAGCCCGTGCCCCTGATATTTCTTGACGTAGGAAATGACGAACCGCAGGTTGGCGGTGACGAGGCGCTCGGCGGCTTTTTCATCGCCGCGTTGCACCCGCCGCGCCAGGCGGCGTTCTTCACTGGGTTCTTTGATCAGCGGTAATTTCTGGATGTCCTGCAGATATTGGTCGAAGGCTCCGGATGGATTGGCGCGAAAAAAAGGCTTGGGTTTGCTTCCGCTCGAACGGGCCATTCGACGGACTCCCCAGTACTACCTTTGACGGTTGTGGATGGAGCGGGACGGCTGTGCCCGCCATGTGGACTTTATGTCAACGGCGCCAATATAGGAACGCTCCGCCAGCGTTGCAAATCGACGCAGTTTTCAACATCACAAATCGTTCTTAATCGTGCAATTCCGCCGTTTGTCCACTATCCACAAATTCTGTGCATAACTCGACCGGACGGCCTCCGGGCGAAGCGTGTGGAACGCTGTGCATTGCTGGGGATGGGGTGTGCACGCGGTGTGATCAATCGACCGCGAGGCACGCGCGGATCGCTGCTTCGGGTGCGCTCACCGTCCAACCCGTTTCGGCGCTGCCGTGCATCGCGCCGATCGCGCGCGGCAGCGCAAATCGCACACTGCCCGCGCGCGCCTTCTTGTCGAGCTGCATCGTGTGCAGCAGCGCATCGATTGAAGACTCGCGCGGCCGCTCGAGTGGCAAGCCGCAGCGTCGGACGAGCGCGCGCACCCGCTCCGCGGTGCCGCGCGGCGCGATCCCGAGCGCCTCGGCGAGCCGCGACTCGTGCACCATGCCCATCGCGACCGCTTCGCCGTGCAGCATCGAGAAATTCGCGGTTGCCTCGATGGCGTGGGCAACGGTGTGGCCGAAGTTGAGGATCGCACGCCGTCCCGATTCACGCTCATCCTGCGCCACGATTTCCGATTTGATCTCGATCGAGCGCGTGACGGCGCGCTCGAGCGGTTTCGGGTCGCGCGCCAGCACGTCGTGATGTGTCTGCTCGAGAAACTCGAAGTACGCGCGATCGGCGATGACGCCGTGCTTCACGGCCTCGGCGAATCCCGCGACGAGCTGGGCGGCCGGAAGCGAGCCGAGCACATCCAGATCCGCCACGACGAGCCGCGGCTGGTGAAACGCCCCGACGAGATTTTTTCCCGCTGGGACGTCCACGCCCGTTTTCCCGCCGATCGACGAGTCGAGCATCGCGAGCAGCGTGGTCGGGATCTGCACGTAGGGAACGCCGCGCAGGTAGGTGGCGGCGACAAACCCGGCCACGTCGCCCACGACGCCACCGCCGAGCGCGATCACGGCCGAGTCGCGCCCGAAATTGCGCGCGAGCATGCGGTCCGACAGCGTTGCCCACGTCGCACGCGTCTTGTGCTCCTCACCGGCAGGGAATTCGAACAGCTCGGCCGAGAGCGACGCATCCGCCAAACACGCGAGCACGCTCGCGCCGTAAAGCGCCGCGACCGTCGCGTCGCTGATCACGGCGTACCGGGCCGCGCGGCAGGCAGCCGACACGAGCCGGCCGATGTCGGCGAGCATCCCGCGCCCGACCATGATGTCGTAAGCGGCGTCGGGCTGCTCGGTGATTCCAACCCGGATGGTCACCATGGCATGTCGGCGTGCCCCGCCGCGCGGTCCGCCGCGCGCGCCAGCACGAACAACAGATCGGAGAGCCGGTTCAAGTACGGCAGCAGTGCCGGATTGAGGGGCGCCGCGCGCGCCAGAGCCACCACGCTTCGCTCCGCGCGGCGACACACGGTGCGCGCCACGTGCAGCGCCGCGGCTTTCGGGCCTCCGCCGGGAAGAATGAAGTGCGTCAGCGGCTCGAGGCGCGCCTCGTGCTCGTCGATCGCCTGCTCGAGCGCCGCCACATCGGCCAGCGCGATCGGTGCGCGCGGCAGCACCCGGGCGAGCTTCGCCGGGTCAGGACTCGCGAGCTCGGCGCCGACCGTGAACAGCTCGCGCTGGATCCGCTCGAGCAGGGCGCGCCCGAACGCCTCGGGCGCCAGCGCGCGCGCCAAACCGCAGGCGGCGTTCAACTCGTCGACGTCGCCGTACGCGGCGACGCGGGCGTGGTCCTTCGGCACGCGCCCGCCGCCGAACAGCGCGGTCTCACCGGCATCACCGGTCTTCGTGTAGATTTTCACCGCGCCGGGAAGCTACGGACGCCGCCAGACGCGCGCGAGTCGAGCCGCTTACTCGACACCCATGGCAGTCGTTGTTACAGTAGCCCGAATGCAAGAGCTCAAGGATATCACGATCATCGGCGCCGGTCCCACCGGCCTGTTTGGGGCCTTCTACGCCGGCATGCGCGGGGCGTCCTGCCGCCTGATCGACAATCTCGATCAGGTGGGCGGCCAGCTCACGGCGCTCTATCCCGAGAAATACATCTTCGACGTGGCGGGCTTCCCCAAGGTCCTCGCCAAGGATCTCGTGAAGGGGCTGGCGGAGCAGGCGATGCAATTCAATGCGCCGGTGCACCTCGGGCAAAAAGTGATCGGCCTGCGCCGCGAGTCCATGAATGGCCGGCCGCATTTCGTGGTCATCACCGATGCCGACGAATATCCGTCTCGTGCGATCATCATCGCCGGCGGCATCGGCGCGTTCACCCCGCGCAAGCTGCCGCTCAAGGACGTCGACCGCTGGTATGGCCGGGGCGTGTTCGATCGCGTGCTCGATCCCAAGGTCTTCGCCGGCAAGCGCGTGTTGCTCGTCGGCGGGGGCGACTCGGCGTTCGACTGGGCTGTGAATCTCCAGGGCATCGCGCGATCCATCACCATGATTCACCGCCGCGACGGGTTCCGCGCGCACCACGCCACCGTGCATCAGGTCGAGGCACTCTGCGCCGCCGGAAAGATGGAGCTCAGGACGTTCTGGGAGCTCAAGCACATTCATGGCGAGTCGTGGGTCGAGGCCGTCACGATCTACAACAACAAGACCAAGGAAGAGCAGCGGCTCGACATGGACGCCGTCATCCCGCAGCTCGGCTTCCTGTCGTCCCTGGGCGCCATCGCCGAATGGGGCCTCGAGCTCGACAAGGGCGACATCACCGTCGCCTCCACGATGGCGACGAATCTTCCCGGTATCTTCGCGGCGGGCGACATCACCAGCTACCCCGGTAAGCTCAAGCTCATCGCCACCGGCGTGGCCGAAGCGAGCATCGCCGTGAACCACGCCGTCCACTTCATCAATCCTCAGGCCAAGGTCGCACCGGGCCATTCGAGCAACATGGCCCTGTTCGGGCAAACCGAAGACTAATTTACTGTTCAAAACCTTGACAGTCTTACCCGATCCCGCGAACATACCTTTGCGGGTCGACCATCACCTATCTTCAATCTTGCGTTCGCTTTCCTTGGCCCTGCTGGTCGCGGCGCTCGCGGCGGCTCCGCTCGCCGGGCAGCAGCAGGAGCAGCGGGTCGTGCGCAGCCTCAAGTTCGAGGGAAACCGGGCGATAAGCGACGATACGCTACGCGCCGTGATCGCCACCTCGAACTCGAGCGCCTTTGCGACCATTTGGTGGCTACGCTGGCTCGGCCTCGGGGAAAAACGCGATTTCAGCGAGACGGAATTCCGGCGCGACATGCTCCGGCTACTCCTGCTCTATCATCAGAGCGGGTATGTCAATGCGGTCATCGATACGACGGTCGTCCGCACCGCACGAGACGTCTACCTCACGTTCCACATTCATGAGGGCGAGCCGGTGCGGCTCGTGCGCCTCTCGATCATTGGCCTCGATTCCATCGTGGGCGAGACCGAGCTCAAGAAGCAGCTCCCGCTCCAGGTCGGGAAGCCGTTCAACCGCCTGCTGTTTCAGATCTCCGCCGATACGATCACGGCGCTGCTCCGGAACGTGGGCTACCCCTACGCCACGGTGCTGCGAAACTTCGACGAAGACGATGCCGCGCTCACGGCCGCGGCAACGCTCGAAGTGGTACCGGGCCGCCGCATGCGCGTGGGGCAGGTTCCCATCGAGGGGCTCGCGACCGTAGACACGAGCACGGTTCGTCACATGCTCTCGGTCCATTCGGGCGACCTGTTTCAACAGAATCACCTCTATCAGAGCCAGCGGGACCTGTACGACATGGGGTTATTCCGGTCGGTGCAGGTGCTGCTCATCGACTCGCTCCCGCCCGCCGCTCCATCCGATTCCCTCGCTCAGGTCGTGGTGCGGGTGGCCGAGGGCGCGGGCCATCGCGTGATGACCGGCGTCGGATACGGGACGATCGATTGCTTTCGGTTTCAGGCGGGGTGGACGGCGTACAATCTGCTGGGCGGTGCGCGCGCGGTCGACGTTACGGGAAACGTGTCGAAGATCGGCGTGGGGAGCCCGGTCGACATGGGGTTCACGAACAATGTCTGCCGGTTGCTCGAGGGCGATCCGACCTCCGACACCATCAACTACAATCTCGCGCTGACGCTGCGGCAGCTCACCTTGTTTTCGCCGCGCAATATCGCCCGGTTGAGCCTATTCGCCGAGCGGCGATCGGAGTACAAGACGTACACGCGCCAGGATATCGGCGTGAACCCGGCGTTCGTGATCAACGCGCGCCGCGACATTCCCACGACGATCGGGTACACGCTGTCGTACGGCCACACCACGGCGGATCAGGTGGTGTTCTGCACCGTGTTTCTGATCTGCTCCCAGGCGGACGTGAACCTGCTCGCGAGCGACCGCCGTTTCGCGGCCATCACCGTGTCCGGGGCCCGAAGCCGCATCAACTCCCTGCTCGATCCGACCAACGGCAGCGTGGTCACACTCGCCCTGATGCACGCGTCACCGGCGGTGGGCTCGGAACAGCCGTATGAATTCAACCGGGGAGAATTGACCGCCTCACGCTACTACCCGATCGGGCGCCGCAACGCGCTGGCGCTCCGCATCCAGGCTGGGACCATCGTCCCCGAGACGTTTCAGAGCCTCACGGGACAAGGGGTGCAGTACGTTCCTCCCGATCAGCGTTTCTACGGGGGCGGGCCCAATTCCGTGCGCGGGTACGCTCGAAACGAGCTGGGGCCTCGTGTCTACGTCGTCGACAGCACCATCGTGTCCATGACGAGAGATACGCAGTTCGTGGCTTCTCCCACGGGCGGGAATACGATTTTCGTTTTCAATAGCGAGCTGCGGTTCGCGACCCCGCTGTTTCCCGATCGCCTGAAGGTGGCGCTGTTCACGGACATCGGTCAGGTGTGGGAGCGCGGTCAGGAGGGCAACGTCTCCGGAGTCCGCATCACACCGGGCATGGGGGTGCGGATCGCGACCCCGCTCGGGCCCGTACGCGTGGACGCCGCATACAACGGGTACGCGGCCGAGCCGGGTGTGGTGTATCTCCAGAATGACGTGCAGCGCTATCTCCGGCAGCTGTTCAATCCCGACGGGACGCCGGTGATTCACGCGCCGCCGCGGCCGGCTTCGTTCTGGAGCCGTATCATCGTGCAATTCGCCGTAGGACAGGCGTTCTGATGATTCGGCGTTCGCTTGCCGCCGCCCTGTGGCTCATTGCCGGCCTGCTCGCATCGTTCCTCGGCTCGTTCAGCGCATTGGTGGGCACAGCGGCGGGGCGCGACCTGCTCGCGCACGCCGCCTCGAAAGCCTTGAGGGGCGCGGTGGACGGCTCCATCGAAATCGCCGAGATCTCGGGCCCGTTGCTGACCGGCATCACGCTGCGCGATGTGAAGGTGTTCGATACCGACACGACGCTCGTCGGGGCGTTCGGGAAAGTGGAGGCGACGTACAACCCCTTCGACTTTCTGGCGGGCCGCGTCGTGCTGCTCGACATGAGCCTCGATCATCCCGTGTTCAACATCGTCCAGCACCGGAACGGAAGACTCAACGTCGAAGACCTGCTGCGCCTGGGGCGCCCCAGCACCGGCCCGCAAGGTCCGGCGACGCTGATCCTGTTTCGCAACGTGCGCGTCGACGACGGCACCGTCAATCTGCGGTTGCAGCAACACGGACCGTGGCAGCCCGGGTACGAGATCGACCCACTCGAGCGCGAGGGACTCCACCGCGTTCACCGTTTCGATCACATCGCGGCGATTGTCCCACTGGTACGGATCTCCTCGCCGCAGGAGCCCGGGATCCACGTGGAGATCGATCGGCTCGCGGTGGCGAGCAGCGATCCCGAAGTCGAGCTTCGGGACGTCTCGGGAGGGCTGACCGTCATTGGCGACTCGCTGCGCGTGGACCTGCGGCGCCTCGACCTGCCCCATTCGGCGGTTTCCGGCCACGGCGCCGTCCGCTGGCCGCATGACACGCTGCTGTTCAACCTCGCGGTTCACGCCGACTCCGCCACGCTCGGTGACGTTCCATTTCTGAATCTCAAGTTCCCTCCCTCGACGGTGCTGCGGGGCGGCATTCGGCTGCGCTCCCACGGCGGCCGCCTGCTCGAAGCGCGGATGTATCCTCTCGATGTGCGCTACGGTGGCGGCGCCGCCACGGGCCGGCTGACCGCGATCACCGCGGCCGACTCAGGCCTCGTCGCGATTCGCGATGGCGAGCTCACCGCGACCGACTTCGACCTCGATTTCGCGCGGCAGATTGTGCCGGCGCTGCCGTTTTACGGGCGTGTGAACGGCAAGGCCAGCGTCGACGGGACGATGAAACAGCTCGCCACGGATCTCGATATCACGTTTCGCGACTCGCTCGTTTCCGGGGCCCGTTCCCGCGTGCTCGGCCGGGGAACGATTGACCTGCTCGACCCCGAGGGGATGGGGTTCCGGCCGTTCACACTCGACACGCTTCAGGCGAGCCTCGGCACCGTACACCGCCTGGTGCCGGGCGTGACACTGCACGGCCAGGTGGACGCGCGCGGCACGCTGACGGGAACGCTGCAAGACACGCGGTTCTCGGGTACGCTCACGCACCGAGACGGCGATCGCAAAGCCAGCACGGTTGCGGGCGATTTCGGTCTCGATACGCGCGGCGACACTGCGTCGGTGTACGCCGACGCGCGCACCGACTCGCTGTCGTTCGAAACGCTGCGGGCGAGCTACCCCGGGCTGCCGTTGCGCGGTGACGTCGCGGGCGTGATCAAGCTGTCCGGGACGCTGGGAGAGCTCGATACGCATCTCGATCTCGAGTCGCGGCGGGGCGGCGGGGCGGTGCGCGTCGATGGATTGCTCACGTTGCTCGACACGCGGCTCGCGGCGCGAGATCTCTCCGCCGAGACGCGGCGCCTCGATCTGGCGCAGTGGATTCACGGCGCACCCGAGTCGCGGCTCAGCGTCACCGTTTCCGGCCAGTTCGCTCAGAACGATACGGAGCCGCCGTTCGGCGCCATCAAAGCCGTGCTTTCGCCTTCGGTGCTCGCCGGGACGGAACTGGATAGCGGCGCCGTGTCGCTCCGGATGGCGGACGGCCGTATCTACCTCGACTCCCTGCGCCTCGCCGAGCAGGACATTCAGGCGAGCGGCTCGGGGAGTCTGGGATGGCGGCGTCCCGAAACCGGTACCCTGGCGCTCACGGTCGATGCGGACAGCCTAAACGCCCTCGACTCACTGCTCACGTCGTTCGCGGGGCGGGACACCGGAGCGGCGAAACAAAGCCGCGCGCTGCGGGGGACGGCGCACGTGCAGGTCGCACTCGAGGGCGCGCTCGATTCACTCGCACTCGCGGGACGGGCTGCCGTGCAGAGTTTGCATTGGCGCGACTGGCAAGTGACCGGGAGTCGCGTCCAAGGGCGATTCGAGCCTGGCCCGAACCCGGTCTTTCAGGTGGAGACGTCGCTCGACTCGCTGCAGTACGGGAAGCACGCATTCGGGGCGGCCGCGGCATCGCTCATCGGCACGGCGGATTCCCTGCACTGGTTCGCGCGCTCGCGGCTCGGAGACGTGTCGGAATTCCTTGCGGGCGGACGGTTCTCCCGCGGCACGCCGTTGCCCGGTGATCCTCCGGCCTCCGACGTGATGCTGGACTCGCTCGCCGTGCTCCTCCCCGGGGGGGTATGGGTGCTGCGGCAGCCGGCTGAGGCTCGCATCTCCGATTCCGCCGTGACGCTCGGCGATGTCACCCTGAAGAGCATTTCGGATTCCGGTCAGATTCTTCTGGGCGGTGACCTGCCGACCTCGGGCGAAGCGCACGCACATGTTGATGTCAAACAATTCCCGCTCGCGGGCGTGTACGCCCTGGCCGGGAGGGATACGGGCGGTGTGAGCGGCTCGATCAATGCGAGCGTCGCGCTGACGGGCTCCCGGGCGGCGCCGATCTACCAGGGCTCGCTGTCTCTGGCACAGGCGACGGTGGGCGAATTCCGCATCCCCTACCTCGACGGCACATTCGGATACCGGAACGACCAGCTCGATGCCTCACTCCATCTCTGGCGCTCGGGCGCGGAGATTGTGCGGGTCAACGCGCGTCTTCCGCTCGACCTCTCGCTCGCGTCGGTCCAGAACCGCGAGCGACCCGAGACTCTGTCCGTGCGGGTGCGCGCCGACAGCGTCGATCTCGCGGCGCTCGGCGCCGTGACGACGGTCGTGAACGGCGTCCAGGGGGTTTTCTCCGCGGATCTCGGCCTCGCCGGGACCTGGCAGAACCCGAGCCTCCAGGGCCAGCTCGTGATTGCCGGCGGTGCCGCAAGCATTCCGGCGCTCAACGTCCGATATCAGGGAGTGGCAGGACAGTTCGCGCTCACCGGGGACACCATCAGGGTACGCTCGCTCGAGGCGCACAGCGGCAAGGGGCGGCTGGACGTCACCGGATACATTCGCCTTGAGGAGCTTACCCATCCTGTCCTCGCGCTCCGGATCACGGGTGATCAGTTCCGGGCGCTCGACCTGAAGGGGAACGTGACGGTGACCGCGAGCGGGAAGCTCGCGCTCAATGGACCGGTATTCGGCGCGACGCTCACCGGCGACGCGACCGTCACGTCCGGCGCCCTGTATTTCGCGGACTTGATCGAGAAGCGCATCATCGACCTGCGAGCGTTCGGCGACTCGACCATCAGCTCGATCGTCGAACAGCAGGGGCTCGGTCCGGAATTCCAGAGCGTCTTCCTCGATGAGCTGCAGATCCCGACACTCAACCTCACCATGGGGAGCGATGTCTGGCTTCGCTCGAGCGAAGCCAACATCCAGCTTGCGGGGTCGGTAAAGCTGTCGAAGCAGGGAAAGAACTATCTGCTGCTTGGAACGCTGCAGGCGCCGCACGGCACATATCAGCTCAAGGTCGGCCCGGTCACAAAGGGGTTCGTGGTGCGGCAGGGGACGGTGAAGTATTACGGCACACCAGACCTGGACGCGGAGCTCGATATCCAGGCCACGCACGTGGTGCATCCCATCCCCACGCCGGCGCAGCCCAGTCAGGACGACATCAACGTCGTCGCGCACATCACAGGGACGCTGCTCGTACCCCGGGTATCGCTCGAAGCCGAAAATCAGAACATGTCCCAGACCGAAGTCATTTCCTACCTCCTCTTCGGACGGTCGAGTCTCGACTTGAGCGGCGGCCAGGGTGGAACGCCCAATAACCAGGCGCTGGTGCAGACGGCGGCCTCGACTCTTTCCGCGACGCTCTCCGGCGAGCTCGAGCGCAGTCTCATCTCGGACCTGGGAATCCCGCTCGACTACGTGGAGATCAGCCCCGGGAGTGCCGCCGATCCATTATCCGGCGTGCAGTTCGCCGTCGGACGTCAGGTGGGGGATAAGACGTTCGTCGTGGCGACCGCCGGATTCTGCCAGGGGCGCCCGGTCGCCCTCAACAACACGCTGGGGTTCAGCTTGCAGTATCGCATCAGTCCCGAGTTTCGGACCCAGGCGAGCTTCGAGCCGGTGCGCACGTGCAGCGCCGACCCGCTCATCGATCCGCAGGCGACGACCGTGCCGCACCAGGTGGGCTTCGACCTGATCTGGGAGCGGCGCTACTAGGTGACCCGGGCGCTTCTGATCACCAATCCCGCGGCGGCGCGGACCGACGCCCGCGCGGTGCGGGGCATTCTCGATGCGTTGCGATCCGGCGGCTGGACCTGCGACGTGCAGGCCACGACCGCGCCCGGCGACGCGCGCCGCATCGCGCGCTTAGCGCGCGACGAAGGCGTGGACGTGCTTGTCTCCTATGGCGGAGACGGCACAGCCATGCAGGTCGCCGCGGGGATCGTGGGGACCGAAATCCCGCTCGGGATCGTTCCGGGCGGTACGGGCAATCTCCTCGCCGGAAATCTCCGGCTGCCGCGCGACCCGATCGCGGCCGCGCGCCTGCTGCTGCGCGGCCGACCGATGCCGATCGACCTCGGCGCGGTGGAGCGGGACGGGTTGCTGCAATACTTCGCGGTGTGCAGCGGCACGGGCTTCGACGCGCTGCTCATGGCGGCCACGCCGGGCGTGGCGAAGCGGCGCTGGAAGATGGGCGCATACATCTCGCGCGCCCTGCTCGCCTTGCCCGCGGTCGAAAGCGCCGTGCATCGGGTCACGGTCGATGGGACGGTGCACGAGCGGCCTGCGGCCATGGTGCTGATCGTCAACTGCGGTGAGCTGCTGCCTCCGTTCCTGCGCCTGCACCACGCGATCGCGCCGAATGATGGATGGCTCGACGTGATGACACTCGATGCGCAAGGCACGGTGCAGAGTGTGCTCGCGTTTCTCGAGCTGTTGCGATCGTCGTCACGGGCGGGGCGTCGCCTCTGGTTCGCGCGCGGACGCCATGTCCACGTCGAAACGGTCGACGGCAAGGGGCGCCCCGTGCAGCTCGACGGCGACGTCTCCGGCGTGACGCCGTTCGAGGCGCGCCTCGTGCCCGGAGCGCTGTCCGTGCTGGTCGATCCCACGCGCGTCACGCTGGCGAGCCCCGTTCGTGCCTGACACGCTGCTCCTGGTCGATGATGATTCCGGCATCCTGCGTACGCTCGGGGATTACTTCGAGCGCGAGGGATACGAGGTGCGCCGCGAACCGTCCGGAGCCGGGGGAATCGACGCATTCGAGCGGGAGCGCGCGGATGTCGTGATTCTCGACCTGCATCTTCCCGATATGAGCGGGCTCGACGTGCTCGAGCGGATTCGCGCCAAAGGGGCTTCGGTCATCCTGCTGACCGGTGAGGCCGATATCGAGACGGCGGTGCGGGCCATGCAGCTCGGCGCCGAGAACTTTCTCACCAAACCGATCGACCTGACCCATCTCGCGGCGGCGACCGCGCGGGTTGCGGAGAAGGTGCGGTTGTGGCGGCAAAACGAGCTGCTGCGCGCCCGAGAGCGGATCATGCCCGCAGGCGACGGAGCTCGAGCCACCGGCGCGGGACGCGACGCGCTCGGCGTGTCGCCCCGGATGCGGGAGCTCGGTCGCCAGGTCGAGCTCCTGGCCGCGAGCGAGCGCAGCACCGTCTTGCTCACGGGAGAGAGTGGCAGCGGCAAGGGTTGGGTCGCGCGGCTGATTCATCAATTGAGTCGTCGCGGCAAGGCCGGGGCACCGTTCGTCGACGTGAACTGCAATGACGCCCCGGTCCGGCTGGTCGATTCCGAGCTGTTCGGCCACGAACAAGGTGCGTTCCCCGAGGCCCAGGAGCGCCGGCGCGGACTGTTCGAGCTGGCGCACGAGGGGTCCATCTTCCTGGACGAGATCGGCGAGCTGCCGCTCGAGCTGCAACCCAAGCTGCTCAAGGTGCTCGAAACGAAAACCTTCCGCCGCCTGGGCGGCACCGATGAGATCACGGTCGACGTGCGGGTGATCGCGGCCACGAAGCGCGATCTCACGGCCGATGTGGCGGCCGGGCGGTTTCGAGAAGACTTGTATTTCCGCATGAGCATCCTGCCGCTCGCCTTGCCGCCGCTGCGGGAGCGTTCCCGGGAAGACCGGCTCGCGCTCGTCACGCGTCTGATCGCCGCACTGCGCCTCGAGCTTCCGGGCTCACCGGGGACGTGCTCCGCCGAAGCGCTCGACCGGCTGCTCTCGGCGCCGTGGGCTGGAAACGTGCGTGAGATGCGGAACGTGCTCGAGCGTGCGATGATCCTGGCTCAGGGGGCGCCGGCGATCGGCATCGAGCATCTCCCGGCCGACATCCACAAGGGCGCTGGTGCCGCCGACCGCCGGCACGTCCCGCAAACGTTGTCAGAAGTGGAGCGGCACCACATCGAGCGGACGCTGCGCGCGCACGGTGGCAATCGCACGCGGGCGGCGCAGGAGCTCGCCATTTCGCGCGCGACGCTGATCAACAAAATCAAGGCCTACGGGCTCGATATCTAAGGAACGTGCGTCGCGGCAGCGCCAGATTTGTACTTCCCGTGCAGCGTCATCAAATTAGAGCCAGGGCCAGGACATCTGAGGCACGCATGCAGAAACCGGAGCTGAAAGAACACGACGCAATGGTGTGCCGCTACTGCGGCAATGAGGAGCGCGCGTCGGAAGGCTATCCCTGTGCCGACTGCGGGACTTTCCTGTGTTTGATTTGTTCGTTCCGAGGCGTGACCCGCTGCAAGGCCTGCGAAGCCAAGGCGCCGAAAGCTTAGCGCCGCCGCTCGCGCACCTGCGCCAGGATATCGTCGAGCGGCGTGCCGACCGCCTGCGCCAGCCGGGCAATCGAATCGTTTTCCCCCGACCAATTTTTCGTAGCGGCGAGCGCGTCGAGCGCGATCTTGGCGATCGCGCCGGTCTGCTCCTCGAGATCGCGGGTGCGCACCGCCACCTCCCGCGCCAACCACTGTTCGAGCTCACGCCGCTCGATCTCGAGCTGCCGCTGCCGCAGTGCCCCCTCGAGCGACAACTCGAGCTCGTCCAGATCGACCGGCTTGATGAGGTAATCGTAGGCGCCGAGTTTCAGGCATTCGATCGCGGTGCGCGGCTCGTCGATGGCGGTGAGCATGATGATCGCCACGTCGGGGTCGTGCGCCAGCGCTTTGGGGACCAGCTCGACGCCGGTCATGCTCGGCATCCGGATATCGGACAGCATCGCCTGGGGCGAATGCTGCGCCTGCTGGTCGAGCGCCTCCGCGGCATTGGCCGCTTGCTGCACGCGGTATCCGAGCCGGGTCAAAAATCGGTCCAGCGCCTGCCGAATCCCGTCTTCGTCATCCACGACGAGAACGGTGGTCGGCTCCTTCTCGGAATCCGGCCGGGACGCGGAAAGCGGGGGCGGAGACGAGGCAGGCATGGGCGCTAACGTAGTAACCCGCCTCATGGCGAGCAAGCAGCACGCGTGGTAAACCGCCTGGAACGCACGCTTTCGGACATACAGCGCCGCTGGGTGCCCGACTTGAGGCTCGGCGTATTCGACGTCGCTCTCGGCCCCGGGAACGGCGGTGGCAGCGCCGTGCTCCAGGGGGTCACGACCAGCCGGGATGCCGCGGCCGCGGTGCAACAGCTCGGCGCCGCAGCAGGACTCGGGTTCGAGCTGCGACTGCTCCCCGATAGCGCACTGCGCGCCGCACCCGCAGCGGTGGTCACGGCGGCGCTTGCGCCGCTCGTCGAATCGCCGGCGTTTACCGCTGCACGAGTGAGCGATGCGTTGCACGGAGAGCCGCTCGATCTGCTCGAACGCCGCGACGAGTGGCTGCGCGTCCGGGCCCGCGACGGATATCATGCCTGGACCCATCACGGCTACGTCGCGACCGGACCGGTCGAGTGGGCGGACGACTGGACGCGACGCGCCAACGCGCGGGCCGCCGGCGCCGAGCTGCGGAACGGCGACACCCGGCTCCGGCTCCCGATCAGTGCGCGCATCGTGCTGCGGCGTGACGACACCGTCGAGACCGCCGACGGGCGTTTATGGTCGGTGACTTCGGGCGCGGTACGGCGCGAAGCGGAATGGCGGGCGGAAGCGGGCTTCATCGCCGCCCCGGAGTGGGCGCTGCGCTGGTTATCCGGCAGTCCGTTTCTCCCCGGCGGTCGCAGCGACTGGGGCATCGATGCGTCGGGCCTCGTCCAGGCGACCTATGCGGCGCGCGGACGGACGCTCCCGCGAGACAGCGATCTCCAGGCAGTGGCGGGTCGGGCCGTGCCCCTCTCCCCCGACGGCTCGGGGTATGAAGCCGGCGACGTCCTCTGCTTCGTGCAGGACCGCCGCGTGCGGCACGTGGCATTGTGGTCCGGCGCGGGACGGATCGTCCACGCTGTCGCGGCGATCGGCGGCGTCGGGTCCGAGGATTTGTTTGGCGAGGAGCCGCGGATGCGGCGGCTGTTGGACACGCTCGTGGCCGTTCGCCGCATGCGAGACGAGGGTCAGGCTATTTTCTCCGTATGAGACTCATCCTGTTCGACATCGATGGCACGTTGCTTTGGACCGACGGCGCCGGCAGGAGAGCGGTGGGCCGCGCGCTCGTGCTCGAGGCGGGAACCTGCGGGCCGCTCGATACCTACCGTCTCGATGGCAAGACCGACCCGCAGATCGTCGGTGATCTGCTCTCGCTCGCGGGCCATCCCGACGCGGAGGACGCCGAGCGCATCGCCGCGGTGTGTGCGCGGTACGTCGAGATTCTCGAAGAGGAACTGGCCCGCGCGCCGGGCTCGACTCGAGTCATGCCGGGAATCCTGGACCTGCTCGCGGCACTCGAACCGCACGAGCGCGACGGGGCGATCGTGGTCGGTCTCTTGACCGGCAATCTCGCGTCGGGCGCGAAGCTGAAGCTTCAATCCGCGGGTCTCGATCCCGAGCGATTTGCCGTGGGCGCGTTCGGCTCGGACTCGAGACGGCGCGCCGATTTGCCCGCGATCGCGGCGCAGCGCGCCCAGCACGTCACGGGCCAGCGGTTCCACGGCGCCGATGTCGTGATCATCGGCGACACACCCTCCGACGTGACCTGCGGCGCGGAGATCGGAGCCCATTCGATCGGCGTGGCGACGGGGTATTACGACCTTGAAGCCCTGCGCGCGTCGGGAGCAACGCACGTCTTCAGCTCGCTCGCGGACACCGGAGCGGTGCTGAACGCACTGCTTCCGTCTTCGTAATCCACGCGCACCATGGGTGCACCCGTAAAAATTCCCATGCCGCTCCGGATTCCGGAGCTTGGGTCGGCGCTGGGGAGACTGATCGTCCCCCGGCGCCTCGAGCCGTTGTGGATTCCGCTCGACGACATCCGGGAAGAGCTGGCGACTCGCATCATGGAGCAGGGGGGCGAAGCACGCCAGGCGGCCGAACACGACGATCGCGAGCGCGCGCTCGACGCGTTGAGCCGCAGAGCCTGGCTCTCTGTTTGGGAACGGGCGGTACGAAAGGTCGCTGAGCGCGCCGCGCAGACGCTCGAGGACATGATGGTTCGCCGCGCGCAGAGCGTGCGCATGCCTCGCCGCGAGTGGCGCCGCCGTTTGCTGTCGCAGGGTGAACAGCGCGCCATTGCGGCGCGTTTGGGCAGCGGCGCGGAGCGTTTTGTGAGTGCGCTCGATACCCTGGATGAGGCGGCCCACCGGGTGCGCGACGCGAGCGTGCTCGACAAGGACATTCATTCTGAATGGCAGGAGTCGCTGCGCACGGCCGCGCGCCGGCTCGAAGCGGCATGGCTCACGCTCGAGGACGAGCTGACCCGAGAAGCGCAGCGCTGGGCGCCCGAGCTATCGGCCATCGAGCACTGGCGGCCAAGCCTCTGGCCCGTGATCGCGCTCGTGACGCCCGTCGCGCTCGGACTCGTATGGCTCGGCCTGGTGCTGGGAGGTTACGTCGCGGCTCCTGCGTGGCTCGCCGGCTGGCTCGGTTTCTGATGAATACGCTCGGAATCGGTGTCGATCTCGTCGAGGTGTCGCGCGTCGATGCGATCATCGCGGACAAGGGCGCGCGCGTGTTCGAGCGACTCCTGACGCCCGCGGAGCGCGAGTATTGCGAAAGCCGCCCCGATCCGGCCACACACGTGGCCGTGCGGCTGGCGGCGAAAGAAGCGGTGTTCAAAGCTCTGCAGGGCTCGAGCAGCCCCACCGAATCGGCGTTGGGGATCGGCTGGAAGGAAATCGAGGTTACGCGAAACCCCGATGGGCGACCCGATATCGTTCTCGTGGGCACGGCCGCAAACCGAGCGGCCGCGCTCGGCGTCAAACGCATTCTCCTCTCCCTATCTCATACGCATGTTGCGGCGGTTGCCGTAGCTCTGCTTGTGGGAGCGGATGGGGACTAGATCCTTGAATTCCCGACAAATCTGCTCTACTTTTTCTGCGCCCCATTCCGGACGTCTGACGATCTTCGATAAGCTGTTATTCAGCTTCATGTTGTGCACCTGCTGCGCAGCGACCCTCGCCGCGCAGGAGGATTCGCTCGTCGTCGCCCGGCGGGTGACTGCGGCGGCATCATTGGCCGCCAAGGAATACGCGGGCGGCGTCGCACCGCACGGCGGTAAGGTTACGGCTCCTCAGGAAGTAGACGAAGCCAAGCAGTTTCTCGACGAAGCCATCCTGGACGTGCCAGGCCTGCCGGTCGCGGCCCGCGCCAGCGCCGATAGCGGACTACGCCGCCTGCGAGGCATGCTGGAGCGCGCCGCTCCACCCGACTCTGTCGCCGCCCGCGCCAGTACGCTCGTGCAACAAATTGCAGCACTCTCCGGAGGCTCGCTCGAGTCGTTTCCTGCCCGGCTGCCGTCGCGCGCTCGCGCCGCGACCGTCTACACCGAGCAGTGCATTCAGTGTCACGGTGCCGCCGGCAGGGGCGACGGACCGAAGGCGAAGCATCTGACGGGTCCGCCGGCGGCGGACTTGGGCGATGAGGTCGAGCTGCGCGACGTCTCGCCGCAGGACATGTACCGCAAGATCGCCATCGGGGTCGCGGGCACCGGCATGCCCGAGTACGCCGAGGCGCTCTCGGCGGAAGACCGTTGGGCTCTCACCGCGTATATCATGACGTTCCGCGCCGGCCAGCAGCGTGTGCTCGAGGGTGAAGGGCTGTACGCGGCGCAGTGCGCCGGATGTCACGGAAGCACCGGTCAGGGGGACGGGCCGCTCGCGTCGACGCTCTCGGTCCGCCCGCCCGCGCTTGCCGATCTCGCGATTCAGGCGCGGTTCTCGGATTGGGCTCTAGAGGACCTGATACAGGCCGGCCGGCCCGGCACTCCCATGCCCGGGTTTGCTCGTCAGCTCGACACGTCGCAGACGCGTGATGTGGTGGCGTTTCTGCGCACGCTGCCGCTCATGGAACGGCAGAATGCGTCGTCGCCCCAGGCGAGCGTCTTTTCGGCGGTGCGCCGGCAGATCGATTCCGCCGTCACCCTGCGCTCGAGCAAGGTCGCATTCGACGCGTACATGACCTTCGAGCAGGTCGAAACGGACGTGCGCGCGCACAACGCGGCGTTGACGAGCGATCTCGAGGATGCGTTCGCGGCGCTACGCGAGCGAGCCGCGACGGCCTCCCCTGAGGATCTCGCGGCGATCCGCGGGCGCCTGCTTGCGGGACTCGAGCGCGCCGAGCGGATCGTGGCCGACCGCAATTCCGCGGCGAACCTCTTCACCGAATCGTTCTTCCTGCTGCTGCGCGAGGGGTTCGAGGCGATCCTGATCATCGGCGCGCTGATGACGTTTCTCACGAAGGCCGGCGCCACCGAACGCCGGCGCGACGTGGCCAAGGGGGCCTGGGCGGCCGTGGCCGCGAGTCTCGCGACAGCGGTGGTCGTGGAGATGTTGTTCGAGATTACGCCCGGTCAACGTGAGGGGATCGAGGGCGTGACGATGCTGCTCGCGACCGGCGTGCTCTTCTATGTGAGCTACTGGTTGTTTTCGAAAATTGAAGCGGCCAAGTGGAACGCCTTCGTCAAAGGGCGGATGAACACCGCGCTGTCCAGCGGCTCGAGTTTCGCCCTCGCGTCGGTCGCGTTCCTCGCCGTCTATCGTGAAGGGTTCGAGACGATCCTGTTTTACAAGGCGCTGCTCACCACCGCGAGCGGTCCTGGCAGTAGCGGCGGTACGACGGCGGTGCTCGGTGGAGTGCTCCTGGGTTCGCTGGCGCTCGTGGTGGTGTACGTCGCGATCAACCGGTTCGGCCTGCGCATTCCCATGCGCCCGTTCTTTGCCGTCACGAGCACGATGCTTTATTACATGGCGTTCGTGTTCGCGGGGAAGGGAATCGCCGACCTGCAGGAGGCGGGAATCGTTCCGATGACCGTGCTCGAGTGGGCGCCGCGGGCGCCCGTTCTGGGCATCTATCCCACGCTCGAATCGCTGGCGCTCCAGGGCCTGTTGATACTGCTACTGGTGTTCGCGCTCGCCTGGCTCGAGCGCGACCGGCGGCTCACGACGCGGGAGCCGGTGCCGGGGGCGGGGGGGGCATAAGGCGTTCGGGAACGTTCACGGGTGCCTGATCAGGTGCCCGGAGCCATACCACCACAGCGATTCCGGTGAGCACGACCAGGATGCTCGTCACCTGGGCAACCGACAGCGCGCCGAAAATCCGGTCATCCTTGGCGCGCACGAATTCGACCAGAAACCGCTCCACGCCCGCCAGGGTGAGATACACGCCGAAGCGCCAGCCCAGGGCGTGCTGGTGATTGCGCAGGCGCCAGAGATACGCGAACACCAGAAGCATCGCGATCGTTTCGTAGATCTGAGTCGGATGCACGGCGACGACGTCCTGCGGGTTTGCGCCGGGCGGAAACGTGACGTGCAGCCGCGCCATGTTTGCGACGGTGGTAGGCGGCAGGCCCTGCGGAAACTTCACGCCCCACGGCAGGCTCGTCGGAATGCCGTAGTCATCGTTGACGAGGAAGCAGCCTACGCGCCCGAGCGCATAGCCGAGCGCCAGCGCTGGTGCGGTGAGCTCCATCGTATATCGCGCCGGGACGCGCAGGCGCCACCCGTTCAGCAGCACGGCGACCACCCCGCCGACGAATCCGCCGTACCAGACGAAGCCGCCGCGACGGAACAGCGCATCGTATTCGTGATTCATGATCACGTACCACAGCTTCGCGCCCACCAGGCCGCCCACGACCGCGGCGATCACGATGTCGGCCGCGTATTCTTCGCTCAGTCCACGGCCGCGCAGATCGAGCTGCATGGCCCATCCGGCCATCAGGAACGCCACCATCATCATGAGTCCGTAGCCGGTGATGGCGAACGGCCCGAGCTGCAGCTGAAACGGATACACCGTGATCATAACGTGGCGCTCAGCGCGCGGGGCGAAGTGGAATCGAGGCCGGGGAGCGGCAGGTCGGCGCGCGCATCGAGCGACCAGTCACTCCGCTCTCCCTGCGACAGGCGGAAGGAGCCCGCGCGCGCGATCATGGCGGCATTATCGGCATTGAGCCGGGGACTCGCAACCGATACGCGCGCGCGCCCGGCAAGGCGGCTGTTGGCGAGAGCGGCGAGCGCCCGGCTACACGCGACGCCGCCCCCGAGCACGGCGGTCCGGTAGCCGGTCGCGGCGACGGCACGCTCGAGCTTGGTGACGAGCACGTCGAGCACGGCATCCTGAAAGGCTCGCGCGAGGTGGGGGCGGTCCTGCTCGAGGTCCGCGCTCGTTCGCACCGCGTGCAGCACCGCGGTCTTCAGCCCGGAGAATGAAAACTCGAAGCCTGCGTCGCGCATGGGCCGGGGGAACGTGAAGCGCGTCGGGTCGCCTTCCGCGGCGATGCGCTCGATCGCGGGGCCGCCCGGATAGCCGAGGCCCAACAGCGTTGCCACCTTGTCAAAAGCCTCACCGGCGGCATCGTCGCGCGTCGTGCCGAGCAGGCGATACCGGCCCCACGCCTGCACGTCGAGCAGCATGGTATGCCCGCCGGAAGCGATCAGGGCGACGAACGGCGGCACGAGGTCCGGGTCCTCGAGCGTCGGCGCGAACAGGTGTCCCTCCAAATGATTGACGCCGATGAGCTCGCGATCCCCGCTGTACGCGAGGGCCTTCGCGTACACCACGCCCACGAGCAGCGCGCCAACGAGGCCCGGCCCGGCGGTTACGGCGACGGCATCGACGGCGTGCCAGGCGATGCCCGCTTCCACGAGTGCGCGCTCTACCACGGAGGGGAGCGTCGTGAGGTGCGCCCGGCTCGCAAGCTCGGGCACGACTCCATTGAACACGCGGTGAATGTCCTGCGACAGAATGACCAGGCTCGCGAGCTCCGTTCCCCCGATCAGCAGCGCGGCCGAAGTCTCGTCGCAGGAGGTTTCGATGCCGAGGACGACTTCAGCCACGGCCCGGTTTGCGCTTGGCGGTGGACTTGGCCGGTGCCGGTGGCGGAATGGCCGGGGGCTTCACGGGCACGGAGTCGGGCACTGCGGTTGCGGTCAAGCCGCTCGGCGCGTTCACCGTGAGCCGCGCGAACGCATCCGGCGCGCCCCGGTTGACGATGTGGGCGATGACGTGCACGCTGTCACGCGTCAGGGCACTCACCCGCGGCTCAGGGCCTGTCACCGACACCGAAACATGCTCGGCCGTGAGCGTGACCCCCGTGGCGCCCGATGCCGGGGTGCCAATCGGCACTCCCGGGAAATTCCGTTCCGAGAGACGGGTCGCCTCGCCTGACACGCGCACTTCTCTCGGCATCACGCGCACCACTCCGAGCATTCCGGTATCGATCGGTACGGTATGAAAGAACGGGCCCGACCCGGGCGCGATGAGCGCCGGCACGGTCGCGACGGACTCGATGCCGGCCATGCTCTTCGCCGGACCGATGAGATGCGCGACCGTGGGCAGGATCGAGAGGCCTTCGACCACGTATCCGGAATCCGGTTTGACGGAGACGCGCGACGCGATCGGAACGTCGCGGTGGACGGCGGAATCGAGGCTCACTTCCAGATCGCGTGGCGCGATATCGGCCACCTGCAGGTCCACGCCCTTCGGGAGCACGAGATCGGATGGCTGCAGCCGCAAGCGCCATGTGGTGCCGGCAAACGTATCCGGGATCGCCTTGGTGATCACCCGCGGGAACGAACGCAGCTTCAGGAGCTCGCTGCCGCGTCCCGCGATTTGCACCACGACCGGTTCCGGTTGTGCGTGCGGGGGCCGTCCGGGCGGGCCGTCGATCCTCACGCGCAGCGAGACGGCCTGGGTCACCGGCTGCTGGGCCGCCACCGCGACGTAGAGCATGGCGGCAAAGAACAACGCCGCGAGCTTGAGCGGCCAGTTGCGCACGATGAGCTGGCCCAGGTCAACGCGCATCGAGCAGTCGCCGGATCAGATTCTCATTGACCGCTGCGTCCCATTGTTCCGCGCCAATCACCTTCTTGATGATCGTTCCCTCCCGGTCCACGACATAACTCTCCGGCACGCCAGTCGTCTGGAGCGTCGTCTGGATCGCCCCCGTCCGATCCTGGAGGATATCGAAATGCAGTCCGAGATCGTGCACGAACTTCATCACCACGTCGGGCCCGTCCTTGTCGACGCTGATCGCCACGACGCGGAAGTCGGTGCCGGCAAGATGCTGGCTCAGCTTTTCCATGGACGGCATCTCGAGACGGCACGGGTCGCACCAGGTGGCCCACACGTTCACGAGCAGCACCTTGCCACGATAGTCGGCCAGCGACGCCGGGCGGCTGGTGCGGGCGTTGGTCACCTGAAAATCGGGCAGCGTCGAACCGGCGCCAATCAGATTCAGCTGCGGACGCACCTTCATGGCCAGTGCGATCCCGAACACGACCGTCATGGCTAGCCCCAGCACCAGGCTCCACTGCTTCTGATTGGTCATACCGTGACGAGACACCGCCGTCTGAGCTCATCGACCTCGCGTCCGGGATCGGCGCTTCCGAAGACCGCATTCCCCGCGACGAACGTGTCCGCGCCGGCCGCGTGAGCCGTGGCGATCGTCTGCCGCGCGATGCCGCCGTCGACCTCGAGAAACGCGCGCGACCCGCGCGAATTCAGCAGCGCTCGCGCGCGGCGAATCTTGTCATTCGAGCCCGGAATATAGGACTGGCCCCCGAACCCCGGATTGACGGTCATGATGAGCAGCAGGTCCAGATCCGCGATGACTTCCTCGATCATCGAGAGCGGTGTGCTGGGATTGAGCGCGAGTCCGGCAAGCATCCCGCGGCTCTTCACGTGGACGAGGTGGCGCTGCGCGTGCGGCGATACCTCGGGGTGGAAGGTGAAGACCGAGGCGCCCGCGTCCGCGAAGCGATCGATGTAGCGCTCAGGCTCGACCACCATGAGGTGCACGTCGAGGGGCTTGTCAGTCAGCTTGCGCAGCGCCTCGATCATGTTCGCGCCGAACGTCAAGTTGGGCACGAACCGGCCGTCCATGACATCGACGTGCAGCCAATCGGCTCCGGCGGAAACGACCTGCTTCACTTGTTCAGCGAGGCGGGTCAAGTCCGCGGAGAGGATGCTCGGGGCGATGCGAACTCCGTTTCCGTTGTTCATTACGGGCTCCGGGCAACGACGATGTCCACGACTGTGCCGGGGGCGGCAAGTGTGCCGGCCGCCGGCGCCTGAGCAATCACGGTTCCAGGGTTCGCGCTGGCCACGTGCCGGCGCGATACCGTGCCAAGCTGCAATCCCAGCGATTCCACCCGCGTGCGCGCATCGGTCTGCGACATGCCGAGCACGTCGGGAACGGGAATCGTGGGCGCACCGCGGCTCACGACCACCGTCACCGGCGTACCGGGCGCGAGCAGTGCTCCCGCCGGGGGACGCGTCACCATGACGACCCCCTCTGGCGCAGCCGCCTGCACGGATTCCACCGGCGCCGCGCCCAATCCCGCCGCCGTGATCAGCCGCTGGCTCAGCGTCGCATCGAGCCCGGCCAAGTCGGGTACGGGAATCTTGGGCGGTCCGTCGCTCGCCACCAGAGTCACCCGCAGGCCCACCGGTGCGCGTACGCCCGGCGGGGGGTCCTGCCAGATCACCGTGCCCTGCGGAGCGATCGCGTCGGGCTCACTGCCGCCATCCCGGGCGTGCATGCCCGCCTGTTGCAGCTGCTTCGATGCGTCCGGCATCGACAGCCCGATGAGACGAGGTACCGCTTCGTGCGCGTGCAGGATGGGCGCGGGAAACAGGAACAAATAGGCGGTCAGATACCCCGCGCAAACCGCCGCGACAAGATATCCTGCCCAGCGCACGGCAGTTGGCCGCGACAGCTTGAGCGCGGGCATCCCCTTCCAGCTCCAGCGCCGTTCCGCGAGCGGCGGAAGGTGACGTCGCAGGCGCATTACCGCTCCACGTCCTTAATCCAGCATCCCTCCGGCCGGCGACGACGGGACAGCGATCTCGCGTCGCGGCATGCGGCCGGCGAGATACGCCGCGCGACCCGCGTCGACCGCGAGACGCATCGCGTTCGCCATGCCGACCGGGTCCTGGGCGGCGGCGAGCGCCGTGTTCATGAGTATGCCGTCGACGCCCTGCTCCATCGTGACGCACGCATCCGACGCCGTTCCCACACCCGCGTCCACGATCACGGGGACGTGCAGCCGGCGCTTGATCAGCCGGATCCCGTACGGATTCAACAGACCGAGCCCGCTGCCGATGGGCGACGCGAGCGGCATCACCGCCGCCACGCCCGCATCCTCGAGCCTGAGCGCGGTGACGAGGTCTTCATTTGTATAAGCCAGAACCTTGAATCCCTCGCGCGCGAGGATGGCCGCCGCCTCGAGCAATCCCTGCACATCCGGGAGCAGCGTTTCCTCATCGCCGATCACCTCGAGCTTGACGAAATCGTTGAACCCCGCTTCGCGGGCGAGCATCGCGTAGCGCACGGCGTCCACCGCGGTGTAACACCCGGCGGTGTTTGCCAGCAGAAAGAAGTGCGTGGGATCGAGATGATAGAGCACGCCCTCCTGACGCGTGCGATCGAGATTCACACGTCGCACGGCGACCGTGACCACCTCCGCACCCGACGCTTCGATGGCGCGGACCATCGTCGCATTGTCCGCGTATTTGCCCGTTCCGACCATGAGGCGGGACCGGAATGTCCGGCCGCCGATCTGAAACGGGGCATCGCGCAGCACGTCGATCGCGGCGGTCATGATTACCCTCCTCCCACAAAATGCACCAGCTCGATCGCGTCGCCCGGCGCGACTTGCACGCCGCTCAGCGCGGGTCGGCGCACGATCTTGCGATTGTGCTCGACCACCACGGTGCGCGGATCGAGCGCCAGCGACTCGAGCAGCTCGAGTAGGGTTGCCCCGCGGCTTACCGCCCGCGGCTCACCGTTCACCAGCACATCGACCATTTCATTCACGCTGATCGCGGTCTCCCAAAAAATCCCGCACGACGAGGGCCGGGTCCGGCGCGTCCCAGATGCTCCGGATCGCCGCAACGCCGTACACCCCTGCTGCCGCGAGCTCGCGGCCGCGTTCCGGCGTGATGCCGCCAATCGCGACGACGGGCAGGCCCAGTCGAACGATCTCCTCCAATGTTCGTGAGCCGAGCGGGGCCTGGTCGGGATGGGTTGGCGTGGCATACGCCGGTCCTGCTACAAGATAGTCAGCCCCGGCGTTCCGCGCGGCGGTGGCCTGATCGTAGCTGTGCACCGAGCATCCGATCCACCATGCGGCGCACAGGCGGCGAGCGGAGGCCACGGGCAGGCTCGTCCGCGTGAGCTGCACGCCCACCGCGCCGCAGGCGAGCGCGATATCGAGCCGATCGTTCACGAACAGCGACGCAGGGGACAGCTCGGCGAAGTCGCGCGCCATGCGATACAGGTCGAGTCCCGGGACCCCTGGGGCGCGGACGTGGAGCGCGACGTGTTGCCCCCCGGCGGTCGCGATGGTCTGGGCGAGACGATGGAGATCGGGACGCCGCGCGATCCGGTCGTCGGTGATGGCGTGCAGACGCGGCAGCGGCGGTCTTACTGAAACCGTTGCCCGGCCTCCACGCCGCGTCCGCGAACCCACTCGACCGCCAGCATGCGCGCCTTGCCTTCGGGTTGGACTTCCTCGATCGCGAGTGGCCCTGCTCCGGTGGCGACCACGAGTCGCTCACCGGCCTCGAGCACCGTGCCAGCCGCTCCGTCCGCCCGTTTGCCCGTGCGCCCGTCCGCCGACGACCCGGGCCCAAACACTTTCACGGCTCGGCCGTTCAGCTCCGTCCAGGCTCCGGGCCTGGGGTCGAGCGCACGAATTAGTCGCTCGATTTGGAGCGGCGGGCCCGACCAGTTGACGCGTGCGCCGTCGCGGCTGAGCTTGGGCGCGTAGGTCGCATCGGCGTCGATCTGACGGCGCGGCGTGAGCGTCCCTTGCGCGAGCAGCGAGAGTGCTTCGACCATGGCCTCGGCGCCGATTTCCGAGAGATGCGCCGCGAGCTCTCCCCCTGTGATGTCTGCAGGCAGCGGCTCAGCGATCTGATGCAGGACCGGCCCCGAGTCCATCCCCGCATCCATCTGCATGATGCTGACGCCGGTCTGATCGAGGCCGTTGATGATTGCCCACTCGATTGGGGCGGCGCCCCGCAGCTTGGGCAGCAGGGAAGGGTGAAGATTCACCATGCCGAGGCGAGGGATCGCCAGCAACTCGGGTTTCAGGATGTGCCCGTACGCGACGACCACGCCGATGTCGGGAGCGAGCTCCGCGAGCCGCGAGACGAACGCAGGGTCAGTGGGCCGCTCGGGTTGCAGCACGGGAACGTCCTCTTCCTGGGCGGCGCGCTTGACGGGCGGCGCGACCGGCTGCGACCAGGATCGTCCGTGCGGGCGGTCCGGTTGCGAGACTACGGCGAGCACCTCGAATCCTTCTCCGAGCAGCGCCTCCAGCGACGGAACGGCGAATTCCGGGCTCCCAAAGAACACGACGCGCATGCTACAGCTCGCCCGCCGGTTCGGGTGTGACCTCCTTGAGATATCCTGACTTTCCCTTGCGCCCGCGCTTCCATTTCGCCAGCAAGAGCCCTCGCTTGACCGCGCTCAGGCGGTCGAGAAAGAGGATGCCGTCCAGGTGATCGATTTCATGTTGCGCCGCGCGCGCCTTGAATCCCGACAGCGCGGTGCGGTAGGACTTGCCGTCCCGATCGAGAGCCTCGAGGACAATCGACACGGGCCGCTCCACGTCTCCAAAGATATCGGGGATGGAAAGACAGCCCTCTTCGGAGGTGTCGACGTCCCTGCTCGATTCGACGATCCGGGGATTGATCAGTACCAGCGGTGGAGGCCCCTCTTCGCCGATGTCGACCACGGCGATGCGCCGGCTGACGCCCACTTGCGGTGCGGCGAGCCCCACGCCGCGCGCTGCCCGCATGGTCTCGAACAGGTCGTCCACCAGCTGGCGGATGTCGTCGTCCACGCTCGCGACCGGCCGGGCCTGCTGGCGCAAGATCGGCGAACCGAGCAGATGAAGCGTGCGGACCGTCATCCCTGTTTCGATTCCACCGTCTGGGGACGCTTGAGAACGTTCGACACGTTCGAGCGCATGACGACGAGGCGCGATTCGCCGGACCGGATCGTCACTTCGTTGTCCTTCATGTGAATCACCTCACCGATGATCCCGCCCGAGGTAACGACCTGATCGCCCTTCTGCAGCGAGGCGAGCAGCTTCTTGTGCTCGTCTTGCTGCCGGCGCTGCGGCCGGATCAGCAGGAAATAGAAGATCGCGATGAACAGCCCGATCTGCACCGCGAACACGAGCACGCCGCCGCTCCCTGACTGGCCGGAGGGGGCGAAGAGCGAAGCGAGCAAGCGAGGCATGGTCAGGATTGTCCCGAAAAGGTGTAGCGGCGGCGCCAATCATCCGCCCACCGCGTGAAGGTTCCCGCGATGATGGCCGAGCGCATCTCGGCGGCGAGCCGGGTCAAGTAGCGCACGTTGTGCAGCGAAAGCAACCGCAGCCCGAGCAGCTCTTCGGCCATGAAGAGATGACGGAGATAGCCGCGCGAATAGGTCGTGCAGGTTTCACAATCACACGTTGGGTCAAGGGGTTCGGGATTGGTGCGATGCTCGGCGTTGCGGATGTTTACCGGTCCGTCCGGTGTGAACGCGGAGCCATTGCGACCGTTACGGGTGGGGGCGACGCAGTCGAACAGATCCGCCCCCCGCTCTACCGCCGCCACCAGATCGCCCGGAAATCCCACCCCCATAAGATAACGGGGCATGGCCTGGGGAACTCGGGGCTGGAGCTGCTCGAGCACGCGGTACATCACGGGCTTCGGCTCTCCCACCGAGAGGCCGCCGACCGCGAGTCCGGTCCAGGGGCCGAGGCTGAGGGTGCGCTCGAGGGCTTCCAAGCGCAGTTGCAGATGGGTTCCCCCCTGGAGAATCGGCCAGAGAGTCTGGTCGATACGCCCCTCCGCCAATTCCCCGTGCCGTGTCTTGCACCGCTGCAACCATCGGATTGTCCGCTCCATCGCGTCACGCGACACCGCCTCGTCCGCGCCGCCCGGCACCACATGATCGAACGCCATGGCGATATCGGCGCCGAGCGCCCACTGGATTTCCGTGGCCCGCTCGGGCGACAGACTCCGCCGGCTGCCATCGACATGACTCTGAAACTCGACCCCGTCTTCCGACACGCGGCGGAAGGCCTCGAGCGAAAACACCTGAAACCCGCCCGAATCCGTGAGCAGCGGCCGGTCCCACGCCATGAAGCGATGCAAGCCACCGAGACCCCGAACGACGTCTTCGCCCGGCCGCACGTGCAGGTGGTAGGTGTTCGCCAGCACGAGTGTCGCGCCCGCGGAACGGAGATCGGCGGGCGAGAGCGTTCGCACGCTGCCGTACGTTCCCACCGGCATGAATAGCGGCGTCTCGACGGGACCGTGGGGAAGCTCGAGGGTCGCGGCGCGAGCCGGGCCGTCGGTGGCATGGAGGGTGAAGGCGAACATGGGCGTTTAGAGGATCGCCATCGCATCGCCGTACGAATAGAACCGGTACCCCAGCTCGACCGCTGCGCGGTAGGCGTGCATCACGCGCTCGTACCCGCCGAACGCGCACACGAGCATGAGGAGCGTCGAACCGGGAAGATGAAAGTTGCTGACCAGGGCATCCACGGCGTGGAACGTATACGGGGGATGAATGAACAGCGCGGTTTCGCCGCTGCGTGGATGGACCACGCCGTCAGGGGTGGCAACGGTTTCGAGCGTGCGCACCGTAGTTGTCCCGACTGCCCAGATCCGCCCGCCGCGTGCGCGCCGTTCGTTGATCGTGTGCGCGCTTTCTCCTGACACCTCATAGGCCTCGGCGTGCATCACATGATGGCTGAGCTCGTCGTGCTCGACAGGTTTGAACGTTCCCGGACCCACGTGCAGATCGATGCGGGCCAGAGCGGTGCCGCGCGCTTGCAGTCCGCTCAAGAGCTCCGGGGTAAAGTGCAGGCCGGCCGTGGGTGCCGCGACACTTCCTTCGCGAGTCGCGTACACCGTTTGGTAGCGCTCCCGGTCTTCGCGGTTTGGCGGTCGGCGGATATACGGCGGGAGCGGCACTTCGCCGTACTTCTCGAGCGTGCGCCGCGCGTCGAGCGAGCCGACGAAGCGGATGCGCCGCAGGCCGCCGCCCAGCACTTCGACGATTTCCGCCGCCGCATCGCCTCCGAACGTGACGCGCCGTCCCGGTTTGAGCTTGCCTCCCGGATGCCCCAGCGCCAGCCAGGTTCCGTCGGCCGTCTCCCGCACGAGCAGTAGCTCGCTATCCCGCTCACCACTCCCGTCTCCGGCCTTCCGGGTTCCGCGCAGTCGCGCGGGAATGACGCGCGACGTATTGAGCACCACCACGTCCCTCGGCTCGACGAGCGACGCGAAATCGGAAAACACGCCATGGCGCATCGCCCCCGTGTCGCGCTCGAGGATGAGGAGCCGGCTCGCGGCGCGGTCCGCCAGCGGGAACTGGGCGATCTGGGAGCGGGGGAGCTCGTAAGAAAAATCGGAGAGTTTCATCGAACGCGGAACGCGGAAATCGGAGCGCGGAACCTAAATGGAGATCCCATGCTGGAAGACCGACGGACGCGTACTCTGCTGTTCCGCGTTATCCGTCAAAGATCGTCTGCTGCTCACTCTTCCGCGGCGGGGTGAAGCCGAAGTGCCGGTAGGCCGCTCCCGTGGCACAGCGGCCCCGGGGCGTGCGAGTCAGAAATCCCTGCTGCATCAGGAACGGCTCGTACACCTCTTCCAGCGTTTCCGGGTCTTCGCCGACCGCCGCGGCGACCGTGGCCACACCCACGGGGCCGCCGTCGAACTGCTCAATGATCGCCTTGAGAATGCGGGCATCCATGTCGTCGAGTCCGAACTCGTCGACATCGAGTCGTTTGAGCGCTTCGGCGGCCACTCGGGCGGTAATCGCTCCGTCGGCGCGCACCTCAGCGTAGTCGCGCACCCGGCGGAGCAGCCGGTTGGCCACCCGCGGCGTGCCGCGGCTGCGGCGCGCGATCTCCGTCGTGCCGGCCGGATCCATCGCGATGCCCAGGATCCGCGCCGAACGGCTGAGGATCCGCGCGAGATCATCGGGCGGATAGTAATGCAGCCGCTCCACGAGCCCGAAGCGGGCGCGCATGGGAGCGGTGAGCAGGCCGAACCGCGTGGTCGCGCCAATGAGCGTGAATCGCTCGAGACTCAAGGGCAGGGTCTGCCCTCGCGGGCCGTCGCTGACGCGGACGTCGACATGGAATTCCTCCATGGCCGGATAGAGAAACTCCTCGAGCGCCGGTCTGAGCCGGTGCACCTCGTCGATGAAGAGGATATCGCCCCGCTTGAGCGCGGTCAGCAGGCCGAGCAGATCGCCGGGGCGCTCGAGCACCGGTCCCGACGTCGTGCGGATGCTCACGCCCAGCTCCCGCGCCATCAGCAGGGCGAGCGTGGTCTTGCCCAGTCCCGGGGGGCCGAAGAACAACGTGTGGTCGAGGGGCTCGCCCCGCCGTTTCGCGGCATCGATTGCGATCTGGAGCGAGTCCTTCACCTTCGCCTGGCCCACGAACTCGTCGAGCCCCGATGGACGCAGTGCCGTGTCGGCCGATGCTTCGTCGCCCAGGGGACCCGGGGTGGTGATCTCGGATCGCGGTCGCGTCACGCCAGCGCCCGCGCTTTCCAGCGAACCGGCCGCGAATCGAGCTCCACCACGTGCGGTGTGTGACACGTCACGCAGACATCCTCAGTGCGCCGCGTGCCCTCGGGAACGAGCTTGCGGTTCGTGGCGCCGCAGCGCGTGCAATTCCACTCCGCGGTCTCGGCGGTGATCACGTTTGCGCCAGAATCACGAGGGCCCGCCGCACGAGCGCATCGGCCGTGTCGCCGTTCCCGTGCACCGCGACGGCTTCGCGCACCGCGCGGTCGGCCTCCGCCGCGCTGTAGCCCAGCCCCTCGAGCGCCTTGCGTGCGGTGCCCGCGGCGCCGCTCAACGGCTCGGGGGCTGTCGTGAAATCGCGCACCTTTTCCGCGAGCTCGAGGACCAGCCGTTCGGCCGTTTTCTTCCCAATTCCCGAGACTGACGATAGCACGGCAATGTCGCGGTCCAAGATGGCGCGCGCCGCGCGAGTGACGCCCAGGGCCGACATGAGCGACACCGCGAGACGCGGTCCCACCCCGGAGACACTGGTCAGGCGCTGGAAAAACTGCCGCTCGGTAGCATCCGAGAACCCGTAGAGCGACCAGCCGTCCTCGCGCACCACGAGCTCGGTCGAGACCGTCACGTCCGCGCCCACCGCGGGGAGTCGTTCCATCACGCCCAAGGGCACCACAATCTCGTAGCCCACGCCGCCTGGTGTCTGCACGAGGATTCGGTCTCCGTGTTTCGCCGCGAGGCGGCCACGAACTTCGGCAATCACGCCCGCAGAATATGCGTGAGCGCCACGGCGACCCCGTCCGCGGCGTCGGAGGGTTCGGGTGCGCGAGACAGCTGGAGCAGCCGCGCCACCATCGTGGCCACCTGTTCTTTCCGGGCCGCTCCCGCGCCGCCCACGGTCCGCTTGATCGTGGCCGGAGGATATTCGAACACGTCGAGATCGGCGCGCGCGGCGGCGAGCATGACGACGCCTCGGGCATGCCCCAGGACGAGCGCGGTCCGCACGTTCTTGTGGTAAAACGCGTCTTCAAGGGCCAGCGAATCCGGGTGGTGGCGGGCAATGAGGGCGGCAATGCCGTCGTGCAACGTCCGCAGCCGCTTGGCCAGAGGGTCGCGGCGGTCCAGCGCAATCGTGCCGCATTCGACGAGTCTCCCGAGGGGGGCGGCGACGTCGACCACGCCGTAGCCCGTGACCTGAGTGCCCGGGTCTACCCCCAGCACCCTCACGTCATCCGGTGACCGCAGCCATCGCCTCGGCGTCGACGTCGAAGTTCGAGTTGACCTTGGCCACGTCGTCGAGCTCTTCCAGCGCCTCCACCAGACGCAGCAAATTCGCCGCTTCCTTGCCTTCCACACGGACGCTGCTCTTCGGAAGCATCGCGATTTCCGCGCTCTGCACCGGAATCTTCGCGGCCTTGAGCCGATCCTGGACCGAGTGGAGCAGGGCAGGTGGCGCCGTGATGAGCAGTGTGTCGCCGTCCCGGACGACGTCCTCGGCCCCGGCGTCGAGCGCGGCCTCGAGCGTCGCGTCTTCGTTCGCGGTGGTCGCGTCGACCGTGATCTGAGCCTTGCGATCGAACATCCAGGCCACGGAGTTCGACGCCCCCAGATTGCCGCCGTGGCGCGTGAAGATGTGGCGGATCTCGGCGACGGTACGGGTCGAATTATCGGTGGTGGCCTCGATCAGGATCGCCGCGCCACCCGGGCCATACCCTTCATAGGTGACTTCCTCGTACTGCACGCCCTCGAGCTCACCAGTGCCCTTCTTGATGGCGCGATCGATGTTCTCGAACGGCATGTTCTCGGCCCGCGCCGCCTCGATGGCGGTGCGGAGCCGGGGGTTACCGGCGGGATCGCCGCCGCCCGCCCGCGCCGCTATGGTGATTTCGCGAATCAGCTTGGTGAATGCCGCCCCGCGCCGGGCGTCGGTGACCGCCTTCTTGCGCTTGATCTGCTTCCATTTGCTATGACCGGCCATAAACGACTCCAGAAAGGCGTTGCACGACGCCACGTTGCCACGACGCCACGCGAATTCGTGCAACTTGGCGTCGTGGCGTCGGGTAACGTGTCATAGTATAGCTTGACCCGGTCTCCACGCCACAGCTAGCATTGCGATTCCATGCCGCGCTCGTTGCCCCTCGTGCTGCTCGCTATGTGTCTTTCGTGCGATCGTCCCGCGGAACAAACGAAAGAGCGACAGTTCGCGGCGCGGCTGATGGAAGGTCTGCTGGCATACCCCCGTTCCACGCTCGTCAACATCGCGACGGGAACCGATGCGGCTCAGGTCACGCTGACCGCGCCGGCGCCGGCGCCGAAGGTCGCGGAATGGTATCATCAGGTGCTACGGCTGAACGGCTGGGATCTGCAGAACGATGCGACGGGAACGGACGCAAGCATGACGATCTACGCGGAAAAGGGCCGGCGGCCGCTGTGGATCATGCTCAAGCCCGACGGGCCAACGGCGACGCGATATACCCTGATCGGCGCGGAGCTGCCGAAGGACACCACAGGGACCGCGGCTCAGCGATCGGGGTCGAGCATGTCCTCAAACCGCATCCAGCGCTGATAGAAGTACAGGTCGACGAACCCGGTCGGTCCATTCCGGTTTTTCGCCACCAGCAGTTCGGTCGCCCCATCCACACCGCTCTTCGGGTTGTACATGTCCTCGCGAAACACCGCGAGCACGACATCGGCATGCTGCTTGACCGCGCCCAGATGCCCGAAGTCGTCGAGCGTGGGCCGGCGGTTCTCGCGGTCGGCGCCGAATCGCGGCAGCTGGGAAATCACGAGCAACGCGACCTGCCGCTCGAGCGCCATCGCCTTCAGGCGGCGGAGGATGAGCGCCGTGTCCTCATCCTGCGTCTGTCGCGAAATGTCGCGCGGAGCGGGCACGAGCTGCAGATAATCCATCACGACGAGCGAGAGCTGCCGGATCGCGGACAGCCGCTCGGCAACAGCCTCGAGATCGGTGGCGGCGAGCGGCACGACGTGCAGCGGCAGTCCCCTGAGCCGCACGGCTGCCGCTCCGACGCCGGCGCGCGCCTGCTCGTTCAACGTCGCGCTCCGCAACTCGTCCACCGCCACCCGGCCCTCGATCGCGAGTGCCCGCTCGATCAGCCGCTCTTCGTCCATTTCGCCTGAAACGTAGGCGACGCCCTGGCCTTGCTGCGCCACGCGCAATGCGATGCCCAGCGCCAGCGCCGACTTGCCGGAGCCGACATCGCCGCCCAGCACGATCAAGTCGCGGCGCCGCACCCCGCCGCCGAGCAGCCTGTCGACGGACGGGAAGCCCGTGGGAATCGTGTCGCCGGTGATCTCGCCGGGACGTTGCTGGTCGACACGCTCGACCAGCGACTCGGGCGAAGGGGGCTTGGGGAGTCGTCGGGAGGTCACGGCCTATTATTGCGAACGATGCGGCCGCTGGTCAATTCTCGTTGACCTTGGTGAACCAGTTCCCGAATGTGTAGAGGCAGATGACGGTCACCGCCACGCCGGTGACCAGAAACGCGGTCTTCGGTCCGTCCGGGACTCTGATCGCGCGTACGTCGGCGAGGGCGATTGCCAAGCGCTTCGTGGAGTCGGGATGCGCGGGCAGGGACTCGAAGTGGGGCGGCACGTGCCCTACGAGACTGTCGCCTACAATCACCGGATCGTCGATCGTGATAATTGATCCATCGGTGACTTTGACGGCATAGTGCTCGGCGTGATGCTGGGGCGTGAATTTACTCGGCTCGAGAGGGACAGGGCGCCAAGTCGTGCAGCACGACAGCGTCAGCGCGACGGCGGTCAGCGGCAGGCGGCGGCGGTGCACGCTCATCGGTAACCGCGAGACCTCAAGCGGAATTCAAGACCTATTGCGGTATCGATGCGTCGTCGCCCTTCATCATCTCATACTCCATCAACCCCATCGCGCCGATCATTCCCACCGCCAGGACGGCTGTTTTTCCGGGAGCGGCTTTGCGGATGGTCAGCACGCCTTCAGGTGTCAGGATGAAATGCTCGCGGACGCCGCCCACGAGTCCGATCAGTGTGTCGCCGTGCAGTTCGGGCGAAACGATCTCGACTGTCGAATGATCCGGCATGGTCAACCAGACCTTCGGGAGCGGCTGCGTCGCCGTGAGTCGCTCGCGCGGCACGCGCTCCACAGACTGGCACGACGCGAGTAGGAGGAGCAAGGCGGTAGACAGTCGCATAGTGATCACAGGTTCACCTCGACGATTTTTCTTGTCGTTTCTTTCTTGACGCCTTTCGTTCTCACGCCGCCTTCTCTCTTGCGTTCCGCGCCGCCAGCGCCACCGCGTCCGCCGCATCGGCTCCCAGGACATCCCGCGCCGGCGCCACGAGCTGCGAGAGTACCACGACCGCGCACTCTCGAGTGGCGGGCTCGAGCTGGATCCGCGCCGCGTTGAGCGCCCGACGCAGCGGCGGGGGGATCGTGAGCGTCGCCATCCGGCTGTCGAGCGCCTGCAGCCGCCGCCGGTGGTTGCGCGCGTCGAGTGGGGCCCTGCCAAGCACGCCCTCGGCCGCGCGAACGACGAGCCAGAGCGCGAACAACCCATCGCGCTTCGGCCCCCGGGCCGCCGCGGTGATCAGCTCGATCAGGCGATCCTCGGCTGGCGTCGTCGCTTCGATCATGCGACCAGCCGTTCCACCGCTCGCGCCACCATCGCCGGCTCGAGATCCGTCATGCAGCGATGATGATCCAGCGGGCATGCGGCGGTGCCGCTCGCGGAGCACGGTCGGCAGCCGAGGTCGCATTGCAGCACGGCCGACGACGAGCGGTACGGGAAGAAGCCGAACCGTTCCACGGTTGGGCCAAACAGCGCCACTACCGGTGTGCCCACGCCCGTGGCCATGTGCATGACCCCCGTGTCGCCCGACACGAGGACACGGGCGCGCTCGATCAGCGCGCCCGTCTCCTGCAAGGAGAACTCGCCCGCGCTCGAATCGGGGGCGCCCGCGGCCGCGAGCTGCTGCGCGGCACCGCGATCGTCCGACCCGCCGACGATCACGGGCGTGAAGCCCGCCCGTCGCAGCTCCTCCGCCAGCGCGATCCAGTGCGCCACGGGCCAGCGTTTCGTTGCGTGGGCGGCGCCCGGTGCCAGCGCGGCGAGGGATCGGGTTTCGAGATCGCGTTCGGCGAGCCACTGGGCCACGCGGTCCCGCGCGCCGAGTGCCAGATGAAACTCGGGCGGCCCGCCATCCGGGTGCACGTCGAGATGCCGGGCAGCCTCGAAGTATCGCTCCGCCACGGGCTCGCGTGCGTGCGTGCCATACAGATCGACGCCGACGGAGATCAGGGTCGAGCGTGCCAGTTTGCGCTTGCCGTAGCCACTCCAGCGGCATCGCACCAGCAGCCGCAGCACCGCGCTCCGCAGGCTGCCGTGCAAGTCGAGCCCGTGGGTGGGGGTGGGTCCCTGCGTCCGGACCCGGCGGGCAAACTCGCCCAGCGACTCGTTCGGCTCGAGCGCCAGCACCTGCGAGACGTGGGGATTCTCGGAGACGAGCGGCGCCATCCCTCGTTTCGTGACGTAGACCAGCCGGGCATTGGGATGCCGGTGCGCGATGGCGCGCAGGAGCGGCGTAGTGAGCAGGATGTCGCCGATGGAGCTGAACCGCACGAACAGGATACACAACACGCGGGCAATGTTAGCCTTGCGTTGCCCGGGTTCGCCAGTCGGAATTAGGTTACGGCGATGCCTCGTCCCAAGAGCATACTCTGGGTCGATGATGAGATCGAGAGTCTCGTAGCCCACCGGCGATTCCTCGAAGAGCAAGGGTTTGCGATCGAGCAGGCCGCACACGGTGACGACGCGCTCGCGCTGTTGCGCCGCCAGCCGTACAGCGTCGTGCTGCTCGACGAGCAGATGCCCGGCCGCCGCGGACTCGAGCTGCTCGCCGAGATTCGCGCCATTGATCCGTCGATGCCGGTCGTGATGGTCACGAAGAGCGAAGACCAGGGCACCCTGCGCGAGGCGATCGGATTCGACGTCGCGGACTATCTCGTGAAGCCGGTGCACCCGCGGCAAGTCCTGTCAGTGGTGACCCGGCTGCTCGAGGGCGACCGGATCCGCCAGCAGCGGCTCGCACGCGATTTCGTGTCGCGCTTCCGCGAGCTCGAAGGCCGGCGCGGCGCGAACCTCGGCTGGCGCGAGTGGATCGAGCTCGTGGTCGAGTTGGTGCAATGGGATGTGCGGCTCGCCGCCGCGCAGGAGCCCGGCCTCTCCGAGGCGCTCCGCACGTTGCAGCACAGCCTCCGCAAGGACTTCGCGACCTACGTTGCCCGGAACTATCCCCGCTGGCTTGCGAATCCGGACGCCGATCGGCCGCCCTTGTCCGTGGACGTCGGCGCCGAGTTTCTCGTGCCCGCCTTCAAGACACGCGGGCGGATGCTGCTGCTCGTGATCGACTGCCTGCGGCTCGATCAATGGGAGGTGTTGCGAGAGCTCGTGTCGCCGCTGTTTGAAATCGAGGAGTCGCACTACTTCAGCATTCTACCCACGGCCACGCCGTTCGCCCGCAACGCAATTTTCAGCGGACTGTTTCCGCTGGAGCTGGCGGCGCGGCATCCCGCCTGGTGGGGCCAGGCGTCGGACGAGGCGAGTCTCAACGCGCACGAAGACGAGCTCCTGTCTGAGCAGCTGGCCGAGCTCGTCGGCCGACCGGTGCCGGTCCGCTACGAGAAGCTGTTCAGCTCCGTCGATGGGGCGGAGCTGCTGCGGCGGCTGCCCGCGCATCTCGCCCAGGAGGGCGTGACGGCGCTGGTGTTCAACTTCATCGACCAGCTCACCCACGGACGCTCGGAGAGCGCCATTCTATATGAAGTCGCGCGGGATGATGCCGCGCTGCGCAGTCTCACGCGCACCTGGTTCGAGCGCTCCCCGGTGCTCGCGGCGCTGCAGGAAGCCGAGCGCCGCGGCGTGTCCGTGCTGCTCACGACCGATCACGGGTCGATTCATTGCGCCACGCCGGCGACCGTGTTCGCGAAGCGCGATGCGAGCGCCAACCTCCGCTACAAATTCGGCGAAGACCTGCGCGTCGAGGACTCCGAAGCCGCGATCACCGTGTCCGATCCCCGGGCGTTCGGCCTGCCCCCCATGCCGCTCGGCGTACGACTCCTGATCGCGACCGCGGACCGATTCTTCGTGTATCCCACCAAGCTCAGGGAATACCAGGCGCGGTATCGCGGCTCGTTTCTGCACGGCGGCGCGACGCCGGAAGAAATGATCTTGCCGGTGGTGCTGCTGACACCCCGCGGCAGCGCCCGGGTGAGCTAGATGGACAAGCCGCGGCGTGGGGCCAAGCTGCTCCGGTTGCTCCGTCCCTACACGCCCCTCTTCGTTCTCAACATCATCGCGACGCTGCTCGCGTCCGTCCTGGACGGCGCGACGTTCGTGCTCCTGATCCCGTTCCTGCGCGCGCTGTTCGGGCAGCAGGCGTTTCAGGGCGCGGGGTCGATGGTGGAACACGTCCTCGATTTCGCGGCGGGGCCGCTGATCGCGGGCGGCGGCTCGCCGCACGCGGCGCTGCGCAATGTGGTGGTCGTGCTCGTCATCGCGCTGATCTTGAAGAACCTGCTGAGCTACGGCGCCGCCGTGGCCAGCGTGGCCATTCAGGAAGGGGTCGTGCGAGACCTGCGCGTCCGGCTGTTCGATCACCTGCAGACCTTGCCACTCGGCTACTTCCAGCGGACCCGCGGGGGCCAGGTGCTGGCCCGGCTCGTGACCGATACGGATCAGGTCAAGAGCGCGATCACGGCGGCGCTCGCATCGCTGCTGCAGAACGTGAGCCTCATGCTCGTGTATGTCGCCATTCTCTTCAGCCTCTCCTGGCAGCTCACGCTCATCGCGCTCATCTCGGCGCCGCTGCTCGCGGCAATCGTCAAGCCGCTCATCGGCAAAGTACGGCGGCGCTCCCGTGATCTGGCCGAAGAACGCGGCGAGCTGACGAGTCTCGTGAGTGAGATGGTGTCGTCCGTCAAGCTGGTGCGCGCGTACGTGGCCGAGTCGTTCGAGTCCGAGCGGTTTCGCCGTCTCGCGGATCGCTGCCGCAAGAGCGTGCTGCGCGCCCAGCGCTACGCGCTCGTCACGAGCCCGGTGAGCGAAGTGTTCGCCGGGATCGTCGTCCTCGTGATTTTTTCGATCGGCACGGAGCTCGCCCTCGGCTCCCACGGGACGCTCAGGCCGGAAGTGCTGATCGCGTTCGTGGCCCTGGCGCTCCGGCTCATGTCGCCCGTCAAGTCGGTCGCGAATTATCCCACCGTCATGGCCGGCGCCCTCGCGGCCGCCGACCGCGTGTTCGATGTACTGGACCTCCCCGGTGGCGAAGGCGATCGGCCCGACGAGAGCGACGCGCACTTCGAGCGCTCGATCGAATACCGCCTCGTGTCGTTCTCGTACAACGGTCAGGGAAGCGTGCTGGACGGCATCGAGATGTGTGTCGATCGCGGGCAGATCGTCGCGGTGGTCGGACCCTCGGGCGCCGGGAAGACGACGCTGGTCGATCTGCTGCCACGGTTCTACGAGCCCACGGGCGGCTCCATTCTCATGGATGGCGTGCCGCTCACGAGGCTCAAGCGGCACAGCCTGCGCCGGCTCATGGGCATCGTTTCTCAGGAAACGATTCTCTTGAACGACACCGCGTTTGCGAACATCGCCTACGGGCGCCGGGATTTCTCGCTCGAGCAAGTCGAGGCGGCCGCCCGGGCCGCGAACGCACACGAGTTCATCCGCCAGCTGCCGAACGGCTACGACACCCTGCTCGGTGAGCGGGGCACGCGGCTCTCGGGGGGCGAGCGGCAGCGGATCGCGATCGCGCGGGCGCTGCTCCGCGATCCTCCGATTCTCATTCTCGACGAGGCGACGAGCGCGCTCGACACGGAATCGGAGCGGCTGGTACAGGAAGCCATCGATCGCCTGATGGAGCACCGCACCGTCCTCGTGATCGCCCACCGCCTGGCGACGGTGCGGCACGCGGACCTGATCGTGGTGCTCGCCGACGGCCGAATCGTCGAGCGGGGGACGCACGAGGCCCTGTTCGCGTCGGGCGGCCTGTACCGGCGCTTCTACGACATGCAATTCAAAGTGTGAGCGTGCTCTCCGGGTTCACGATCGTGCGCAACGCCGTCACGCTCGACTACCCGATTGTTCCCGCCATCCGCTCGATTCTGCCGATCTGCTCCGAAGTTGTCGTGAATGTCGGGCGGTCGGATGACGGCACCCGCGAGCTCATCGCGGGGATCGGCGATTCGCGGATCCGGATCCTCGATACCGTATGGGATGAATCGAGCGGCGGCGCCACGCTCGCGCGCGAGACGAACCGCGCGATGGCCGCGTGCCGCGGCCGCTTTGGACTGTACATCCAGGCTGACGAAGTGCTGCACGAAACCGGCGCCGAGCTGCTCGCCGATCGCGTTCGCACCTGGGACCGAGACGCTCTGCTCGAGGGCCTGCTCGTCGACTACCGTCACTTTTACGGCGATTTCCACACCCTGGCCACGAATCGCCACTGGTATCGCCGCGAAGTGCGCGTCGTGCGGCTGGGCTCGTCCGACATTCGCGCGTTTGGCGATGCGCAGGGGTTTCGCGTCGGGGAGGGCCTGCGCCGGGTCCGGGCCCGCGTGACCGGAGCGATGATGTTTCATTACGGCTGGGCCCAGCCTCCGGCAGTGCTGCGCCAAAAACACGAAGCGTCCAAGGCGCTGTTCGGGGAGCATCAGGGGAAGCTCGAGCAGCGCGCGCAGGCTCCCGCGCTCGAGTGGACACCCGGATTGCGCCGCTTTACCGGCGCGCACCCCGCGGCCGCGGCCGCCTGGGTGGCTGACCGAAGTGGCGGGTCCAACGGACGCGCGCTCGGCCCCCGGCGGATCAGGCCCGGCGATATCCGGTTCTATCTCTCCGACTGGATCGAGCGGGCCACCGGCGTCCGGTTGTTCGAATACCGGAACTACGTGCTCGTATGACCGTGACCGCCGCCGCGCGTCCGCGCGCGCGGGAGCTGACGTCGCGAAACACGCATGCGGTCGTGGCGCGGCTGCTCGCTCGTGAGCCCGCGGCGAGGCGGGTGCTCGATATCCCCTGTGGAGAAGGCGCGTTCCTCGAGCGCGTGCGCGCGCTGGGTCGCGCGGCACATGGAGCGGACATCGTGAATCGCGCGGCGCTCGCACCCGCCGAGTTCACCGCCGCCGACATGAATGCCCCACTGCCGTTCGACGACGCCTCGTTCGATGCGCTGGTGTGCATCGACGGCATCGAGCACCTGGAACGACCCTTCGATTTCGTCCGGGAGTGTCGCCGGGTGCTGGCCGCGAACGGTGTGCTGATCGTTTCGACTCCCAACATCACCGCGCTCCGCTCCCGCTGGCGGTATCTGCTCACCGGATTTCACAACAAAGGCAAGGTGCCGCTCGATGAACGTGATCCCACGCCGTGGCATCACGTGAACCTGTTGTCGTTCCCGGCGCTGCGATATCTGCTGCATCGGAACGGCTTTCGCGTGAGTCGCATCGCGACCAATCGCATCAAGCCGATCAGCTGGCTCTATCTGCCGCTGTGGCCGGTTTCGCTGCTCGCGACCAGCCTCTCCATGCGCCGCTGGGAATCCGATCCCGCACAGCGCGAGCGGAACAAGGAGATTCTGCGGCAGATGCACACGTCGTGCATCGCGTTTGGGGAGACAATGATCGTGAAAGCAACGCGGGAGTGACGGCGTTTGACGGCCTCCGTGTCATCCTCGCGGCGGCGTTCAATACGCGCTACCACAGAAGCGGCCTCGCCCTCGCTTCGGCCCTCGAATCCCTCGGCTGCGAGGTGCGGCGCTGCGAGCTGCGCGAGCGAGGGCTCGCGCGGATACTTCGCAGGCCGCTGCCGCGGAGACTCGGCGCGATGCTGCGCCGGCCGGTCGACCTCGTGCTGGTCTTCAAGGGGAGCAACCTCTCCCGCGACGTCGTCGCCCAGCTTCGCCGGCAGTCCCGCGCGCGCTGGGCCTGCTGGTTTCCCGACGATCCGCACGAGATCGACGTCTCACTGAAAATCAGCCCCGCGTATGATTGGTTCTTCACGCATGACTCCTCGAGCCTCGACCGGCACCGCGGCTCGGGCGCCAAGGCGTACTATCTCGCGTTCGGTTGTGATCCCGCGTATCTCACGCCTCCCCTTCTGCCCAACGCGAACGGACACGCGCCGCTCGGGTTCGTCGGATCGCGCGACCCGATCCGGGAGCGCGCGCTTTCGGACATTCGGGACCTGGGCCTCGAAACGTGGGGACCCGGCTGGCCCGCCGGCGCCGTCTATGGCAGGAAATTCGTGGCCGCGCTGGCGGGCGCGGTGGTGGGGATCAACATGCACCAGCAATTCGGGAGTGCGGACCCCGATCGCTACGGCACGGGGGCGAACATGCGCGTGTTCGAGCTGGCGGCGGTCGGCACTCCGCAGCTGTGTGACGCCAAGGCCGACATTCGCCGGCACTTCACGCCCGACCGGGAAATCGTGCTGTATCGCAGCGTCGCTGAATTGCGGGAGCGGGCGCGGGCCCTGCTCGACGACGAATCGTTGCGTCGCTCGCTCGCGACACGTGCGCGCGAGCGTGCCCTGCGCGAGCATACCTGGGCGATTCGGCTCGCCGAGCTACTGGACGTGAGCCTGCGCTGAGTAGTACGGGGTCGGCTGACCGGCGACGAGCGCGCCCGTGTCGAGCAGCGCGCGATACATCCGGACGTACGCCGCGGCCATCGCGAGGTGACTGAAGTACCGTGTGGCGTGCTCGCGGCAGACTGCTGAGCTGCGCGTGTGAATGGTCGCTGCGGCTCGGACCATGTCATCGAGGGTCGCGCACAGGGCGCCGACTTCGGGGGTGACGAGTTCCGGCAGCGACCCGCGATACGTGGTGAGCACGGGCGTACCGGAGAACAGGGCCTCGATCGTCGTCAAGCCAAACTGCTCGTCCCAGAGCGCGGGCATCCAGAGACAGCGAGCGCCGGCCAGGAGCGCGATTTTTTTTTCCTGATCCACCTTCCCGAGAAACTTGATTCCAGGCCGAAAGGTGGGGCGCCAGCCTCCCACGAGCAGCAGACGGTGTCCCGCCCGCCGCGCGCCCTCGATCGCCCAGCGGTAGCCCTTGACTCGATGCAGCCGGCCGAGAAACAGGTCGTAATCGTCTTTGTCGTCGCGATAAAGAAAGTCGGCGGGATCGAGGCCGTTGTAGACGAACGTTTCACTGCCGTGCCGCCGCGCGTGGTTATGAGAAAGGAAGATGGCATACGGCGGCACCGGGGCTCCGGGCCGCATCTCGCCGTGCACGGTCCACACGCACGGCACCGACGGCGGACGCAGCAGCGGGAAGTGCGTGTGCAGGATATCGGCGTCCTCGGGCACCAGCGCACCGAGATCGGTAGCGGCGCTCGTCAACGTCTCGGCCGGCACCTCGACGACCGTTGCTGCGTCGAGCCGCGTGCCCGGGGCGGCGAGCAGCGTGACCCGGTGTCCCTGCGCCGCGAGGCCGCGCGCCAGCGCGACCACCACGCGCTCCGTCCCGCCGTAGCGCCGTACCGGAAGCCGGTAATGCGATGCGAGTACCACGTGCATGGGTCAGTCGCCTGCCGCGGACCGGCCGGCGGGCAGGTCGCCGTGCGCCAGGAGATGCCGGTACATCCGCACGTATTCCGCCGCCATGACGAGGTGGGTGAAGTGGCGTTCGGCATGCGCACGACACTGGGCGGGCTCGCGCGTGTGAATTGATTCCGCTGCGGCGATCATCTCGTCCATGGTATCGCACAGCGCGCCAACGTCGGGCGTGATCAGCTCCGGAAGAGCCCCGCGGCGTGTGCCGAGCACGGGGGTTCCCGAGAGCAACGCTTCGATGGTGACCAGACCAAACGGCTCGTCCCACTCGGCGGGATTCCACAGGCAGCGCGCGCGGGCGAGCAGTGCGGCCTTGGTCCAGCCGTCCACCTCTCCCACGTACTTGACCGATCCGGTGAAACTCGGCCGCCAGCCGCCGGCCACGATGAGACGGTGACCGGTCCGCTTGGCGGCTTCGATGGCCCAGTGGTAGCCCTTGGCCCGGTGCAACTTGCCGAGAAACAGGTCGTACTGCTCCGGCCGCTTGGGAAACCGGCGCGCGAAGTATTCCGCGGGATCGAGTCCGTTGTAGACGAACACCTCGCTGCCGTGCCGGCGCGCATGGTCGCGCGAGAGGAAGATCGTGTTCGGAAACAACGCCGCCCCCGACTTCAGGTTGCGGTGAATTGTCTGCACGAACGGCAGGGCGTCGAACCCGCGCGCCAGCGCGAAATGCGCGTGGACGATATCGCTCCCGGCGGGGACGTATGGGACGAGCCGGCGCGGCTCGTCGAATTCGCGTGCGGGAACCTCGACCACCGCGGCTTCCGGGACGCGCGTCGGGCCGGGAGCGAGCACGGTGACGCGATGTCCCAGGGCCGCGAGCCCACGAACCAGCGCCACCACGACCCGTTGCGGTCCGCCGTAGCCTTTGGCCGGAAGCGGTTGCTGCGACGCGACGACGACGCTGAGCGAGGCGGCCGCGCTCACACGTAGTGCAGCCAGCGGAGCCGCATCAGCGTCCAGCGCAGCCGCGAGATCGTCATGCGATAGTCGATCGAAATCCGGGTGAGGCGAAAGGGATCCGTCCGCACGGAGTTCATCCGGCGCCGGGCGATCACGCCGGCCTGGAATCCCGCGTCGCGCGCCAGCGCCCGCACGGTGGCATTCTGCTTTCCGTAGGGATAGCACAGCACGCTGACAGGCAAGCCAAGCAGCCGTTCGAGCTCGGCGCGCGACGTGCGAAGGTCAGCGAGCACCCGTTCGGGTGCAAGCGTCGTCAATGCGGGATGCGTGTGCGAGTGCGACTCGAATTGGATTCCCGCGTCACGCATCGTCGTGATCTCCGATGCCGCGAGCAGCGGCTCCGCGGCGGTTCCCGGGTTGTCCCATGCGTTCGTTTTCCCGATCAAGCTCGAAATCAGGAACACGGTCGCGCTGAACCCGAACTGACGCAGCAGCGGCCAGGCGTGCTCCCACACCGAACGGTAGCCATCATCGAACGTAAGAATGATCGGGCGCGCCGGAATGGGATGCCCGTGCTCCCGGTACTCGAGCCATTCCGTAAATGAAATCGTCTGATATCCGAGACTCGCAACCAGCTCGAGCTGCGCGCCGAAATCGCCGGGTGGGACGTAATTCCGGGGCGAGCGCGCCCCCGGGGGCATCCGATCCACGGCATGATACATCAGGATGGGAAGCCTGATCCGGGGTCTCACGCCGCCGCGGGCTTTTCCGAGAGGTCCCACAGGTAGGCGTACTTGAGAAATGCCGAATACGCCGACAGCGCCGACGTGACAAAGCCGAAGCGCCCATCGAGAAAGCTGCCCGAGAGAGCGTACTCACGGACGAAGCGCCAGCCGGGGCGGGCAACGAGGTCGAGCAGCGTCGCACGCCTCCCTCGGGCGTGCAGATCTTCCGCGCCCCAGCGCGCATAGGCGGCGATCTTCTGGAGGTGGTGGGTCAAGTCGCGATACGGGATGTGGCGAATCGTGCCCTCGAGCGTGCCGGGGTTCGCGACCGGCTCGAGCCGCTCGTGAACTCGATCCTCCACGAAGCGGCGGGTGCGGGGGAAGAGCCGGACGTGCCAGTCGCGTGCCCAGCGCCCGCGGCGCCGTTCCCGGCCGAGGTAAATGTTCTCGAACCGGACCTGATATGCGGCGTGCGCGGGAGCGGCGAGCACCCGGGCGATCTCCTCGCGCAGGGCGTCGCTGGCCCGTTCGTCGGCGTCGAGCGCCAGCACCCACTCGTTTCGCGCCGCGGCGATCGCGGCGTTGCGCTGCGCGGCGATCGTCCGGTCCGGCACACGGAGCACCGTGGCGCCGTGTGTCTTCGCGATCTCGACCGTGGCGTCGGTCGACCCTCCGTCCGCGACGATGACCTCGTCCACCCAGAAGAGCGCGTCGAGCGCCGCGCCGATCTGGGCTGCTTCATTGAGCGTCGGTATCACGACCGTGAGCGGCAGTGGTGCCATGGCGTCGATGCTCCTGATAAGGCCGGTGAGCGGCGCGACGACTATTATATAGCGTGCCCCTTCCCGTCGAGCGCGTCCGGCTGCTCATCGCGCACGACTTCCCGCCGCTGGGTGGCGGCATCGCCCGGCTGCACGGCGAGCTGGCGCGGCGCTTCGCGCCCGGCGAGCTGATTGTTTCGACCCCGCAGGATCCCGACGCATCCGAAGTCGATCCTCACTTCCCGGGTCCCATCGATCGCCTGCCCGTTTCCCGCCGGCGCTCGAAAAGCTTGCCGGGGCTCCTGCTCTGGTCGCGGCGAGCGTCGAAGCTCGCCCGCGAGCACCACGCGCGTTTCGTGTATTGCGGGAACATCAAGCCCGCGGGGTATCCCACCCGCTGGGTGCACGAGCGCACCGGCATTCCCTACGCGGTGTTTCTCTTCGGTGCCGACCTGTTGAGCGAACAGCACAAGTATCACCACTCGGCGTTCAAGCGCCGCTCGGGCCGGGCGATTCTCGGAGGCGCGACCGCCCTCATCGCGATCAGCAACTGGACGCGTGACCAGGCGCTCACCGTGCTCGGTGAGCTGGGACTCGACGGGCATGGACAAAGGCTGCGGGTGCTGCACCTCGGCACCGATCCGCTTCGGTTTCGCCCGAATGGCGACAGCGCCAAAGCCCGCGAACGGTTCCATCTGCCCGCCGGGCGCCGCTGGCTCATCACAGTGGCGCGGCTTGAGCCGCACAAGGGCGTCGACACGGTCATCAAGGCGCTGCCCTCCATCATGGAGCGGGCCCCCGACGTCGGATATCTGGTGGTCGGCAGCGGGCCCGCGAAGGAACGGCTCGAGAAGCTGGCGCAGAAGACGGGCGTCGCCGACCGCGTGCGACTGCTCGGCGAAGTGACCGACGACGACCTGCCTCTCGCCTACAATCTCGCGACCGCGTACGTCGGCGTCTCGCGCCGGGCCGACATGATCGGCGTGGAGGGGTTCGGGATTTCGTTCGTCGAAGCTTCGGCGTCGGGATTGCCGATCGTGGCGGGGAATTCAGGCGGCGTGCCCGATGCGGTACGCGACGGCGAGACCGGTTTCCTGGTGGAGCCCGAAGATCCGGCCGCCGTCGCCGAGCGCGTGACGGAGCTGCTCGCCAACCCGAACCTTGCGCGCACGATCGGCCAGGCGGGCCGGCGCGCGGTCGAGACCTACTACAACTGGGACAGAGTGATGAAGGACCTGCGGGCCATCGAGGCCGAGGTGATCGATCCGGTCAGCTCGCGGCTCCTCGAGCGCGCGTAACGGTCGTGGGTCTCGCGCTGATCGCGTAGGTCGGGCAGTGGCGGATGAATCCGCCATCCATCGGCGACCAGATCTGCTCTGGCTCCGTCACGACCGCCTTGCCCTGCGCGTCGAGCACGAACATCCCCGGCGGACCCTGCACGAGACACGATCCGCACCCGATGCAGCGCTCGCGTTGGACGCGAACGGTGACCTGCCTCCGCGGATACACGCCTTCGGAATCGCGGCGCGGCCAATCCTCGGGATGCTCGAGGGCCGCGACGGCTTCGCGGTACCCCTCCTCGACCAGCTCCCGCAGGTGATCGAACGAGAAGAGTGAGATGTGCTCGACCCGCGGGTGCATGAAGTAGACGGGCGGCGTGGTCCAGTGTTGCATCCGGAGCTCGAGCGCGGACTGCATGGCGATTTCCGTGGCCCGTGAGAAGATCGCCGCGAATCCCTCTTCCTGCGTGTCTTCCCGGAGCGCGCTCGACGCCGAGACGTCCACCGCGATGACGACCTCGATGTCCATGGTCCGCGCGGTGGCGAGTGGGAGATTGTCGATCGTGGCGCCGTCGACGTAGTACCGTCCGCGGATTTCGCGCGGCGGCAGGTAGCCGGGCATGGCGCAGGATGCGAACACGGCGTCGGCGACGCGCACGTCGTCCAGCCCCTCGAGTCCCCAAAACACCTGCATCCCCGAGTTGAGATCGATGGTGTTCACGATCAGCGGCCGCTCGAGCTCACGAAACGAGAGGTCGCCCACGAGCTTATGCAGCAGGAGATCGAGCGGCTCCCGGCGGAACAGGGCGGGCGAGCGCATCCGCTTGAACGCCATGTCGCCATGGGCGACCACGAAGATGTCCTTGCGCCGCAGGTTGACGGCGATGTCGCGCAGTGCCTCGGGATCATGGCCCGCGGCCCAGGCCGCGCCCACGAGCGCGCCGACACTCGTGCCGATCACGCAGGTGGGGGCGAGGCCGCGCTCACTCAGGGCCTGCAGCACGCCGATGTGCGCCAGGCCCTTCATGCCGCCGCCGCCGAGCACGAGACTGAAACGAGTATTGCTATCCACTACCGCTTGCCCGCGAGGTGAACTCGCGAGTAACGTAGTCATTGCTCCTACTTCCGCGCCACTCGATGACCGAAATCGCCTACCATCCCACGCGTCTCCGCGCCCTGCGCGAGAGTTTTCGTGCGTTGCGCGCCGCGGAATTTCCCTGGACCGCCGACACCGTCTATCTGAACAACGCCTCGATCGGCCCGATTCCGGAGCGCACCCGTCGCGCGCTCGACGAATTCACCGCAAAACGTACCGCTCCTCATCTGCTGCCCGACCGCGATTTGCAGGGCGGATTGCAGAGCGCGCGCGAAGCGGTGGCGCAGCTCATCAACGCGGACACGGGAGAAATCGCGCTCACGACAAATACCGGCTTCGGGCTGCACGTCGCGGCGCGCGCGCTGCCGCTCAAGGCCGGCGACGTAGTGCTCGTCTCGGATCGGGAGTTTCCGGCAAACGTGTATCCCTGGATGCTGCTCAAGAAGCAGGGCATCGAGGTGGAGCTTGCCCCGTGCACGCCGGAGGGCTGGCCGGACGAGGATTATCTCGTCGAGCGGCTCGGCGATCCGCGCGTGCGCGTGCTCGCCGTGTCGTGGGTGCAGTTCTCAAACGGGTATCGCGTGGACCTGGGTCGGCTCGGCGCGGCCTGTCGCGCCAACGGCACGTTTCTCGTCGTCGACGCCATTCAGGGCGTCGGCAATTGCGTGCTCGACGTGCGCGAGACGCCCGTCGACCTCCTCGCCTGCGGTGGGCAGAAGTGGCTCCTGTCGCCCTGGGGCTCGGGGTTTCTGTACGTACGGCGCGAGCTGGTTCGCGTGCTCGAGCCGGCCGTGACCGGGTGGATGGCGTTCGAGGGAACGGACGATTTCTCGAGGCTCACCGAGTACAACCCGACCTTCCGCTCCGATGCCCGCCGCTTCGAAATGATCACGCTTCCCTATCAGGACTTCTATGGAATGACGAGCTCGGTGCGGATGGTGGCGGAGCTCGGGGTTCGGGACATCGCCGAGCACACACGAGCGCTGCACGAGCCGGTGATCAGCTGGGCGCGGGACCACGGCGTTCGCATCGCCTCGGCCGACCACGACGCGCATCGCTCGGCCATCATCTGTCTCGCGCCCGAGCGCGCGGCGGAAGCGTATCACGCGGTCAAACGCAGCCACATCGTCTGCTCGCTCCGCGAGGGCGCGATCCGGCTGTCGCCCCATTGCTACAACACAGTGGAGGAGATGGAGCGGGTGCTGGATGTGCTCGATGGAATGGGGTGAGGCGTCGCCGGTTACCGCGCTAACGCGGCAGCGGTTTACTCGGTGACGCCTCACCCGGCAACGTGGTATCCCTGTGCCTATCCGCCCACCACGCCAAGGCCACGAATAACCAGCCGAAGATTATTCCCCCGATCGCGAGCGCTTTGATGTTGCCGGGCGGAGGACTGAAGAGCGATCCCACGTAGCTGAGCGCGAGTAGCACGAGCAAGGCCCACACGCCGTAGCGGCCGATGCGGTCGCGCGCCCGTGTCGCGGTCATGTAGAGGCCAATCCCCCCCACGAACATGAGTAGCTCGATGACGACGGTCGCGGGGGCGAAGCGCCACAGGCCGAGTCCGACCTTCGGTCCTCCGGGATAGAGCGGCAGGTCAGGGATGTGGACGATCCAATCGAGCACCCAGTGGCTGAACACGAGTAATCCCACCACCAGCGCGCCCTGCGCGTATCCCGTCTTCATCTTATAGAGCGCGCCCACTAGGAGCCCCCAACCGGCGAGTGTCACGAGGCTATGCGAGATCGGGTAGGAATCGAAGGCGAGTGTGAGGAACGGATTCGTGCCGCCGGCAACGCTCACGCGCTCCCACCCGAGCAGGAGGAAGACGGGCCAGATCAGGTCGGCGAACGTCGGCGCGGCGATGAGCGTGCCCAGCGAGGTGCGGGGGGCGAGGCGTTTGGCGGCGAGCCCGAGCGCGTAATGGCCGATGAACATGGCTCTTAGCTCTCCACTCTTAGTAACGCGTAATTTTTCTTGCCACGGCGAAGCAGCAGCGTGCTGCCGTCCACCCAATCGTCCGCTTGCACCTGCTCGTCGACATCTTCAACGCGACGCGTGTTCAGGTAGACGCCGCCCTGCTGAATGAGTCTGCGCGCCTCGCTCTTCGATTGTGCAAGCTTCGCCGCCACGAGCGCGTCGACCACCGTTGCCGGCCGGATCTGAACGAGCGTGGTGGGCGCGCTCTGTCTCATGACGTCCAGCGTTCCCTTCAAGTCGGTCGACACGGCGATCTCGCCAAACGCGGACGCGGCAGCGCTGATCGCTGCTCTCGTGGCTTCCAGGCCATGGATCCGCTCGGTGATTTCAGCCGCCAGCGCCCGTTGTGCCTCCCGCTTGGATGGATCGCGGCGACTCGATGCGATGAGCGCCTCGATCTCCGCGCGCGGCTGGAGCGAAAACAGCTTCAGATACTTCTCGACGTCTCGGTCGTCAACGTTGATCCAGTACTGGTAGAGCTGATAGGGAGACGTCAAAGCCGGGTCGAGCCAGATCGCCCCGCCCTCTGTCTTCCCGAACTTCGCTCCGGATGACGTCGTCAGGAGCGGAGCCACGAGTCCGTGCGCTTCGCCGCCTGCGACTCGGCGGATGAGGTCGATGCCGGCGGTGATGTTGCCCCACTGGTCGCTGCCGCCGACCTGGACGGTCGAGTGATACCGCCTGTCGCTGAACAGATGCAGGAAGTCGTATGCCTGGAGCAGCATGTAACTGAACTCAGTGTACGAGATGCCCGTCTCGAGCCGCGCCTGCACCGATTCTTTCTGCATCATGATGTTCACGCTGAAATGCTTGCCGATGTCGCGCAGGAAATCCACGAGCGACTGCTGCTCGAGCCAGTCGGCGTTGTTCACGACGAGCGCGCCGGTGTGCCGGTCGTCGAAATCGAGCAGATGGGCCATCTGATCGCGCTGGCGGTGCAGGTTCTCGCGAATCTGCTCGCGCGAGAGCAGGGGGCGCTCGTTGCGCTTGCCGGACGGGTCGCCGATTAGTCCCGTACCGCCGCCCATCACGATGATCGGACGGTGGCCGCCCAGCTGCAGCTGCTTGAGCAGCATGAGCGGCATGAGATTGCCGAGCTGGAGGCTTGGCGCGGTCGGGTCGAACCCGCAGTAAATCGCACGGCGCTCGGCGCGCAGATGCGCCGCGAGCTCCGGGGTGGCCTGCTGCACGAAGCCACGCCACTCGAGTTCGGCAAACACGTCGGGCATGGCGCGGAATCGTAAGAGTCGGTGGAACTGCTGGCAAGCGCGCGGTCGCCTTACTAGGTTGTAGCCAGCATGGCTTCAGTTCCGGCGCCTGTTCCTTCCCCGATCGCGCCTCGGTTTCCTTCTCTCGCATGGTGGAACGAGCCCAGGACTCGCAACCGGCTCTTGGGCGTTCTCGTGCTCGGCGTGGCCTACGTGTTCGGGGTTTCCTACGGCTCGTGGACGCGCGTCTGCGCCGCGGAGCGTTGCCCCAGCATCTCGCGCCTGGTTTCTGGTCCGGGCCCCCAGCAGACGTCGAAGGTCTATGCCGCAGACGGCCGGCTCATCACGGAGCTCGGACTCGAGCGGCGCACCGTGATGCCGCTGTCGGAGATCCCGCCGTCGGTGCGCGAAGCCTTCATCGCGACCGAAGACAAGCGGTTCTATTCGCACCACGGAATCGACTACTGGCGCATCTTCGGCGCCATCAAGGCCGACATCTTCTCGATGTCGTGGGCGCAAGGCTTCTCGACCATCACGATGCAGCTGGCCCGGAACATTTTCCCCGAGGAGATCTCGCGCCAGAAACAGATCACGCGAAAGCTCAAGGAAGCGCGGGTCGCGGTCGAGATCGAGCACAACTTCCCGAAGGATTCCATTCTCCAGCTGTATCTGAATCAGATCGATCTGGGCGCGGGGGCGCACGGCGTCGAAGCCGCGTCGCAGGTGTACTTCGGCAAGTCGGCACGCCAGCTCAACGTCGCCGAGGCCGCGATGCTCGCCGCGCTCCCCAAGGCGCCGGCCACCTACAATCCGCGCACCCATCCCGATCGTGCCGTGCAGCGCCGCAACTCCGTGCTCAGTCTCATGCGCGATCAGGGCTATCTCACTCCCGAGGACGCGGAGCTGTGGAAGGCATACCCGCTCGTTCTCACGGCGAATCGCACCAATTACGGCGACGTCGCCCCGTATTTTGTCGAGTGGCTGAGGCAGCAGCTCGACGCACGGTTCGGCCGCGACTTGTATGAAGGCGGCCTGCGCATCTACACGACGCTCGATCTCGACATGCAGGAATCGGCCGAGCGCGCGCTGCAGTCGCAGCTCGACGCGATCGAGGCGGGCGTGTACTCGAACGGCAAGCCGCCCGGTCGCGTGAACTATCGCGACTACATCGAATCGCAGAAAACGTCGGGAGAAGATCACGGGTCGTTCACGCCCTATCTGCAGGGCGCGTTCGTGGCGCTCGAGGCCAACACCGGCAACATCCGCGTGATGATCGGTGGTCGAGACTTCGACGACTCGAAGTTCAATCGCGCCACGCAGGCGATTCGCCAGCCGGGCTCCACGTTCAAGCCGTTTGTGTACTCCGCCGCCATTCGCGCCGGGCATCCGGTCACCGAGATCCTCGACGACTCGCCGCTCAATCCGCCGGTGATTCAGCTCGACAGCTCGCTCTGGACGCCAAAGGACGACGACGACACGACGCTCGGCCGCATCCCGATGCGCGAGGCGCTCTACCTCTCACGCAACCTCGCGACGATCAAGCTGGGCATGCAGCTCGGCGAGCAGACGGTGATCGGCGAGGCGCGGCGCTATGGCATCACGACGCCGCTCCGGCCGTATCCGTCGCTGCACATCGGCGCGAACGGCGTGATCCCGCTCGAGATCATTGCCGCGTACACCGCGTTCGCGACGCTCGGCACACGCGCCTATCCCCAGGGCATCCTCCGCGTCGAGGATGCGCACGGCAATATCCTCTGGCAGCCGGCGGTGCGCCGCGAGCAGGTAATGGACCCGGAGCATTCCTGGCTACTCGTCGACGTGATGAAGGATGTGATCCGGCGCGGCACGGCCTACAGCGCCGTCTGGAAGGCGGGATTCACTCTGCCGGCCGCCGGGAAGACGGGCACCACGGACGACTACACGGACGCGTGGTTCATTGGCTACACGCCCGAGCTCGTGGCCGGTGTGTGGATCGGATACGATCTGCAGCAGCGCATTCTCGACCACAACGCGGGCGGCGGCCGGATTACCGCGCCCGCGTGGACGGCGTTCATGCGCGACGTATACGACCGGCGTCCGGCGCCCGCTGACTGGACCCGGCCCGACTCGCTCGTCACCCGTGAGGTGGACTGGAGCAACGGCTTCCTGGCCACGCCCTACTGCCCGCTCGAAGTGCGGCATTGGGATTGGTTCTATCCCGGCACGGAGCCGACCGAGGCGTGTCCGGTGCACACGCCGTTTGGGATCGGCGTGACCCCGTAAATGCTCCGGATTCGCGCGGGTCGTATGCACCCGGTGACGGCGCCGCCCATCGAGGACGGCGCCGTTCTCATTCGGGGGGGCGAAATCGCGGCATTCGGACCGAATGCATCCGTTCCGTCGCCCGAAGGCATCGAGCAGTTGAGCTTTCCATCTGACGCACTCGTGCCCGGGCTCGTCAACTGTCATACGCATCTCGAGCTGACGGACCTCGCCGGCCAGGTGCAGGAACCGGACTTCGCGGCGTGGATCAGGCAAATCCGCACGCTGAAGGACGGAATGATGCCAGAGCAGTTCTGCCGGGCGGCGGAGCAGGGCCTGAGGCTGTCTTGGGCCAGCGGCGTGACATGTGTCGCCGAGACGGGCAGCACGGGCGCGGCGTTCGAAGCGCTGCATGCACTCGGCGGTCGCGGCGTCTACTACCAGGAAGTGTTCGGGCCGGATCCCACCATCCGCGACGCGAGCCTGGCGGAGCTCAAGCGGGCAATCTCGCGCCTCGGACCCCGCGCAACCGAGGACGTGCGACTCGGTGTCTCGCCGCATGCGCCATACACCGTGAGCGCGCCGTTGTATCGCGCGGTCGCGGAGTTTGCCCGTACCGAAGGGCTGCCACTCGCCGTCCATATCGCCGAATCACCCGCCGAAACCGACTTCGTGCGCGACGGCACCGGTCCATTCGCCGATGCCCTCCGTGCCCGTGGCATTCCGATCGAGCCGCACGGCGTAACGCCGGTCGAGTACCTCGCGCAACTTGGCGTCTTGCAACGTGACCTCCTCTGCATTCACTGTGTGCAGGTGAATGACCGCGACATCGACCTGCTGAAGCATTCGGGCGCCACGGTCGCGCACTGTCCCCGGTCGAACACGGCGCACGCCCACGGCCGCGCCCCACTCGCGAAATTCCGCGCCGGCGGAATTCCGGTCGGCTTGGGCACCGACTCGATCGTCTCGACCGGCGATCTCGACCTGGGGCGCGAAGCCGCAGCGGCGGGCCTGAGTGGTGAAGCGGCGCTCCAGATGCTGACGCTCGCGGGCGCGCGCGCGCTCGGACTCGACTCCAAGATTGGTTCGATCGAGGTGGGGAAGCAGGCGGATCTCGCCGTGTTTCGATCCGCCGCTTTACCATCAGCCGCCTCATCATCAGCCGCTGTGACAGTCGTCGCCGGTCGCATCGTCCACCGCTACATTGGAACCGCATGAAGACCCAGCGGCACGCTGCCATTCTCCGCATCATTCGCCAGGCACATGTGGCGAATCAGGAGCAGTTGCGCGAGCTGCTCCGGGCCGAGGGGATCGATGTGACGCAGGCCACGCTGTCGCGCGACATCCGCGAGCTCGGTCTGGCCAAGGTGGCCGTCCCGGAGGGCGGCTCGCATTACGAGGCTCCCGCGGATGGCGGCCGTGCGATCCGGCCGAACTTGGAGCAGCTGCTTCCTTCCATGCTGGTCGCGGTCGACAGTGTGGGACCGCTCGTCGTGCTCAAGACGCCGGCCGGGGCGGCGCAGTCGCTCGGGGTCGCGGTGGACGGAGCCGGGTGGAGTGAGATCATCGGCACGATTGCGGGGGATGACGCGGTGCTCGTGATTACGCGCAGCGAGCGGGCGCGACGGGCGGTGGAAGTTCGTCTCAAGGAGCTGGCGGGACTCGGCGCGTCGTAGTCCACGGTCGTGCTCCCCATTGACACGCCGCCCGGCCTTTGTATTTTTATGCATCCTCTTGCATAAAGGTACAGGACCAACATGGGGCCGTTCGTCGTCTTGGCGTACTCGGGTGGTCTCGATACTTCCGCGATCGTTCCCTGGCTCAAGGAAAAGTACGGCGCAAAGGTGCTGTGCTTCGCCGCCGACCTGGGGCAGGGGAACGGTGAGCTCGGCAATCTCTCCTCCAAGGCCAAGCGCTCGGGCGCGACCGACTGCATTGTCGAAGACCTGCGCGAAGAGTTCATTCGCGACTTTGTCTTCCCCTCGCTGAGAGCCGGCGCGGTCTACGCGCGCACCTATTTGCTCGGCACCGCCATGGCCCGGCCCCTCACGGCCGCGCGCCAGGTGGCGCTCGCGCAAAAGGTCGGTGCCACGGCGCTCGCCCATGGCTGCACCGGCAAGGGCAACGATCAGGTTCGCTTCGAGCTCACCTACGCCGCACTCGCGCCCGATCTCCAGGTGATCGCGCCCTGGCGCGAGTGGGAGTTCAAGGGTCGCGAAGAGTTGATCGCCTACGTCAAAGCGAAAGGCGTCCCCGTCCAGGCGACGGCGGAGAAGCCGTATTCGACGGATCGCAACATCTGGCATTGTTCGCACGAGGGCGGAATTCTCGAAGACCCGGGGCTAGAAGCACCGGAACACATCTTCTTGATGACCAAGGACCCGGTCGCAGCGCCGAACAAGCCCGTGATCGTCACCATTGGCTTCGACGAAGGCACGCCCGTCTCGGTCGATCACGTGCCGACGGGGCCCGTCGAGTTGCTCGAAACGCTGAATGCGGTCGCGGGCGACCATGGCGTTGGCCGCGCCGACGTAGTGGAAGATCGGCTCGTGGGCATGAAGTCCCGCGGCGTCTACGAGACGCCAGGTGGCACGCTGCTGCACGCGGCGCATCGCGAGCTCGAGCAGCTAGTGCTCGATCGCCGTACTCTTTCACTCAAGGACGAGCTGGCCCTGCGGTACGCCGATCTCGTGTACGACGGCCGCTGGTGGACGCCGGAACGCGAAGCGCTCGATGCGCTCGTCACCGCGACACAGAAGCGCGTGACCGGAGCAGTCAGGCTCAAGCTGTACAAAGGCGGGATCACGGTCGCGGGGCGCGAGAGTCCGTTCGCGCTGTATCAGCCGTCGTACGCCACCTTCGGCAAGGACAACGTCTACAACCAGAAGGACGCCGAAGGCTTCATCCATCTCTATGGCCTCGGCATCAAGATCGGGGCTGGGCTCGAGGCCGCGCGCCAGCGCGAGTTCGAGGCGGGAGTCGAGTAAATGAGCGAGCCGCGCGTAGAATCCCCCACACACCAAATGTGGGGCGGGCGGTTCGCCCTCGGCCCCAACGAAGCGCTCGATGCTCTGAACCGCAGCCTGCCCGTGGACCACCGGCTCTGGCCGCAGGATGTCGCCGCCAGTAAAGCCTGGGTCCACGCGCTCGGCCGGGTGGGCGTGCTGAATCCCACAGAAGAGAGTCAACTGCTCGAAGGGCTCGACCGTGTGGCCGAACGACTGGCGGACGGCGCGGCCGTCGGCGCGCCGGACGAGGACGTGCACACGCTGGTAGAACGGCTGCTGTACGAGGAAGTCGGTCCGGTCGCGGGAAAGCTGCATACCGGTCGCTCGCGCAATGATCAGGTCGCGACGGATCTGCGGCTCTGGACACTCGAGGCAATCGATCAGATCGACGCCGACCTCGCTGCGTTCGGACGCATGCTCGTCGCGCGCGCGCGCGAAGGCATTGACGAGCTCTTGCCCGGCTACACGCATTTGCAGCGCGCGCAACCGGTTCGCTGGGGCTACGTGCTCCTGGCCCACGCCTGGCCGCTCGTGCGCGACCGCCAACGCCTCGCCGACGCCCGGCGGCGCGTCGCCGAGTTGCCGCTCGGCTCCGGCGCGCTCGCGGGCTCCGGGTTCCCGGTCGACCGCGTGCTCCTGAAGGAAGCGCTCGGGTTCCGCGCGGTCTCGGCCAATGCGCTGGACGTGACGGGTGATCGCGACTTCGTGGCCGAAATGCTGTTCGCGCTCACGCTGGTCGGAGTGCATCTCTCCCGGCTCGCCGCCGAGATCGTGACCTACGCGAGCGCCGAGTTCGGGTTCGTAAAGCTGGCGGATGAGTTCTCGACCGGCTCGAGCCTGCTGCCGCAGAAACGCAATCCCGACGTGTTCGAGCTGACGCGCGCCAAATCGGCGCGGGTGCTGGGCGATCTGGTGGCGCTGCTCGCGACCTTGAAGGGTCTGCCGGCGGGTTACAGCAAGGACATGCAGGAAGACAAATCACTGCTGTTCGACGCCTTTGACACGCTCACCCTCGTGCTGCCCGCGCTCACCGGAGCCGTCGCCACGCTCACAGTCGATGGCGCGCGGATGCGCGCCGCGCTCGATTCCTCGCTGCGCGCGACGGATCTGGCCGATTTGCTGGTCGAAGCCGGCGTGCCGTTCCGCGAGAGCCACACGGTTGTCGGACGCCTGGTGCGTGAGGCGGAACGGACCGGCGTCCCGCTCGATCGGGTTTCGACCGTCATTGCGGGACAGATCCACCCGGCTCTCGTGCCCGCCCTGACCCAGCTCGGGAGCTGGGAAGACTCGGTCGAGAGCCGCGCTACGGCCGGCGGCTCGTCCCGGCAGTCGGTGGAGGATCAGCTGGAGGAGTTGCGGAAGGCGTTTGCGCCGGGAGTGTTAGCCTAGCGCGAGTTTACGGTCTTCTTGACGTCTTTTTCTTGACGTCGTCATGTCCCGCTAAGTATCATACCCTCGTGCGCTGCCTCGCACTCAACGCGTCCTTCGAGCCGCTGACCATGGTGCCCGTGCGCCGGGCCCTTCGCCTCGTGATCGACCGCAAGGCCGAAATCGTCGAGGCCGACGGCTCGCTCGTGCACAGCGAACGAATGCAAATACCGCGACCTGCGGTCATTCGGCTCGTCAAGTTCGTGCACGTTCCCCGTCGTTTCCGCCGTCAAGTCACCAACACATTCCTCTTCGCCCGCGACAACTACCGCTGCCAGTTCTGCGGCCGCACGCAAGCCGAGCTCAAGACCCGTGAGTGCCTTACGCGCGACCATTTGGTGCCGCTCTCGCGCGGCGGGACGAACGCGTGGACCAACGTGCTCACGGCGTGCTCGAGCTGCAACACGCGCAAGGGTAATCTGCTGCCCGAAGAAGCGGGCATGCATCCGTTGCGTGCGCCGGTCGAGCCGCACTTCGTGCATCTCGCGTGGGCCGTGCGCCGGCTGACGTCGATTCAGTCGAAGTACATCCGCACGTTCTACGGCGCGGACGTGCTGGCCACGCTCGAAACGCTGTGAAAAACCGGACTCCCTGGGTGGTCGCGGGCGTAGCCGCGCTCGCACTCGGATTCTTGTTGCTGCGCCCGAAAACCGGCCACACCGTCGTCCATCCCGAGCCTCGGCCCGGGGTCACGAGCGACCACGTGCTGCCGTCGGGAATGGTGCCTCATGCCTCGCAGGCGCTCGAGGCGTACGAGGCCGCGCGTCGCAATCCCCAGCTGCTCGACGGGCTCTACTGTCACTGCGAGTGCAGCAAGTACTTCGGGCATCGTTCACTGTTGACCTGCTTCGAGTCGAATCACGGCGGGAACTGCGACATCTGTATGGGTGAGGCGATTCTCGCGACCCAGCTCGCCGCCCGCGGCAACTCTCTCGCCCAGATCCGTCAAGCGATCGACGCGCAGTTCGGCAGTTAGCTTCCCTCGAGGGATCCGGATCGCGCTTCGAGCGTGAGCCGCGGCAGCCCGGCAATCCGTACCAGCACTCGTTGAGCACCCCGCACGACCGCATCACCCAGGTCGCCTTTTCCCGCGGCTGCGGGTGAGACGTCGCCTTTCAACCAGTGCTCGATCTCCTGCAGGTCCGTATCGTTCAGCGTGGAGACCTCGAGTCGGACCAGGTAGTAGAACGTCCCCGAGCCACGTACCGGAAGACTCACCTTGAACGGAATCGCGAGGGCCTGCGCCAGCTCGTCCCCCGTGGCGTAACGCCGGCTCACCCCCCCGGTGCGAATCAGGACGAAATCGTCGGCGAGCGGATCGTAGTGCGCCACCACGTCCCACGCGGTTTCGCTGACGTGCTCGTCGAACCACGTGGGGCGGCTGCGCCACAGCTCGAGCCGGTAGTGCAGCCGCAGCGGAAACCCCGAGCGCAAAAGCGCGAGAAATTTTCCGTCCGCGAGGAGATCGCTCGCCTGCACGCGCGGCACGCCCGCCTGGATTGTGATCGAGAGCGTGGCCGCGGGGGCCGCCGCAAGCATACCGGCCGACGGGATCGCGAACCCGAGCGAGACGAGAAACGCGAGCCGCGTCCGCACTTCAGAACCGATGGTCGAGGCGCAGCGTGACGCGAACCGGCTCGCCCGACGTCACGGCCTTCGCGACATAGATCCCGAACCCACCCCAGTCGATTCCGAACCCCAGGTCGCCGATCCAGCTCCCGAGTGTCGGCAGCTTGTCGCTTGGGATGTGTCCGGGTCCGTGCCCCACGAGCCAGCCCTGCCCGGCGTCCCCGAGGACCACGAAATCCGGACCCGCGAGCGAGGCGAAGATCGATTTCGAGCCTTCATCCTCCGGGTGTGAGGCCCCGTACGCCCAGTGCAGCGATAGATGGCCGCGATACTCGACCTGGGTCAGGATCACGCGATCGCACGCCGCCACCCGCGTGTGCGCAAACGCCGAATCAACGATGTCGGCGCTGCACGACGTGGCGCGGAAGCCGTAACCCGGAAGCGGATCGGGTCCGCCCATCGAGAGCCGCTGCTGCAGCGGCAACGGATCACCGCCCAGCCAGCCACCCGCGAGAAATCGCAGGTTGACGCGCCCCGACATGCTCACACGCGTGTAGCGCCGCACGTCGAACATCATGCGGCTGAATGCGTACGAGCCGTCGATGGGAATGGCGCGCCGCACCGACGCTGGGAGGGTCTGTGGCGACACGTCGTCGCTCCAGCTCTGCGACACCTCGGCATGCACCAGCCAGCCGGAGGTGGGCTGATCGTGATCGTTGCGGGTGTCGAACGTCACGCTGCCAAGCAGCGTCGTATAGTGCCCCTGATCAATCGGGGGATTGGGCCGCCAGGGCACCGTATTGCGGAACACGGTCCACGGGTCGCGGGCCGGCACGCTTGTCTGCCATTCGCGCGACAGGTCGAGCGACAGGCCCAGCGGCCGCGTGGGCTGCGCGAAGAGCCGCCCGCCGATCCCGCGATTCATGTAGTAGTCGCGGTAATCGCGCTGGAACAGGAAGCTGGCCCACCCGACTTCATCGTCGTGGAGGCCCCACCGCTCGACCGGTGAGACCACGCTATATCCGTTCAATCCGACACCGACGCCGGACCGGGCCCCGGTCCGGAGCTCGGTCCGAACGATGTAGCCCAGGTTCCCTGGTTCCCCGCCCACGTCGCCCACGGTGCGCGCGACCCCGAGGGCGTCGAGACGCAGCCGCATGTCGCCGTTCACGCCCCAGTCGAACTGCGGCCCCAGCACGATCGGGAGGCCTTCCACGCGATTGAACGTCCCGCCCGTCGCGATCGTCAGCGTGGAACGCGACTCGGCGTTCTGCCAGCTCTTGTGAGCGCCGAAGAACGGCAGGTGGCGGCGAAACGAGCGATCGAGCGCGATTTCCTCGCCGTTCGTGGTATACGCCAGCAGATCCCTGTAATGCCGCACTTGCCCGCCGACGCGGGCGCCGGGCGCCTGCACGAGGCTCCCGCCGATGACCGTGAGATCGCCGGACACCTGGGCCGACGAATCGAGCGTCGCATCGCCGTTGATCACGAGCAGACTTCCCTGCACGCGACCCGCGAGCGTGACCGAGCCGTTGCGGATGGCCACATCGCCGCGCCATTCATTGCCCCGCGGCAGCGAGGTGCGGCCCACGAGCCGCGTGGTGCTGGGCGCATTGAAAAGACGGATGGCTTCTTCGGCGGTCGCTTCGGCAAGCCCCGTGGTGGCGGTCGCGGCGAAGCTGTCCGGGTTGATGACGATCGCCGTATCCTGCGCGCGCGCCACGGCGGGCACGAGCGCGAGCAGCAGCAACGCGGGCGCACGCATGGTCATTCCGAGATCGCGCGCGGCGGCTCGAGTCCCAGCCGGCGCATGCGGCGGTACAGATTCGCCCGATCGGTCGCGAGCTTGCGCGCGGCTTCCGCCACGTTGCCACGCGCGGCGGACAGTGCCCGGGCAATCAGGATGCGCTCGTACTGGTCGAGCGCGCTGGTCAATTCGGTATCCTGCCACTCTTGCTCCGGGTTGCCCTCGGCCTGAAGGCGCCCGTTGTGCGGCAGTACGCGGGCCACGTCATCCGCGCCAATCACGGGGGCGATCGCGAGGATAGCCATGCGCTCGACCACATTGGCCAGCTCGCGGACGTTGCCGGGCCATGGGTAGGAGACCAGCAGCTCGAGCGCGCCGGTATCGAAGCGCACTTCGCGGCCGAGCCGCGCTTCCTGTTTGGCCACGAAGTGCTCGACCAGCGGCGCCACATCTTCGGGTCGCTCGCGCAGCGGCGGGATGCTGATCGGGATGACGTTGAGACGGAACAGCAGGTCCTCGCGGAATTGCCCCTGGTGGGCGGCGCGCAGCAAGTCCTTGTTGGTCGCGGCAATCACCCGGACGTCCACGGTTGTCACCTTCTCGCTTCCCAGCCGCTCGATCACGCCGGTTTCGAGCGCGCGGAGCAGCTTGGCCTGCGCGTCCGGGCCAAGATCGCCGACTTCGTCGAGGAGCAGCGTCCCGCCGTCCGCCAGCTCGAACCGGCCCAGCCGCCGCTCCGTCGCGCCCGTGAAGGCGCCGCGCTCGTGGCCGAACATCTCCGATTCCACGAGGTCCTTCGGGATGGCGGCGCTGTTCACGCACACGAACGGTCCCCGGGCGCGGGCGCTGTGGCGGTGAATGGCGGAAGCCACGAGCTCCTTGCCGGTGCCCGATTCGCCGGTGATGAGCACGCGCGCTTCAGTCGGGGCAATGCGCGCGATCAGCGCGCGCAGCCGCTCGATCGCGGGGCTCGCGCCGACGAGCGGGTCGCCATGGCCGAGCGCATCGTGCAACCGTCGATTCTCCGCGCGGGTTCTGGCCAGCTCGAGGGCGCCTCGCAGCGCCACGAGCACCCCTTCAGGCGTGAGTGGCTTCTCGAGAAACTGAAACGCGCCGAGCCTCGTCGCGCGCACGGCGTCGTTCAACGTCGCCTTGCCGCTCATCATCACGACCGGAATGTCGGGCGCCCGCTGCCGCAGCGATTCGAGGGTCTGCATGCCATCCGGTCCCGGTGGCATCAGGAGGTCGAGCAGGACAGCGTCCGGCGGGCGGTCGGCCACCGCATGCAGCGCAGCGGTTCCATTCGCGGCCAGGTCGGTTTCGAACCCTTCGGCGCCGAGCAGTGCGCTCAGCATGCGCCGGATATTGGGTTCATCATCAACCACGAGGACGCGCGGACTCATGCAGGAAAAGTGAGGGTGAACGTCGCGCCGCCGCCCGGCGTTTCGCCCGCGTCGATCGACGCGCCATGCGCCTCGAGGGTCTGCCGCACCAGCGCGAGCCCCAGCCCCGTCCCGTCGGTTTTCGTGGTGAAGTATGGCTCGAATACCCGTTGGCGCAGATCGGAGGGGATGCCCTCACCGTGATCGGAGATCGTCACGATCAGCGGATGCGTGGAGATCCCTCCCGGGGTTCCGTTGCCAGTCACGGTGATGTCGATAGCTCCCTGGCCATGCATGGCTTCAGACGCGTTACGCAGCAGATTCGAGAACGCGCGCCGCAACGGATCGTAGTGACCCAGAAGCGAACGGCGAGCACCCTGCGCCTGCACGTTGACCTTCACGCCGTCGGGCACCGCTGTCTGTCCCAGCTCGAGCAGCAGCTCGACCACATCAACCTCACTCCGCGGTCCCTCGGCCAGCCGCCCGAAATCCGCGAATTCACGCGCCATGCGTTCCAGTCGTTCCGTCTCTGCCCCGAGCACCTCGATTGCCACCTCGGTGCGCTGGTCGGCCGGTCCACCGCTCCGCCCGAGCTGATCCACCGCGATCCGCATCGCCGTCAGCGGATTCTTGATCTCATGCGCGACCCGCCGCGCCACCTCGCGAAACGCCTTGAGGCGCTCCGCTTCAAGTTCCCGGACACGAGCGGTCTCGATCGCGGAGGCGAGGTCGCGCAGCGCTTGGCGCAACGCTTCGAATTCCGGCGCGCCGCGCGGTGGCGGGCCCTCGGGCAGTGGAAGGCGTCGTCTGATCAGCCGGGTCCAGCCCACGAGTCCATCGATCGGGCGCGACAGCTGCCGCGAGAGGTGTCCGGCGAGCCGCACGGCGGCGAACAACATCATGGCCCCCAGCAGTACGATGACCGCGAGGAAGCCGCCGGCGTAATAGCGAAAGTACGTTTCCGCCCGGCGCGCGAGACTGAGTGAATTCGACACCAGATCCAGATGCGCGCGCACAGCCGCCCGGCCGCTCGCATCGAGCGCGGTCGTGTCTACGTGCTGCAGCATCCGTCGCGTGGAGCCCGCGACTTCTTCCAGAGAAGCGCGGGCACCTGCCGCGGGCGCATTGACTCGGGCGGCCAGCGCCCATCCGATGACGGCAAGGAGGGTTGGCACCGCCGTCACCGCCGCAAGCACGAGGAAAATCCGCTGGCGGAACGAGAGCGGCATATTGTGGCCATCAATCTAGGGTTAAAGTCAGGGTGCGACAATTCGACACAGGGGGCACAGGATGAAGTCGCATACGCACTATCTCTGGTTCACAACGAAGCAACGTCAGGAAATCATTGACGTTACAGAGAGCGTCGAGGAGCAGGTGCGGCACAGCGGCGTGGCCGAGGGATTCGTGCTCGTCTCCGCCATGCACATCACCGCATCGGTGTTCGTGAACGACCACGAGTCAGGCTTGTGGAGTGATATCCTGCGCTGGCTCGAGCAGACGATCGCCCCGTGGGACCCCGGTCGGTACCGCCACAACGAGACCGGCGAGGACAACGCCGCGGCACACCTCCGCAGCCTGACGATCGGTCACGAAGTGATCGTCCCGATCACCAAGGGCAACCTCGACCTCGGCCCCTGGCAGCGGGTGTTCTATGGCGAATGGGATGGCCAGCGCAAGAAGCGCTTGATAATCAAGGTGTTGGGCGACTAACCCCCTTGTTCATTTGACTGCAAGTTGTTTATTATCAAGGTACTGAAGATGCGGGGTTGCATGGCTGGAGCTTCAACATCAGGCAGCGCTTGGCCCACCGGCATGGAGCCGGATGATGTCGTGGCGCGCCGCGGTGAGATCGGCGTCCTGCCCGCAGTCCCTGCCGCACACAACGAGATGGGCGACAAGTAATTGAAACGCGTTCCAACGCGAAAGCAGTCGCCATTCACAACTTGCCCGAACTGACGGGCTCCCGCCGTTCTCCGGCTGTCGTACACAGCTGGAGCGAGGTCGGGGTCTGCTCTGTTTGCGCACTCCGAATCGAGCATAACACATGATCCAACCGCCGCAGGGTCATTTGGTCCGGCCAGCCTACAAGGAGCCGCCCGCCCATGCCCCCAACGCCGCCCTGCTGATCGACTTCGACAATGTCACGATGGCCATCCGGTCCGACCTGCAAACGGAGCTCAAACGATTGCTGCAGTCGGAGATTATTCGCGGCAAAGTCGCGGTGCAACGCGCCTACGCCGATTGGCGTCGCTATCCCCAGTACATCGTCCCGCTCTCCGAATCATCGATCGACCTGATCTTCGCCCCAGCGTACGGCGCCAACAAGAAAAACGCCACCGATATTCGCCTCGCGATCGATGCGCTCGAGCTGGTATTCACCCGGCCGGAAATCGGCACGTTCATTCTGCTGTCGGGCGACTCGGATTTCTCCTCGCTCGTGCTCAAGCTCAAGGAGTACGGGAAGTACATCATCGGCGTGGGAATCCGCGAATCGTCGAGCGATCTGCTGATTCAGAATTGCGACGAGTACTACTCCTACAACGAGCTTGCGGGCCTCACGAAGGAGTCCGAGGCCGTCTACGAAACGCGTGATCCGTGGGAGCTCGTGGTCGAAGCGGTGAAGCAGATGACGGCGCACAACGACGTGATGCGGTCCGATCGCCTGAAGCAGGTAATGCAGGAAATCGATCCCTCGTTCAACGAGAAGGACTCGGGCTACTCGCGCTTCAGCAAGTTCGTGACCGAGGCTGCCCATCGCGGGCTCGTCACGCTGACCAAGCTCGACAACGGGCAATACGAGATCGCGCTCGGACCTCAGGTCGCGGGCGCGGCGGCGCAGCCCGCGTCGCGCACGGCTCCGGCCGTCCGTGAGTCCGAACCGCACCGGGAGCGGCACAGCGACCGGCGTCGCGGTGCACCGCCGGCGATCTCGCCTGCGGCTCCCGCGGCTGCGCAGGCAACCCCTCCCGCCCCGGCCGCGGCGAATAGCGGTTTCTCCTTGAGCGATGCCTTTGGCGCGATGAGGCAGGCGCTGAGCCGGCTAGGCGCGGCCGATCGCCCGGTAGATGCGGAAGAAGTGCGTGAGACGATGGCGAACATGGCCGGGGGTGAAACCGGCGAGCTCGAGCCCGATCGCTTCCCCAAGCTGCTGCGCGAGGCGCAGGACGCGAACGTGATCGATGTATCGCAGGAGAGTGGTGGCGCGTACGTCAAGCTACACGAGTCGGCGGAAACACCCTCGCATGAAGCGACGCACTCCGCAGCGCATGCCTCCGCGAGCGCCGTACCCAGTTCGAGCAGTGGAGAGGCATCCAGAGCGGCTTCCGCCCCGTCGCGCAGCGCGCGCTTCCGCCGTGGCTCGCGGGGTCCGCGCGTGGCTGCCCCGGACATCCCGAGAATCGGGATCGTCGAGATGGACCCCAATTTCCGGCCCCGGGCCGAGCCTGCGCCCACCCCGCCGCCAGCCGAGCCGATAGCGGCCGAGGCCGATGCTCCGGCGCACGAGGAGCGCCATGACGAACGGCCGTCGAGAGGGCGCGGTGGTCGCGGTGGACAGCGTAACGAACATGGCGAGGGTCGCGGTACCGGTTCGCGCGAGCGTAACGGTGGCGATCGGGGCGAGCGTAACGGCGGCGGCGAAGCTGGCCCGCGCCGCTCGCGCCGTGGCGGTCGCGGTCGCGGTGGCCGATCGCGCCGGCCCGAGGGGAGCGAGCGCTTCGAAGCACGCGACCCGCAGCGCCACGAATCCCACGCGACTCATGTCACGCCGGCCACGCCCGCCGCGGTGTCACCAGCGCATGAGCCGGGCGAGCGCGTCGATAACGAATCGCGACGACCCGAACATTCCCAACGCCCTCCCTCCCCGTCTCCCTCCGAGGCGGCGCAGGATGACGGTGGCACCGGGGAGTCGTTCTGGTCCAGGGTCAAACGCGGGCTGACGGGAGGGAGCGGCGCCTGACTTCGCTCGCTGCTTCGTTCTACGCGCGACCGGCTGAAACGGTCGCGCGTCGGCTTTTGGGCCATATCGTGATCAGCACCATCGGCGGGCAGCGAGTGTCAGGCCGCATCGTCGAGACCGAGGCATACGTGGGCCCGCATGACCCGGCGTGCCACGCCTTCGGCGATCGGCGCACCGAGCGGACGCGGTGCCTGTATGGGCCGCCAGGCATTGCCTACGTCTATTTCACGTACGGGATGCATTGGTGCCTGAACGCGGTCACCTGCCGCGAAGGCTATCCGGCCGCGGTGCTAATCCGCGCACTCGAACCGCTCGACGGGTTGCCGGTCATGCGGCGGCGCCGTGGTGACGTGCCTGATACGGAGCTCTGCGCGGGCCCGGGACGATTGTGCGAGGCCCTGGGGATCACGGGGAAGTGGAATGGCGTGCCCTTGCAGCGCGGACCGCTCCGCATTGTCCGGAGTGGGGGGGGCGGGGCGGGGAAGATCCGGGTGGTTCGCACCCCGCGCATCGGCGTCACGGCCGCGCGCGACTGGCCGTTACGCTATGTCGTCGCGCAGACCCGCTGGGCGTCCCGACCGTCGCGGCGCCTCAGTGTTGCTCGGTAATATCCTCGCGCGAGCTGCCGAAGCTGTACCGTAGGCCACCCTGGATCGTGTGCGTCACGCCGTTGATCAGGTACCCCGAGGCTCCCGACTGCAGGATGTAGTGCCCATACAGCGTCAGCCGTCCCTGGCGAGCTTCGATCCCGCCCATGAGCCAGAAGAACGCTTTGGTCGCCGCGGAGAACGTTGCCTGCTGGAGAATCTGCGCGTCAGACGCGGTGCAGCCGGTGCAGGTCACGGTGGGATGCAGGATCTCCATGATCGAGAACCCGGCGCCAGCAAACGGTTGCACGGGTTTCTGTACGGGGAACGCGACCAAGCCGGCCATGATGCGGCGGATGTCTTTGAATGCGACGTTGCTGGGCTCGATAGTGCCGTCGGGATGCGCGATCGTCGCGTGCCGGTCGGTCAACGCGAATACCTGGTCGTAGGCGATGTACATTGCCGTCCGCTTGCGCGTAATGAGCCAATGGCCGCCGAGCACGGGCTCAGCCGAGATGCCGTCGTCGGTGTTCATGACCATGACCCCGCCCTGCGCTCCCCAGAACCACTGCTGTGCCCAACCGGCTCCACTTTCGACAAACTGCTTGTTGGACGCCGGCTGGGGCACCGTCCCCCCGGCGGCCAGAATCGAGTCACGCTGTTCCTTGGTGAGTTCCGGCGCGGCTTGGGTTTTGTGACCGTGGTTTCCCATCACGATCGAGAGACCTGCGTTGCCAACGTAATTGAGAGGATGGGTCGTAGTACCCGGGCTTGTCGGCGCGTAGTACACGCCTGCTTCGAGCCGCAGCGCGAGAAAATCGTTGAAGAAGATCCGGTCCCCGATGGCGCCATGCACCGCGTTGAGCCCGATCGCATAGGGACTCGCCGATCCCATACTGAGTCGGGAATATCCGCCGAGCACGTAAAGAATGTTGTGCTCCCCGCCGGAGTTCAGGATCAGATTGATGTCGCCCGGCCGGACCGGCGTCGTAGCCGTCGTGGGCGCGCCGGCCTTCGGCGTTGCGGTGGTCTGGCCCCCTGAGACTTCGATGCCGAAATAGTCGTTCAGGAAATACCCGAACCGGCCGCCCCAACCCACTCCATCCTTCAGGTTCCAATATGGATCGAACCGCGTATACTGTCCGAACAGACCCAGCTCGAAGTTATGAGCGTGCTGGGCGCTGAGAGCTTGTGCGGCGCCACAGAGCGCCACGGCGCAAATCGTGAGAACCCGCATCGACTACTCCTCGATGGAGACCAGACCGACCAGGAGGCTCCCGAAACGCACCGAAAATAGGAAATGATGGCAAAAAAGGCGATAGCTGAAACTTCTTGGTGGCAGGGATTTAAGCCACTGCGCCTTGAAATTACTTGAGGTGGACGCCGGAAACCCCGAAAGAACACCGATAAACGCTAGATCAGCCGCAGCTTTCTACCCACGTCCTGGAAGCCGCGCAGCGCGAAATCCAGGTCAGCCCGCGTATGCGCGGCGGATATTTGGCAGCGCACTCTCGCATGTCCTTGTGGGACAACTGGATAGCCAAATCCAGTGACGAACACTCCCTGAGCGAGCAAGAGATCACTCATCTCGATCGCCTTGGCCGTGTCGCCGAGGATCACGGGGATGATTGGCGTCTCGCCCGGAAGCGGTTTGAACCCCAACCCACGCAACGCGTCTCGGAAGTATCGGGCGTTGTCGCGCAGCGTGCCAACCAGCTCGGGATGCGACTCGAGATGCTCGACCGACGCGAGCGCGCTCGCGGCAACAGTAGGAGGAAGGGCGTTGCTGAACAGCTGCGGCCGGGAGCGCTGGGTCAGGTAATCGGTAAGCAGCGCCGATCCGGCGGTGAAACCCCCGGCGGCGCCGCCCAACGCCTTTCCCAATGTCGAGGTGATGATCTGGACCTCGCCGAGCAAGCCAAAGTGCTCTGCGGTTCCGCGCCCATGCTCCCCCAAGACTCCGGTGGCGTGTGAATCGTCGACCGCGACGATGGCGTCATACTGTTTCGATAGTGCTATGATGTCCGGGAGGTTAGCGATATCCCCTTCCATCGAGAACACCCCGTCCGTGAAGATTAGCCGGAGCCTCGAGTCCTGCGAGGCCCGCAGTTTGTCCTCCAGGTCTTTCATGTCCGAGTGCCGGTACACCGCCGACTGGCACTTGCCAATGCTCTTGGCCAGTCGGATCGAGTCGATAATCGAGGCATGATTCAGCTGATCGGAAATAACGATGTCCGATTCGCCGAGCAGTGTCGCGCACAATCCCTCGTTCGCGTTCCAGCAGCTCACGTAGCTGAGCGCCGCCTCGCACCCTACCAAGCGGGCCAGCGCTGCTTCGAGCTCGCGATGAATCGTGAAGGTCCCGCAGATGAATCGGACCGACGCCGTGCCGGCACCGTAGCGGTCGAGGGCGCGTTTTCCCGCGGCAACCACGTCAGGGGCGTTGGCGAGCCCCAGATAATTGTTGGATGAGAGAATCACGACTTCGCCGCGCCCTTCCATTTGGACGCGGGGCCCCTGCGGGGAGGCGAGATAATTGAGCCGCTTGTACACGCCTTCCGCGCGAAACTGCTGGAGTTCGCGGCGCAGCCGATCGTCCAGGCTCACGCGATTTCCAGAATGACTTTCCCGGCATCGCCCGAGCGAATCACCGTGAGTGCCTGGTCGATCTCCTGCAGGGGAAATTCGTGCGTGATCACGGGACGGGGGTCGAACAACCCAGCCGAGAGATAGCGTCGCATCTGATTCCAGGTTTCGTACATTCGCCGCCCGATCACGCCGTACACCGTGATTCCCTTGAAGATGATGTCCCGTGCGAAGTCGATCGGGACCTCACCGTCGGGAATGCCGAGCAGCTGGAGCCTGCCGCCTAATCGCACCGATGCGAACGCCTGGTGCAGCGCCGACGGCACACCGGACATCTCGCACACCACGTCGGCGCCTTCACCGGCGGTTTCCCGCCGGACGGCGGCGACCACGTCTTCCCGTGCCGCGTCGATCAGGACGTGCGCACCCATCCGTTCCGCGAGAGCCAATCGCTTGGGATTCACGTCTGAGGCGATCACCTTGACCGCGCCTGCCGCGCGGGCGATCCCGACGGCAAAGCAACCGATCGGGCCACAACCCACGATAAAGACCGTCGAACCGGGAATGTCAGCGGTGAGCACCGTGTGGAACGCGTTTCCCATGGGGTCCATGATGGCGCCGATCACAGTGGGAATACCGTCCAGCGGAAGGACATTCGTTTCGGGCATGACGATGAACTCTGCGAACGCTCCATCGCGGTCCACGCCGATGATCTGCGTCCGGCGGCAGATATGCCCGTTGCCCGTGCGGCATTGCAGGCAATGTCCGCACACGATGTGACCCTCCGCCGTGACCAGCTGACCCGGCTTGATTTCGGTCACACGCTCGCCGACGGCTACAACTTCACCGGCGAACTCGTGTCCGATCGTGAGCGGTGGACAGACGCGGCCCTCGGCCCAGCTGTTCCAGTCCGCGATATGGAGGTCGGTTCCGCACACACCGGCGTGCCGGACGGCGATCAGTACTTCGCCCGGTCCCGGGCCGGGTTCCGCGACGGCGGTTACCGCGAGGCCTTTGGCCCGGCGTTCTTTGCGGATGGCTTGCATGAGGCCGGCTGGAAGATAGCTCCCGGCCGGCCGGATCTGCCTCAGGCTGGATGGGGATCGATTGGCAGCGCGAGATGCGGCGGCGCACCGGCGTCATCCTCGTCGGCGCACCAGCAATACGCCCAAATGCGCGCGGGCCGCAGCAGCTTACGACCGGCGCTCAGGATAATGCCGAGCGGTTCTTCGTCGAGTACCAAGGGCAGGCTCGTCATGACGATTCCAAGACAGGAGACGAGGCTTGAGTCAGGCAAAACACCTGCCAGTTAGTGATCGCATGCAAGTACTTGTATTTAGCTGGTTTATAAGTGCGCCTGCGGCGCGAACTACGTCGAATTAGCTAGTCCGACACGTTCGCTTGTGTGTCGATATGACGCGCTGGCTTTGTCGCGACGAACCCATCACCGCGGCGTGCTCGCTTGCGCCGCACGATTTCCCAGTCCGCGTACTGCGTCTGCAGCGTTTCCGCGGCCAGCGGAATGACTTCGGGATTTGCATTCGTCGGCAGAACGAGGTGCACGCCGCCCGGCGGTGTCCGCATCTGGAGACCGGTGATGACGCTGCTCCGATCGCGGCCCGCGAGCGGCGCCAGCGCCGCCGGGTCGATCACCGCCAGATCGGGCGCGACGTCGGGAAGCCAGCCGCCCAGCTGTATCACGAGCGCGTGAAACCGGCCGGCGAGCTGTTCCGAAACCGCGCGGCTTTCGGCCGCTTCGATGGCCCCGAGGTTCTGATCGAGGAACAGCACCTCGGCGTCGTGCGCCGCAAGGAACAGGGCGCCCGCAAGCGCGCCCGCTCCCACGATCACGACCGTATCGCCCGGCTCTACCCGCCGCGCCAGGGTCGCTAGCGGCGCGTCGCGGTCGAGTCCCCAGTGCGCAGCCTCGCGCTGCGAGATCCGGAGATTGCGGTAGCGCTGGCGCCAACGGGGGAACGCCGGCAACCGCAACCGCCGCGCGATCACCCGATCGACGTGCTCGAGCAGCAACACTTCCGTCAGGAAATACTGTCCCGCGGCGTTCGTCTCGAGCTCGCGCACGGCCTCGTCGCCGATCTCGAGCAGCTCTCCGCGCGAAAGGGAGTTCTTGTACGCCTCGATCCGCTGGAGCATGAACTCTTCGTATTCCTGCTTCAGGGAGCGTGGCGGGCGCCGGACGCCGCGCGGCGCCGCGGCCGCATCGGACAGGGGCGGAGGAGCGGCGCTCAGCATGGTTCCACGTGCACGACCACTTCCCGGAGGTGGAGATCCTGTTTTAGGCGTTCCTCGACCTCGTCCGCGATCGCGTGCGCGTCGGCGACGTTGGCGCCGCGATCCACGGCAATTGTGACCTCGGCGTACCGAACCGGGATCGTTCCGCGAGAGCGGATGCCGTAGGCGCTCCTCACCCCGCTCACCGCCTCCGCGCGCTCCTGGATCGTGCGGGGTGGGAGTGCGCGCTGGTCCACGAGCACGGGCACGGCACGCGACAGAGTCCCCCAAGCGACGCGGAGAATGAGGAGAGCCACAACGATTGCCACAACAGGATCGGCCCACCACCAGCCATGCCGCGCCAGCAGCACGCCGGCGATGATGCCGACCATTACGAACGCGTCGACCCGCGTGTGGGCGGCGTCCGCGATCAGCAGCTGGCTGGACAGTTCGCGGCCACGGCGTTGCTCGTACCAGGCCACCACGCCCCCCACGCCGAGGGTCAGTGTCAACACCGCGAGCTGCAGGTCGCTGGCGACAACGGGATGGCCGCCGGTGATGAGATGGTGGATCGCGTCGCGCAGCAGCTCGAAGCAGCTCACGAATAGAAACGCGACCACCGCGATCATCCCCAGCGTTTCGAATTTGTCGTGACCATACGGGTGGTCCTCGTCGGGTGCCTTGGACGCAATGCGCACCAGAAACATTCCGAGCCCGTTGTTGAGCGCGTCGACCGCCGAATCGAGGGCGCCGCCCATGATGGCGAGCGAATTCGCGGAGATGCCGATGGCCAGTTTGACGGCCACAACGGCGAGGTTCGCCGCCAGCAGGCTCAAGAGGACCCGGCGGACGAGGATGAAGCGTTCGAGCGGTTGCGAGGACTGAGGGACGGGGGCGCTCGCCGTGCTCATGAGTGCAAGCTTGTGAAAGACAGGGCTTTAGTCAACGGCTCGGAGCGACACCCCCTTGAGGTAGCCGCTTTCCGGAACATTGAGGATCTCCGGGTGGTCCGGTGCAGCGCCGGTCCAATCCACTAGCTGCATGCGGCGCCCGCTGTCGTGCGCGGCATCCGCCAGCATGTCTCCGAATACCGCCCGGTTCACGTGATACGAGCAGGAGAACGTGAACAACAGCCCGCCGGGAGCGAGCAGCCGCATCGCCCGGAGATTGATCTCCTTGTATCCGGCGACGGCCCGCGTGACGTTGTCTTTCGTCTTCGCGAACGCGGGCGGATCAAGCACAATCAAGTCGAACCGCTCGTCCTGACGTTCCAACTCGCGCAGTAGATCGAACGCGTTCGCTTCGCGCCACACAATGTTTTCCAGACCGTTCAGCGCCGCGTTGTCGCGGCCCCGGGCGAGCGCCTCGGCGCTCGAATCCACGGCCAGGACGCTGGCGGCGTGTCGCGCGAGATGCATGGCAAACGAGCCATGGTAGGTGAACGCATCGAGCGCGCGGCCCTCGGGGCGCATGCGCTCCCCCGCGATTTGGCGATTCACACGCTGATCGAGAAACGCGCCGGTCTTCTGCCCGGTCCAGGGTGCCGCGACATACCGCACCCCGCCTTCGCGCACTTCGACAGTCTCGGGCACGGATCCGTACGCCGCCACGACTTCGAGCGGGAGACGCTCGTGCCGGCGGATCGCTGCGTCATTGCGAAGCAGTACCCCTTCGGCCTTAAGCGCCGCGCGGATCGCCGCCGTCACGTCGTTGCGCAGTGCGTCGAGCCCGGCGGAGAGCAGCTGTGCCACGACCCAGGGGCCATAGCGATCGACGATCAGGGACGGCAGCCCGTCGCCTTCCGCGTGGACGACGCGGTACGCGGAGTCGGGAATCGTACCGCGCCGTGCGAGCGCGGCAGCGATACGCGCCGTCCACCATTCGGCGTCGATTGGCTCGTCGCCCCGCGTGAGGAGACGCAGGCGGATTTCCGACTTGGGCGAATAGAGCGCCTGTCCCAGCAGTTTGCCGCGTCGGTCCGTGACGTGAACCAACCCAGCCTGGTCGCGGGGCTCGGCATAGACGTCCGAGCGGTAGATCCACGGATGGCCTGCGTTCCACCGTGCCGCGCCTCGTGCCGAGACGACGGCGGTCCGTTTCACCGGCTGCGATCGGGTCTGAGCTGGGCCGCGCCGCGGAGATAGATATGTTTCAGGTCGCGCGGCGGCTTCGATGTGTAGAGATGCAGCAGCAGGCGGACGCAGCGGGGTAACCCGCTCGGCACGCCCACTTCGCTTGCGCCGAGCAGCGGAACCGAATCCCAGCCGAGGCGGCGCGCGGCGCGGGCAGGATACTCCGCCGTCAGATCGGGCGAAGACGTAAAGATTGCGCTCTCCACGTCGTCCGGCTCGAAGCCGTTCGCGTCCTGGAGCGCGCGGATCAATTCCTCAGTTGCCTCGAGGATTGCTTCCGAAGTGTTCGCCGCGGCGGTCGTCGCGCCGCGCAACCCACGCAGGACCTTGGTCATGGGAATCCGGGATCAGGTGCGCTTGATGGTGCTCACGGACGCCTTGTTATGGAAGGGGCGTGATGCGGTCGAGTTGTGCCGGGCGGCGGTGTCTGGAGGGGCAACCGCCATCCAGGTTCGCGTCAAACCCGCCTCCCCGCTCGAGCTCGCCGAGCTGGGCCGCTCACTTGTCGCGGCTCTGCCCGTTCCCGTACTGATCAACGATCGGGTGGACGTGGCCCTGGCGATCGGGGCGGCCGGCGCGCATCTGGGGCAGGACGATCCGCCGCTCGACGTCATGCGGTCTCTCGTGCCGCCCGGTTTCCTGCTTGGCATATCGGTCGGCTCAGCGGACGAGGTTGCTCGCGTCGCGCATTGGCCGGCCGATTACTGGAGCATTGGCCCGTGTTTCGCCACTTCGCATAAGTCCGATGCCGGGCCGCCGCTCGGGGCGGGGGGTTTCGCGGCACTGGCCCGCCGCGCGCCGGCGGGGATGCCCGTCATTGGGATCGGCGGAATCACCACCGCCAACGCCGCCGAGATCGCGCGCGCCGGGGCGGCGGGCGTCGCAGTGATTGGAGCGGTCTGGGGAGGCGACGCTACGGACCCGGCCGGGGCCGCGCGCGCGCTGCGCTCTGCATTCGCTTGACCTTCGCGATCGCCAGCTCATGTTCGGCGAATGTGGTCGAGAAAATGTGCTTCCCGTCGGGTTGCGCCACGAAGTACAGAAACGGAACCTGGGCCGGATACAGCGCCGCGATCAGGCTGGTTTTCCCTGGTTGGGCGATCGGTCCGGGAGGCAGTCCCGCGTGAATGTAGGTGTTGTAGGGAGACCGGACCTCGAGGTTCTTTTCCCACACCCGCTTGAGCCGATGACCGTAGGCATAAACCACCGTCGGATCGGCATCGAGCTTCATGCGTCGGTCGAGCCGATTGTGGTAAACGGCTGAGACAAACGGCCGATCGGGATCGTAGCGCACCTCCGCTTCGACGATCGAGGCCAGCGTAACAAGCTGGTGCCGCGTCAGCCGCAAGGTATCGAGCCGTGCCTGCCACTCGGGCTGCCATTGAGTGAGAAACTCTCGAACCATGAACCCCACCAGCTCCCGCGCCCCGGGGTGGAGCGGGATCACGTAGGTGGTGGGGAAGAGGTACCCCTCCAGGGTCGTGACCTCGCGCGGGAGCCCGAGCTCACGGCGTAGCCCCGAGTCCCGGGCGGCGATGAGGAATGAATCGCGTGGGATTCCAAGATCCGCGTGTGCGAGGTCGGCGACCTCGGTGAGCATCAATCCCTCGGGGACGGTCCAGCGCGTCTCGACCCCGCGCCCGTGCTCGAGCGCCGTAACCGTTTCACCCCACGGGGCGTCTTCCGCGAACAGGTAGTCGCCGCTCTTCAATGAGCGCCGCAGCCCGCGAATTCTGGCGTACAGCCGGAACAACGTGGGCGAGCGGATCACACCGTGCCCGGCGAGCGAGTCGACCGCACCTTCGAGGGTCGCGCCGGGGGGAATGGTCACGGGAACCCGGTCCGCGCTGGGGTGCCCGGAACAGGCGGTGGTTAGCGAGAGCAGAAATGCGAGACCGCGGATTCGACGCGCGGAGGCCCAGTCCGCAACCCGCAATCCACAATCCACCACCCTATCGGCGCGCATCCATGTACTGCTGCAGTACCAGGGCCGCCGCCATCGCATCCACGTCGTGCTTGCGGTCTCGCGTGGTCTCCCCCATTTCGCGCACCGAGCGCAGCACCCGGGCAGTCGTAAAGCGTTCGTCCTGGAAATCTACAAAAACGCCGGACCGCGAGGTGATTTGGTTTCCGAGCAGTCGGACTTCCCGCGCGGCGTTCCCTTCCGAGCCGTCGGATTCGAGTGGCAATCCGAGCACGACGCCGACGGCATGGTGTTCGTGAATGAGCGTGAGCAGCGTCTGCAATGGAAACCGCTTGCCCCGCCGGCGAGTGAGCGTGGTGTGCGGGGAAGCCAGAATCTGGTGTTCGTCGGACAGGGCGATGCCGATCCGGCGTTCGCCCCAGTCCACACTGATGAGCCGCCCAGCCTTGGGCGGCTCACTCACCCCTGAGCCATCGTCGCAAAGAACTCCACGTTGGTCTTGGTTCGCTTCATCCGCTCGAGCAGGAACTCGATGGCTTCCACGGGCGGCATATCCGACAGGAAGTTGCGGAGCAGATACACCTTGTTGAGTTCCTCCTTGGAGAGCAGCAGCTCTTCCTTACGGGTCGAGCTCCGCTGGACGTCGATCGCTGGATAGACACGGCGGTCGGCGATCCGGCGGTCGAGGATCACTTCCATGTTGCCGGTGCCCTTGAACTCTTCGAAAATGACTTCGTCCATCCGCGAGCCCGTGTCGATGAGCGCGGTGGCGATGATCGTGAGCGAGCCCCCGCCTTCGATGTTGCGGGCGGCACCGAAGAACCGCTTGGGTTTCTGGAGCGCGTTCGCGTCCACACCGCCCGAAAGAATCTTGCCCGAGTGAGGGACCACGACGTTGTGGGCGCGTCCCAGGCGGGTGATCGAATCGAGCAGAATCACCACGTCCTTGCCGTGCTCGACCATCCGCTTAGCCTTTTCGATCACCATGTCCGCGACCTGGACGTGGCGGTCGGCGGGCTCGTCGAACGTGGAGGAGATCACCTCGGCGCCCTTGACGTTCTCTTCCATATCGGTCACCTCTTCGGGTCGCTCGTCGATCAGCAACACGATGAGGTAGACTTCGGGGTGATTTTCGATGATGGAGTTGGCGAGCTTCTGCATGAGGATCGTCTTACCGGCCTTCGGCGGTGAAACGATCAGCCCGCGCTGCCCCTTGCCGATGGGGCAGAGGATGTCCATGACGCGCATCGAGAGGTCGCCGTCTTTCCGCTCGAGTCTGATGCGCTGCTCCGGGTAGCGTGGCCGCAGGTTGTCGAACGCGACGCGGTGCTTGGCCTTCTCCGGCTCGTCACCGTTCACCACCTCGACCTTCAACAGGGCGAGATAGCGTTCGCCCTCCTTCGGCGGACGGACCTGGCCCATGATCGTGTCGCCGGTGCGCAGGTCGAAGCGCTTGATCTGACTCGGCGACACGTAGATGTCGTCCGGACCGTACAGGTAGTTCCAGTCGGGGCTGCGCAGAAACCCATACCCCTCGGGAAGGATTTCCAGCACGCCTTCACCGCGGAGAACGGTGTCAGAGTCGAGCAGCGATTGTTCGATGCGAAAGATGAGGTCCTGCTTGCGTAGGCCCGAGTAGTTGGTGATGTTCAGATTCTCGGCCATCGCGTGCAGTTCGGCGACGGATTTCTTCTTGAGTTCCGCGATATCCACTTGTGCGTTGGCTCCGTTGTACGCTACGGCGGGCGGACCCCGGGTGTGCGGGAATGAGCGCGTCGAAAGTGATGAGAACTAGGGAATTAACAGACGTGCGAGCGATTTATAGTAGAGCGCGCTTCTATTTCAGTCAAGAGCGCTCGTGAGCCTTACCAGGTTCCTGATGGCGTGGCGCACGACCGTCCTTCCCGACCGGGAAGTCGTTGATGCGCTTGTACATCCATCGTACACCCACAGCTCTCCCGAGCTGACTCAGGCGCTCGCGGATTGGCCTGGCGTGCATTACTGGTCGCGTGAGGTCGACGGGACTCACCTGATCCTGACGCGTCATTTGGGTCGTCCACGCCGCGAGCGGTGGGTGCTTCACGGACTGCTGTTCCTCGCGACGCTGTTGACCACCACCTTCGCTGGCGCCGTCCTCGCCGGCGCCATTCCGCTCGAGAACATTCTCGACGCGCTGAGTGGCGCAACTCGCGTGCCTTCACTCGCGGCCGAGTGGGCGAGAGGACTGCCTTTCTCCGTCCCGCTGCTTGTCATTCTGCTGTGCCACGAAATGGGTCACTACATCACGGCACGGCGCTACGAGCTGGACGTTTCACCTCCCTACTTTATCCCCGTCCCGTTATTCCCCTGGACTCCCGTGGGCACGCTCGGCGCCTTCATCCGGCTGCGTACGCTGATGAGCGACCGCCGTCAGCTGCTCGACGTGGGGGCCATGGGGCCACTTGCCGGCTTCCTCGTAGCCGTGCCGGTGCTGTGGTTGGGATTGTTGGGAAGCCATCCGCTCCCCGGTCACGGTCCGCTGGCAGGAATGCTGGTGTCGATCGGCGGGATGGATTGGGCCCTGGGTGACTCGCTCGTTACCCTGGTACTTCGTCATCTCGTGCATCCGGGAGCGCAGGCAGTGCTCATGTCGCCGCTGGCATTCGCGGGCTGGTTCGGCCTGTTCGTGACCATGCTCAACCTGCTTCCGATGGCGCAGCTCGATGGCGGACACATTCTGTATGCCGCTCTGCCACGCTGGCATCGGCGTATCGCGGTGGCGATTCTCATACTCATTCTCGCATTGGGATGGCTCTGGAGCGGCTGGCTGTTGTGGGGAACGCTGGTGCTGCTGCTGTCCCGTGGACGGCTTGGTCATCCGCCAGTGCTCGACAGCTACCGACCGCTGCCCCGGTCGCGGACCCTGCTCGCCCTGGGTTCTCTGCTCCTGTTCGTCATCACCTTTGCGCCGGTGCCGTTTCGCATCTAGGGGGCGTTCCCCCTGACCTTGCATGATCCGCCTATTTGCCGATCCGCCAGTATTGCACTGGCCTTTCTCTGTTATATCTTTGCCCAAACCAGCCCAGGGCACCGCATGCCCGCACAGCCGGCGCGCTACAGCAGTCCCGATTCACCGGACATCGTCGTTCACGATCTTCCCCCAATTCGATTTGACGGACAACTCATTGCCGTACGGCTGCTCGTGCGCCGCTCAGAGGAAGGCGTCTGGCGCGGTCGGATGATGTACGGCGCGCCGGACACCGAGGCGGAGCGATCGACCGCTGAGATTTTCTGCGCCGGCACCGAGCAGGACCTCTGGCAGTCGGTACGCGACCTGCGGGATCATCATCTTCGCGACCTGTATCGCTCACTGCTGTAATGGCCGGTGATGCGCAGGAGGAGCAGCTGCGGGCCCGGCTCCGGAAGTTCCGCCACGACCTCTCGAATCCGCTGGCGGCCATTCTGGCGGAAACGCAGCTACTGCTGCTCTCGCCGGAGCAGTTCAATCGGGAGTCGCTCGACAGTTTGAAGCAAATCGAAACCCTAGCACGGAGGATGCGGCAGATCCTGGACGACGCTACGGCGTGAAGCGCCCGCACCCCCCTCGCGTCTCTCCCGTTTCCCGCTGGTGGGCGGGTCGCCTTCCCCGGCGACTCGGGTTCGTCCGGGTCCCCAGGTGGTTACGCTGGCCCCGCACGCTGCGGCGCTTCCCGATCTGAGCCGCCGTTTTTCAAGTAGAGGAAAAGGAAAAGGACACTCGCCGCGCTCGCCGCGAATTTGTAGGGAGCGGCCGCGTCGCTCGCCGACAGCAACCCCTCGATCAATCCGGCAAGCACGAGCAGAGTCACCGTCGCCCCGACCATGCGGATGGCGGCGTGCCCCTCGATGACCAGTGCATCCGCCCGGCTCCAGTCTCCCGGTGCGATCAGCGCACGGGCAATCCGGAGCCCGGCGCCACCCGCGATGAAGATGGCGGTCAACTCGAGAATGCCGTGGCCGGCCACGAACGTGAGCAGCCAGTTCGCCACGTGGTAGTTCGCGAACAGGCCGAGTACCGCGCCGAAGAACAGTCCATTCGTGATCAGCAGGGTGAGCGTGCCGATTCCCGCGGTGATACCGAAGGCGAAGGCGAAGAATGCGACCTGCACGTTGTTCGTGATGATGCGCGACGCGACCACGGGCAGATAGAGAGAAGGGGCCTCGGCGTAGCCGACGCCTTCTTGCTGAGCGTGCGGCCCCATCCGCGCCCGCTCCACCATTTCCCCCGGGAGAATCTCCTCGCCGAGCGTGGGGTTTTCGCGCAGCAGGAGATATCCGGTGACCGCGGGAAGAGCGAACGCGAGCAGCGCGACCAGCACGTAGGGCCGCGATTGGATCACGGCGGCCGGAAACGATCTGAAAACCAGGTTCCACACCCGCACCGGCGTGAGCCTCGGCACGCCATATAGCGCATTGTGCCCGGCGCTCACGAGCCGTTCGAGATATTCGAGTACCCGTGGATCGACGCCGTAGGTGCGAGCGCGTGCGAGGTCGGCGGCGACCTCGCGATACTGCGACGCGAATCCCGGCAGGGCTTGAGCGCCCAGCTGTTCGAGACCGGTACGCTCCGCCTGGGTCGCCACGACGCGAAACGACTCCCACCGATCCCGTTTTTGCGCGATGAATCGCTCCGCGGTCACGGTGCTGCGGCCGATCCCGTCGACCTGTCGTGTCGCCAGCCGGCCACGGCGCCGTGATAACTCGTTCTCGTGGACCCCGGCGAGATAGAGCAGTGGGTCGGTGTCACGGCGCGGCACGCGCGGCTCGAACCGCGCCGCCAGCTCCGAGGTGAATCGGTCTCTGAGTCGCGGATCGAGCTGGTCGGCGCGCTCGATGAATTCGTCGAGCAGGCGGAACTCGTCGTCGGAAAGCTCAGGCGGCCCGAGGTCCAGGGCCTGCTGGGGATCGCCGGGCGGCGGAGCCGCGCTCGCGAGCTGCAGCTCGTCCGGCCGATCGCGCACGACCACGGTGCCCGCCACGATGTCGCCCAGGCGGCGGTTTTCGCGGTGCAACAACACGAAGGCGAGTCCCACGATGTAGAAGAAAACCGGCTGCGCATCGACGACGCGCACAAGGTTGCGGACCGCGGCCGCGGAAAACGTGAGGGGGTGACCAGTATCCATCACCACCCGAATTCCGAGCAGCTGCTTGCCAGGCGTGCGTCCCCGGTGCAATCCCTCGAACAGGAGGAAGTAGCCCCAGAACAGCGTAAACGCGGCGAGCGTGATGACCACCGTGACGAGGGTGCCCGAGAGCCGCGCGTCGGCCTGCGGCAGCACCGCGCCGACGCCCACGACCAGCGCGAAGGCGAGAAACGCGAGGATCGCGGCGTCGCACAACGCGGCAAGGATTCTCGAGCCCAGCCCCGCGAGCTCGAGCTCGAGGACGACATGCTCGGGAGTCTCGATGTCCAGGCGCCTCGCAAACGAGGCGCCGGCCGGTACTCGCGTGGCAGGCGTCACCCCGCCATGTTAATCACGGCAAAGGACTCGTGGCCAGCATTCCGCTTCGTCCCATGTCGACGGGAGAGATCCTCGATGCGTCGTTCGCTCTGCTGCGGCGCCACGCCGGGGTGTTTTTCGGCGTCGCCATCGTGTGCCAGGGTCCACCGACGGCCCTGCAGCTGTTCGTGCAATTCGGCGGCGGCGTGGGGGCCCACTTTGGGTTGTTCGTCTTCGCCCGCCTCCTGAACGGCCTGGGCTACCTGTTGATTACCGCCGCCTGCATTCGCGTGGTGTCGCAGGCGTATCTGGGTCAGGAGCCGGGCATGGGGGAGGCGCTCGCGTTCGCCTGGCAGCGGGTGTGGCGAACGCTCAGCGCGGCGCTCTCGGCCGTTTTCCTCGCGACGCTGGCCGCATTCCTGCTCGTCGTACCCGGAATCATCGTCGCGTGCGGTTTTGCCGTGGCGGTGCAGGCGGCTGTCCTGGAATCCCTTCACTCGGGGAGCGACGGGCTCGGGCGCTCCTGGGTGCTCACTCGCGGATACAAGTGGAAGGCGTTCGGGCTGTACGTGGTGGTGGGGATCATCGCCACCATTGTGCTGTTTGGATTGAGTGTCGTCGGCGCAATCGCGACGGCGCTCTTCCCCCCGCTGCTCGTGCCCGTCGTCGTCAGCTTCGCGCTCGTCTTTCTGTTCGCCTATCCGTTCGTCAGCTGTGTCTTCACGCTGTTCTATTACGATCTGCGCGTGCGCCGAGAGGCGTTCGATCTCGAGCTGCTTGGACGGCATCTGGGTGTGGCCGTCGCGCCGGTGTGACGGTCGCGCTTCAGCGCATCGATCCAGACAGCATTCGAGCGGCCCTGCGGACGGTGTTCGCGGGGCGCGAGTATCGCTGGCGGGGAACGAGCAGCGCGTGGCTGTGGGTGACGGACCACCTGTTGCGCGCGCTCGAGTGGCTCAGAGAGCTCCGGATTTCCTCGCCGTTCCGCTACTACCTGCTCGTGGCGTCGCTCACCATCATCCTCGGAGCGCTGCTGGTGCAGCTCGCCACCGTGGTTCGTCGCTCGGTTCGTTCGCGAGCGCCGGGGCCCACCGCGCCCCGAGACGTTCCCGCGCGTGACGCGCGCTGGCATCTCGCGGAGGCCGCGCGGGTTCTCGCGGCCGGCCAAATCGGCGAAGCGTTGGCGCACCGGTTCATCGCGATGCTCCTCGAGCTCGATGAGCGCGGCTTGATCACCTTCGACATCGCGAAGACGCCGGCCGAGTACGTCGCCGGGGCAAAGCTCGATCCGCGTACCCGTGCCGAGCTCGAGCAACTCGTCGACAGTCTCTACAGGCATCTGTTCGGCGCGGCCCCCGCCGACCTGACCACCTGGCAATCCTTCGACCGGAGGGCGGCGACGCTCGTGACCGATGCTCAAGCGGGGTGAACGGGCGCTGGTCGGCGCTGCGGTGGGGGCGATTGCGGTTGCCGCGATTCTTGGCACCGTGCTCGCGCCCGCATCGAGCCTCACCGACCGGCGTCTGTCGACCTATCTCGCGGGTCCGTATGGCGCCAAAGGGCTGGGTCAGACATTGGCGCATCTCGGTGCGGAGGTCGTCCGCTGGCGCAAGCCATACTACATGCTTCCCGACAGCGCGCACCCGGACACCACGCGGTTGTTGGCATTTCTCGACGTTTCACTGCCGCGGACAGGACTCGAGACGGCAACGATCCGGGGCTACGTGGCCAACGGGGGACGCGTGTTCATCGCAGGCGTCGAGGGCATTGACGCATGCTTCGGATTCAAGACGCGGTTTGTCCGAGACAACGCGTCGGGCGCCCTCAGGAATCCTGATGTTCGCCACCTGTACGCGGCGCGCCGCGTGCTCGAGCCCGTCAGTCCTGAGTCCCTCGCGCGGGCGCATCCCGTCAGGCCCGGAGGCGAGCGTGCGTGCGTACCGCGTCCGGCCACGCGGGTGGATACGCTTCTCGTGACCAATGCGGGTGAGCTCGTCGCGGTACGCATCAGGTGGCCCGGATCGGGCACGGCGACCCTCCTTGCCGACGAGCATTTCCTCACAAACCGCAGTCTCAAGGAAACGGATGCCGGAATCGTCGTGATTCCCTGGATTCTCTCGGGCGGCATTCGTAAAGTGGTGTTTGACGAATATCATCTCGGGTTTGGGAGCGGCGGATCGCTCGTCTCGGTATCGTGGGACTGGCTGCTCGACCATCCGCTGGGCTGGGCCATTCTGCAGGGTGTCGGCGTCGCTATCCTTGCGCTGGCCGTTCAGGCCGTGCGCTTCGGTCCAGTGCGGTGGCGGCGCGAACGCCGGCGCCGCTCCGCGCTCGAGCACGTAGACGCACTCGCGGCGGGGCTCGAACGATCCCACGGTGAAGATGTCGCGATTCAGATGATGATTTCAGGCCTGCGCCGGCGTTTGTCACCAGCCGGCCGCTCGAACACGGACAGCGCGCGCGAATGGATCGAGCGCCTCGAGGATGCGATGGTGAAGCCCGAGGGCCGCGCGGCCGCGCACCGTCTCCTGACGGCAATGATGGCTCCGGACATTCCGGACCGCCTGCTCATGGTCGCAACATCCGTGGAGGAAGTATGGGAGGAGCTTCGACCGCCCACGACGCGCAAGCCGTTCTGACCGCTCTCGACCGGGTCGTGCTCGGTCAGGGCCGCGCCACGGGCGAGGCGCTCATCTGTCTGCTCGCGCGAGGCCACGTCCTGCTCGAGGGCGTCCCCGGCACGGCGAAGACGCTGCTCGTGCGGACGCTGTCGCTCGCGCTCGATGTCCGGTTTCAGCGCATTCAGTTCACGCCGGACTTGATGCCCGCCGACATTACCGGCGTCTCGCTGCTCTCGGGAACCCACGAATTCACGTTTCGCCCGGGACCCCTGTTCGCGGATCTCGTGCTGGCCGACGAGATCAACCGGGCGCCCGCAAAAACGCAGGCGGCGCTGCTCGAGGCGATGCAGGAACGTACAGTAACGGTCGACGGTGTGGCGCATCCGCTCTCGCGCACCTTTACCGTGTTCGCGACCGAGAATCCGGTCGAATTCGAAGGCACCTATCCACTCCCGGAAGCCGAGCTCGACCGATTCATGATGAAGGTGATGATCGACTATCCGTCGGCCGAGCTCGAGCAGGCGCTGCTCACGCGCTACAGCGAGGGATTCGAGGCCGACCGTCCGGACACCTACGGCGTCACTCCGCTCGCCGATGCCGCGGCGCTCGAACAGCTGCGGCGCGCGGCGGACGGGGTGCGGGTCGAGCCCCGGATCATCGAATACATCACCGCGATCGTCCGGGCCACACGCACCGCCCCGGCCTTCACGCTGGGCGCGAGTCCGCGCGCGAGCGTGGCGTTGTTCAAGGCCGTGCGCGCCGCCGCGCTGCTCGAAAATCGGGACTACGTCATTCCTGACGATGTGAAGCGGCTCGCTCCGGCTGTCCTGCGCCATCGCGTCGCCGTGGCTCCCGAGCTCGAGCTCGAAGGGACGACCCCGGATCTCGCGCTGCGCGCGCTGCTCGAGCACACTAAGGTCCCGACAGCCTGACGATGCCGTACGTGTTTCCGCTGCCCACGCGAGCGGCGCTCGCCGTGGCCGCGGCATTCGCCGTCGTCGCGCTCGGCGGCATCTGGTTTGCCTCGGCCCTGAATCTGCTCCTCTTCTTCGATATCCTCCTGCTCCTCGGGGTCTGGTTCGATGCGCTCCGCGCGCCCCAGCCCGCACCGTATGCAATCACCGTCGAACGCGAATCCGCTCCGACGTTCACCGTGGGCCACGAGAGCGTGGTGACCTACCGCTGGGCGAACCAGGCACACCGCACGGCCCGGCTGCGTGTGCGGGAGGTGCGTCCCGACATTCTGGGCGGCGTCTTGCCTCCGCGCATCCTCGAGATCCCAGCTGGCGCCGAGCTGGTCGAGACCTCGCGCGTCGTACCGGTCTCGAGAGGCCGAGCCCACGGCGGGGCGTTCGTGGTCGAGAGCGTGGGGCCGTGGAGGCTCGGCCGGAGCCGGTCCCAGGTGCCGCTTCCCTGGGAGGCCACGGTGTATCCCGCGTCACCTCTGCGCGCGCGGCACGGCGCCGTTTCCGGCGTGCAACGGCGCCGCGAGCCCGGATCCGCGGCCGCGCGCAGACTGGGCGAAGGGCGCCTGTTCGAATCGCTGCGCGACTTCGTTGCGGGAGATGATCCGCGGCACATCGACTGGAAAGCCACCGCCCGGCGCCGCAAAGTCATCGCGCGCCAGTTCCAGGCGGAGCGGCGCCAGCATGTTCTCCTCGTACTCGATTGCGGCCGGCTCTTGAGCGCCGAGCTCGCGGGGCGCGCCGCGCTCGAGTACGCGGTGCAGGGAGCCGTCGAGCTGGCCCACGCGGCCATTCGGCAGGACGACGACGTCGGCGTGATGGCCTTCTCGGACGGCGTGCATCACTATGTCCCGCCACAGCGCGGCCGGCGCGCGCTGCGCGAGATCATGGATGTCCTCGCTCGCGTCGAGCCGCACCTCGTCGAGTCGGACTACCCGGGAGCCTTTCGCTACCTCGCCGTGCGCAATCGCAAGCGGGCGCTGACCGTGGTATTCACGGACGTCATCGACCGATTTGCGTCCGATGCCCTCGTTGCCAACGTCGCGAGTCTCAGACCACGGCATTTGCCCCTTGCCGTGACGCTCAGAAACCCCGATCTGGACCGGGCCGCGTTCCACCTCCCGCGCGACCGGCACGACGCTTTTCAGATTGCCGCGGCGCTCGAGCTGCTCCGCGCTCGCGGCGAGGCGCTCCTCCACATGCGTCGGGCCGGGGTCATGGTGTTGGACGTTCCCCCGGCCCGCGCCGCGCAAGCTGCGGCCGCACAATATCTTGAGTTGAAGCGTCGCGGCAGGCTCTAGAGCGGTGCTGTTGGACCGGGAAACCCCGTCCTTTAGATTGGGGCCCGCTTTTCCCCGGGAAAATGGATGGCACCGAAGGGTGTCGCGGCCGCCGCGGTCTGTCTCGTCGTCTCTCTCGCAGCCTGCGTGTATCCGGCCGAGCGGGATGCGGACGTGCATGTCACGCTCACCCCCCTCCACATCCTGCTGCGCGGCGGCGATACCGTGGCGACGGCTCGGGCATGGCAGATGATGGGCACGAACGACTCGGCGCCGATCTCAAACGTCGTGTTCACGTGGACGTCGAGTGATCCCGGAATCGCGACCGTAGATGCAAGTGGCCGCGTCGTGGGCGTCAATTCCGGTGTCGTCGTCATCACTGCCGCGGCGGCCAATTACGATCGGGAGTCGCGCGCCGCAAGCGAAACGCTGCGTGTCTCCGCGCCGCTCGAAATCGACAGTATCCGACCGAAAACGGTGCAGTACGGCCAAATGGTTGCGATCTACGGCGTGGGAGTGGATTCCATTTTTTCCGCGACGCTGAGCGGCGCCCCGCTCATCCCGGTGCCCTATTCGGACACGGTGTATGCCGGCGGTACCGCGCGATCGAGATGGTGGGTCCCGCCGCCGGCACGCACTGACTCATTGTTTTTCCTCGGCATCTCGGGAGGGAACGGCATCTTCGGGTACGTGCACGGCGACACCACGAACGTCCTCGAGCGCGATCTCTACGAGCCGAATGACACGAATTTCCAGCTGCTCGACCTCGACGCCCCGCCACCGTTTCCTCAATACCCGGCCCTCGTGTTCTACAACCCGGCCCTCGCATTCGAAGTCCTAGGGCGGACCCAGAAGTCGGGAGCCGACTGGTATCGTCTGAAGCAGGCCGAGCAGCGCGATGTCACAGTCATCCTGTCGGCGCCCGATATCGCGGGCACGTTCGTCACCTACCTCACCGATTCACTGGGGTGGAGCAGCGCCGGGCAGAAGTTCGTGATCGGGCATGACTCCTGGACGTTCGGTCCCGGTATTCACGCCTGCCACGGACTGCCGTTCACACCGAGCGAAGCGATTGCCGACTCGACGGTCGTCGCGTTCAAGGCGCTTCGGGCGGGGACGCTCGACGCGCTCGCAGTCTACGCGAAAGCGGGGCGCTACGGCCTCGGCATCATCGCGGGGTACCAGAGCGAGCTCCCGGCCGATGCGCATGAAGACGACAATTCCTGCAATGCCGCGGACCTGCGCGGCGTTGCCGCTACGCCTTTCCGCGATACCCTGACGATCGAGAACCCGCACGACATGGACTGGATCCGGTTCCACTATACGAATCCGGGCCTGGGATACACGGCGCAAATCCGCATGCACGCGTTCACCGGAATCCATCCCGACTCTCTCAAGGACCTGGATCTGTATGTGTTCGCGGTTCCCAACCCCGGCGATGTCGCGCTGCAGCTGCAGGCGGCCGATACGTCAGCGGGATCGGACGTAAATCTGCGACCCAATCTCGCCACAGGCGACTATTACCTGGCCGTCGTGGATTACGCGGGGACCGCGACGACGTATGAGGTGTGCGTCGCGCCGGTGAACACGCTACTCGGCAACGGATCGTGCGCCGCGACGGGATTCCCCGCGCCTCCCGAGCGTGCGGCAATCAAGTCCGCAGTACGGCGCGCCGCCGCGCCGCGACTGCCACTCGCCCGATGACGAGCAGCACGATGGAATGCATTCAGTGCCATACGCCGGTGCCGGCCAACAGCCGGTACTGCTCCGCGTGCGGAGCCGATCAGACGGGCGGTGGGGCAGCGCCGAATACCACGAATGCCGCCGCGCTCGAAGTGAGGTTGCAAGCCATCGTGCAGGGGAAGTACAAGATCGCGCGCATACTGGGGAAGGGCGGGATGGGCACCGTGTATCTCGCGCACGATATCACCCTCGAACGCGAAGTCGCGATCAAGGTCCTCCCACCTGATATCGGGCAGGATGAGCAAATTATCCGGCGCTTTCAGCAGGAGGCCAAGACGGCCGCGAAGCTCGACCATCCCAACATCATCCCGATCTATCGCGTCGAGAGCGAAGGTGGACTCAACTACTTCGTGATGAAGTACGTCTCGGGCACATCGCTTGAAGACGTGCTCGAAACGCGAGAACCGCTGGCGCTCGACTACATCCAGCGCGTGCTCTGGGAAGCCGGCTGTGCCCTGGGCCACGCGCATCAGCGCGGCGTGGTGCACCGGGATGTGAAGCCGGCCAACATCATGTTCGATCATGACGGTCGCGTGATGTTGGCCGACTTTGGAATCTCCAAAGCCTTGCAGGCCGCCACGGGATTCACCGCGACCGGAATGATCATCGGTACGCCGCACTACATGGCCCCGGAGCAGGCGAAGGGAACGCCGGTCGATGGGCGGGCCGACCAGTACTCGCTGGGCGTGGTTGGCTACCGGATGATCACGGGTGAGCTGCCGTTCAGCGGCGACTCGATTCACACGATCCTCTACAAACAGATCTTCGAGCCCGTCCCGACCCCGAAGGCGCTGCGCGCCGAAATCCCGGGATTCCTTTCCGCCGCGATCACCCGGGCCATGTCCAAGGACCCGGAGCTGCGGTTTCCGACGATGGAGGCGTTCGCGACGGCGGTCTGGCCCGAGCAGCCGGTGTCGGCCGTGGCGACCACCACACCACAGCGCCCCATTCGCGGCCCCGGCACCCGCGCGGCGGCGGATGCGCCGACCCAGGTTTCGGTGCCGCCCGCCTATGCGGCGACCACGCCGCTGCCGGCCGCGCGTCAGCCGATCGCTCCCCCACCCAGACGCCGCTCGCATGCTGGTGTGATTGGTGTCGCGCTCGCTGCCGTTCTCGCGATCGGCGGCTACCTCGTGTTCGGACGTGGCGCAGAGCCTCAGGCTGCCACGCCAACGGTTCCCACGCATGTGGACACCGTGCGTTTGGCGGACACGGTCCGTGTTCCCGCCTCACCCTCCACCTCCCCGCCTCCCGCAGCACAACATCCGCGAGTGCGTGTGGCGCCGGTCGTGACGGCTCCCACCGACGCGCAGGGATATCTCACGGTCAATGCCGACCCCTACGGCGAGCTGTACGTGGATGGCATCGACGTGGGGCCCACCCCCGTGGTGCGGTACGCGGTACCGCGAGGTGGCCACACGATTCGCATCGTCCGCGAGGGATATCGGAGTATTACGGACCACGTACAGGTCGAGGCGGGAAACACCGTTCCCAAGCGGTATACGCTCATTCCCGAGGGATGAGAGCCATGCGATCAGTGCTCGGCCGGAGTCTGCTGCTCATGCTGGTGTGTTGGGGGCCTCTCGCCCCTCGACCAGGGGCCGCACAGACGCGAACCATGTTGCGTCAGGCGCAAGACGCGTACGATGCACTCGATTTCTCCCGCGCCGCGGTGCTCGCGCGGCGCGCGTTGACGGAACGTTTGAGCGCCGCCGACCAGACACGGGCATATGAGCTGCTCGGCTTCTCGTACAGCGCGATCGATTCCCAGATCAAGGCGGTCGACGCGTTCAAGCAGACGATTCTCCTCGATCCCGACCATCAGCTCGACGCGAACAAGGTCTCGCCCAAGATCACGAGCCTGTTCTATTCGGCGCTCGGGCAGGTACTCGTGGTCAGGCAACTGCGGGTCGACAGCGCAAAGTTCGTCAGCGGGCAGGGAGCCGTTCCGATCCGGTTCACGGTGACCAGCCCGGCGCGCATCCGCGTGCGCGCGGTCAACGCGAATACGTCGCTGGCCGTGGACTCAGCGGTGGGAACCGGTCAGTACACCGTCCGCTGGCCGGCGCAGCTTCCGAGCGGCGGCCCCGTGGGCGCCGGAACGTGGCTCCTCATTGTGGACGCGACCGCGGCGCAGACCACTTTCTCCGCCTCGCAGGCGGTGAACGTGAGCTATGGGGCCGTCGACACGTTGCCGCATCTGACGAGCCTGCCCGGATACCAGGAGCTCCCGGAGATCGAGTATCCGCCGCAGAGCTGGCGACCGCTCGGTCTCTCGTTCCTCCTGGCGAGCGGCGCGGCGGTTGGGGCGTACGCGCTCAATAACGGCTCGCTCGGCTCGCCGCCAACGCGTGAGCTTGCCGTCGCGGCGAGCGCGGCGTTGATCACCGGGCTCATCATGACCTTGCGGAAACCGGCGCCGCGCCCGGCCGAAGCCAACATCCGGTACAACCGATTGCTGCACGAACAGCTCTCCGGTCGTAACGCGGAGATCGCGACCGAGAACGCGCGCCGCCGCCAGCAGGTGATGCTCGCGATCGTTCCGCAACGGCGGGAGACGGCCACCCGGTGAGGCACGCCTCGGTTCTGGTTCTCCTCGCCGTATCCTGGGCCGCGCCGGCGGGCGCCCAGCACGCGAGCATCGGCCCCGCATTCGTATTCGCGGATTACCGGGAGGTCTCGCCCGATCTGCGATATGAAGGGGTCGGGCCCGGCGTCATCGCGCACTTCAGTTTCCACAGTGTCAGCCTCGAAGGGGGAGCGGCGTGGCTCGCGATGAGTCCGCACGGCGGGCTCGCAACGTCGGGGTTCCAGGCCGTGCAGCTCGATGGATGGCTCCGGTGGAAGGCAACCGATTACCTGTCGCTCGAAGCGGGTCTTACACATCAAGCGCCGGACGATGAATTCGCGGCGCAGTCATTCGGCGCCGTCCGGATCGGGGCCCTGACGCAACACGCCCTCGGGCACGGCGCCACGATTGCGTTGCGGGGAGACTATCTCGGTGGCGCGCACTTCTCCGGAGGCGGAGAGGCGCCCCTCGCGATCGAGCTCGGGCTCATGGTGAACTGGGCGTTTTCGAGTCATGTGACGGCGCTCGTCGATTACGCCTTTCAGCGGCTCGACCGGACGACGCATCCGGGAGGCGGTCCCGAAACCGATGCGCCGCTCGAACAGTCGCGGGGGCGCATGGGGCTGGTCATCGGGTTTTAGCGTCTTAGGTTTTGGTCCTGAGCATTCGCGTGCCGGGGACCGAGCCTTTGTTGCCACTATGACGCTCCGTAGGACGATTTTCGTCGGATTTGGGCTCGCCGTCGTCGTGCTCGGTTTGCTGTCGATCATTTCCTATCAAAGCTCGGCGGATACGATTGCCAGCGCGCGCTGGGTGGCGCACACGCGCGAAGTGCTCGATCGCCTCGATGCGCTCGTCCAGCATGTTGCCGAGACCGAAGCGGCGTATCAGGAATTCATCGTTACCGGGGATTCCCGATCGTTGGCGGCGCCGGACAGCGCGTTCCGCGACACGCCACCCCTCCTGGCGGAACTGCGCCAGCTGACCGACGACAATCCGTCGCAACAGCAACGCCTCGCACAGGTGGCGAGCCTGGTCACGGAGCGCCTGCTCTGGAGCCAGCAGCTGATCGACACGCGGCGGTCGCAAGGCCTGGCGGCGGCGCGGCACCTGGGAGGAAGTCGGCGTGGCAACCCGCCCGCGCTCGAGCGTGCCGTCAACGAGATGAAGGCAGCCGAGCAGCTGTTGCTCGAGCAGCGCACGGGGACGCTCGAGCGGGTGGCGCGGCGCACCCGGCGCTTCATTCTGGCAGGTACCATGTTCGCCCTCTTCGTTGCGGTGCTCGCCGCGTTCCAGGTCAATCGTGAGCTGCGCGCGCGGCAGAAGACCGAGCAGGTGCTGCGCGAGAGCGAGACCAGGCAGCGAGCGCTGACGGAGGGCGTGAAAGACTACGCGATCTTCTGGCTCGATCCCGAGGGCCGGGTCGCGAGCTGGAACGCGGGAGCGGAACGCATCCACGGATACCGAGCGGAGGAGATCCTCGGAGAATCCGCGTCCCGGTTCTACCCGGTCGAAGACAGTGCCCGGGGCAAGGCCCAGGAAGAGCTGAACGCCGCGACGCGCGACGGGCGGGTCGAGGACGAAGGCTGGCGGATCCGGCGCGACGGCAGTCGGTTCTGGGCGAATGTCGTGGTGACCGCGGTGCGCAACTCGGCAGGTCGGCTGCTCGGGTTTGCGAAAATCACGCGAGACATCACCGAGCGGAAGCATGGAGAGGAGGCGCTGCAGCAATACGCGGCGCAGCTCGAGGCGGCGAACGCGGAGCTCGACGCCTTCGCGTATTCCGTGTCTCATGACCTTCGGGCGCCGCTCCGCAGCATCGACGGATTCAGTCAGGCGTTGCTCGAGGACTACGGCGACCGGCTCGATCAGACGGCCCGCGAGCACCTGGATCGCGTGCGCATGGCCAGTCAGCGCATGGCAGGGTTGATCGACGATCTGCTGGGGCTGTCGCGCGTCACGCGCGCGGAACTGCACCACGCGCCCGTAGATTTGAGCGCAATGGCGCAGTCGGTTCTGGAGGAGCTGCACGCGAGAAATCCGAAGCGCGAGGCCGAATTCGTGGTCGCGCCCGGCGTGGTCGTGGACGGCGACGCCCACCTGCTCAGGATCGTGCTCGAAAACCTGCTTTGCAACGCGTGGAAGTACACCAAGAACCGCCCCCACACGCGCATCGAGTTCGGGGCCACCCTCCAGGATGGAAAGCGCGCCTACTACGTGCGCGACAACGGCGCCGGATTCGACATGGCCTATAGCGCCAAGTTGTTTGGGGCGTTCCAGCGGCTGCACACCGAATCCGAATTCGAAGGAACCGGCATCGGGCTTGCTACGGTTCAACGTATCGTGCAGCGGCATGGTGGTCGTGTCTGGGCGGAAGGCGCCACGGGGCAGGGCGCTACGTTTTCCTTCACTCTCGGTCCCGGGAGTGAGGCCTAGTGGTCAAGGATGCGATCATCCAGCGCGGCCCTCACCAGACGGACGAACGAGAGCTTCGCGTGATTGGTGTTGCCCATACACAAACCGTATCGACAGAGCTGCCTTCGTGACGCCGTGGGTGCGCTGGCTCCTCGCCGCCAACGTCGGGATGTTTCTGCTGACGAATGCGTTCCCGCAGATCGTGCCGCAGCTGGTGCTCGTTCCCGCACTCATCCCCGAGCGACCCTGGACTCTCGTGACATACATGTTCGTGCACGCGGGGGTCTGGCACCTCGTGTTCAACATGATCGCATTGTACTTCTTTGGTCCGCGGGTCGAGGCGCGGCTGGGGGAGCGGCACTTCATTGGGCTGTACTTCGCGAGCGGGCTGATGGCCGCGCTCGCGTCACTGGTCTTCACGCCCGGCGCCGCGATCGTGGGCGCCTCGGGCGCGATTTATGGCGTGATGCTGGGATTCGCGCGCTACTGGCCCCGGTCCCTGATCTATATCTGGGGTGTGATCCCTCTCGAAGCGCGCTGGTTCGTGGTCGGCATGACTGTGCTGTCGCTGCTCGGCGGATTCGGCGGACTGAATCCCGGTCTCGCCCACTTTGCCCATCTCGGCGGATTTCTCGGCGGCTTCGCGTATCTCTTCTTGCTCGACCGCCGGCGGGGCCGCGTGCTCAAGGAATTTGTTCGTGCCCCATCCCGTGCATCCGACGCGCCCGACATGGCCGCACAGCGCTGGGCGACCATTCGTCTCGATGCGCTCCATCCGGTGAACCGCCAGGTGGTAGAGCCGTTGCTCCAAAAGGTCGCGCTGTCCGGGCCGACGAGCCTCACCGCCGATGAGCGGGCCGTGCTCGACCGTTTCAGCGCGCGGTAGCACAGTCGTTGTCCTGTCTCGATCAGTTGCCGGATTTTCTCCGACCCGAGCCGGACGCCCGGAGCCCTCCTCTATGGCTCGCGTTTGGGTACGGCAGGTGGGTGGTCCGATCCTCCACTCCGCCTAAAGCTATGCGCCAGCCGCGATTCGAACGCGGGACCTTCGGCTCCGGAGGCCGACGCTCTATCCAGCTGAGCTACTGGCGCGTGGGGAAGACAGCAACTTAACGGGCCCATCTCCCACCGGCTACTTGCGGGCCGAGGGCCTGTTTCCAAGCTTGGGGGTCCCCAAACGTCTTCCGAGGGGCTGTGGCGGGACGCAAAGCAGGGAAGCAGTCCGCGCGCGCGCCGAATCGGGCCGAGCGGATCCAGCTCGCTACCTATCGCATTTCCGAGGCCGCGCACACGGCCCGGACGCTGCACGAGTTATACGGCGCGATCCATGGGATCGTGGGCGAACTCATGCCCGCCGAGAATATCTACATCGCGCTGTATGATGCCCAGGCCGACCTGATCAGCTTTCCCTATTGGGTGGACGAGTTCGACCCCCCCTGCCCGCCTAAGCGGCCGGGTCGCGGGCTCACCGAGTACGTGCTCCGCACCGGGCAGGCCCTGCTGGCGGATGAGACGCTGCACCAGGACCTCGAGCGCCGCGGGGAGGCCGAGCTGATCGGCGCCCCATCGCTGCAATGGCTGGGTGTTCCCCTCAAGGGGGGCGAGAAGACGATCGGCGTGCTCGCGGTGCAGACGTACTCGGGGAACGTGCGCTATGGGCCGGAAGAGCAGCGCGTGCTCGAGTTCGTTTCGACGCAGATCGCGATGACGGTCGAGCGCAAGCGCGCCGAGCTCGCGCTGCGGGAGAGCGAGAGCCGGCTGGCGCGCGCGCAGGAGGCGGCGCACCTCGGGAGCTGGGAAACCGAGCTGCACAGTCTCGAGCGCCTGGATCGGAATCCCTTGTGGTGGTCCGATGAAGCGTACCGGATTTTCGGGTACACGCCTCGCAGCGAGCCGGTCTCGAGCGAGCTGTTCTTCCGCCTGGTTCATCCGGAAGACGTGCCGCGCGTCGAGGAGGCCCTGCGCCGGACCCTCGAACAAGGCGTTCCGTACGTCGTTCAGCATCGGGTGGTTCGCCCGGACGGGACCGAGCGGATTGTGGAGGAGCGCTGCTCGGTGATCCGCGACGCTACTGGGACGCCGCTGCGGCTCCTCGGGACGGTCCTCGACATCACGGACCGCCAGCGTCTCGAGCAGCAATTCCTGCAGGCCCAGAAAATGGAAGCGGTCGGCCGGCTCGCGGCGGGCATTGCTCACGACTTCAACAACCTGCTCACCGCGATTCTTGGCTCCTGCGAGCTGCTGCGCGAACACGTCGGACCGGACAATCCGGATCGCGCGGACCTGGACGAGATCCGCGCCGCGAGTCTCCGCGCCGGCGATCTCATTCGCCAGCTGCTCGCGTTCACGCGGCAGCAGGTGCTCTCGCCGCACATCCTCGATCTCAATGAGGTCGTGCGCGGCATGGAGCCCATGCTGCGGCGCGTGATCGGTGAGGATGTCTCGCTCCGCACCGCGGGCGCCGCCGGGCTCGGGTCGGTGCGCGCCGACCGCGGCCAGATCGAGCAGGTGCTCATGAACCTCGTCGTGAACGCGCGCGACGCGCTGCCGCGCGGTGGTCATATCACGATCGAAACGGCCAACGCGGAGCTCGACGCTTCCTACGCCGCGACGCACGCCCCGATCCCCGCGGGACACTATGCGCTCCTGGCGGTGAGCGATGACGGTATCGGGATGGATGCCGCAACCCGGGCCCGCGTGTTCGAGCCGTTCTTCACGACCAAGGGCAAGGGCAAGGGGACGGGACTCGGTCTGTCGACGGTGTACGGGATCGTGAAGCAGAGCGGCGGGTTCATCTGGGTGTACAGCGAGCCGAGCGCGGGAGCGACCTTCAAGATCTATCTCCCCCGCGTCGAGGCGAAGGCGACGGCCGCAGCGCCTGTACCGGCCCTCGCGCCGGTTCCCGGAGGCGATGAGACGATACTTGTGGTGGAGGATCAGCCCGAAGTCCGGCGCCTGTCCGAGAAGCTGCTGCGGGTACGCGGATACACGGTGCTGGGCGCCGAAAACGGCGCCGAAGCCTTACGCGTCGCCGAGCAGCACGCCGGGCCCATTCATCTTCTCGTGACCGACGTGATCATGCCGGGCATGAACGGCAGGGAGGTGGCGCTGCTGATGTCGGCCGATCGGCCGACCTTGAAAGTGCTGTACCTCTCGGGGTATGCCGACGAATCCGTGGTGCACCACGGCGTGCTCGAGCCCGGGCTGGCGTTTCTTCAGAAGCCGTTCACTCCGGAATCTCTGGCGCGCAAAGTCCGCGACGTGCTCGACATGGGTGACGACAAGGATGACGATGGAGAAGAAGGAGCGAGTCAGCTGGCGGGATAGCGGACGTGGAGATCCGAGTTATCGAGAGTGCCGCGTGTGATGAATCGGGGCGAGTGGATTTGAACCACCGACCTCCTGGTCCCGAACCAGGCGCGCTAACCGGGCTGCGCTACGCCCCGAAACCTCATGCGCCCAGGAGGAGTCGAACCCCCAGCCTTTTGGTCCGTAGCCAAACGCTCTATCCAGTTGAGCTATGGGCGCTCATGCACAACATGCTTGGAATCAGATCACAGCTTGTAGTTTAGCTACTGATTACCAACCTTGAGGTGGGCGGTACTAGATTCGAACTAGTGACCTCTACGATGTCAACGTAGCGCTCTAACCAACTGAGCTAACCGCCCGGGGTAAACGCGGAACGCGAAACGCGGAAGTCGGAACTGTGGACGTCGTGCGTTCCGAGTTCCGCGTTCCGAGTTCCGCGTTCAATAGCGGGGGTGGGATTTGAACCCACGACCTCCGGGTTATGAGCCCGGCGAGCTACCAGACTGCTCCACCCCGCGTCGTGTACTCTGCGGCTTCAGTTCCGCTTCCAAGAGCGGGAAACGGGACTCGAACCCGCGACCCCAACCTTGGCAAGGTTGTGCTCTACCAACTGAGCTATTCCCGCACGACGGCGAATTTAACTGACCCTTCCCGAACCACACCACCCCAGGCGGTTTGGCAGCCGAGGGCGGTCAGGCGGTTGGAGGCTGAGTCGTGTGACCAGGTTCCTTGGCCGCCCGACCGCTAAACCGCCCTGCAGTGGAGGCGAGGGGGATCGAACCCCTGACCTCGTGAATGCCATTCACGCGCTCTCCCAACTGAGCTACGCCCCCATTATATTTGGCGGCTCGATTTTCGCTTCCTGAAGGTACCGTAGACAGCCGTCTGGGCGGGAACACGGGATCATATCGGCGTGTTTCACCCATGTCAAGCGATTCCAGCGCCGTACGGTGCAACTTTTCCGCCCCGCGGGCGTATGAGGGGCAAAACCCCGAACCAAGAGTTCAATGCCCAAGCAGAGCCAGAAGAAGAAGACCGTTGCGGTCGCTCGCGGCAAGTCCCCCGCCAAGGGGACGCCGAGCTCGTCCGTACCCACCGCCCCCGCCAAGGCAAAGCCGGGCCGCAAGCGCGGCCGGCGCCGCGGCTTTCTCGCCGGATTGGGACAGCACGAGCACGAGCGGGATATTCTCGATCAGTATTTGCACGAAGTGTCGAAGACGCCGCTGCTCACCCAGAAGGAGGAGATTGCGCTCGCCCGCAAGGTGCGCGCCGGCGATCAGGAGTCCATGCAGGAGCTCGTGAAGCGGAACCTCCGCTTCGTGATTTCGGTCGCGAAGAAGTATCAGAACCGCGGTCTGCCGCTTACCGACCTGATCGGTGAGGGCAACGTCGGTCTGCTCACGGCCGCCCGGAAGTTCGATCCCGACCAGGGGGTCAAGTTCATTTCGTACGCCGTGTGGTGGATCCGTCAGGCGATTCTCGCGGCGCTCGCCCGGCAGGGACGGACCGTTCGCGTTCCGTTGAACCGCACCGCCGATCTGTCGCGCATCGTGCGCACGGCCGAGTATCTGCGCCAGACGCTCAGGCGTGAGCCTACGCCCGAGGAAATCTCGGATGCCACCAAGCTGTCGCTCGAGGTGGTGCAGTCGCTCGCGGCCCTGAACACGGGTGACGTGCGGCTCGACGCCCCGCTCGACCCTGATGGCGACCGCTCGCTGATCGAGCGGTTCATCGCGGAAGATTTGCCCGACACGGAAGATCAGGCGATGGATCGCTTCCTGTCGGACGAGGTCGAGTCGGCGCTCAACACGTTGCAGCGCCGTGATGCCAAGGTGCTGCGCCTGTATTTCGGTCTCGATGGCGGTCGCGAGCACACGCTCGAGGAAATTGGCGGCATGCTCGGCGTTACCCGCGAGCGCGTCCGCCAGCTGCGGGACCGTGCGCTCAAGCGGTTGCGCGACGGCGATGTGGGGAAGGCGCTGGCAAGCTTCGCAGCGTAACCCATTACACGACGCCACGACGCCACATTGCACGAAAGGCCGGGTCAGTTGCCCGGCCTTTTCTTTTTCGTGCAACATGGCGTCGTGCAAGGTGGCGTCGTAGTTTAGTGCGCGATGATCGAACGGATCGGCCGTACCGCCGTCGGCATGATCGAGGCCGTCGGACGCTGCGGCCAGTTCCTCCGAGGCATGACGAGCGCGCTCCCCGAGGTCCGGGTCTGGGGACGCCCCGCGCTCCTCCAGATGCGCCGGGTCGGCGTGGATTCCCTGCCCGTGGCCCTCTACATCGCGGCGTTCACGGGTGTCGTCCTCGCCCTGCAGGCGTCGTATACCTTCACCGGCACCGTGCCCCTCTATTTCGTCGGCACACTCGTGGGCAAGAGCATGATGCTCGAGCTCGGCCCCATGCTGGTGGGGCTCGCGCTCGCCGGCCGAGTGGGGGCGAGCATGGCCGCTGAGCTCGGGACCATGCGCGTTACCGAGCAGGTGGATGCGCTCGAGACGCTGGCCTACGATCCCCAGAGCTTTCTCGTGCTCCCTCGCGTCGTGGCCGGGACGGCGATGTTCCCCGTGGTGGTGGCGATCGCGATCGTCGTGGGCATCATGACAGGCTGGCTCACGAGCCTCGTCCTGCTCAATCTCACGACGCCCGAATTCGTGAAGGGCCTGAAGCTGTTTTACGTGTTCAAGGACAGCTGGTTCGGACTGTTCAAGAGCGCCACCTTCGGGTTCACGATCACCGTCGTGGGTTGCATGGTGGGACTCGCGACGAGAGGCGGTGCGGCGGGTGTGGGCCGCAGCACGACGCAGGCCGTCGTCTACTCCGCCGTGCTCATCCTCGTGCTCGACGCCTTCTGGGCCGCCGTGCTCCTCAGGTGATTCGATTTGAGAATCTGTGGAAGGCCTTCGGCTCGAAGCAGGTCCTGGCGGGGCTCACGCTCGACGTACCGGATGGGGAAACGACGGTGCTCATGGGCTATTCCGGTTCCGGAAAGAGTGTCGCGCTGAAGCATATCGTCGGATTGCTCGACCCCGATCAGGGTGACGTGTTCGTGGACGACCGAGCCGTATCCACGCTCGACCGGGAGGGATTGAATGCGCTGCGCCGTGAGATCGGGTATGTGTTTCAGGCCGCCGCGCTGTTCGATTCCATGACGGTTGGCGAAAATGTCGCGCTGGGATTGCGCCGCCGCAGTCTCGACGAGCCGGAGATCCAGAATCGTGTCGAGGAAGCGCTCGCGCTCGTGGACCTGACCGGGGCGGAGGAGAGCGACCCCGCTGAGCTGTCCGGGGGCATGCGCAAGCGGGTCGGCATCGCGCGCGCGATCGCGCTCCGTCCCCGCTACATCCTCTATGACGAGCCGACGACCGGACTCGATCCGGTGACCTCGTCGCTGATCGACCGTCTCATGGTCCGCGCACGCGAGCGGCTGGGCGCCACGAGCATCGTCGTGACCCATGACCTGCGCAGCGCGTTTACGGTCGGCGACCGGATCGCGATGCTGTACGAAGGCCGGATCCGCCAGGTCGGCACGGTCGACGAAATCCGGGAGACCACGGATCCGATCGTGCGGCAGTTCGTGGACGGACGGGCCGCATGAAGCGCGAGAACGAGTTCGCGGTCGGCGTCGTCGTGATCGTCGCGCTCGCGGTCGTCGTGATTGGCGCACTGTGGCTCTCGGGAACCCATCTCGGCCGAACGGAATCGGTGCACACGGCGCGGTTCCGAACGGTGGGCGGGCTCGGGGCGGGTGCGCCGGTGGTGTTGCGCGGCGTCCGCGTGGGCCAGGTGCAGGCCATCCGGCTCGCCACGGGGTCGTGGGTGGAAGCGGACCTCAAGATCTATAGCGGGATCACGCTCCCCTCGCAGCCCGCCGTCATTGCCGCCTCGGCCTCGCTGTTCGGCGAATGGGCCGCGACGCTCGTTCCGCTCGATCAGCTCCCGGACGATCCAAACATTCGTCAGGCGATCGCGGAGGCGCAGGCGGCGGGCGGCGGGAAATGGCCCGGCGCCACGCTCCCCGATATTGGCCAGCTCACCGCTCAGGCGAGCCGGATCGCGACCGACATCGGGACGGTGGCCAATCGCGTCCAATCGGCCTTCGATTCCGAGGCGGTGCTCGAGTTACGGCGCTCGATACGCGACTTTGGCTCGATCGCCGATCGGCTCCTGCGGGTCACGGACGAGGAAGCGCAGGTGTTCGGAGAAGTCGGCGCCAACCTCCGCCAGGGCTCGGACCAGCTGACGCGGGCGGCCCGGAACCTGTCGACCACCGTCGGCCGGGTGGATTCGGCGACCAACCAGGGGCAGCTCGCGACCATTCTCAACAACTCGCAGACGGCCAGCCAGAACGTGCAGGAAGCGTCGCAAAATCTCCGCGACCTGATGGAGACGGCGCACAAGAATCAGGAGAGTCTCGTCCGCGTGCTCGTGAACGCGGACACGATCATGGCGCGCATCGCGAACCGGTCGGGCACGCTCGGCATGCTGATCTCCGACTCCACGCTATACCGGGAAACCGCACTGACCATGGTCCAGCTGCGGCAGCTCCTCGCGGACATTCAGGCGAATCCGCGCAAGTATTTCACATTCAGCGTCTTCTGAGTGGCAACCGTGGGCGAACGGGGGGGAGGACCGAGGCGGGCGGAGCGGGAGACGAGCGCCGGTGGCGTGGTGTATCGCCGCGCCGGGCCCGCGGATCTGCACTTCCTGCTGATCCGCGATTCCTACCAGAATTGGGGATTTCCGAAAGGCCACCTCGAGGCGGGCGAGCCGCCGGCGGACGCCGCGCGCCGGGAAATTGCCGAGGAAACGGGATTGTCCGACCTCATGCTGCACGGCCCGATTCAGATCATCGACTGGTATTTCCGGTTCCGCGGGCGCACCATCCACAAGTACTGTCATTTCTTCCTGTTCGAATCTCCCCATGGAGATCCCGTTCCCCAGGTCGAAGAAGGCATCACCGACTGCGTGTGGCAGCCGCTCGACGACGCGCGGCGCACGATTTCCTACGACAACGCCCGCGGCGTGCTGGAGCGCGCGGCGGATATGATCAAGGCGCTCGAACAGGAAAACGGGCAGTGAGCCGCGCGCCGGGAACGGAAGGCGCGCGGCCGATCGTCGCCATGTTTCACCCGCGACGCGAAGCCCGTCGCGCGGTGCAGCGCGGCTACCCGCGTGCGACCGGAGCGGTGCGCCTGTGCCGGGGCGTCACGCATATCGAGCGGCTCCTCGCCCAGCGGCTCGTGGACGCCGTGGTACTCGACATCAAAGCCGTACCGGACGCGATCGCGCTGGCGGCGCGGTTCCCCCGTATTCCGATGTTCGCACTCTCCGTGTTCCGGCCGGATGACGGGGCGCTCATGCTCGAATGCCGGCGCGCCGGCTTTGCGGGCGTGCTCGTGGAGGGTGTCGATACTGGCGTGGCCGGGCCGTGGATCGCGGCGCGCACGGCCCAGCGCGCGCGCAACGAAGCCCTGGCCGACGCGCCCGCGCTGCTCAGGCTGCAGGATCGCGTACAGATCGCCGCATGGGAGGAGATCCTGAGCCGCGTCGCCGCGCCGACCACCACGGCGGAGATCGCCCGGGCGCTGGGAGTCACGCGAGAGCATCTGTCGCGCGAATTCGCGGCTGGCGGGGCTCCCAATTTGAAGCGCGTGATCGATCTCACGCGCCTTGCCTGCGCGGCAGACCTGCTCGGGAATCCAGGGTACAGCGTGCGCGCGGTCGTTCGGATCCTCGGCTATGCCTCGGCCGGTCACCTCGCCGCCGCTGCGCGGCGCCTCACGGGCGTGCCCTCCAGCATGCTGCGCGAGCTCGGGCCCAGAGGCGTGCTGACGCGCTTCCTCGGAGGACGGACGCGCTCGCGTTACTGACCGTTGTGCCGGATGTAGCTCCCTGGATACAACATCGCTGCTCTGCCCCCGTCCCCCGGTGTTGAGCCGCCAATTCGTTGCCTGGTAAGACGGAAAGAGACGAAATTACCGGGTTGCGGTGGAGTCGCCATGTGATATTTTTCACAATCTCTCATCCCCAAACTCATGGCCACTGATTCGATCCTACGCCCCGGCGAGCTGAAAGACATCCTCCTCAAGGAAATTCAGTCCGCGGATCTCGCCGAGCTCGATGTCCGTGAAGTCGGGACCGCGCTCGAAGTGAAAGACGGCATCGCCCGCGTCTACGGCCTCACCCAGGCGATGGCGAACGAGATGCTCGAGTTCGTCTCCTCGGAGACGGGCGAGAAGATTACGGGGATGGCGCTGAACCTCGAGGAAGACAACATCGGCGCCGTCATCTTCGGCGACTACCTCCAGCTCCGTGAAGGCGACGAGGTCCGCCGGACCGGACGCCTCCTCGAGGTCCCGGTCGGCCCCGCGATGGTCGGCCGCGTCGTGGACGCGCTGGGACGGCCGGTGGACGGACGTGGACCGATCGCCTCCACGACGATGCGCAACGTTGACGTGCTCGCCCCCGGGATCATCCGCCGTCAACCCGTGAAGGAGCCGCTCCAGACGGGGATCAAGGCGATCGACTCCATGATCCCGATTGGGCGCGGTCAGCGCGAGCTGATCATCGGCGATCGCGTGACGGGCAAGACCGCGGTCGCGATCGATACCATCATCAATCAGCGCGGTACGGGCGTGATCTGCGTGTACGTCGCCGTGGGCCAGAAGAATTCCACGGTGGGGTCGGTAGTCGAGCGCCTCAAGGAGCACGGGGCGATGGACTACACGATCGTCGTGGTGGCGTCGGCCTCCGAGCCCGCTCCGATGCAGTTCATCGCCCCCTACGCCGGCTGTGCCATGGGCGAGTACTTCATGTACGATGAGAAGAAGGCCGCACTCCTCGTGTATGACGACCTCTCCAAACAGGCGGCCGCCTATCGCCAGCTCTCGCTCGTGTTACGCCGGCCACCCGGCCGTGAGGCGTACCCCGGTGACGTCTTCTATCTGCATAGCCGGCTGCTCGAACGGGCGGCCAAGCTGTCCGACGAAATGGGCGGCGGGTCGCTGACTGCGCTTCCGATTATCGAAACGCAGGCCGGCGATGTCTCGGCCTACATTCCGACGAACGTCATTTCGATCACGGACGGCCAGATTTTTCTCGAGACGGACCTGTTCTACTCGAACGTGCGCCCCGCCGTCAATGCGGGAATTTCGGTATCGCGGGTCGGTGGCAACGCGCAGATCAAGGCGATGAAGCAGGTGGCGGGCCGGCTGCGGCTCGACTTGGCGCAGTTCCGCGAGCTCGAGGCGTTCGCTCAGTTCGGCTCGGAGCTCGATGCCGCTACGCAGCGCCAGCTCGCGCGCGGCGCCAGGATCGTGGAGATTCTCAAGCAGCCGCAATACCAGCCGATGCCGGTGGAGCAGCAGGTCATGATCATCTTTGCGGTCACGAACGGGTTCCTGGATGACGTCCCCGTCGAAGCCATCCGCGGCTGGGAACAGGCCTTCCACACGTTCATGGCGGCGCAGCACAAGGAGATCGGCGAGGAGATCCGGACCAAGAAGGCGCTCTCGGACGACCTTACCGCGCGCCTCAAGCGCGCCATCGAGGAGTGCAAGGCGCAGGCCGCGCCGGTCACGCCCGCCAATGCCGCCGAGCCCGAACCAGGGAAGCGCGCGGCGCCGTCAGCCGCGAAGCCCGAGCAGAAGGCGAAAGCCGCGCACTGACATGGCCAAGCCCCGCGAGCTGAAGCGCCGGATTCGGTCGGTCCAGAGCACGCGCAAGATCACGAAGACGATGGAGCTCGTGGCCACGTCGAAGTTGAAGCGTGCCCAGGACCGCGTGTTCGCGGCCCGCCCGTATGCGGCCGCCCTGGCGGAAGTGATCGGGGACCTGTATTCCCCGGCGCTCGCCGAGCGGTTTCCGTTGCTGCGCCAGCCGGGAGCGCACGGGGCCCGGAAAGTGGCGCTCGTGCTGGTGACGGCCAATCGTGGGCTGGCCGGGGCATTCAACGCTAATCTCATCCGCGAGGCGAGACACCGGTTGGATGCGCTCGAACGCGAGGGCGCGGCCGTGGATCTCCACATCATCGGGCGCAAGGGGGTGGGCTTCTTTCGCCACACCAGGCGCGCGATCGCGTCGCAGCGGACCGACGTCGGCGAAAATCCGAAGGCCGCCCAGGCAAGCGAAATTGTGGGGCCGCTCGTGCAGGCGTTCGAAGCCGGCGGGCTCGACGCCGTCGAGGTCGTGCACGCGCAATTCAAGAGCGCCCTCTCGACGCCGCCGACCGTGCTGCGCATTCTGCCGGTCACGCCGCCCGAGACGGGCGGGGGCAAGCGCGAACAGGCGGACTACATCCTGCGCCCGTCTGCCGAGGCGATTCTCGAACGGCTGCTCCCGCTGTATGTCGAGAATCAGATGTTCCGCGCGCTGGTCGAGACCGCGGCTGCATTCTACGGCTCGCAGCGTACTGCGATGAAGAACGCGACAGATAACGCTGGTGACCTGCTCAATCTGCTGAACCGCACCTACAATCGAGCCCGCCAAGCCCAGATCACCCAGGAGCTCGCCGAGATCGTCGGCGGGGCGGAAGCGCTGCAAGGCTAGCCTCATACTGAGGACTTCATGGCGACAACAACGAAGGGCATCCCGAAGCAGGCACCCGGTGAGGCGAAGGCCAAAAACATCGGCCGCGTCGTGCAGGTCATCGGGCCCGTAATGGACGTGGAATTCGAGCCCGAACGCCTGCCGGAAATCTATAACGCGCTCCGCATCGATTCCGAAAGCGATGGCGGAGCCCCGGTGCACCTGACGGTGGAGGTCGAGCAGCACATCGGTCGGAATCAGGTACGGGCCGTCGCGATGAGCTCGACGGCTGGCGTTGTGCGCGGCATGGACGCCGTGGATACCGGCGCAGCGATCTCGGTCCCCGTCGGCAAGCCGGCGTTGGGGCGCATTCTCAACGTCCTGGGCGAACCGGTCGATGAAGGCGATCCGATTCCGCCCGACGCCGAGCGCTGGTCGATTCATCGGCCACCGCCCGAGTTCGTCGACCTCGAGCCGACGACCGAGGTTTTTGAAACCGGCATCAAGGTCGTCGACCTGCTGGCGCCGTTCGTGAAGGGTGGCAAGATCGGCCTGTTCGGCGGCGCTGGTGTGGGCAAGACGGTCATCATCATGGAGCTGATCCACAACGTCGCCATGGGCCACGGTGGCCGCTCCGTGTTCTGTGGCGTAGGCGAGCGCACGCGGGAAGGCAACGACCTCTATCTGGAAATGAAAGAGGGTGGGGTGCTCGATTCGTGCGCCCTGATCTACGGGCAGATGAACGAGCCGCCGGGCGCGCGCCTGCGCGTGGGCCTTTCTGGACTGACGGTCGCGGAATACTTCCGCGACGTGGAAGGCCAGGACGTGCTGGTGTTCATCGACAACATCTTCCGCTTCACGCAAGCCGGGTCGGAGGTATCCGCATTACTCGGCCGTATGCCGTCCGCAGTAGGATACCAGCCGACGCTCGCCACCGAGATGGGGGAGCTCCAGGAGCGCATCACGTCTACCAAGAAAGGCTCCATCACGTCGGTGCAGGCCATCTACGTTCCCGCCGACGATCTCACCGATCCCGCGCCGGCGACCGCATTCTCCCACCTCGACGCGACCGTCGTGTTGTCGCGCCAGATCGTCGAGCTCGGCATCTATCCCGCCGTCGATCCCCTCGCGTCGTCGAGCCGGATTCTCGATGCCCAGTATGTGGGCGACCGGCACTACAAGGTCGCGGTCGAGGTGCAGCGCACACTACAGCGCTACAAGGATCTCCAGGACATCATCGCGATTCTCGGGATGGACGAGTTGTCGGAAGAAGACAAGCGCGTCGTCGGTCGGGCCCGCCGGATCCAGCGGTTCCTGTCGCAGCCATTCCACGTCGCGGCGCAATTCACCGGCATCGAGGGGAAGTACGTGAAGCTCGAGGACACGATCGCCTCGTTCGAGCGCGTCGTGGCGGGCGAGTTCGATCAGCTGCCGGAGCAGGCGTTCTACATGGTCGGCGCGATCGACGAGGCCGTGGCACAGGCCGAGCGGCTGGCGAAGGGTTGAGCGCATGCGCGTAACCGTCATTTCGCCTGAGCGCTCGCTGTTCGACGGCGAAGCCCAATCCGTGGTCGCACCGGCATTCGACGGATTCGTCGGCATCTTGCCGCAGCACGCGCCGTTTCTCACCCTGCTCGGATCAGGCGTCCTCACGATCGAGGGAGCCAAGAGCGGCGACGGCGTCGTGGGCACACAAGCGTTCCACGTCTCGGGAGGGTTCCTGCAGGTGCGCGGGGATCATGTGCGCGCCGTCGCAGATCGTGGCGAGCCCGCGCGACCCGGGGAGGGGGACCAGGGGACGGGCGGGGGTGCGGGAAGTGGAGCGGGCGGGCACGCCTCGCGCAGGTCGTAGCGCCAAAACGGCACTTCGGGTCGGCCCGTTCCTTTCACGAGGGAACGGGCCGCATCGTTTGCGGGTACCTGTGCAACGCGTTGTTCGTTCTCCGCTTTCCGAGGAGCCGGGTCATGCCTCGTTACCTGGGGTGGGTGGTGGTGGCAGGGATGGTGGTGGGTACGACGGTAGCTCGGGCGCAGTCCACGGGAATGCCGTCATTTAACGCGCCGTACCGAGCATTCGAGCATTCGGAGTTCGGCGGTGACGTGAGCTCTCCCAACGGCACCGGGACCGGGATCGAAGGCTCGTAGCGGCGCCTCGAAAATGTTCGTGCCGGTGGGGCTCTCGCTCGGACGCCGGATCGACCTCAAAGGATCATCGGTCAGCATCGTGCCGTATGCACAGCCGACGGCGTTGCTCGTGGTGAACGGGAATACGAACCTCGATTTTACGATGGGGCTTGGCGCGGATGTGCGCGTAAGCCGTACCGCTGACCTGCGCCTGAGCGCCGGCATCGGCGACCTGCACGGGCTCTCGTTTGGCATCGTCTGGGTGCACTAGCCGTTGACTTGTCTCACAGGCGGCTCTAGCGTTGGCCCCCGGATCGCACCGGAATCGAGGAGGAGAGTGTTCATGCATCGCGCCGCGTTCATTTTCGTCGTCATCGCCCTCGTCGGAGGGGCGGCTCGCGCGCGCGCGCAGATTCCGGGGATGCCCGTCTGGAACAGCCCTCGGGGCGGCTCTCGTTTGTTCTTTGCTGCTGACGCCGGCTACCCCGACTCGATCGGTGGCAAGGGAAGCGTTTACGCGGTGCGCGCTGCCGCGGGCTTCTCGGGATTAACCGTGAGCGCGACGGCCGGCTCCCGCAGTCCGAGCGCGGGTTCAAGTTTTGGCGAGTACGGCGGCACGGTGGCGTATCGCCTGGTGGGCGGTTCGCTCATTCCCGTCGCGGTGAATCTGCAAGGCGGCGCGGCCTTCTGGAGCGAATCGGGGAGGGCGGACAACCGCTACACCGGTGCCGTGGGAATTTCGGTCGACGTTCCCGTGCCCTACGTGACGTTGGAACCCTGGGTGGCCCCGGGAGTTCGCCTGAATCGAACGGGCGCGAGCGGTACGACCCCGGCGCACAGCGATACGGAGTTCGGCTGGGCCGCCGGAATCACGTTCGGGTTCGGCGCCTTCGGGGTGCATACGGCCTACAATTACGAAAAGCTGCCTTCCGGCTACCACACCTCGACCCTGGGGATCGGGGTCCACGTCGACATCCGTCCTGCACTGGGACTGTGATTCACAACTTCCCGGCGACCCTGTACCTTTGGTGCGCGCCACCTCCGCCTCTCACGTCCTTTTCTCGAGGAGCAGCGTGAATTCTCCCACGGCACGCGCGATCGCGTTGGCGCTCATGCTGGCAACGAGCGGCTGCGCGCTGACGTTCGACGCTCACAATCTCGGTGTCGCGGCCACGATGGCGGAGCCTGCGCAGGCGCAGCCGGCCGGTGCGCAATTCCACATCACCAAGCATCCGGTCTACTTTCTCTGGGGCTTGATGGCGGTCTCGGAGCCGAATCTTGAGGACGTGCTCGAAGGACAGGTCGGCAACGGCAATTCCATCGCGAGCCTGCGCATTCATGTGCGCGCGCGGCTGAGCGACCTGGTGATTACGGGGTTGACGCTGGGGCTGATCTCGCCCCGGTCGGTGACTTACGAGGGGATCGTCGTCTCGCGATAAGCTTCCATCACCACGCGCTCCACCAGCGCGGTTGTCCGTTCGGCCGCGCCGCGTCCCTCCCGCACCATTCGCTTGCCAGCTGAGCCGGATTTCTTCCTGGCGTCGGCGTCATGGAACCAAACGAGCCATTGCGAGTGCAGCGGCTGGCGTCCGTCGAGGGGGAGTGCCACCGCGCCGCCCTTCTCCTGCAGGAGGTGCGCGTCGCGGCTCGATTCCCAGAATGGTCCGAACGAGACCGGGACGCCGAACACCGCGGGCTCGAGAACGGAATGCAGCCCGGCGCGGTGAAACCCTCCGCCCACGAACGCCACGTCGCCGAGCGCGTACAGGTCTGCCAGCACGCCGACCCGGTCGACCACGATGAGTGGCGAGTCGCCCGCGTGCTCGAGCTGCGACAGGCGGACGGGCCGGGGCAGACCGAGCGCCTGGGCCCGCTGGGCGATTCCCGCGAGATGGTCCGGGTTCGGCTCGTGCGGCGCGAGGATCAGCCGCGCGGCCGGGGCCTGCACCAGCAGATCCGCGAATGCCCCGAGAACGACGGCCTCATCGGCCGGCCAGGTGGACCCCGCGACGATCGTGAACCCTCCCGCAGCCGTGGTCCGTAAGCGCCCGAACGGCTCCCGGTTGGGGTCAAACCGCTCGGCGCGCTCCGCCACGCTGTCGTACCGCGTGTCCCCGGTCACCTGAATGGCCTCTGGGCGCGCGCCCAAATGCTCGAGCCGCTGCGCGTCAGCTTCGCTGATTGCTCCGACCTTGTCGAGCGCAGTGTAGGCGCCGAAGGACCATTGCCGAGCGGGCCAGCGCAGCCGCGAGCTGTTGGGCGCGACCGTCGCCGAAATGAGCGCGAGACGCACGCCGCGCCGGGCGGCGTTCAGGGTCAGCTCCGGCCAGACATCGAGCTTGGAATAGATGAGCGCGGTGGGTTTCAGAGCGTCGAGCACCGCGCGCACGTCGCGCGGACGATCGAACGGCAGGTAGTCGGATACGTCCACCGGCAGGGTGCGGGCCAGGCGCTCCGCCGAAGGCGAAAAGAAAGTGAACACGAGCTGCCATGAGGGCTGGGTGGCTCTGAGGGTCTCGAGCACCGGCTTGGCCTGAAGGCCCTCGCCCACCGATGGCGCGTGCACCCAGACGAGCGGTCGCTTCGGGTCGCGGCTGGCCTCCACCCATCTCCGGAATCGTTCGGTGAGACCGCGCCGGGCTTCGAGGCTCTTGGCGAGCTTCTTATCGAACCGAGCGGCGAACGGCGCCGCGCGTCCCGCGACGCTCACACTGAGTCGATACAGGATCGAAGGGCGCGACATCAACGCGCTGACGGAGCCGGGCCGGCGGTTTTGCTCTGGTACACCGAGTCGAGCACCTGCCGGAATACGGCAGCCGGGGCATCGCCCTCGATCAAGCCACCTTCGATGTAGAACGTGGGCGTGCTGTGCGCGCCGGTCCGCTGCGCGGCCGCGATATCGACCTCGACCGCGTCGCGGCCGCTCCCGGAGTCCACGCATTGGCGCACTGCCTCGCTCACGCCGCCCGCGGAATCGGCGAGCGCCAGGAGATAGGGCTTCGGGTCCTTGAGCGGCGCCCAATCGGGTTGCTTTGCGAACAGGGCATCGTGGACGGGCCAGAAGCGGTTCTCATGCGCCGCGCACAGGGCCACTTCTGCGGCCGCGATGGCATTGGGATGGATGTTCTGCATGGGAAAGACGATAAAAACGAGCCGTACCTTCCCGGTCGCAATGTATTCGCGCTCGAGCGCGGGAAGCGTGTTCAGCGCGAAGTCGCGGCAGTAGGGGCATTGGAAGTCCGACATTTCGTAGATCGTCACGGGGGCGGTGAGGCGGCCCTTGGAGCGGGTGGCTACGCCTTCACCCTGGGCGTGGAGCGCCGTTGCGAACACGCATACGAGTGCCACGCGCGCGGTTGCACGCAAGCTTGCCACGACCAGCACGTTAAACTCCCCGCCCGGGAAAGGTGGCAGTACCATAGCGAGTGGCGCTCGGAGGCGCCACTACTCGCCTCACGACGTTAGCTTGTTGCCATGCTGCCCGTCCTGGCCGGCGTGGTCATCCTGGCGCAACTCGCGGTCCCCGCGCCGGTTGGCTACGTCAATGACTTCGCGCACGTGGTCGATCCCGCCTCCGCCCAGCAACTGACGGACCTGATCAGCCAGGTTCGGGACGAGACCAAGGGAGAGATCGCCGTTGTCACGTTGTCCGACCTCGGCGGCCGCGAGGCGAGCGATGTGGCGGTGCAAATCGGGCGGCAATGGGGTGTCGGCGCCCAAGGGGCGGCCGGCGACCCGGCAAAGAATCTCGGGGTCGTGATCCTGCTCGTGCCGCGAAAGAATCATCAGCCGGGCACAGGACAGCTGTTTCTGGCGACGGGTCGGGGTGCGGAAGGATTCCTTCCCGATGCTCGCGTCGGCCGGATTCGCGACGCCATGGGCGACGCGCTGTCTCGCGAGGACTACGGGCAGGCGCTGGTCGTCGGGGTGGACTCGATCGCGCAGGCATTCGCGGATCAGTTCGGCGTCGCGCTCAATGCGGCGCGGCCTCCGCCCGAGCAGCAGCCCACTCCAGCACGCCGCGGTGTGCCGTGGGGATTCCTGTTGTTCTTGCTCGTGATTCTTATTCTCACTCGCGGCCGCATCCTGTGGCCGTTTCTGCTCGGCAACCTGTTGGGCGGGGGGCGGCGTGGCGGATGGGGCGGTGGGGGCGGCGGTGGGGGATTCAGTGGCGGGTTCGGAGGTTTTGGCGGTGGCGGTGGGTTTTCCGGCGGTGGAGCGGGAGGGAATTTCTGATGGCCGATTCGCTCGGAACGTTCGCGCAGGACCTCGAACAGGCGCTTGGTGCGCGTCTCGTTTCGCTCCTGGTGTACGGATCGGCGGCGCGAGAAGGCGCGAAACCGGCAGGCGGCCTCAATACGCTGCTGATCTGTGATACGATCGATGACGCGCTGTACGCGTCGCTCGAGCCGCCGCTCGAGCGCTGGGTGCGGCAAGGCCACGAGCCGCCGCTCATTTTCTCCGAGCAGGAATGGCGCGACTCGAGCGACGTGTTCGCGATCGAATACGACGACATGCGGGCTGCTCATCGGGTGATTGCCGGCCGCAGTCCCTGGGACGGCATCGTGATCCGCCGGGAGGATATTCGCCGGCAGCTCGAGGCCGAGCTACGCGGCAAGCTGCTGCGGCTGCGGCAATCCGCTGTGGCATTCCGCGGCGATGGCAAGCAGCTCACGCAGCTCGTGGCCGGGACGAGCGCCGGGGTGTTCACGATGTTTCGGACGTTGTTGCGCCTGGTAGGGCGTCCCGCCCCGCATGGTCCCGAAGAGCTGGTGCGCGAGACCGCCGCGGTCGTGGGCTTCCCGAGCGGCGCGCTGGACGACGTCGCCGCCCATGCGTCGGGCGCAAGGCGCCTCGCGCTCTCGCCGCGGGACTCACGCGCCGCGGCATACCTGGATGCGGTGGCACGGACCGCCGCTTATGTCGATCGTCTGACCTAACCGGATCGGAGTGACTGTGAACGCGACGCGACGTTTTCATCCCGGACTGCTGGCCCTGGCACTCGTGACCTCGGGCACCGGGTGGGGGTGCGGCTACAACACGATTCAAACGCTCGATGAACAGGTGAATGCCGCGGAAGCGCAGATTCGGGTGCAGCTCCAGCGGCGCGCCGATCTGATCCCGAACCTGGTCGAGACGGTCAAGGGATATGCCAAACAGGAGCAGACGATCTTCACGGAAGTCGCGGAGGCGCGCGCCAAGCTGTCCGGCGCCGTGCAGTCGGGCGATGTCCAGCAGATGTCACAGGCCAACGCGGCGCTGACCGCGCCGCTCGGCCGCTTGCTCGCGCTGGCCGAGAACTATCCGCAGCTCAAATCGAATGAGAACTTCCGCGCACTCCAGGATCAGCTCGAAGGGACGGAGAATCGGGTCGCGGTGGCGCGGCAGGATTACAACGACGCCGTGAATCGCTACAACGCGTACATCCGGCGCTTTCCACAGGTGCTGACGGCGAAGGTGATCGGCAAAGGGCCGCGGCAGTATTTCGAGCTGCAAACCCCGGGAGCGGCAGAGGCTCCCAAGGTGGATTTCTCGCGCTAATCGACCAGGGCGTCGGGCATTACAAATTTCTTCGGATCCACCGGGTGCCCGTTCACCCACACCTCGTAGTGCACATGCGGACCGGTGGCGAGGCCGGTCGAGCCCACGAGCGCGATTTTCTGGCCGCGCTTCACGCGCTGGCCGCGCACGACGAGGATCTTCGAGCAGTGCGCGTAGCGGGTTACGAGTCCGTAGCCGTGATCGATCGTGAGAAAGTTTCCGTAGCCGTCCTCCCACTTCACGTCAGCCACGACGCCAGACGCAGGGGCGAGAATTTCGGCGCCCATCGGCGCGGCCACGTCGATGCCTTCGTGGGGGCGGGCAAGGTGCAGGATCGGGTGCTCACGCTCGGCTGCGAAGGCGCTCGAGAGCCAGCCCTTGGTCGGCATGATCGACGGCGTTGCCGCGAAGCGCTGCTGGTGGCTGTGGAGCGAATCGTAGTCCTCGGTTACCGAGCGGACGAGAATGTCGGCGCGCCGCAGCATCGCATCGACATCGACCCGCACTGCCAGCGCTTCTTCGCCGTTCGCGCCAACGGCGGCGAGACTGTCGCGCTCCGACCAGTGTCCTGACGGTCCGCCGATCCCCGCCTGCCGCACGGTGGAGTCGAGCGCCGGGAGACCGGCGAGGAGCCGCATGTCGGACTCCCGCTGGGCGATGAGCGACAGCGTGTCGTGCAGCGTGGCGAGCCGCTCGTGCATGCGCTGGATTTCGTCGGCGAGGACGCGGTTCTCCCGCTCGAGTCCGCGATTTCGGGTGATGCTCACGCCGCGCACCAGCGCCGCGATGCCGAGCACGATGATCAGCGAGACGAGCACGCCGCCGGTACCGAGCAGCATCTTCATGACGGTGTGCGACACCTCCACCGCGCGGGAAGACCCCGCGCCGTGAGGCACCAGCATGACCGTCCATCGCCGCTCCGCGCGCTTCCGCATCGTGGAGACCTCACAAACACCGGTGTGTACTGCGGCTGCTGACCGACTCCCGGACTGGGGGCGCAACGTCCGGAACCCTCGAGGGAATGCCATAATACGCCCCGCAAAGAAGGGCGTCAATGCAACCAACAGTGAGCTAAGTCACGATTTTTGGGCTAAGCGGCATCCGTCGCGGGCTTCGGGAACAGAATGGGAGGACGCGAGATAGCTCGCCCGCCCAAGTCCGGCGCCTCGAGTTTTTGCCATCCGGCGTGCGCGAGCGCATGTCCCGCCGGGGGAGCGAGCAGTGACCAGATCGCTTCGGCGATCTCCGGTGCAAACGGCTGCGCCATGAGCGCCAGCCGCGCGACCGTGCGCGCGAGATTTGCGAGCACAGAGTCGAGCGCGCCATCCTGCCTTTCCTTCGCCAGTTTCCAGGGTGTGGTTTCTTCGACGTAGCGGTTCGCCCGCGCCGCGAGGCCGATCAACTGGGCCGCGCCTTCCTGCAGATCGAACGCGTCCATCGCGCGCGTGTACGCCGCGAGCGCGGCGCGTGCGTCTGTCTCGATCGCCGTGTCGAAGCGCGCCGGATCGGCCGGCACGGTGCCGCCGCGATACCGCTGGATCATGGAGAGCGAGCGTGACACGAAATTCCCGAACGTGTCGGCCAGATCCGCGATGTAGCGGGCATCGAAGCGGTCCCAGGTGAAGTCACCGTCGTTTTCGAACCCGACCTCGCGCAGCAGGAAATAGCGCAGGGCGTCGGGACCGTGCCGCTCGATCGCGTCGTTCAGGTTTACGGCGGTGCCGGCGGTCTTGCTCATTTTCGTGCCGCCCCACTGCACGTAGCCGTGCGCCCATACCTCGCGGGGGAGCGGGAGGTCCGCGGCGAGCAGCATCGCGGGCCAGATGACGCAATGAAACCGCGTGATCCCCTTGCCGATCACGTGCAGGTCGGCGGGCCAGAGGCGCTCGTATCCCGGATCCGGAAAGCCCGTGGCCGACAGATAATTGATCAGCGCGTCGAACCAGACGTACACGGTCTGGTGTGGATCGCCGGGGAAGGGAATGCCCCACGACTGGCGCTGGCGCGAAATCGAAATGTCCTCGAGTCCTCGCTCGAGCAGGCGCAGCACCTCATTGCGGCGGATCTCGGGCTCGACGCGGAAGCTGCCGCTCGTGATCCGCTCGAGTACGTCATCGCGATAGGCGCTCAGGCGGAAAAACTGATTGCGCTCCTTGGTCGGAATGAGGTCGAGGGTTGGGTGCTCGATGCAATGCCCGTTGACGATCTGCGTGTCGGTCTTGAACTCCTCACATCCCGTACAGTAGAGTCCCTCGTACTCGGCCACGAAGAGATCGTTCGGCCGGTACGCCCGGATCCGCTCGAGCAGGCCCACGACCGCACGCGCGTGGCGTGACTCGGTGGTGCGAATCCAGTCGTCGTTCGAGCAGTGCAGGCGGTGCCAGTAGTCGGCGAACGTGCCGGCCATGCGATCGACCCAGGCCTGCGGTGTGACCGACCCGCGCGCCGCGGCCTGAATGACGGACTGGCTGTGCTCGTCCATGCCCATCAGGAAGTGCACCGCGTCGCCGCGTAACCGCCGATACCTTGCGATGCAGTCGGCCCCGATCTTCTCGAGGGCGTGCCCGAGGTGCGGCTCGCCATTCGAGTAGTCGATCGCCGTGGTGAGGTAGAATCTCGACATTAGTGCGCCTCGAGCTCGCGTTCGAGCTGCGCGAGCGGCACCACGCGCGCGCTCCCGTCTTCGGCGCGCAGCGTCACGGATTCACAGAAGATGTCCACCGCGAGTACGCGTTCCGTGCCCAATGCCGTTTTCACCACCTTCCCTTCCTTGGGAAAGCGCTTCCGTGCCTGCACGTAGAAATCGTGCTCGTAGCGCAGACAGCACAGCAGGCGTCCGCAGCCGCCGGAAATCTGCGACGGGTTGAGCGACAAGTGTTGATCTCTGGCGAGCGTGAGGCTCACGGGTCGAAGCTCGGGGAGCCAGCTCGCGCAGCACAACCGCCGTCCGCAGCGGCCGATGCCATCCAGACGCTTGGCCTCGTCCCGGGCGCCGATTTGCCGCAGCTCGATGCGGGTGTGATACCGCGCGGCGAGATCGTGGACCAATGCCCGGAAATCGACGCGTTCCTCGGACGTGAAATAGACCGTCAGCTTGCGCCGATCCCATTGCCATTCCGCGTCCGTAACCTTGATCCCGAGGCCGTGCTGGACGGCGCGTTCCGCGACTGCCTGACGCACCGCCGCTTCGTCCAGGCGCTGCTCGCGGGCGACGCGCTGATCTTCGGCGGACGCGAGCCGCAGCACGGTGCGTTCGGGAGGCGCCGGGTCCCTGCCCCCCGCTCCCACCGCACACCCGGTGCAGCCGCCGCACTTCCGGGCGGCTGTCGCGCCAATGGCGGAAATGCTCCCGAGGTCTTCGCCGCGATCGACCTGCACGATCACCGCGAGGTCGAGCCGCGGCGCGTCCGCCGCGGGCTCGGGCCAGCGGAAGAACTCCTTGCGATTGCCCTTGAAACGGACTTCAACGGCGGGTTCCACGAGGATTTATTCGCTCAGCGCGCCCATGGAGAGGTATTTCTCCTCGCGCCGCCGGCGCAGCTTCTCGATGCGGATCCGCCGCAGCTGGCGAACGTGACGGCGCAGCGAATCGCCGAGCAGATCGGCGGCGGCTTCCGGATCGGCGTGCGCGCCGCCCGGCGGCTCGGGCACGATCTCATCGACGACGCCGAGGGTGAGCAGGTCCTCCGCGGTGAGCTTCAACGCTTCCGCGGCGCGCTCGCGCTGGCTCGCGTCCTTCCAGAGTATCGCCGCGCAGCCCTCGGGCGAGATCACGGAGTACACGGAGTTCTCGAGCATGATCACGCGATCGGCGAGCCCCACGGCGAGCGCGCCGCCCGAGCCTCCTTCGCCGATCACCGCGGTAACGATCGGCGTCCTGAGCGATGCCATCTCGAGCAGGTTGCGCGCGATCGCCTCGGCCTGGCCGCGCTCTTCCGCGCCCAGTCCGGGATAGGCGCCGGGCGTATCGACCAGCGTCACGACCGGCGCGCCGAACTTTTCGGCGAGATGCATCAAGCGGAGCGCCTTGCGATAGCCTTCGGGGTGCGCCATTCCGAAGTTCCGGCGCAGGTTTTCCTTGGTATCGCGCCCCTTCTGGTGACCGATCACCATCACGCTGCCGCCCTCCAGCCGCGCCCAGCCGCCGACAATCGCAGGGTCGTCGCGGTACAGGCGATCGCCGTGCAGTTCGACGAAATCGCTGAAGAGATAACGGACGTAATCGAGCGTGTAAGGGCGCTTGGGATGCCGGGCCACCTGGACACGCTGCATCGGGGTGAGCCCGCGGTACACCTCGACCCGTAGCTCTGCCAGCTTGTTCTCGAGGGGAGCAATTTCCTTCGACACGTCCACCGCCGTATCGGCCGCGACCCGCTTCAACTCCTCGATCTGCTTCTCGAGCTCGAGTAACGGTCGTTCGAAGTCGAGTGTATGGGTCGCCATCAGGACACGGCCTTCAGGCGAACGTGGTCGGCGCCGACGAGCGCGCGCAGCGCCGAGACCAGCTCATCGCCGGCGTCGACACGAATGCTCCGGGAGCGGAAGCGTTCCAGCCCGCCGTTGCCATTCGACCCGCTCCACTCGATGAGGAGCGGCGCAGGGCCGGGATGCGCGGCGCACAGGGCCGCGGCGGCCCGCGCCGACTCGGGGTCGGGCGGGCTGTCGGCCGACCACGAGAGCTGCACGGCGACATTCCCGGTGCCTCTCAGGTCGGCGAGCGGGCGCGCCTGCTCGACAATGAAGGCCGCCTGCTCTTCGCCGCGGTCGCGTCCCGAGTAGCCGCCGATCAGAAGCAGCGCCTCATCGGCACGGATCGCCTGATTGAGCACGGACCACGCTTCGGGAAACACCAGCGCTTCGGCCGTACCATGGAAGTCCTCGAGGACGAGGCGGGCGTATTCGGCGCCCGAGCGCTTGGAGATCTGTCGCTTGACCGCGGTGACCACGGCGGCGATGCGCACCTTGTGCTCGCTCCATTCGGCGAGCGTCGCGGTGGTGCGGGTTCCGAAAAGCTCCACTTCCGTACGGAACTTGGCGAGCGGGTGGCCCGAAATGAAGAATCCCAGCACGGCTTTCTCGCGTGCCAGCCGCTCGTGCTCGCTCCACGGATCGATATCGGGCAGTCGGGACGCCGACGTCGGGGCGTGGCTCTCCTCGGCGAAGAGGCCGTGCTGGCCCGCGTTGCGCTCGTCCTGGCGGGCTTGTGCCTCGGCAAAGGCATGCTCGAGGGCGGCAACGAGCTGCGCGCGATGACTGTGCAGCGAGTCGCACGCTCCCGCATCGATGAGCGACTCGATGACGCGCTTGTTGCAGAGTCTCAGATCGATCCGGTCGCAGAAATCGACGAGCGAGCGGTACGGTCCTCCGCTCTTGCGTCCCTCGAGAATCGAGGCGATGGCGCCTTCACCCACATTCTTGATCGCGCCGAGCCCGAAGCGCAGCCGCCTCTCGCCAACGACGGTAAACTTGAACCCCGATTCGTTCACATCCGGAGCGAGGACGAGGAGTCCCAGCTCGCGTGCCTCATTGATGTACTGCACCACCTTGTCGGTGTTGCCGATTTCGGATGAGAGCAGCGCCGCCATGTATTCGGCCGGGTAGTGCGCCTTGAGCCAGGCCGTCTGATACGACAGTACCGTGTAGGCGACGGAGTGAGACTTGTTGAAGCCGTAGCGCCCGAAGGTCTCGATCTGTGCCGAGATTTCTTCGATGACCTTGCGATCGTGCCCTGCCTCGACCGCCCGCGCGACGAATTTCCCGAGCTCCTGCTGAATCAGCTCCTTGTCTTTTTTCCCGACCGCCTTGCGCAGCACGTCGGCTTCAGCAAGCGAGAACCCGGCGAGCACGTTCGCGATCCGCATCACCTGTTCCTGGTAGGTGATGACGCCGTAGGTGGGCGCGAGGATTTCCTCGAGCGCCGGGTGCGGGTAGCGGATCGGCTCGCGGCCGAGCTTGCGGTTGATGAACACGAGATGCATCCCGGTGTCGAGCGGCCCGGGGCGCAGCAGCGCGTTCGCCGCGACCAGGTCGTCGAACCGGTCGCACTTCATGTTGCGCAGGCAGTCGGTCGCGAGTGGTGACTCGAACTGGAAAACCCCAGCGGTGCGGCCGGAACGCAGCAACGCGTACACGTCGGGGTCATTGAAGTCGAGCGCCTCGAGATCGATGGCCACCCCGTGCCGCTCGCGGATCATCACGACGGCGTCGTGGAGCACAGTGAGCGTCTTGAGCCCGAGGATGTCGATCTTCAGCATCCCCACGCGCTCGAGCGCCACCATGTCGTACTGCGTGATGATCGCGTCGGGCTCCTGCGGTGCGAGGCACACGGGCACGTAGTCGACGAGCGGGCCCGGGGCGATCACGATGCCGGCCGCGTGCACCGAGGCGTGGCGTGCGAGCCCCTCGATGCGCGATCCGAGGTCGAGCACCTTGCGGACCCGCTCGTCCGCTCGCACGAGGCTCTTGAGCTCGGGGGAGCGCTCGCCCGCTTCGGCGAGCGACATCGAGAACCCCGGCCCCGCGGGGATCATTTTCGTGAAGCGATCGACCTCGCCGGGCTCGATGCGCAGCGTTCGCGCCACGTCGCGGAACGCGGCGCGAGCCTTCAGCGTCCCGAACGTGATGATCTGCCCGACCGACTCACGGCCGTAGCGCTCCCGCACGTACTGAATTACCTCGCCGCGCCGCTCGAAGCAGAAGTCGAGATCGATATCGGGCATCGAGACGCGCTCGGGGTTCAAGAACCGCTCGAACAGCAGGTCGAACTTGAGCGGATCGATTTTCGTGATCCCGAGCGCATACGCCACGAGGGATCCGGCCGCCGAGCCACGCCCCGGACCAACGGGAATGCCGCGCTCACGGGCGGCACGGATGAAATCGTAGACGATCAGGAAGTAGCCGGCGTATCCCGTGCGGCCGATGACGTCGAGCTCGAACTGCAGGCGCTGCTCGACCGCGGGCGTGAGCGGCGTGCCGTAGCGGGCGAGGGCCCCAGAGCGCGCGAGATGCACCAGAAACTCGACGTCGGACGCGAACTCGCGGGGACGGGGGTACTGCGGCAGGAAATACCGCTTCTCGAAGTCGAACTCGCACCGGTCCGCCACGCGCACGGTTTCCGCGAGCACCTCGGGATGCCCGGGAAACAGCGGCTTCATCTCCGCTTCGGATTTGACGTAGCTCTCCTGACCCGTGAACCGGAACCGGTTCGGGTCATCGAGATCCTTGCCCGTGCCGATCGCCAGTAGCACGTCGTGCGCTTCGGCGTCTTCGCGGCGGAGGTAGTGCGCATCGTTGGTCGCCACCACGGGAATCCCGAGTTCTCGGGACAGGCGGAAGACGCCCTCCGTCACCTGGCGCTCTTCCGGAATGCCGTGATTCTGGACCTCGAGCCAGTAGCGGTCCGGCCCGAACACGCCCGCAAACCACTGCGCTGCTTCCCGCGCGCGCTCAAAATCGTTGCGACGCAGATAGAGCGCGATCTCCCCCGAAAGACAGGCGGCGAGACAGACGATCCCGTCCGAGTATTGCGACAGGGTTTCACGATCGATGCGGGGACGGCGGTAGTACCCCTCGAGGAATCCGATCGACGACAGCTTGATCAGATTGGCGTAGCCCGTGCGGTTCGTGGCGAGCAACACGAGGTGCGCGTAGTCGGCCGGCGCCTCGAGGTTCTTCTCACGGCGGCGGCGACTGCCGAACGCGACGTACGCCTCGAATCCCAGGATCGGGCGAATGCCGCGCTGCTTTGCTTCCTCGTAGAACGTCCAGGCCCCGTGCAGGTTGCCGTGGTCGGTCAGGGCGATCGAGTCCATGCCGAGCTGCTTCGTGCGATCGAGCAGATCGGGGATTCGGTTGGCGCCGTCGAGGAGGGAGTACTCGCTGTGGGTGTGGAGGTGAACGAAACCCATCGGATTACCGCGCTCGCCGCTCCAGCTCTTCGAACACGCGATCGAGCGGCACGCGCTTTGCCTCGAGCAGCACGACGAGATGATACAGCAAGTCGGCGGCTTCGCTCACCAGTCTGGCATCGTCCTCGGCGAGCGCGGCGACAACCGTCTCCGTCGCCTCCTCGCCGAGCTTCTGCGCGATCTTCGGCACGCCCTGCTCGAGCAGCCGCACGGTGTAGGACTCGGCCGGTCGCTGCCGGGCCCGGGCGGCAACCGTGCCCGCCAGCCGGCTCAGGACACTGCCCGTGGTCGGGTCGAAGCAGGTCGGGGTGCCGGTGTGGCACGCCGGGCCGTGCTGACGCACCAGATAGAGCACCGCGTCGCCATCACAGTCGACGCGCACGTCTTCCACGACCTGCCGGTTGCCCGAGGTTTCGCCCTTGCGCCACAGCACGCCGCGGCTGCGGCTGTGATAGTGCGCCTCTCCGGTGTCCCGCGTGCGTTCGAGGGCTTCGCGATCAGCGTAGGCCAGCATGAGGACATCACCCGAAAGGCCGCTCTGAGCAACGACGGGGACGAGTCCGTCGTCCCCGAAGTGTACGGCCTCAATCCAATTTGGTTCTGTCACCCACAATAAAATATCGGCGGCTCCTTGCATTGTCAAAAGCAGCCGCGCGCGGATATGTTGCGCGCCATGCGCTGGGCCGCGTCGCTGTTTGCGCTGGGCCTCGTCATGGCCCTGGTGCATCGAGTCACTGCCCCTCCTTTCACCCCGCTCGGCGGTCGTGCCGCGCTCGCCTTCGGCATGCTGGTCGTCGCGGCCCTGGTCGGCGCCGATCTGGCGCGCCGCGCGCGGCTGCCGCGCGTGACCGGGTTCGTCGTCCTGGGGTTCCTCGTTGGCCCGGGATGGCTCGGTCTCATCCGGGCCGACGAGCTGCGCGCGCTCGCGTTCATGGGCAACGCGGCACTCACGCTCATCGCGTTCGAGATCGGCCGCTCGCTTCATATTCACCTCGCTCCTGCCGGTCGCGTCCAGTTGGCGCGGCTGGCGCTGGGCACGACACTGTTCCCGGTCGTCGCGGTCAGCCTCGTCGCCATCAGCGTGAGCCACTGGTTGCCGCTCACGGTGCATCAGCCGTTCTCGAGCGGCCTCGCGGCATCGCTCGCGCTGGGAGCGGTGGCGGGGATTTCATCGGCCACCCTGACGTTCGGCGTGCTGGCGGAATCCGGGGACTCTCCCGAGCTCGGACAGAGCATTCTGCATCTCTCCGTTCTCAAAGACGTCGCGGGTGTCGTGCTGCTCGTTGCCGTGCTCGTGGTCGCTCGTGTCGCGTCCGCGCGCGGAGTCGTGGATGCGCGAGTCGCCTTGGAAACCACGTCACGCCTCCTCGCATCACTCGCGGTCGGGCTCGGTTTGGGCGCGCTGACCGTGCGCTACACGTCGGCCCGGTTCGGCGGGGTGGCCGTGCTCGCCGCGCTGGCACTCGCCGGCGGGTTTCTCGCGCGCGAACGCGCCATCGATTTCTTTGTGGGGCTCGCGGCCGGAATGTGGATCCTGACTCGGGGGACAAACGAGACTCAGGCCGAGCTGGACCGCGGATGGGGCATGCTCGCGTTGCCCGCGTATGGAGTCGCATTCACGCTGCTCGGCGCCGGACTTCGCGTCGACGCTTTGGCGGACGTCTGGCCCTGGGCGTTGCTGCTGGCGGGAGTCCGTGCCGTCACGCTGCGCTACGGTGCCCTGTGGGGCGGGCGGGATTCGTCCCGAGAGTTTACGGAGGCGGTGTGGCTGGGATTGCTATCACAGGGCGGTACCGCGCTGCTGCTCGCGTCGGTCGCGCGGCGAGCCTTTCCGGGTTGGGGAGTCTCGTTCGAGGCACTGGTCGCCGCGATGGTCGTGTTCCACGCGTTGCTCGGACCGCTCGCGCTCCGCTACGCCCTGGCCGCGTCCGGCGAGCCGCCGGGCAGCGCGGCCATCGCTGCTCTCAACGCCGCGGAACCGCCTCCCCGTCTCGATCCGGTGCCCGTCGCGTGAGTGGCCCCGGAGCCGTGGCGTGTTGCGTCACGATGCTCGCGGTGTCTTTCGACTCGTCGGCGGCGCAGGCCGTGATCAACGGATTCGATCCTCCGTCCGTGCGGACCGCCGGACTCGGTGCGGCGAGTGTCGCTATCCTCGGCGATGCCGCGGCGATCTTCGCGAATCCGACGGGTATCGCCACCATTCGATCGGCCGCGTTCGAGGGCTCGTATGAGCACCGTGCGAACGGCGCGCTCGTGCGCTCGGGCGCCGCGGCCGTCCGCATCGGCCGGTTCGACTGGGGTCTCGGCGCGGAGCGCGTGGACCTGGAGCCGGCGCCTGCCGATGTGCTCGGGCTCACCACGCTCGTGGTCCGCTATGGTGTCCTGGCGGCTGGCGCGTCCGGCAAGTATGTCGAGCGGAACGAGACCGGATCCCCGGTCCATGCGTGGGCGAGTGACGCGGGGGTCGCGATCGCCCTGTTCGACATCGCCGCTTTGGCGGCGAGCGTCGTCAACCTGACGGGTGACTTCTCCGACGGCAGTCATCTGCGCCGGATCACGCGCGCGGGACTGACAATGAACTACGTCGATCCCCAGGGCACATGGCGGTTTCTCACGACGCTCGAAGGCCGGTGGCCGGAGGACGCCCGCGCCACGCTCGCGGCCGGCGTCGAAGCGGGGATCGTGACCAAGAGCGTGGGATTCGTGGGCCGGTTCGGAGCGGCAGGTGGTGCGCCTTCGGTCGCGGGGTCGCCGTTTACGGTGGGGGGCGGGCTCGCGTTCGGCCCGATGCGGCTCGATTACGCGTATCAGTCCGTCGATCAGGGTCGAGGCCGGCACCAGTTTGGGTTGCGATGGAGCAACTGACCGAACGGCGCGCGCCGCAATGGGGCCGGCTCGCGCGCCGCCTCGCGGTGTGGATCATCGTCGGGGTGCCGCTGGCCCTGATCGTGCTCCTCGCCGCGAGCCCCGATGCGCGCTACATCGCTCGTGCCGGCTACGAGGAGGCGCGGATTCTGCTGAAGCGCCAGTCCATCGCCGCGCTCGTGCGCGATCCGCAAACGCCGGCGGCATTGCGCCAGCGGCTCGCGCTGGTGCTGGCCGCCCGCGCCTTCGCCGCGGACTCGCTCCATCTGACCGCCGGGAATACTTACACGACGTATGCGAAGGTGGGCCACGACACGCTGGTGCTCGTGCTGCAAGCGAGCCGGCGGGACCGGCTGCGGGAGTTCACCTGGCATTATCCGATTGTCGGCGAGGTGCCGTACAAGGGCTTCTTCGATTTCGGCCGCGCGAGGCGCGAGGCGGCGAGCCTCGAGGCACGCGGCTACGACACGTTCCTGCGCCCCGCGGCGGCCTTCTCGACCCTCGGGTACTTCAGCGATCCGCTGCTCTCCACCGCGATCATGCGCGATACGATGGAGCTCGTGTCAACGGTGATTCACGAGCTGACCCACAATACGCTCTACGTGAAGAGCCACACCGCGTTCAACGAGAGCTTCGCGAATTTCGTCGGGTACCGCGGCGCGCAGGCGTTCTTTCGGTCGCGCGGGGACACGATCGACGCCGCCCGCGCGGCGGCTCGCTGGCGCGACGAGCGCACTCTCGACGTGTTCTACGCGGAGCTGGCCCGGCGTCTCGATTCCGCCTACGCGGGTAATCTCGAGGGCCAGGCACTCGAGCAGGCCAGGGCCCGCTTGTTCGGATGGGCGAGCGCCCAGCTCACCGGAGCCGTCGGCCAGTCGCTCGAGACGTATGATTGGCGCTGGTTTGCCGGCGAGCATCTGAACAACGCGGTGGTGATCGCCGAGCGGCTCTATCGGATGAACCTGAATCTGTTCGACGAGATCTATCTGCAGAACGGCGGCAACCTCGTCGAGGCCGTTCGCGCGATCCAGGTGCGCGTATTTACCCAGCCCGATCGCGATCCGTACGAAGCGCTGTACTCGCGCGCAGGGATGCCGGAGGAATAGGGCTCGGTGTCATCCGCCGAGCTGTTTCGATGCCAGCCGCGCCGCGGGATGTTGAGCGAGGGCGAGCGCGTGCGCGGTATCCGGGGCCCGCGAAGTCCGCGCGCCGTTCTCGAGCAGCGCGCCGACGACGTCGGCCTGGGCATGGGGATCCGGTGCATGCTCGAGCGTGAACACCAGCCCCGCGCCATGCTCCGCTACCTGCGCCGCGGCGGCATTCCATCCCGCGTCGGAAGACAGCGGGCGTAACGCCGCGATGAGCGGCACCGCGCGGGGACCGAGCGCTCCGCGCTCAACCAGCGGCACCCGCAGGCCGTCCGCCAGCAGGTTGAACACCGCGAGACTCGGACCCAGCACCACGAGCTGGCCAAAGTGCCAGCGGCAATTACCGGTCAGCTCGAGGAACGCCCGCACGAGCGCTTCGTCCGTCGGCGGCGCCGACGCGCGGCCAGCCGCGAGCACGATGGCGCCCGTTTCCGAAAACCAGCGATCGTGTGCGCTCAGCTCCTCCGGCTTCTTCGGGGAATAGAAGGCGAAGCGGCGCGTGACGGACAGCTCCACTTCCGCGGCCTCCCGCTGCTCGTTGTGTTCGGCGGTTTGCGACGCCGCTTCGAAGGCCACCTCCGCGGCCTGATAGCGGCCGGAGTCGCGCAGAATCCGCCCGCGGAGCTGGAGCGTTTCGGTATGCGGCTCGAGCGCGAATGCACGATCGAGGGCGAACAACGCGCGATTGGGATCGCCCAGCCGATAGGCGGCGTAGCCCAGCTCGTGCCACGCGAGGCCCAGATCGGGATCGCGCTCGATGGCGTGCTCCAGGGCCTGCAGGGCCTCGCGATAGCGGCGCAGCTCGATCAGTGCCGCGCCTTTGAGCGTAAAGGGAAAGGCGCTTTCGCCGAAATGTCCGAGTGCTCCTTCCGCGAGCCGCAGCGCGTCATCGGCGCGATGCTGGCCGCGCAGCAGCTCGAAGCATTCCGCCCAGCACGCCTTCAGGTCCGGCGTTGCCGCGAGGATGCCGCGATACGCGGCCTCCGCGTCGGCCACGCGACCCACGCGCGCGAGCCACCGGGCCCGTGCGATGGCACGCTCGCTGGGCACGTCGGGGAAAAGGTCGTAGGAGGCGGTAGTCCGCATTTCGCGAATATATCCGCGGTGAAGTTGCTGGCTAGGCGCGCTCGGCGCGCCTAAATTTCTCACGCCATCATGACCGATCGCGACACGCTGGTTCGAGAGTTGGAAGACTTTCTCCGCATTCCATCCGTTTCAACACTGCCCGTACACGATGCCGACTGTCACCGCGCTGCCCTGTGGGTGGCGGCCGAGCTCGAGCGGCTCGGCTGCAAAACGGTGCAACTGCTCGGGAGCGACACGCACCCCGTCGTGTGGGGTATCGGACCGGCGGTACCGGGCGCTCCCACGCTGCTCATCTACGGCCACTACGACGTGCAGCCGCCCGATCCGCTCGATCAGTGGATCACGCCGCCGTTCGAGCCCACGCAACGAAACGGAACGGTCTTTGCGCGCGGCGCCGCCGACGACAAAGGGCAGGTGTTCTGCCTGCTCAAAGCGGTCGCGGCACTCGACACCCCGCCCGTGAATTTCCGCTTTCTCATCGAAGGCGAGGAAGAGTACGGCAGCCGCGTGCTGTTCGACTTGCTCGCGCGCGAGCCCGAGCGCACGCGCGCCGACGCGATCCTGATCGCCGACATGGCGTATATCGCACGCGGGTGGCCCGCGGTGTACACGGCGCTGCGCGGAATCTGCTACGCGGAGATCACGGTGCGCACCGCGAAGACCGATCTCCATTCGGGAGAGTTCGGCGGTGCTGCGCCGAACGCGCATGAAGAGCTGATTCGTCTGCTCGGCCGCTTGAAGGGGCCGGACGGCAAGATCAACGTCCCGGGGCTGTATGCGGCGGTCAAGCCGCCCAGCGCCGCTGAGCTTCGCGCCTGGAAGAAGCTTCCGTTTCGAGAAGCGGAGTTCCTGAAGCAGCGCGTGCAGGCCAAAGCCCTGACGGGATTGCGCCGGCACTCCGTGCTCGAGCGTCTCTGGGCCTTGCCGACATTCGAGATACACGGCATCAAGGGCGGGTTCACGGGCGAAGGCGCGAAGACGGTCATTCCGGCCGAAGCGATGGCCAAGGTCAGCCTGCGGCTGGTCCCGAATCAGAAGCTCGGGACCGTCGAGCGTCAGGTCGCGGCGGCGGTCAAGCGGCTCGCTCCGAAGTACGTGACGGCCAGCGTCCGCTTTCTCCATGGTGCCGACCCCGCGCAAGTGCGGTTGTCGCATCCTGCCTTCAAACTGCTCGATCGGGCGTTCCAGGAAGTGGTGGGCCGGCCGGCAACCCCGGTTCGGGCCGGAGGGTCGATTCCCATCGTTCCCGCCCTGGGCAAGAGCGGGGCACCGGTCATCCTGACCGGGATTGGTCTCCCCGACGATCGCCTGCACGCCCCCAACGAAAAGCTGGAACTGAAACAGCTGTGGGACGGGATCGCGGTGTTCAAGCGATTCTATGAACTGCTGGGACGTCAAGAGAACGACGTCATGAAGACGTCAAGCAAGCGCCGCAGGCGCTAGGAGTCTCCTCATGCTCATGATCCGCGAAATCATGTACTGTCAGCCCGGAAAGGTTCGCCCCCTGGTCGAGAAGTTTCTCGCGATGTCCAAGCTGTCCGAAAAGGCCGGCATGCCGAAAATGCGCGTGATGACCGATTTCTGCGCCGAGCGCTACTGGACGGTCGTATCGGAAATGGAAGTGAAAAGCGTGGACGAGTTCGAGCGGATGATGTCGGGCACCGGTCAGCACAGCGAAGACATGAAGGAGATGGAGAAGATCATGAAAGGCTACCACGAGCTGGTCGACTGCGGCCGGCGGGAGATCTACAAGATCGAAGGCTGAACAACCCGTGCTACCGCTCGCTGGTGCGGTGGCCTTGCTCGACGAAGCTCGGAAATCCCGTCACCACTCCTAGGGTGCCGGCGCGCTGCTGCGGGCTCCCGAGCAGCACTAGCAGGCGTCCATCGGGACTCATGGCGTGGTTCCACGCGAACGTCGAGAGGAACGGTCCTTCGGCGACCAGGCGCGGCCGGCCAGCGTGAAAGCCGCCGGCGGTCGAAACCGGCGTCCCATAGTAGCGGGTTCCATCGCGGTAGATCAGCGCGTCGCCTTGCGGCGTCCACAGCGGCATCTGCCCGCGTTCGACGACGCGGTAGATCGCGCCGGTGGGAGGGACCGGCGAGACTTCGACCGCGCCATTCACCCCGCCCCACGCGACGAAGCGCCCATCCGGTGAAAAGCTCGCGGCGAACCCCCGTGCGGGAATCCGGATTCGCGCGGTATCGTCGCCGAGCGACCGGATGTAGAGATCGCCCGTGCGCCAGTCGGAAAACACAAACGACCGGCCATCGGGCGCGATGGTCATGTACGACGCGCCGGACACATGCACGTCTCGCGACGCGCCGGTGTCGAGTGATTGAATGCGTGCGCCATAGTTCAGGAATTGCACGGGGTCCCAAAGACCGATCATCAACTCGCGCCCCGAGGGGAGCCAGGACGCCGGGAACGCACGGTAATTGCCCTCCACATTGACGGGTTGCCGCACACCCGTTGCGATGTCCATGAGCAGCACCTGCCACCCGCCGATGGGATTGCGCAATTGTGCCGCAATGTGCTTCCCGTCGGGCGAGATCCTGGGTTGCGTGTAGGGGCCGCGCGGGAAGGGGAGCGTGTCGAACGTCCCGCGGGGTGTGACGAACGCGAGGTTCACGTAGAACTGGTTCCCCCCCGGGACATAGATCAACGTGCCATCGCGCGAAATCGCGAACTCGGCGTATCCGAATCCCGCTTCCATGCGAACGCCGCTGATGAGCGGCACCGGCTCGCCCCCCCCGGACACCTTGCGGGCGGCGGCGTCGAACGGCAGCGCCATGAGCACGCCGTCCCCCGCGCCGTAGATCAGCCGGCCCGACGACAGCCAGCGCGGGCTCGCGCCAAACAGCAGATCGCTCTGGCGGACCGAGTCGAGCGGCAGGACCCCGCGCCGGGTGATGGCGAGCTCCTTGCCGTCGGGCAGCGACAACAATGCCAGTTGGCCAGATGACAGCTGGCCGACCGCCCAGCGGCCGCCGGGGAGAACGTCCGGGGTGCCGAACTGCGTCGCGAGGTGCACGACCGAGTCGGCGGGCGCGCCCGCGGCTCGAATCCAATGCAAATCGAAGCCTTCGTTTTCGAACACCAGAATCCGGTCGAGCGCGGGCCAGGCGACCCCGGTGACTCGATCCACTGGACCGATTGTGACGGCATCGCCGCCTGTCGCCGGGATCTTCCGTAAGACGTTGCCGGCAAAGAATCCGATCCAGGCTCCATCCGGCGAGTAGCAGGGGTCGTACGCCCCTTCGGTGCCGGGCAGCGCAATCGTGGAGTCGCCGTCGAGCGGGCGAACCATGAGAGCGGTCGTGCTGCCGCGGGGGGAGATGTACGCGAGTCGATCGCCCGCGGGAGAGAGCGCGATCGCCTGGCTCGCGCCGGGAAGGGCCACGGGCGCCGTCTCGGGGAGCGCGATGCTCCAGCGGCGCACCGCCGCGTGCTTTCCGGCGCCCGACGGGAAAAAAATTCCGAGCAGGATCCCGATGGCGAGGCCGAGGACCGCGCCGCCGAGAACCGCTCTGGTCAATCGCACGGACCGCGCGCGGCGGCGTGGGAGGATCTTGGCGCGCTCGTCCAGAGCGGATGCGAATTCCGCGGCGGTGGCGAATCGATCGGCCGGCAACCGCTCGATGGCGCAATGAATCGCGGCGGCCACCGAATCGGGAACGTTACGCCGGTGCTCGATCAGCGGTTTCGGGTCTCCGGTCATCACGGCCGCGATGACGGCCTGCGTGTTCCGGCCCCGGAATGGCGGCTCTCCGGCCAGCAGCTCGTACCCGACGCATCCGAGGGCGTAAATGTCCGCCCGCGCATCGAGCGGCTCGTCCCCCGCGACCTGCTCGGGGCTCATGTACGTGGGCGTCCCGATCGAAATTCCGGTGTGGGTCAGCCGGTCACCACCCGCCGAGCTGACCGCGAGCGCGATGCCGAAATCCGCAAGCAGCGCTTGGCGGTCCTGGAGCAGGATGTTTTCCGGCTTGATGTCACGGTGCAAAATGTCTTGCCGGTGCGCGTAGTCGAGAGCGCCGGCCACCGATCGGAGCAGCGCGACCGATTCGGCAACGGGCAGTTGATGCTCCCGCTGCAGGCGTTCGCGCAGGGATTCGCCGCGAACGAACGGCATGACGTAGAAGAGCAGTTCGTTGGCCTGGCCGGAATCGTACAGCGGCAGGATATGCGGGTGCTGCAGCCGCGCGGTGAAACGAATTTCCCGGAGAAACCGGTCGCCCCCGACGACGGCCGAAAGCTCCGGCCGCAGCACTTTGACCGCCACTTCGCGGTCGTGCTTCACGTCCCGGGCGGCGAAAACGACCGCCATTCCTCCTTCACCGATCTGACGCTCGAGTGTGTAGCGGCCGGAAAGCGCGGACCGCAGCAGCTCGAAGAGGCGTTCCAGACTCAGGCCTCACCTTCGAGGCGTGCTGGCCGGAAGAACGTGAGCATGACCAGCGCGAGAAACACCGCCACGGCGGGAGCCGTGGCACCGGTCAGAAAGTAGCCCACGCATCCCACGAGCCCCGCGCCTTCGGCGATGCCCCACAGCAAAATCGCCGCCGTGCGGGTCTCGAGCACGCCCCAGTAGTCATCGGCACTCTGGTCGGACCGGCGCGCCGGAATCCTGGAACGGACCAACGTGGCCCCGACGCTGAGCAGGACGAGCGACACTCCCGCGACTGTCGGCCCCAGGATCGGCTCGCTCGGCGCGCGCGCCGTCGCTAGTTGCCGTACGGCGTAGAGGGTGGCCGCCATAACGAGAAGCCCAACAACCATCGAGCCGTGGATCAGGCGCAGGATCCGCGCGGCGGCGATGGCAGGCGACGCTTGTTGCACGTCCACTCCTCCGGCTTGCGGTGGTGGTCGATCGGCAATTTAACGCTGCGTGAGATCATGGGTTCGTCCGTAGCGGTGGTTTCGATCGCATTGTGGTGATCACGATGACACTGACGAGCACGAGCAGTGATCCGATGATCGTGCGCACGTTGAGCGCTTCATGACCCAGCCAGACACCGAGCAGCACCGCGACGACCGGGTTCACGTACGCATAGGTACTCACTCTGCTTGTGGACTCATGGTGCAAGAGCCACACGTAGGCCGTGAAGGCAACGATGGAGCCGGCTACGATGAGGTACAGGAGGGCAAACCAGGCGTCGCGTGAAACCCTGCTGGCATGGAAGCCGCGCCATTCGCCCAGCACGGCCGCGGTGACCGACAGCAGCACGCCTCCCGCCAGCATCTGGCTCGCGGAGCTCATCATTTTCGACGCGGGCAAAGGCAGCTTGCGGGTGAGCACTGATCCGATCGACCACCCGAGCGCCGCCGCGATCAATGCGGCCGCTCCGACGCGATCGATGGGCGCCCCGCCGAGTCGCAATCCGCTGCCCGTCAACACCGCGACGCCACCGACACCGATCGCGAGCGCGATGACGAGGCGCAGCGTGAAGCGCGCGGTGCCAAGCAGGACAATTTCCGAGGCGACCATGAACATGGGGATGGTCGCCATCATCACGGCGGTGAGCCCCGACGGCACCCGCTGCTCCGCCCAGAACACCAATCCAAAATCCACGACAAAAATCAGGGGTGCCACGAGGAACGTCGACCGCCACTCGAGCAGGGTCGGGGAGCGTGCCCCCGAGATCAGCGTCCAGACGTAGAGCGCGAGCCCCGCGGCCCAGAATCGCATGGCGGCGAGGAGAAACGGCGGTACCTCTCGTACGCCGATGCGGATCGCGAAGAAGGTCGATCCCCACACCAGGTAGATGACGGCGAACGCGAGAACCTTCCTCCATGTAGCCGGCGCCGCGACGTCCGTCAGACCCGACTCGACGCGGCCGCGGGCCGAAAGCGCCGCACCGCGCGGATCCCGGCGGCCAGAAACAGCACGAGCACGATCAATTGGGTGAGCTGGAAGGGGCGCTCGGTCTGCGTGGGCGCGAGGGCGTGGAGACTGTCGATATGCTTGAACAGCTGCACCACGAGCACGAAGCAGTTGAAGTACAACGCCGCGACTGCTCCGACCACATAGATCCAGCGCCAGGCCCCCGCCACGTGCCCGAAATACCGCGCGAAGCTCGCCACAGCCAGAACAATGAGTGAGAGGATGCCCACCTTGTGCGACGGGAGTAATGCGGCAAACGGGAATCCGAAACCGGTGATGCTCGTGAGCGCGGTCGTCACGAGAAATGTCGCGGTCCATCCGGGGAGCGGCCGCGAGCTCAAAAGTCCTGCCAGAACCACGACTCCCGAAACAATGCCCGCGAGGCTGATCGCGACATGAAAGAACGTGAAGTACGGCATGCCGAGGATCATGGGGTGCCTCCTTTGAGGTAATACTGCACCGTACTGACGACCCGAACGGTCTTCAGCACCTGTCGCGGCTCCGTAATTCCCGGCGCCTGGTCGCGCGGGAGGATCACGAACACGCCCTGGCTCGCCTGCCGGATGCCGCCCAGCTCACTCCGGGAATCGGCGGCGAATTGATCCGCGGCCTCGCGCGCGCTGGCGACCGCCTCCTTGAGCATCACCGGTTTCAGCTCGTTCAGCTTGGTGAAGAGAAACGTCGGGCCGGAAGGCTCGAATCCCGTTCGATTGCCCGAGAGCACGACCCCAGCGGCCACAAGCTCGCCCACGCTGGCGCTGGCGGTCAGCACCACATCCACGTGCTCGGAGCGCACCATGATCGTGCGACTGAGGATGTAGCGCGCCTGCGGTGGCCGTGGTCCGCCGTACGGATTGGCGAACGCGTCGGTAACGTCGAGCCCTTGCAGATCCGCCTGCGCCGTATCGATCCCGTGCCGCCGGAGAAAGGCATAGACCTGCGCCGTGTTCTGCGCGATCCGCGCTTCGGCGGCGATCAGGTCGTTGCCCACCGCGGTCACGCGCAGCGGCCAGAGCGCGAGGTCGGCGCTGACGTCGCGCTCCGCTACTCCTTTGACCTCGACGTAGCGGTCCGTCGCGCGCCCGCGCGCGAACCCTGCGCCGGCGGCGAGGCCGGCCAGCGCCACTCCCAGCGCCACAATCGTGGCGGACGTCACATTCTGGTTCATCGCGCTCCCGTCTTGCTGGACCAAGATATGCGTTACCGCGCGGGGGCGTTACGAGGGCTCGAGCGCGATCCGCCTTAACGCTGCGCCCCGAGCCCCGTCAAACCGACGTCAAAAGTGGACACAGTGATCACAAAAGAGGACACTCTGTATGCGTTGCGTTTCGCGGTTCAGTTTGCTCACCATCCTAGGCGGCCTGCTGTTCGCCGCTCCGCTCGCGGCGCAATACGGCCGCGGGCCTGCTGGATTCTGGCTGCGGTTCGGCGCCGGGTACGGCACGGCGAATTACACGTGCGACGTGTGCGGCACCGGACCACGCATCGGCGGTATTACGGGCTCGCTCGAGATGGGCGGCACGCTCAGTCCCACGCTGCGCCTGGGAGGGTTCGTCGACGGATGGACCAACGGCTCGGGCGGCGTCGCGCAGACGATGTCGACCGTCGGTGCCGCGCTCTATTTCTATCCGGCGCGCGCCAGCCGATTCTATCTCAAGGGCGGCGTCGGATTTTCCACGTATCACGAGTCCGAGTACGCGGGCTACGATAACTTCGGCAACTACTACGTCTCACCACCCGTTACGGGAACCGGCTGGGGATTTACCACCGGCGCGGGCGTCGAAATCCCGGTCGGGCGGAATGTGTCGCTCGTCCCGTTCGTCGACTATTCCTGGGGCGGCATCGGAACACTCGACTACGCCGACGGATCGCTCTACGCCAACCAGTGGAATCAAAACTTTGCGTCGGTGGGGCTGAGCGTGGCGTTCAGTTCCGGGAATCGGGGCGGCAGGCGGCATCGCGGCTCCTGAACGCTATTTCGTCCGGCTGCGATTTCGGAGTGAGTTGATCTCGTGCTTCGTGAGCGAGCGCCCGCCGTAGCGCTCCTCCAGCCACGGATCCCCGCGCATGTGGTAGCCGTTCTGCTCCCAGAAACCCGGCATGTCGTCCACCAACAGCTCGAGCCCGCGCACCCACTTCGCGCTCTTCCAGAAGTAAAGATGCGGGACGAGGAGCCGTGCCGGACCGCCGTGCTCGGGCGTGAGCGGCGCTCCATCGTGCTTCAAGGCTATGAGATTCTCGGGCCGATCGAGGTCTGCGAGGGGCAGGTTGGTCGTGAAGCCCTGCTCGGCGAACACCACGCAGTACGCCGCTCCCGGCTGCACGCCGGCGCGCTCGAGCAGCGACTGCACCGCAACTCCCTCGAACGTGTTGTCCAGCCGGCTCCAGCGCGTCACACAATGGATGTCGCAGCGCACTCGCGTTTGCGGTAACTCGAGGAACTCGGCATACGAGAGCGTGAACGGGCGCTCGACGAGCCCCGAGACCTCGAACGTCCAGGTGGCAGTGTCTACGACCGGCACGTCGCCGTAATGGAGAACCGGCCACTTCGTGGTGACGACCTGTCCGGGCGGAACGCGCTCGTGCGTCGCTCCCGTCCGCTCGCGCAAATCGTCGAGGAACTTCGTCACACGATGTATCCGAAAAAGCTTGCGAAGCTACCGGTTACCGCTTCCATCGTGGCTGCCCACAATGCTTCTGTGTCGGTTTGCGTTCCGCCGGGGTCAGGGGGTGAGGTCTCGCGCGCCACGGATGTCATTTCCACTCCCGCGATGCCGCAGGGCACGATGCGATCGAATGCCGAGAGATCGGTTGCGACATTCAGCGCGAATCCGTGCCACGTGACCCACTGCTTCACGTGCACCCCGATGCTCGCGATCTTCCGGCGCCCCGCACCGACCCAAACACCGGTATAACCGTCCCGCCGTTCAGCGTCGATGCCGAGAACAGCGAGAGCAGAGATCAAGACGACTTCGAGCGAACGCAGATACCAGTGCAGATCCGTGCGGTGCTCGCGCAAGTCGAGAATCGGATATCCGACGAGCTGTCCGGGGCCGTGATACGTGATGTCACCGCCCCGCTCGACCTCGAGCACGTCCAGCCCATCCGAATCGAGGAGATGCTGCGCTCGTGCGCCTCGGCCGAGCGTGATGATTGGCGGGTGCTCGAGCAGCAGCAGCACGTCGTGATCGAGCCGGCCCGCGATGCGATCGGCCGCGAGCGCGCGCTGCCACTCGAGTGCTTCGACGTAGGGCGTGAGACCAGGGAGCAGGATTTCCAGCCTGCGTTGCGCCTCTCCGCACGGCGGAGAGGGGGGCAGGGGGTGAGACTCGCAATGCGACCGAGGGCTCACGCTTCGCGCTCTCCCGCGCCCCTCACCGCCCATGCGCTCCCGGCCGCGCCGAGCGCGAAATTCGCGATGATCCAGAACCCGAGCCCCCAGAAATGAAAGAATTGCCAGAAGGGCACTGCGAGGAACGATGTGAGCAGGGCCCCGACCGCCGCGAGCACGCTGACGACGCCACCCTGCCATTCGTTATGGAGCGGCCGGCTGCGGCGCCAGCCGAATCCCGCGGCCACGGCGATGCCAAGCACGAGGCCGACGTAGAGATCGAGTGAGGTGTCGGCGAACTTCGCGCCGTAGCTCGCGGAGGTCACGTGCTGCGACATCCGTACCGCGATCAACGCGGCGCCGATCGTGCCACCGCCCATTCCCACGCCGCATGCCAGGGCGCCGAGTCCGATCGCCAGCGGGTCTTTCTCGGTCTCAGTCACATGTCAATGACCCTGCCGAGCGAATCGAGCGCCGCCTGGGCCACGGCCTCGGAGAACGTGGGGTGGGCATGAATCGCCAGCTCGATTTCCTCGACCGTGTACTCGTTTTCCCGCGCCACCGTGAGCTCGTGAATCAGCTCCGACGCGTGACTGCCCACGATGTGGGCTCCGAGAATTTCGCCGTACTGCTTTCCACGGATGATCTTGACGAAGCCTTCGGTTTCGCCCGTGCCGCGCGCCCGCCCGCTGGCGGAGAACGGAAACCGGCCTACCACGTATTCGACTTTTCGCTCCTTGCATTGCTCCTCGGTCATTCCAATGCTCGCGACTTCGGGAAAGCAGAACGTCACGTTCGGCACGTTGTCGTACTTGATCGCGCGCGGCTTCTGTCCGGCAATGTGCTCGACCGCGTGAATTCCCTCGCGTGATCCCTTGTGCGCGAGCATGGGCGGGCCGGCAACGTCTCCGATCGCGTACACACCGGGGGCGGTGGTCTCGAGATCCTTGCTCACCTTGATGAAACCGCGTTCCGTCAGCTGCACGCCGGCCTCGGCGAGGCCAATATTCTCCGTGTTGACCGCGCGACCGGCGGCCAGCAGGACGGCGGCGGCGTCGATGGTCCTGGTCGCTCCTCCGGCCTTCACTTCGAGCGTCACGCCGTCCTGCTTGACGTTGCCCTTCGTGATCGTCGCGCCGGCGAGCACCTCGATCTTGCGCTTCCGATAACTCTTCGAGAGCGCGTCCGACGACTCGGCATCTTCGAGCGGCAGGATCCGGGGCAACACCTCGATGAGCGTGACCTGAGTGCCGAACGACGCGAAGATATCGGCGAACTCCATGCCGACCGCGCCCGCGCCGATGATCGCGAGTGACGCGGGGGCGCGCTCGAGGAAAAGCGCCTCGTCCGACGAGATCACCGTGGTCTTGTTGATCTCAAGCCCAACCTGCGGCAGTCCTTTCACCCGCGATCCGGTCGCCACGATCACGGCTCGCTTGGCTTCGTGCACGTCAGCGCCGACTTTCACTTTGCGTCCGGGCTGGAGCACGCCCGAGCCTTTGACGACGGTGATCTTGTGCTTCTTCATCAGGAACTCGACGCCCCGGGAATTCTGATCGGCCACCTTCCGGGAGCGCTGCATTGCGGTTCCGTAGTTCGTTTTCACGTCGTTCGTCTCGATGCCCATCTGGGCCGCGTCACGCAGCGCCTTGATGAGGTACGCCGAGTGGAGCAGGGCCTTGGTCGGGATGCAGCCGATATTCACGCAGACGCCGCCCAGCTTGTCGCGCTCAATCACCGCCGTGCTCATGCCGAGCTGTGCCGAGCGAATGGCGGCGACGTAGCCCGCGGGCCCACCACCGAGAATGATGACGTCGAATTGTGACACCCGGAAACCCCTCCCCCGTTCAGAGCATCGCCAACGGATTTTCCAGCATCCCCTTGAGCGTCTCGAGAAAGGCCGCTCCCGTCGCGCCGTCGATGACGCGGTGATCACAGGTCAGCGTCACCCGCATCCGCAGCCGAGGTACGACGGCGCCATTCACGATGACCGGCTTCGCGACCGCCGACCCCACCGCGAGAATCCCGGCTTCCGGGGGATTGATGACCGCGGTGAACTGGTCGATGTCGAACATCCCGAGATTCGAAACGGAGAACGTGCTCCCCGTGTACTCGTCGGGTTGGAGCCTCCGGGCCCGCGCTCGGGCCGCAAGTTCGCGCGCGTCCCGCCCGATCTCGGCCAACGCCTTTGCATCGGCGTTGCGGATCACGGGCGTAATCAATCCATCTTCAACCGCGACGGCCATGCCGAGGTGGACCTCGTTCCAGTAGCGAATGTGATCGTCCTGCCACCAGGCGTTGCAGGCGCGGTGCTGCTTGAGCGTGAGCGCTGTGGCTTTCAGGATCACATCGTTCACGCTGATCCGCTCTTCCTGCTCGCGTCCCTCGTTCAGCGCGGCCCGCGCGTCGGCGACGCGCTCCAGGTCGATTTCCGTCGTCAGGAAAAAATGGGGAATCGGCCCGAGCGAGGCCGCGAGGCGCTTGGCGATGGTCTTGCGGATCTGGGACAGCGGCACGTCTTCAAACGGCGGTCCGGCGGATCGGCGGACCGGCGGACCGACAGGCTCGGGACGGACCAACGGAGCCGCGGCGGGCGCTTGGGCGACGACCGGTTCGCCGGTCTCCCGCTTCGCTGCTCCACCCTGTTCCACATCCCGCTTGACCACCCTGCCACCCGGTCCCGACCCCTGCAGGACCCGCAGATCCATTCCGGCGTCCCGGGCCATACGGCGGGCGAGGGGGGAGGCTTTCACGCGGGTGGCGTCCGCGGATGTGGGAGGAGGGGGAGCCGGGGAAGGGGGAAGAGCACTACGCGGCCGAACAGGTTCCGTTGCGCGCGGAGCAGGAGGGGGAGGGGGAGGGGGAGGGGGAGTTGAGGGCGCGACGGGTGCCGGCTGTTCCTGTATTACCCTCCCCCCTTCCCCCTTCCCGCTTCCCCCGTTAATCACCGCAATCTGTTTCCCGACCGCGACCGTCTCCCCCTCCTTCACCGCGATGCTGCCCAGCACGCCGTCCGCCCGCGCGACCAGATCCATGACGGCCTTGTCGGTCTCCACTTCGGCAAGCGTCTCTCCGGCGCTGACGTGATCTCCTGCGTGCTTGAGCCATTTGACGAGGCGCCCTTCTTCCATCGTGGGCGACAGCGCCTCCATCACGACGCTGGTGGGCATCTCAGTCGAGGTACAGCACGCGGCGCGCGGCCTCGACGATCTTCTCGGCCGACGGTTTGGCCGCGCGTTCGAGCTGCTTGTTGTACGGCATCGGGACGTCAGCCTGTGTCACCCGCAGCACCGGAGCGTCGAGCACGTCGAACGCCTCGCGCTGGACGATGTCCACCACCTGGGCCCCGACGCCGCAGTGGGGCCAGCCTTCCTCGGCGACGACGCAGCGATTGGTCTTCGTCACCGACGTGATCAGGGTCGGCTCGTCGATCGGACGCAATGTTCTCAGGTCGACCACTTCCGCGCTCACGCCATGATCGCCGGCCAGAAGCTCGGCGGCCTTGAGCGCCGGGACGACCGTCTTCGAGTGGCACACGATGGTGACATCCGTCCCCGGCCGCTTCACCTGCGCCGAGCCGATGGGCACCAGGTGCTCGCCCTCCGGGACCTCGCCCTTCGTGTTATACAGCATTTCGCCTTCCAGCATGATCACCGGATTGTTGTCCCGGATCGCGGATTTGAGCAGCCCTTTGGCGTCGGCGGGAGTTGCCGGGCTCACGACCTTGAGGCCCGGGACGTGCGCGAGCCACGACTCCCAGGCCTGGGAATGCTGTGCGCCGAGCTGCAGCGCCGAGCCATTGGGCCCACGAAACACGATGGGGATCGGCACTTGACCGCCCGACATGTACAGGATCTTGGCGGCGGAGTTCACGATCTGATCGAGCGCGAGCACGGCGAAGTTCCAGGTCATGAACTCGACCACGGGGCGCAGTCCGGTCATTGCGGCCCCGACGCCGACGCCCGCGAACCCGAGCTCGGCGATCGGAGTGTCCACGACCCGCGATGGTCCGAATTCCTCGAGCAAACCTCGACTGACCTTGTACGCTCCCTGATACACGCCGACCTCTTCGCCCAACAGGAACACGTTGGGATCGCGCTGCATCTCCTCGCGCAGCGCCTGATTCAACGCATCCCGGTAGGTGAGGGTCGGCACGTCAGTCGGCGAGCACGTGCGAATGCAGCTCGGTAAGCTCGGGATCCGGGCTCTCGTCGGCGAACTTCACGGCGGCGTCCACCTCGGCCCGCACCGCGGCTTCCAGCTCTTCGAACGCGGCGTCATCGATGACACGCTCTTCCTTGAGGCGGGCGGCGAGCTGCGTGATGGGATCACGCTTCTTCTGCGCCTCGACCTCGTCCTTGGTGCGGTAGACGCCGTGCAGCGGATCGGACATCGAGTGCCCCATGAAGCGGTACGTGCGCGTCTCGAGCAGGGTGGGGTGCCTGCTCTTTCGCGCCCGCTGGACCGCCCGCATCGTGGCGCGATACACCTCGCGAACGTCCATGCCGTTCACGAGCTCGGCGGCCATGTCGTAACTGCAGGCATGCTCGACCACGTCCGTCACCGCCGCGACACGCTCGAACGCCGTGCCCATGCCGTAGTGATTGTTTTCGCAGACAAACACGACCGGCAGTTTCCATACCGACGCCATGTTCAGCGCCTCGTGAAATCCGCCGATATTGACCGCGGCTTCGCCAAAAAAACAGAGGCACACCTGATCGCCGCCTCGGTATTTGATCGCGAATCCGATCCCGGTTGCGAGCGGAATATGCCCACCGACGATCCCGTGCCCGCCCATGAAATGGCGCGCGGCGTCGAAGATGTGCATGGAGCCGCCCTTGCCCTTGGAGCAGCCGGTCTGCTTGCCGTAGAGCTCCGCCATGAGGGCCGTGGCGGGAACGCCGCGCGCCAGGGCCTGCCCATGCTCCCGATACGATGAGATCACGTAGTCGTCGGGGCGGAGTGTTGCGATCGCCCCCACGCCAACGGCTTCCTGCCCGACGTAGAGATGACAGAAGCCGCCGATTTTTCCGAGCGCGTAGGCTTCCGCGGCCTTCTCCTCGAAGCGCCGAATCAGGAGCATCTGCCGCAGCAGCTTGAGCTCCTGATCGGCCTCAGTCTGACTTGCCGCGGCTGCGCGAGTCGCAGTGGCCATGCGTTAGGCGGCCGCGCCTCCGGTCGCTCGTTGCACCTGTTCCCAGGCGTGATAGCTCGAGCGGACGAGTGGCCCCGCCTCGACGTGTTTGAAGCCCATGGCGAGTCCGAGCCGTTTCAAATCGGCGAACTCATCGGGTGTGTAATACCGGGCAATCGGGAGATGACGCGGCGAGGGGCGGAGGTACTGGCCGAGCGTGAGAATGTCGACCTGGCGTGCGCGGAGATCGCGCATTGCGTCGAGCAGCTCTTCCCACTCCTCGCCGAGGCCGCACATAATGCCCGACTTCGTGAGCAGAGCCGGCGCCAGGTCCCTCGCCCGCTGCAACAGCTCGAGCGCGCGGACGTAGCGGCCGCCGGGCCGTGCCAGACGGTACAGCCGGTCGATGGTCTCGAGATTGTGATTCAGGATGTCGGGCGACGCCGCCACCACGGTCTCGAGCGCCGCGCGGTTCCCCTTGAAATCGGGAATGAGAACTTCGATCGACGTCCCCGGAATCCGTGCACGGATTTCTCGGATCGACGCGGCAAACAGTTCGGCGCCGCCATCGGTCAGATCGTCCCGATCGACGCTCGTGATCACCACATGTTTCAGCTGCAGACGCACTACGGCCTCGGCCAGCCTGAGAGGCTCGGCGTGGTCGAGCGGGAGCGGGGTTCCGTGCGCGACGGCGCAGTAGGAGCAGTTCCGTGTGCAGACATCGCCCAGGATCATGAAGGTCGCGGTGCGGTGCCCCCAGCACTCTCCTACGTTGGGGCAGTGCGCTTCCTCGCACACGGTGTGTAGCCCGAGCGCACGCAGGAGGTGCTTCAGTTCGCCGTAATGCGGGCCGCCTGGCGCCGGGACTTTGAGCCAGGGCGGTTTGCGGGTGGAGGTTCCTGGTGCGAGCTGTACGAGCGGCGTCACGGTATGAGCGGAAGATAGCGGCGCGCGGAAAGGGCGGGTAGCAGCGTCCGCGCTGTCCTTCAACTGTCCGGTTGAGAGGGTTTTCCCTGGCGTGCGCGCTGTTTGAGACGATCCAACTGGGCGTCGAGCGCCGGGTCGCCGGACAGCATGCCGTCGGCGATCCCGGCCAGCTCCTCGGCTTCCCGCCACTGATGCTCGAGGTCGCGCAGCTCGGACACCTCGTCGACTGCTATCTCCAGCGCCAGCCGGCTCGCGGCGTGCAGTTGGCCGAGCTCCGGATCGCGCCGTGACAGTTGTTGAATCAGTTCAAGGGGCCCTCCCCGCCGGTCGACTTCCTGAGCGGCCTGCTCGGCATGACCGCTCACGCCGCGTCTCGCGTTGAGAAAGGTCAACCCTCGACGCAGGGCTTGCGCCGCATCCGCCCCGGCGAGGAGTGCACCCTCGTTCCCGCATTTGGGGCATTCGATCAGGAGCGCGAGATCGGCGTGCGTGTCCCGAACGAGGCGGCCGTGGCGCAGGTGACGGGCGCGGAGACGCATCTCGCTGCCGCATGCCGCGCAGACCGGCGGCTCTCCCAGGCGCACGCGACGCCATCCGAGCGATTCGACGTACACGGCTTCGGCGACACGGCCGAAGTTCCAGATGAAGAAACCGAACGACCCACCCGCCCAGACGTTGGCGGCCACGCCGATCCCGACGGCGGCAATCGTGAGCGGGACCACAACCCGGGCGCGCTCGCGTTCCCGCGCGCGGAGCCGCTCGCCATAGCGCCAATCTACGAGCTCCATGCGAAGCGGCTGTCCCACGCGAATGAATTCGTACGAGCGCCAGGAGATGAGTGAAACCTGCGCGGAGCTGGCCTGCACCTGACCTTCACGCGCTGCGCGCGCGACGGCCTCGATTCGCTCGAGCCGGTCGTCAAATGGCGTGAGGTTCCAGCGTGCACACGAGCCGCAGATGACCCACAGCCTGCCGCGCGATTCGTCATAGGCCAGTCTGCGCCCAACGCCGAGGCCCGACGGACCTCCGTCTCCCCGTAGCCGGCTGTTACAGAACGCGCACGTCGTGTACATCGCTAGGGTGGATTCATCTCCCGGTCCACGCGCCACGCACTGACGTCGATGGCGGGAAGCCTCCCGGTCACGAGATCCGCTACCACCTCACCTGTTAACGCCGCCAAGAGCACACCGTTCCTGCCGTGGCCGGTCGCATAGAACAGGTTCGGCGCTTCCGGGTCGCTCCCCACGAACGGTTGACCATCGGGCGTGAGGGGCCGCAGGCCTGCCCACATTCGCATCACCGGCTGCCGGAGCAAGGCGGGGAGCACGCGTCCGGCGCAGCGAAACAGCTGGGCCAATCCCTCGTTGGTGACGCGCGCGTCGAAGCCGGCATGCTCCATCGTGCTCCCGAGCAGTGCTTCCGTGCCGCGCGCCAGTACGTAGGAGTGATCGTAATAAAGGACTGCGGGTGGTGTGCCGGGGGGCCACGAGGTTGCGGCCATCTGCCCGCGCACTGGTTCCACCGCAAGGGCACGCGGCAGCTGCTCGATTTGGGTGGACCAGGCGCCGGCGGCGATCACGACGTGTCCGGCGGAGATCGCACCCTCGGCCGTGACGACGCCGTTGACGCGGCCACGCTCGACCTGCACCGAGCGAACCGCGGCGCGACTCACCACGGCGCCCCAACGTCGTGCATCGCCGATCAACGCCGTGGTGAGTGCGTGCGGATCGACTGCGCCGTCGTGCGGCGCGAACAACGCGCCGCGGCAGTCGCCGCCCACGCCCGGCCAGCGGTGCTGGACTTCGCGTGCGTCGAGCCACCGCGTATCGGAAGAGGCCATAGCCCGGAGCCGCTCGACTCGCGAGTCGTCGAACGCCAGCGCGGCTATGCCGCCTTGCCACAGCGCGATGTCGATTCCGGTGCTGTCCTTGAGTGCCGGCGCGAGCGTCCGATAGCGATTCCGGGCCAGGAGCGCAAGCTCGAGCGCGGCCGGTGGCATCGGCTCGATCTGTGCCGCCAGCATGCCCGCGGACGCGGGCGACGCGGCCCCTGGAACGGGGCCGGGCTCGCACAGTATCACCGACAGGCCGCGGGCGGCGAGAAACCGGGTGCAGGCGGCGCCGATGACGCCGCCGCCCACTACCGCTGCGTCGAAGGTTTGCTTCACGATCGTTTCATGCTTTCGCTGGCCGAGCAACGAAACCTGGAACTAGATTTCGACGTACGAGAAGTGGCACCGTTTCACAAGGGAGGCACAACATGTTTCGCAGCATACTGGGGTTTGCACTGTTCGCGATTGTCGCGCTCGTGGCCCTGAAGCTCGTGTTTGCGGTTCTCGGTCTCGCGATTGGCATCACGATGACTCTGCTCATTTGGGCCGCGCTCGGGTACATCATCTATCTCGGAATCCGGATTGTCAGTCCGAATACGGCGCATCGGTTGCGCGAGATGATCCGCGGCCGTTCCGCGTAAGCGGGTTACGGCCCCGCCGCTCCCCGGTCGAGCCGGTCGAGCACCGCCCAGCAGATCAATGGAATCAACAGCTCGTGGTGGCCGGTGAGCTGCATTCCGTAGCCACGGCCGAGGCCGCTCCCCGCTGCCTGGGTGGGACGTTCCACCACATTCATGCGGGGGCGATACTGGCGCACCATATCGCAGTCGCAGGCGGTAAACCCCACCGGATGACCATCATGCAGATTTCGGGCGACGCTCAACGCCTTGAGAAAGACCTCGGGCATGACGACGGCGCTCCCGAGATTGAGGACTACTCCGCCATCGTCCAGTCCGGGAAGGGCGGCCGCGAGGCGGCGAAAATCCGCATGACTGGTGGCGCCGAGCGCCGCGCCATCGACGCTCGGGTGCTGGTGCGTGATCTCGGCGCCAATCGTCGTGTGGACCGTGATCGGCACTCCGAGAGAGGCGGCGGCGACTAGTATTGATACATCGGGCGCCGCGAGGGTGCGGCGTCGCTTCAGGTACTCCGACAGGGCTTCCCCCATTCCCTGACCGGCTCGCGCGCCTTCGACGATCGCGGCGTTCATGTCGCGCCCGGTTTCTTCCGCCATCCCGAACGTTCCGTCCGCGAGTCCGGCCGCCACATCTTCGCTCGTCCCGCCGTACGCCGCGAGCTCGAAGTCATGAATGGCGGCGCTGCCATTCAGCGCCAGGTGGGTGACGACGCGTCGCCGCATCAGCTCGATGAGCAGGGGGCCAAGCCCCACTTTGATCACGTGACCGCCGAGCATCACCACCACGGCACGGCGTCCGGTGGCGCGCACCATGGCGGCGACGAGATACCGTATGTCGCGCACGGCGAGGACGTCGGGAAGCGATTCCCAGAACGCCGTAAAGCTCAAGTCTTCGCGCGGCGGCTGCCCGAGCAACGATGGATCGACCTTGTTGGAGCGGCGGGTAATGGAAACGGTTCGGATTCTCGACAGGTCGGCTTCGCGGTAATCCGTCATGAGTGTCCGCCTTCCTCCCGCGCCTCGCCAGGGTCGAACGCCTTCAGCTTGAGCGTCACCACACCGAACGAAAACTTCGATTGCAGCCCGAGCACCACGCGCTGCGGGTCGTCCGAGACCCACATGCGGGCGTCGGATTTCTCGGCAAAGATGCCACCGCCGTTCGGAATCGTGGGGCGCAGGACAATCGCATCCCACTTGCGCCCGGCCACATTCACTTTTTCATGGCCCAGGACTTCGATGATCACGGGGTTTCGCTCCGGCCGGAAGTACCGCCGGTATTCATAGCGCTGATTGTCGGCGAGCGGGACGGTGCGGATCCAGTAGAGAAAGGCTGCGTCATCGAGCGGCTCGGGGACGGTGCGCGGCGTCGAGTCGGTTCCGGCTTCGTGGTAGTAGCCAGACTCCGGGTAGATCTCGAAGTGTCGTTCCCACGTCTTGCCCTTCTCTTCGGTCTGATTCCAGAAGCGGCGGGAGCGGAAATCGGCTTGCCCCACCCAGGATTCGAGGGTCTGGTTGAGGTGATACCAGAGCGCGCCGCCTTCGATGTGAAATCGAAAATGGACCGACGGGACGCCGCGAATCGTGTCCACGCCCGCGACTTCGAGCGTGGCCTCGCCGACGGAAAACACGCCAAATCGGGCGGCGTAGACGAGTCGCTCGCCTAATGCGAACGGAACCGGCGTGGAACCCCTGGGAGAGTGAGCGGAGGGAGAGGCAGGGTGGGGCGCGGCGGACGCCCTGCGTCCCGCGCCATTGCTGGTGCCCTGTGCCGCGCCCCGCCCCGCGACCACGAGCAGCGCGAGCGCCGTGGCAACCCCGCGCGCCGCCCGGATCGCGCGGCGTGCGCGCCAGACGCTTACGAGCTGCCGCCAGGGTGTGTTGCGCGGCGCTCGCTGGACGAGGTCATAGCGGGTGATCGCCGGCACCGCTCCGACGCGGCGGGCTTGCGGGAGCACGCGCGCGAGCAACTCGGCGTTCGCCGACCACCCCTCCGTGGTGAGCAACGGCGCGCCGTCGCGTCGCTGTGCCTGACGCCACACGATGAGCCGGAGCGCGACAAATCCCGAAATCGTGTCGCGCAGCCCGGGAAGCCTGAGGAGGCGCGGGGCGACCCGCCTCGCCCAACGCAGCGCCCGCGGTGCGTCGCCGCGCTCGCCCACCTGCTCGGCGACCACGATATCGGCTCCGGACTCGAGCTGCCGCACCATGTCTTCCATGACGTCGGGCGACTGGCTGAAATCCGCCGGCAGAATGATCGCGCAGTCGCGGCGGGGACGATCGCTGCGCTGCAGCGCGATGCGCAGCAGCTCCTCGATACTCCGCGCATAGCCCCGCCGCTCGCGGTGCGTCACCACGCTCATCGGCAGGACTTTCGCGTACGCGGCCAGAACGCCGGCGGTCCCGTCGGTCGATCCATCGTCGCACACGAGCAGCTGGTATTCGCGGGAGAAATCGGTAAAGACCTGACGCACTTTCCAGAGCACGAGGCCCGCCGTGCGGGCCTCGTCGTGCACCGGAACGCAGACATAGATCATCGGGCTGCTAATCTAGGCGAGTGACTGATACACAGCCAAGACGCCGCGCGCCATCTCGGCGGCAGTGCCGTGTGGCGGCAACGTCGATCGGGGAGCATGGGTGAGCGCGGCGACGACTTTCTGTGCGAGCAGCTGTGCTTCGCCAACCGGCACGAGCCATTCGGGCGGGACGATTTCCGGAAGTCCCCCGCCCCGCGTGGCCACCACCGGCGTGCCGAGCGCCATCGCGTGCAGCACGACGCTCCCCAATCCCTCTTCGCTGGAAGACATCACGAGCACATTGGCCTCCGAGATCAGCGCATCCCCATCGGGCACGTACCCTAGCAGGTACACGCGATCCTCGAGTTCGAGCCTCCGGATCTCGGCCGCGAGCGTGGTGCGAAGCTCGCCTTCCCCAGCGATCGCCCAGCGCAGCGCCGGGCATTCGGTGCGGGCGAGCAGAGCGGCGCGAATCAGTGTGCGCTGGTCCTTGTGGGGTACCAGCGCCGCGACGTTGACGGCGAGCGGTGTATCCGCCGGGACGCCGATGCGCTCGCGAATCCCGAGCGGCCGGGCCGCGGCACGCCGCACTTCGTCGGGATCGATTCCGGAAGGCACGACCGCCACCCGATCAGAAGCGATGCCGTCCGACACAAGCACGTTTCGCACCGCGCGCGAAATGGCAATGATCCTGTCCGCCTGGAACCACACGCCGCCGGCACGCACGTGAAAGTCGACACGACGCGTCGCACAGAGCCGGATGGCATCGGCCGCCGCGAGTCGCCGAGCCCAGGCGGCGAGTTGTAACGCGTGGCTGTCGTGGGCGTGAAGAATTGCGGGCCGGAACGCGCGGATTCGGCGCAGCAGACCCCAAAGGGCGCGCGGATCGTAGGAGATCGTCCAGGGGACCTCGTGTACGGTCACGCCGTCCGCCCGCGCCCGCCGGCCGAGCTCGCCGCCGCGACCCGTGACCAGCTCGATGTCCACCACGTGCCCGCGCGTCAGCTCGCGCGCGAGCAGACGCACCTGGTTCTGCCCGCCGCGCCATTCGCGGCCTGCATCGACCTCGATGACCCGGAACGGAGTCAGCTCAACCGTTGCCCGACACGGCCGATCACCCGGCGCAGCTCGGCCAGCGTGAACGGCTTGTGCAGATAGGGGCGATCCAGGCTCTCGAGAAAGTGGAGCGTATCGCCCCGCACCGTGTCTCCGGTGGCGAAGATCACCCGGCGCGCGGCCAGTGGCTGCTGCCGGGCCAGCCGCTGATACATCTCGCGTCCGCCGAGGTGCGGCATGCGGAGATCGCAGATAATGACGTCGAATGGATCCGCGATCGCGCGCTCGAGCGCGTAGGCGCCGTCCGACGCCACTTCGACCGTGTGGCCCCAGCTCTCGAGGGTGGAGCGCATGTAATAGAGAATGTGCGGCTCGTCGTCCACGACCAGCACGCGGAGCGCCTGCGCATCGGCCACCGGCTCCGCCGCCGGATCGCGCGGTGCGCTGCTCGTGCCGCCGGGCAGCTCGACGGTAAAGATCGCTCCCGCGCCGGGCCGGGCATCGAGCGTGATGCGGCCACCGTGCTCCTTCACGATGCCCTGGCAGATCGACAAGCCGAGCCCCGTGCCTTCGCCCTCCTGCTTGGTCGTAAAGAACGGCTCGAACACGTGCGGGATCAGCTCTTCAGGGATTCCTGGACCGTTGTCGGCCACGCTCACCGCGACGCCGTCGAGCCAGCGTTTGGCGGTGATCCATACGCGGCCACTGCGGTTCGCACCCGCGATGGCCTGGGTGGCGTTATTGATGAGGTTCACGAACACCTGCTTGATCTGGTTCGCGTTGATTTCCAGATCGGGCAAGTCGATTTCGAGCTCGAGCGTGGCCTCGACCTTGTGCGCCATGAGCTGATTGCGCAGCAGCGCGAGCGTGGATTCGAGCAGCGGTTTCAGCGACTGGACCTTTCGCTCGCCCTCCTGGCTGCGCGCGAACGACAGCAGGTTGCGCACGATCGTCGCGGCGCGCTCGGCCTCCTGGCGGATGACGTTCAGCGGCTCGGCGAGGGCGGGAGGCACCTCCCGCGATTCGGCCAGGAAGTCGGAAAAGCCGATCACCGAGGCGAGCGGGTTGTTGAGATCGTGCGCGACGCCCGCAATCAGTTGACCAATCGCCGACATTTTCTCAGACTGTATCAGCTGATCCTGGAGCCGTCGTTTCTCCGACTGGTCCTCGAGCAGGAGCACCGCGGCACCGGTGTCGGCGAGCGGGATGGTCGTGAGCTGGAGCGGCCGCTCGCCGGCGCGCAGATCGGCCGTGTTCGGGGTGCGTTCCGTCACCGCGCGCCCGATTGCCTCCGCCCACCCTGGAGGCACGAGATCGAGCCAAGGCCGGCCGGGAATCGAGGTCACTGGGGTCGCCACGAGGTCGGCGAACACCCGGTTGGCGCGGCGCACGACGCCGTTCGCGTCCACGATGCAGATGGCCTGCGTGATGGCGTCGACCGTCTGCTCCCATTCGCGCTTGGCCGACGAGAGCAGCTCGAGCAGGCGGCCGTTCTCGAGGGCGATGGCTGCCTGCGCGACGGCCGCTGCCACGAGCGTCAGGTCGTCGGGTCCGAACGCCGCGGCCCGTTCGCGCGACAGCGAGACGGCGCCGATCGGCCGTCCCGATGCCATGACCGGCACGCCGATCCACGACGCCGGCGCATCGCGCCCCAGCTCGATGTTGTGGCTCTTGGCGAGCGCCGCCACGTTGCGCGCGAACAGCAGCGGGCCGCGCTCGAGCGCCAACTGGACGAGCGGGTCCGCGGAATGCGTGCCGGCGCCAGACGCCGAGTCGTAGGCGACGGACAAGCGGTTTTCCTGATCGAGGAGAACGATGACGAGATGATCCGGCGAGAGTAGCTCGGTGAGCGCGCGAGCGACCAACTCGATCGCGGTGCGCGGACGGAACGCGCCGGCCAGTTCCTGAGCGAGTGCCGTAAGCCGGGCGAGCAACTCGGTGCCGTTCTTCGGGGTATGTTCCCTTGGAGGGCTACGCATGATCCTGGCAAACCTGCGGACGCAGTTGCGCGCGAACGATCTGCGCGTCATGGTCGTGGCCTTGGCCCGGGGCGACGCGGCGCGGCGGGCGCGTTACGAACGGCTGCTGCTCGAAGCGGGTCCGGACGCGTTGCTCGACGATCCGCAGCTCCTCCCGGCGCTGCTCGCGGTCCGCTCGCTCATCGTGCCGTCCGCGGTGCTGTTCACGTATGTCGTCGTGCGTCACACGCTGCTCGCCGCCCACGTCGACGACCGCGAGCTGGCCGATTATCTCGGAACCCTGTTCCTCGAGTTCAGTGACCACGGGCGGCACGCGCGCGTCCGCAAGAGCGACGACGTGTCGTACCGATATCTCGTGGACATCCTCGCGGATCTGTCCGGACTGGAAGAGAACGGCGAGCGGGGATTCCTGCTGCAGACGCACCTCGGTAATTACAGCCTCTGGCTGGCCGGGCTGTTTCCCGACTACGTGGCGGCGCGACGCAATGCCGCCGGCGGACCGGATCTTCCGTATTACGATGAGCTGGGACGGCACGGGTACGATCTCGCGGCACGTCATCCCCTGGCGCAGCATCTCGGAATGGCCGCGATCTTCCGCGCTGCGGCCGATCGCTTCACTGCGCTCCGGGTCGCGTTCAACCGGATGAGCGATCGATTCATCTTCCCCGACACCGTGACGCCCGAAAAGATTCTGCGGACGCTTTAACTCTTCACCGGACGACCGTCTTTCTCATCGAGAAATTTCGTCGGGACCGTCGTCGCGGTTTCGACGAGCGCCTCGGCGGACTTGATGAACTTTACCACGATCGGCAGTGAGCCCTGCAGCGCGATCTTGCGCTGCATGATGCCGGCGATCGGCCCGAGCTCCTTCCGCAGCACCTGCTTCCAGCGACCATAGTCCGCGGTCAGCACGAACGGCGCCTTCGATGCCTCGACGGGGGTGACCATTTTCGCTTCGCGGCACGTGCCGCGATCGAGATCCAGCCACACCCCAACGGCCTGAGGCAGCCCGATGTCGGGCTGCGCGTTGACGATCAACGCCACGGCTCCGTGCGTCCATGCCGCAGAGGCGTCACGGTATGAAGCATTGCCGTTGATGGCATCGCCGTAAGCGCGCACCCATTCGGGGGAAGGGAACGAGAACATCAGGGCACCCCCGCGCCACGATTGTTCAGCGCCCGCGCGAATCCCCGGAACAACGACTGCTCGGTATCGTCCTCGGGATGCCACTGCACCGCGAGCACCCACGCGCCGTCGCTATCGGCGGCAGGCTCGACGGCTTCCACCAGGCCGTCGTCGGCCCACGCGGTCGCCTTGAGCCCCGGCGCAAGATCGCGAACCGCCTGATGATGCCGGCTGTTCACCGAAAGCTCAGTCCTGCGCACGATCTGATGCGCCAGGGAATCCGGCGCGATGCGAATCCCATGGCGCTGGGTTTCGTCGGCGTGGTCGATCCCCGTTGGCCGCTCGCTCGGAAGGTCCTGATACAGCGTGCCGCCGTACGCCACGTTCAGAATCTGGATGCCGCGGCAGATGCCGAGCACTGGAATGGAGCGTGTCCGGGATGCGGCGATCAGAGCGAGCTCGACCGCGTCCCGCGCTGGATCGGTCTCCTCGAGCTTGGGATGCGGCGCAGCGTGATAACTCGTTGGATCCACGTCCTCCCCCCCCGTGAGCAGCAGTCCGTCGACCCGCGCCAGCACGTCGGCCGCATATTTCGGGTCGAGCGTCGATGGAACGATCAGCGGTGCCAGACCCGCGGAGCCGAGAGCGCGGGCGTAGGCCGCATTGAGCGCGATGCGCTCGCGACCCTCATCCGTGCGACGTGTTGCGGTGACGGCAACGACGTGTGGGAGACTCATTTCGCCGCCGCTTCGCCCTCAAGCGCCGCGCCGAGCAGCGGACAGCGCGGGTTGTTCACCCCCGGCCAGTCCACCCGCACGCCGAACAGGGGCACTGTCCGGTCGCCGCCCGTAATCGTGCCGAGTTGGGGGAAGTTGCGGGGCGCATCCGATTCGTAGATCAGGACCCCCTCGGCGCGCTGCGTCGAGTCATCGACCACGAGCAAGCCATAGCCTCCGGGGGCGGGCGGGAACCCGCTACCCTGGTAGCCGACGACGAGCTGCTCGTGATTGTACGCCACGAGAACCTCTCCTTCCGGAGGCTTGGCCCCCTCCCCGACGAAGATCACTCGCGCGGGCAATGTCGCGGGCAGGCCGCGTGGCGACTCGGTGACCACGGCGGTGGCGATCCCGAGGCGCTGCTGGATCATGCTCGGGCCGACGAGCAGGGCCAGCCCGCACGTAGGCGAATGGTTCCGGTCAGCACTGCACGCGCCGACCGCGATTCCGCCCATCAGCAGCGCGCTCACCCATGACACCTTCATTGTCCCATTACGACCTCGGTCACCGTCGTCGGATACGGCGCGCCAAGCGTCACCGCACGAAGCTCGGCCGAGTCCGCCTCGGGTACGAACCCCGTCCCGATCATCAGGCGATCGCCGGTGCGCCAGGCCGCGGTGCGGACCTCAGATTTGAGCGGCCGGTCGAAATCCGCACCAAACAGACGCGTTCAACTCCCAAGTCCCCTCAAGCACGGTGCCCTGGGAATGCGCTGCTGCTACCGTTGCGCCTGAAATCGTTGCAATCAGCACCAGGGAATGCCTGCACATTGGGGACCCAATCTAATACGACACTGTGGCAGTGACGGAAACGGCTCGCACAGGCGCAAGTTGTTGTGGCACCAAGTTATAGATGTAATTAAGGACATTCTGCGCACGTAGGAGCACGCTCAGCATGCCCATATCGTAGCGCGCCCGGAGGTCCAAGACCTTAGGGGCCAGGATGGGATCGGAGGGCGGGTACAGCTCGACTCGCTCGTACCGACTCATGAATCGGAAGTCGCCGCCAGCGGTAAACCGACCCAGGCGGTAATCCGCGGCCGCGGTGACCAAGTGCCTCGGACGGAAGGCGAGCGGCTGCTCGGGGACCGTATCATGCGCCAGCTGTTCGGCATAGAGCAGCGTGTAGGCGAGTTTCAATCCCAGGCGTTGGGTGAATGGAAAGAACGCCAGTGCCGCGTCCACACCGGCAAGCCGAGCGCGCGTGACGTTACGAAACTGGATCTCCGCGCCGTTCGCGACACTGGGCTCGATGAGATTCGATGCCTCGGTCCAGAACAGGGCCACGTCGGTCGTGAGACGTGACGCAACCTGCGCGAAATTTCCCAGCTCGAACGACCAGGCAGACTCGGGCACCAGATCGGGATTGGGAATCACGGTAATCCCCGCCAGCGACGTCTGGACGAAGCGTTCGGCGAGGGACGGGGCTCGGAATCCGCGACCGGCCGACGCCCGCCAGACGAGACGGCCCTTCGGAACGACCGCCCCAATTCGTGGGCTCACGACCGCGCTGATGTCCCCGCCGTCCACGTTGAGGAGATCGACACGCGCGCCGGCGGTGACGCGCACCGGTGCGGCGCCCAGCGGTTGCTCGCCTTCGGCATAGGCGGCATACGCGCCTTCCGCGTGAATGCCAAATGCGTCGCTCGTCACGTCGGAACGCGTGAGCTCTGTGCCCACGGTCACGACCCGACCGGGATTGGACGCCGACTCCAGCTCGCCGCGCAGCTCGAGCCCCTCTCGATTACTCACGCCGTATTCACCTGTGGGCCGGCGGATGTCGGTAAAATCCGTGCGCAGCCAGGAGCCGCGTGCCAGCCATGACGATGCGGTTTCCGACGGGCGATGCTCGAATGTCGCCGCGAACAGGCCCTTGTCTGATCGCGTAAAGGCGCCGGCAACAGCGGTGTCGATCAAGAACGGCTGATAGGCGAGCCCGCTGTCCCCGGGACAACGGCCGAATTCGCACCAGCGCAGTGGATCTTCGTACTGGTGGCTGACCCACGACGCCAGGAAATGCAGTCGATTACTCTGCGACGGATACCAATCGCCTCTGCCCGAGAGCTCCCATGTGTCGCTCGAGTCCTGCTGGCGGTAGCCATCCGAATGCCATCCGCCGGCCGCGATCGCCGCGCGCAGCGCGTCTCCGCCGTAGCTCCCGGACACATCGAGCCGTTCCAGTGCCCCGCGCGCATCCCGGAACTCCCAGATCGAATGCGGCGGCGGAGCGAACGTGCCTCCGACCGCCCGGATGCGGCCATGGGCGCCGTCGGGGATGTCGGGCGTGATGAGATTCACGATGCCGCCCAGCGCCGCGGATCCATACAGCGAAGAGCCGGCGCCCTTTACGATCTCCACTCGCTGCACCTGATCGACCGGAATCAGGTCCCAGTCGATCCCGCCGCGGTCGCCCTGATTTGCCGGTACTCCATCGACGAGGAGCAGGACGCGCGACCCGAGTCCCTGCTCGAATCCGCTCGAGCCGCGGATGTTGATCTGGCCGCCCAGAAACTGCACGCCGGGCGCTTTGTCCACGGCTTCATCAATAGTAGTGACCGCGCGCCGCGCAATCTCCGAGTCGGGAATGACCACGACGCTTGCCACCACGCGATCCACGAGTTGGGATCGCTTGCCGGCGGTGACGATCACGGGCGCGAGATAGTAGGCATTCGCTGCCAGCACGAAGTCGACGCGCAGTGAGTCCCGAACGGGGACCTGCACGCTGTCCGCGCGGGGCGTGTATCCGAAGCGCTGCACCGACACGAGCACCTGGCCCGCGGGCACGCCCTCGAAGCGGTAGCGGCCGGCCGCGTTCGTCATGGCGACCGTACGGACGCCCGGCAGCGTGATGCGCACCGCCTCGAGCGGTGCCCCAGTCGCTGAATCACGGACCGTGCCGTACAGCGTCGCCGTTTGGCAGCGGCCCATGGCCGGAAAGGCGATCGCCACCAGGAGAACGGGTACTGCCGCGCGGCGTATCACGGGGTGGGGAAGTAGTACGAGATCGGATGCATGGTGTCGAAATCGACGATGATGTTGATCGAATCCGTTCCCGTGCCGTTCACCACGACAATGCCAGTGCCGTGGGACGTCGTGTCGCCACCGTCACGGTAGAACCCCGCCTCATAGATCAGTGAGTCCGCGCTCGCGGGGGAGAGCGCGCCCTGCTTGACCCAGGCGGCCACGATCCATTCGTATCGCCCGTTGGGGAGCGCCACCGAGTAGAACGTGGTGGTGTCGCCGGGCAATGGCAGTGACGGGGGCGGGAACGGCTTGAAGTTGAGCAAATCGTCGGCCGCCTGCGGGAACGTGGAGTAGGCGACGATGTACACTCCCGCCGTACTGTCCGGCACCCGGCCGCGAAATGTGACGGTTCCGCAGATTCCCACGAGGCCGCCGGGGCAGGTCGTGAGCGCGTTCGTGGGCTCGAGCCCACCGTTGCAGGCGGCGACCACGAGCAGGAAGGGGAGCGACCGCGGGCGCATCCCGACAATCTGGAATCGGCCTCGACTTCGTCAACTTGACCGTCGTTTCACCGGGGAATACGTTGGGCTTCCTATGCCGATCTACGAATACCGCTGCACGAAATGCCGCCAACGCTTCAGCCACGCCGAAGAGATTGCCGCGCGCGGCCGACGCCGCCCCGCGTGCCCCAAGTGCAAATCGCGCGCGGTCGAGCAGGTGTACTCGGCGTTTTTCGCGAAGACGATCCGCAAGAGTTAGCGCGGCGTGTTCGATCGCCTGCGCAGCGCGCTCCGTTCGGCTCTCGACGCCGCCACGCCGCCGGCGGACCGTGATCTGCGCGACCTCGTACGGCAGATGCGCGAGGCCTTGATCGAAGCCAAGGCGTCCCTCGAGGAGATGCGCAGCGCACTCACCCATGTAGAGGCGGACCTCGGGGCCGAACGCCGCCACCTGGCCGATGCCGAGCGTCGCGGTCGGCTGGCCGGCGAGATCCAGGATGGGGAAACCGTGGTCGTGGCCGAGCGCTTTGCCGCGAGGCACCGCGAGCGCATCGTGGTGCTCGAACGCAAGCTCGAAGCACAACGCGCCGAAGTCGCGCTCGTCGAACGCGAGGTGCAGGATATGCGCGATCAGGTGGTCCAGGCCGAACGTGACCGGCCGCGAACCGAGGCGGAACGGAGTGCGGAGCGCGCCTGGCGTGATCTCCAGCGTGGCGGGGGCGAACGTCCCGGTGTCGAACAGGAGCAGGACAGCGCGGCGCGCGAGCGACGAGCGGAAGAACAGCTCCGCGAGCTGAAGCAGCGCATGAAGAAGGACTGAGGGTGCGGAAGGGAGGACATTGACCCGGATGAATGGGGACCGCGCCAGGATGGTGTCGCTGGGCTACGGCAAGTTCTGGCGGTCGGATGCGATCATCGGCCTGATGCCCATCGAGGACGACCGCGGGCCGAGACGGCGCACCAACGTGTTCGTGGAAGGACGCGCCGAGCCGATCGTCGCGTCGCGCTCCGAGCAGGCGATTCTCGAAGACATGGGGGCGAACGAGGACCCGTTTCGCGCCCAGGCCCTGCGAGAGTCGACCATCGAGATGCTCGCAGCCTTTCACGGCCTCTCGCCCGTGTTGCGCCGCGCCCTTCTGAACGAGCATCAGTTCGACGTCGAGCGCTGGGAACTACGTCTCGGCGAGCTGCTGCGGCTCCCGCGCGAGCCGGAATCGGTGGATCAGAATGATTTATTCGACTGAACCCACCACCGAACCGCGGAGCTGGTTCGGCCACCCCGTGGGGCTTTCCACGCTGTTCTTCACGGAGATGTGGGAGCGGTTCAGCTACTATGGCATGCGCGCGTTTCTCATTCTGTACATGGTGGCGCCGCTCGAGCAGGGCGGCCTCGGCTTCGACGCGAAGCGTGCCGGGTCCTGGTACGGCACGTACACGAGCAGCGCCTGGGCGGCGGCCATCTTCGG